>PXRM01000011.1 GCA_003020985.1 Halobacteriales archaeon QS_4_70_19 | reverse complement strand
GGCGAGGACGGCGACGGCTACCACTCCCCCTGGACGGCGGACGTCGCCCGGGGCGTCGACCTCCGGGGCCACACCACCTCGCTGTCGATGCGCTACCTCTCGGGCGAGCGGATCGGCGACCTGGAACCGCCCCAGCGGTGGTTCTCCGTCGAGAAGGTGTACCGCAACGACACGCTGGACCCGACCCACCTGCTGGAGTTCTTCCAGATCGAGGGCTGGGTGATGGCCGAGGACCTCTCGGTGCGGGACCTGATGGGGACGTTCACGGAGTTCTACGAGCGGTTCGGCATCACGGACATCGAGTTCAAACCCCACTACAATCCGTACACCGAGCCCTCGTTCGAGCTGTTCGGCACCCACCCAGAGACGGGCGACGTCGTCGAGATCGGCAACTCGGGTATCTTCCGCGAGGAGGTGCTCCGGCCGCTCGGCGTCGAGTGCGACGTGATGGCGTGGGGGCTGGCCCTGGAGCGACTGCTCATGCTCATGTACGGCTTCGAGGACGTCCGCGACGTGCACGGGACGCTGTGTGACCTGGACCTCCTGCGGACCGCGGAGGTGGTGAACTGATGCCCGTCGTCGACGTGGACCCCGACGAACTGCGTCGCCTGACGGGGCGCGAGGAGAAGGACGACGAGGCGCTGAAGCAGGACCTGTTCGCGCTCGGCCTGGAGTACGAGGGCGAGACCGAGGACGGCCTGCTGCAGCTGGAGTTCGCACCCGACCGGCTGGACCGCCTCTCCGTGGAGGGCGTGGCGCGGTCGCTGCGCTACCAGTACGGCGACGACCGCGGTGTCTACATCCCGAACACGAACGCCGCCGGCTGGACCATCGAGGTCGACGAGTCCGTTCCGGACGAACGGCCCTACGTCACGGGCGCCGTCGTCCGCGGGCTGGACCTGGACGAGGCGGGGCTGGAGTCGCTCATCCAGCTCCAGGAGAAGCTCCACGCCACGATGGGGCGCAAGCGGGCGAAGGGTGCCATCGGTGTCCACGACCTGACGATGCTGAAGGGTGGACCGGCGCGGAGCGCCGGTGACGGCCGAGCGGCGGAGCCGCGAGACGGCGCCCCCGCGGCCGGCGAGGAGGCGGGCGAGAAGACCATCCGCTACACCGGTATCGACCCCAACGGCGACACGTTCGTCCCGCTGGATTCGAACCGCGAACTCACCCCGGCCGAGGTGCTCACCGAGCACGACACCGGCCGGACGTACGCGGACCTCGTGGCCGACTACGAGCGCTATCCCGCCATCTACGACGACGTGGGGCTGTTCTCCTTCCCGCCCGTCATCAACGGGAAGCGGACGGAGGTCGAGACGGACTCCCGGGACCTGTTCATCGAGATGACGGGGACCGACCAGTGGACCATCGACAAGATGCTGAACATCGTCTGCTATGCGCTCGACGCGCGCGGCGGGCAGGTCGAGCGCGTGGACGTGTCGTACCCGGACCGGACGCTGGACCGGCCCGACCTCTCGGTCTCGCGGAAGACGGTCAGCCACGACCGCATCGAGTCGCTGCTCGGCATCTCGCTCGACCCCGAAGAGGTCGCGGACCTGATGGAGCGGGCGGGGCTGGACGCCTCGCTCGCGGACGAGGAGGGGAGCGACGGCCGTGGCGACGGCAACGACGAGCCGGTCGTCTACGAGGCCGAGATTCCCCCCTACCGTGTGGACGTGCTCCACCCCCTGGACCTCGTGGACGACGTGGGGCGGGCGTACGGCTTCAACGACCTCGAACCGCGCTACCCCGACGTGGGGACCATCGGCGGCCGCCACGAGCGCTCGCGGGTCGAGGACGCCGCCCGGGACGCGCTCGTCGGACTCGGCTTCGAGGACGTGCTGAACTTCCACATGATCGACGAGGACGAGAACTACGAGCGGATGGGACTGGCGGTCCCCGACCCCGCGGACGGCGATAGAGAGGTCACACCCGACCCCGACGCCCCGGTCGGCACCCAGCCGCCCGTCACCGTCACGGAACCGTACAGCGAGGACTACACGATGCTCCGGACGTGGGCACTCCCCTCGCTGACGATGGTGCTGGAGCGCAACACCCACCGCGCCTACCCGCAGGACCTCGCGGAGGTCGGCCTCGCGGCGCATCGCGACGACGCCGAGAACATCCCCGTCAGCGAGCACCGGACCGTCGCAGCGGTCCTCGCGCGGACGGATGCCACCTACGAGGACGCGAAGGGGAAGCTGCAGGCACTCTGTCGCGCGTTCGACGTCGACCTGAAGACCCCCCCGACGGACCACCCCTCGTTCATCGACGGGCGGACGGCCGCGGTCGTCGTCGACGGCGAGGCGGCGGGCGTCATCGGTGAACTCCACCCACGCGTGCTGGTGGAGCACGACCTCGAACTGCCCGTGGCGGGCTTCGAGTTCCGGCTGGACGCGCTGCGTCGGGAGTAGTTGGCTCTCTCGCTGCATCCGCGCGCCGAGGAAGCCCGACGAGTAGAAAGCTCAGTTGAAGTCGTAGATCGCCATCGGGTCCGGCTTGTCGAGCCGGTGGAGGTCGACGACGGGGGCGTAGGCGGTGTCCGGGTCGATGTTGACGGACTTCTGGAAGGCGGTCTGGGCCTGCCAGCAGCCCGTGTTGACCGCGAGGACGTTGCGGTACTTCCCGTAGCCGAACTTGTGGACGTGGCCGGTGTGGAAGACGTCGGGCACCTCGTCCATCACGAGGTAGTCCTTCTCCTCGGGGGCCAGACGCGTGTGCCCGCCGAACTGGGGGGCGACGTGGCGCTTCTTCAGCAACTGGTACATCGGCAGGTGTGGCTCGTCGTAGGAGGCCTTCTCGTCCGGGAGCTCGGCGATGACCTCGTCCAGCGAGACGCCGTGGTACATCAGGACGTTGACGCCCTCGATGGTGACGGTGGCGGGGTTGCCGACGATGCGGGGGTCGTGGGCGCTCATGATCTCCCGGAGGTCGTCGTCGAAGCCCGGCTGGGGCTCGGCCAGCCGGACGGCGTCGTGGTTCCCCGGAATCATGATGATCTCCACGTCGCCCGGGACCTCCTTGAGGTACTCCGCGAACGCCTCGTACTGGTCGTAGATGTCGGCGATGTCGAGCTCCTCGTCCTGGTCCGGGTAGATGCCGACGCCCTCGACCATGTCGCCGGCGATGCAGAGGTACTCCACCTGTGCGGCCTCCTCGGTGTGGAGCCAGTCGGCAAAACGGGACCAGGCGTCCGCGAGGAATTCCTGGCTGCCGACGTGGACGTCGGAGATGAGCGCCGCCTGGACGGGGCGGTCGGCCGTGTTCGGGCGGTAGGTGCGGGGGACGTCCGGGAAGTGGAGGTCGTCGACGAAGAGGATGGAGCCGTCGCCGCTGACCGACCCCTCGACGGCGATCACCTCGTCGAGCAGGAGCTCGTTCACGTGGTCGGCGATCTCCTTGTCCTTCATCACGAGACAGGGGAAGGTCCCGCGCGGGTCCTCCAGGTCGAGCATCCAGTGCCCGCTCTTGGTGGAGTTGATCTCCGCGACCATCCCCACGAGGCCGGCCTCGCCGCCACCGCCGGCCCCGCCGAGCGCGTCCGTCGAGCGGTGGTTGACCCGGCCCTTCAGGTGGCGCGAGAGCCGCTCGTACCGGTCGCGGAACACCGCCACGAAGTCCTCGTACCGGCCGGTCCCGGTGGAGTGACCGGTGATGTCGCCGGAGATATCGATGGAGCGGGACGACGGGTCGCGCTCTCCGGCAGAAGACCCCTTCGTTTCAACTGGAGCAGTTCCGCTGTTCTCCGGTTCAGAGTCCGACTCCGGTGGAGAATCGTCAGCAGTTTCACTCGAAACAGAGGGGGCTGGTGGGTGAGGGGCCCCCGTTCCCTCCTGCGCGTCGACCGGGGGTCCGCTGTCACTGGCCGTTGTGCTCCCGCTTCCACCACTACCACCATCGGTCGCGCCGTTCCCGCTGTCCGCGGTGGCGGCACGACTGCTGTCCGCGGTCGCAGTCCCACCGTCTACGGACGCCGCCCCGCGGTTCCCCGCGACGGGGGCATCGGTCGTGTCCGGTCGGTCGGCGATTCCGGTTCCGCTGTCGCTGGCGGGGTCGGTCGCCGGGTCGGTATCGGAATCGGCCACCGGGTCGGTATCGGAATCGGTCGCCGGGTCCACAGCGGAGTCGGCTACCGAGTCCGCCTCGGAGTCGACTGTCGGCTCCGGAGGGGAATCGGGTACGGAATCGACGCCGGAGTCGGCCGAGGCCTCGGAATCCGCGCCGGCTCCGGCGGTGGCCCCACTCCCCCGCCCCGACGTCTCCGGGGTGGTCGCCTCGATGGCGGGGCGGACGTCGGCGGCAGTGAGGCGGGTCGTTCCGGGCGGGGCCGCGTCGATGGCGTTCTCGATCGCAGCACCGGGGGCCGGCGCGTTGGCGAGCAGCGTGACGGCCTCGCGGTCGGCGTTGAACCCGTGGCGGGCGAGCGCACGGGCGACCGCGACCGGCTCCTCGAGTGGCACAGCAGAGGGTTGCCGGCAGACGCCAAAAGCGCTGCGGGCCGGTCCGGGAATCGACGGTCGGCCGGCCCCGGATGCCGGTTTCCCCGAACAGAACGTTGAAACGCCGCCGGGCGAAACGGCGTGGTGATGAGTGACCCCGGTGCGGGTGACGGTGACGCCGCCGACACGGACGGCCCTGCCGGCGGTGGAATAGGAGAACGTGGGCCGGGTGACGGACGGACGTCCCGGGACAGGGGCGAGCCGGACCGGAGATCGGACGCCGGCGGCACGACCGGACGTGATGGGGCCGACGACGGCCCGGAGACGCTGGGGGAGGGGGTCCGCTGGTTCTTCCGGACCGACCACGGCGCCGTCGTCTACGTCCGCGAGGTCCTCTCGAGCGTCGGCCTCGTCCTCCTCGTGGCGCTGCTCCTGTTCGCCGTCAGCGGGCTCTGGCCGCCGATGGTGGCCGTCGAGTCCGAGTCGATGACGCCGAACATGCAGCGCGGCGACCTCGTGTTCGTGATGGAGGAACACCGCCTCGCACCGGGCGCCGCCTACGAGGATACCGGCGTGGTCACGTACCGGACCGGCGAGCAGGTCGGGTACGAGAAGTTCAATCGCCCCGGGGACGTGGTCGTCTTCGAGCACGACGACGACCCGCGGACGGCCCCCATCATCCACCGGGTCCGCTTCTGGGTCAACGAGAGCGAGAACTGGGTCGCCAACGGGAAGGCCCAACAGGAGCATCTCGGCGCCGCCCAGAGCTGCGGCCAGATCTCGCACTGTCCGGCCCCTCACGCCGGCTTCGTCACGAAGGGTGACGCCAACGGCCGCTACGACCAGGTCTCCGGGCTCTCCGAGCCGGTGAAGCCGTCGTGGGTCATCGGCACCGCCGAGTTCCGCATCCCGTGGCTCGGCAACATCCGCCTCCTGGCCGGGCAGAGCACGCTCGACCCACGGGCCGTGAGCGCGACACCCGGTCCCCAGGCAGCCGGCGGGAGCGGGATGGCGGCGGCTGCGACGGGGGACGCTCCCCCCCGGTGTGCCTGGGGCTGAACGGTTCGCCGGGGGCGGACGAGGTAGAGGAGGAGTTATCCCGATGTTGTCGAAATAACCGAATTTCGTCTAGGATATTAGCAAATTTCGAGGAGTATATCCAATATCGATCAAACTATCCACCGATGTCCGGTATGGCCGACGGGAGCGTCCGAGGGAATCCCGGGCGTCGTCAGTTGTCGAACCGCGTCTGGACGAGCGGCTGCGCGTCCTCGACCTCGCCGATGCGCGAGTCCGAGAGGAGGACGGCCTCGGTCTCCTCGATGGGGACCGACAGCGAGATCTCCTTGGTGCGGCCGTAGCGACCCTTGGAGACGACGACCGCGTTGACGATGCCGAGCATGTCGAGTTCGGAGATGAGGTCCGTGACGCGGCGCTGGGTCAGCACGTCGGCGTCGATCTCCTGGCAGAGGCGCTTGTAGATGTTGAACACCTCGCCCGTGTTGATGTTGTGGACGCCGTTCTTCTCTAGTAGGGTCGTGGCGTAGAGGACGAGTTTCGACTGCGTGGGGAGGGTGCGGACGACCTCGACGACGCGGTCGAGTTCGATCTTCTCCTGGGCCTGCCGGACGTGCTCCTCGTTGACCATCTCCGTCCGGTCGCGCTCGGCGAGTTCGCCCGCCGTCCGGAGGAGGTCCAGCGCGCGGCGCGCGTCACCGTGCTCCTGTGCGGCGAACGCGGCACAGAGCGGGATGACGTCCTCGGTGAGCGAGTCCGGCTTGAACGCGACGTCCGCGCGCTGCTGGAGGATGTCCCGGAGCTGGGTGGCGTCGTAGGGCGGGAAGACGATCTCCTCCTCGCCGAGACTCGACTTGACGCGGGGGTCGAGGAAGTCCGTGAACTTCAGGTCGTTCGAGATGCCCATGATGGAGATGCGGGAGTTCTCCAGCTCCGAGTTCATCCGGGAGAGGTTGTAGAGGGTGTCGTCGCCGGACTTCTCGACGAGCTTGTCGATCTCGTCGAGCATGATGACGACCACGCGCTCGTGGTAGTCCACGGCGTCGAAGAAGGCCGAGTAGACGCGGTCGGTCGGCCACCCGGTCATCGGGACGGGCTCGAACGACTCGAGGTCGGCCTCCAGCTCCTCGATGTGTGCCTCGAGCGCCTCCCGGGTCGCGAACTCCGTGTCCGCGAGGACCTCGGGCGTGGGCTCCTCGACGGCCCGCTCCGCGAGGTCGCGGAACTCGGCGAGTTTCTCCTCGACGACCGTCTCGTTCTTCTCGATGAACTTGTTCGCGAGCTGTGCGAGCACCCGGTACTGCGTGTCGGTCACCTCGCAGTTGATGTACTCGACCTCGCAGGGGACCTCGTACTTCTGGCTGGTGGACTCCAGTTCCTCGCTGACGAACTTCGCACTCGCGGTCTTCCCGGTCCCGGTCTTCCCGTAGATGAGGATGTTCGACGGGGTGTCCCCGCGCAGCGCCGTGACGAGGATGGTCGCCATGTTGTTGATCTGCTCCTCGCGGTGCGGGAGCCGGTGGGGCGTGTAGGAGGGGCGGAGGACCTCCTTGTTCTCGAAGATGGGTTCGCCCGAGAGGAGGTCGTCGAAGAGGCCGCGCGAGGCCTCGTCCGGGTCCTCGCCCTCGTCGTCGAGGACGATCTCGTCGAGGTCGAGGTCGACGTCACCGAGGGACTCCGCGTCGGCGTCGACGGCGGTTTCGGCGTCCGTGGTGTCCACGCCCGCGTCGGGCAGCGCGCCCCCGCCCGTGTTCACGCCCGTCCCGTCGCGGACGGACGATCCCTCGGACGTGGCGGTATCCGGAGCGGGGCTGTCGGACGCCACACTGTTGGACGCCACACTATCGGACGCAGCGCTGTCCGACGCCGGGCCCCCGGACGTGGAGGTGACAGCGGCGTCGTCGGGGGCCGTCTCCTCGCTCCGGTCCGTCACGACGGCGCTCCCCTCGTCGGGTCCCCCATCGGTCGGTTGTTCCGTCAGCTCTCCTCCATCGGCGCGCTCATCGCTCGCCTGGTCGTCGTGTCCGTCTGTGGTGGTCATGCTGTGTCCTCACAGTCCCGCGTCGACGTGGGCAACGCCCCTGGTTTCAGGTGGAGTTGCGCGCCGCGACGGCATTCCTGGGCCGGTAGACGCGGTGTGCGGCCCAAATCCCCCCAGATGAGACAGATCGGGGTTCCACTTGATGCAGGAGAACGGGTGGTTGTAAGTGGCATAAACGTTGTGGTGGCGCGAGAACGCCCGGGCGAGTCGAGACAGTCGTCGAGGCGGCATCAGTCGACGTTCCAGTCGGCGAAAGTCATCGAAGCGACATCGGTCGACGTTCCGACGAGCGACGGCGGCGGACGGCTCGTCCCGAGGCTACGGACCTGCCTGGCGAACGGTAGCACGGTGGCCGAGCGGAGCTACCATGACGGCGGCTGGTCACCGAATCCCGAGAAGGCTGAAACAGGTCCGGACTGATCGGGGAACCGGGAGGTCCCCAGCCGACGAGGCGAGAGCTCGACCGGTGGTCGGGCGGAGGGACGAACCCCAGTGATGAGGCAATGGAGAAGACGAACCGGACCCCCCCACCCCTTCGTTTCGGGTGGAACCGACAGGGAGGGTGGGGTGGGGTCCCCCGGTGTCATTAGAATCAGAAATCTTTATATGATAGATCCGCCAACAGCACCCGTAGAACTAGCAAAGAACGGTTTCGATGGACGGAGTCCAGAACGAACCGTTCTAGACTGGCTAAACGCTCTCTAGTGCCTGCTCTTCTAGTGGCGGAGCTCCCCTGCCCGACGCCCGTCCGCTCTCGACCCCCACCCGTTCCCCGTTCCACCCGAAACGAAGGGGTG
>PXRM01000010.1:942-88318 GCA_003020985.1 Halobacteriales archaeon QS_4_70_19 | reverse complement strand
GCCGCGTCCATGTCGTTCGAAAGGCGCTTGCGCCTTTCGTGATGACGAGAGAGCTTCGCTCTCTCGAACCACATGGGGTCGCGGGGCACAATGTCGTTTCGGTAAAGCCCCGTCCCCAAGGAGTGACCGAGGGCCGCAAGGCCTGAGGGAGCAAGTAGGACGGGGTAGTTTACACGCGCCGTGTCCAGTCCTCCTGGCGCTCGCCGGTCAGTCGTCGCCCTCGCCGGGAACGCCCCTCGCGTCGGGGTCGGAGATGGTCCCGCGCAGCCGTCCCACCCGGTCGGCAGTGGCAGGATGTAGCGAGAGGAGGCTGCCGCCGCCCGCGAGCGTGCCCGTGGCGGCGAGTCGCTCCAGCGCGCGGGCCATCGCCCCTGGCCCGACGGCCCGGGAGGCCTGCTGGTCGGCGTCGAACTCCGTCCACCGGACGAGCCACAGCAGCCCCAGCACGGCCGGGCCGAGCAGCACCAGCCCGACGAGGAACGCGCCGGGGACGCCGGCGGCGGTCGCACCGAGCCACGGGAGCAGGAACGCGGCGGCCGCCCCGAGCCGGAGCGGCACGTGCCACCGCCGGTGGTGGCCGAGTTCGTGCGCGACGACGGCTGCGGCCTCGTCCGGTGCGAGCCGCGACAGGACCCGGTCGGTCACGAACACGACGCGCCCCCCCGGGACGGGGAGGACCCCCGCGGCGACGGCGGTCGCTGGGCCCTCGGTTCCCAGCGCGAGGACCCGGACTCGGATCCCGTCCGGCGTGACGGGGTCGTCGGTCGCCGCGCTATCGTCCGACGGACCGGCGAGGAGTGGCGCCAGCGCCGCACGTTCGGCCGGCCGGAGCGAACGCGTGGGCGCCAGCCTGGGCACCAGCACGGGCGGGAGCGCGGCCATCGCGACCCCCAGCAACGAGACGCCGGCGACCAGCCACCGGCTCGTCGGGAGGAGCGGTGCCGTCAGCGTCAGCAGCAGTGCCGGCCCCACCAGCGCGCCGTAGCCGAGCGCGAACCGGCGGACCGACCCGCCGCCGGCGACGTGGGTCGCCAGCGCCGTGACCGCCACCGGCCCGACGAACGTGGCCGCCGTGGCGAGGGTCTCCGGCCAGTCCGGCCCCGGCGAGAGCGGCGCCAGCCACGCCCGGGTCGCGCTCGTGACCCCGGCCACGACCGCCC
This sequence comes from Halobacteriales archaeon QS_4_70_19, assembly GCA_003020985.1. Classification (GTDB taxonomy): domain Archaea; phylum Halobacteriota; class Halobacteria; order Halobacteriales; family Haloarculaceae; genus Haloglomus. The sequence continues at coordinate 87,158 of PXRM01000010.1, read as the reverse complement.
ACAGCGCCGCCGTCAGGCCGGCCACGGCGACGACTGTGGGCCGACGGAGTGGCCGCCGGGCGAAGGCATCCCGTCGGGCCAGCGAGCGGGCCATCGCGGCCCAGCCGACGACGAGGAGGAGATGGCCCACCACGGCGGGGAGTAACGCACGCACGTGAACTGGTAGCAGGGAGACGCCTGTCAACCTTCTCCCCGACGACCAGTATCGAACCTGTCCAGGATGTTGTTCGGATAGTGTCGATATGTATATCGTATCCGTCGAATCCCCAAGCTACATCTGAATCCCATACGATATCTCGGTTGTCGCGGGAACGCTGGCCGGCCGGTCGTGGCGCTCAGACGTGCTCGTCGAGGAAGTCGACGACGCGGGTGTAGGCCTCGATGCGGTTCTCCAGTTTGGAGATGCCGTGGCCCTCGTCCTCGAAGACGAGCTTCTCGACGGGGACGTGCTCGATGGCGTCGACGTTGTTGATGGGGCTGATGGATTCCAGGAACTCCCGGTCCTCCGCCAGCGAGCCGTACTCGGCCTCGCGGAGTTCGCGCCGCCAGGGTCCCGTGTTCTCGAGGAAGGTGACGAAGTTGGCGATGCCGACCACGTCAACGCCGGCGGCCCAGAGATCGGGGTACTCGGTCAGCGCCGCGAGCACCATGAAGCCGCCGTACGAGCCGCCGAGCGCGGCGATGCGGTCGGGGTCGACCGCGGGGTGGTCGTGGAGCCACTCCACGCCGGCGCGGACGTCCGCCACAGAGTCCATCCGGTTGCGGACGTCGTCGAGGTGGGTGTAGGCCTTCCCGTAGCCCGTCGAGCCGCGCACGTTCGGCTCGAACAGGGCGTACCCGCGGGAGACGAAGTACTGCCCCAGCGCGTAGAACGAGGGCCGGCGCTGGCTCTCGGGTCCCCCGTGGATGTCGACGACGACGGGCACGTCCCCCTCGCGCTCGTCGGCGTCCGCCGGGAGGGTCAGCAGGGCGGGCACCTCCAGCCCGTCGAAGCTCTCGAACCGGACCAGCTCCCGGTCGCGGAACGTCCTGCGGGGGATGCCGGCGGTGTCGGCGTCCGTCCAGCGCTCGCTCTCGCCCGTCTCCGCGTCGACGACGTGGACGTTCGTGTTCGTGGTCGACCCCGTGACGGTGATGGCGAACTGTCCGGCGCCGTCGTCGAAGCTCACGCCGCCGGCGACCGCACGGGGGAGGGCCGGCGTCGCCAGTTCCTCGATGGTAGTCGGGCCCGTCAGGTCGCCCACCGTCAGTTCCGTGTAGCCGTCCACGTTCCGCGAGTAGACGAGCCGGCCCGTCTCGTCGTCGAGCGCCACCCCGTCGACGTTCCACTCCTCGTCGACGACCAGTCGGTCGATCTCCAGCGTCTCCAGGTCAAGCCGTGCGAGAAACAGCGTGTCGTGCCCCTCGTCGGTCACGAGGTAGAGCGCGTCGCCCTCGGGCCCGAAGCCGGCGCTCCCGTAGCGGACGTTCCCCTCGTGCGGGGTGAGGTGGCGGCGGTCGTCGGTCGACAGGTCGAGCACGTAGAGGTCCTGGTCGAAGTTGGAGTGGCTCTCGTAGACGAGCAGCTTGTCGTCGTCGGGCGACCAGCCGCCGACGGAGAGCCAGCCGTCGCCCTCGTGGCGGAGCGTGGCGTCGGTCCCCGTCTCGTCGCGGGCCTGCGTGTAGACGTCGAAGACGGACTCGTCGCGTCGGTTGGCGGTGAACGCGAACCGCTGGCCGTCGTGGCTCCAGCCGCCCCAGCGGTGCTTCGCGTCGGGGTGGCCGGTGAGGTCGGTCACGGCGCCGGTCTCGTCGTCGAGCAGGTGGAACTGGAGGCGCTCGTTGCCCCCCTCGTCCATCCCGAAGACGAGTTCGGGGCGTTCGGGCGACCAGGTGATGAACGACACCGGTTCCTCGTAGAAGGTCCGCTCCCGGGGCCAGGCCCGCGGCTCCGCCAGCGTCCACACCTGCCCGGTCCCCGTCGTGTCCAGCAGGAAGGCGAGTCGGCCGTCCGGCGAGAGCGAGGCACCGGACGCGCTCCTGACGTTGAGATACCGCTCCAGGTCGTACTCGTGCATACGGGGGGAACGGCCGGCTCCCGGATAGCGTTTCGTGTCCCACCCACTGTCGAACCGTCCCACATGTGGGAGCTGTTCCTAATCGGCCGTTCAAGTGAAATACGTGCGGAAATTTACGGCAGCAGTCTCAGGGTACGGCGACTCTACCGGACGATTGCTCGAAGAATGTCCGACGAGACCGCGGAATCGGCCGACGAGTCGGCTGAGGGGGTCGGTCGACGCAATGTGCTTCGAACTGCCGGCGCCGGGCTCGCCGGAACCGTGCTGTCCGCGGGGCCCGCTGCCGCACGGGCGACGGTGGAGGTCGCGCCGGACGAGTCCGGCGGCACCGACCCGTCCCCGGACGCGGTCCTGACGGTCGACCCGTCCGTCGCCGAGCAGGGGGAGACGGTCACGCTGGACGGCTCCGCCTCCGAACCCGGTACCGGCGCCGACACCATCGGGACGTACGCGTTCGAGATCGTCGACGCGGACGGCACCACGGTGTTCGAGACGACCGGCGACGCCGCCACCGTGTCGACGACGCTCGAGACGACCGGCGCCTACACGGCCACCCTCACGGTGACGGACCGTGGCGAGGGAGAGGGTGCCCGCTCGGACAGCACGACGGCATCGCTCCGCGTCGGCCTGCCCGACTTCCCCCGCGAACTGCAGAACCCCCGCGTCCGGAACGCCGCGCACGCGTGGGACCGGGGTTACCGCGGCCGGGCCGACCGCTCGGTCTCGCTGACCGACTCCGGCTCCGACGCCCGCCACGGCGACCTCGGCCCGTGGACCGGTGTCCGCCTCGGGACCGACGGCGACGGTGCCCTGACCGTCGAGGCCGGCGCCGACGGGTTCGACGACGTCGGTCTGCCCGACGCCGACTCCGTCCCGCAGTTCCTCGCCTGGTACCCCTCCGACGACAGCGACCCCGAACTCCCCCGGGACACGGGCGGCCACGGGACCCACGTGACGAGCATCATGGGCGGGAGCGGCCGCGCCCGCGTCCTCGACACGGGCGACCTGTTCGCGGTGCTCGCCGACGACGCGGACGAGCCCACGACGGTCGACGCCTCGACCACCGTCGAGCGGACGTTCGACGTCCCCGAGAACGCTACGGCGGCGGGGCTGTACGTCGCGGTCACGGGCGAGTACCTCGACGTCTCGCTGGCAGGTCCCGATGGGACGACCGTCGCCAGCGCCACCACCGGGAAGAACACCGTCGACCACGCCGCCGGCGGCTTCTTCACCTCGGGGGACACGGAGCGTGTGACGTTCACCGTCGACGAGGTCGCTGCGGGCGAGTACACACTCACGGTCGGCGTGAACGGTGACAGCCAGTCCGGGAGCGGCGAACTCCGGCAGGCGGCGGCCGCCGACCTCGTCCGCCCCGGGACGGACCTCGCCGAGTCCGGGTCGCGGGACGACGTGGCGGTCGGCGGCGCGACGACGGCGGACGGCGCCACCGCGCTCCACCCCGGCGTCGCCCCCGGCCACAGTATCACCTCCATCGCGGGCTACAGCCTCGCGCTCGAGGACCTGGCGGAGAACGCCGAGACCTTCGTCCGGGAGTTCGGCGTCCGGACGCACAACATGTCCTGGGGGCTCCCGCTCGGGGTGCCGACCGGCCAGGTGCAGAACCCGGTCGACACGGCCTACCAGTCCATCGCGAAGATGGCGCGCGCGGGCATCGTCTCCACCCACGCCGTCGCGAACTCGCCCGGGATGCCCACCGGCGGCGCCGACAGCGCCTCCGCGGCCCCGGAGACCGTCTCCGTCGTGCGCACCAACCACCTCTCCGGGATCGCCGTCACCTCCTCGGGTGGCACCGGCACCGTCACCGAGGACGGGGAGTTCTTCCAAGGGCCGGACGTCTGTGCCTACGGCCAGACCGAGCGTGCCGCCCTGACGCCGGCCGACACCGAGTCCGGCGACTTCGGCTCCGTCAACGACTACACGGACAAGTCCGGCACCTCGATGGCCGCGCCCTCCACCTGCGGCCTGGCCGCGCTGGTCATGCAGGCGATGGAGGAGGACGGCCCCGCGGGGCTGGACCTCCCCTCGCCCGAGGGCCTGTTCGCCGACGGCGTCAACGACCGGGACCGGCTCGGCTGGACGCTGAAGACGAAGGCCGCCATGCTCGCGACCGCCTCCACGACCGCGTTCAACGCGCTCCCGTGGCACGGCGACCAGGCGCCGGTCTACACGCCCGACCAGCGCGACCCCTACGAGGGCTTCGGCCGACTCAACCACGGTGCCGCGGTCGATGCCGTCACCCGCGATCTCACCGCCGCGGGACCGGTCGTGGACGAACTGGGGCTCGACGTCCCCGACGACGAGCAGGCCGCCGCCGGCTACGTCACCGGCCCCGGCAGCTACGAGGTCAGCGTCGAGGCCCTCGGCTACGAGGGCACCGACGCCGACCTGACGACCGGCGACCCCCACATCGACCTGTTCGTCTACGACGCGCTCGCCCCCGAGGGCCTCGACGGGGACGGTCCCGCGACCGGCACGCCGAACCCCGTCGCCAGCTCCGCCGGCCTGGAGGGTCGCGATGGGAGCGTCACGGTCGAACTCGACGAGGACGACGTCTACGTGGTCGTCGCCGAACTGGTCTCCGTCCCCGGTGACGGCGTCGAACAGCTCGCCGACACCCCCGTCGATACACCCTCGGAGGCCGACCGGCTGCTGTTCAACGGCGACGAGGAGGGCGAGCCCGGCGAGGAGAGCGTCGATACACCCTCGGAGGCCGACCGGCTGCTGTTCAACGGCGCCGACGTGCGCGCGGCCGTGCGGACCACGGTCGAACGGCAGGACAGCTAGGTCGGCCGGTACCTATCCGAAACTGCCCGATTTAATCCGTTTCTAATCCGGCATACCCGATATACTGGACGGGTTACGGAGATAGGGGCGGGAATCCCGAGATAGTCCGGGACCCCTTCCGGTCATCGTCGCCGGTCGATTCCCGTCGGCTTTTTGCCGCGACTGACCCGTGAGGTACGTGATGCAGGTCGCCCTGGTCGTGCCGGAGACGACGCCGCTGGCCGACGCCGACGACCGGGCCGTGGCACGCGCCGAGCGAACGGCGCGCGGCCTCGCCCGGCACGGTCACGACGTGACCATCTACTGCACGGGCTGGTGGAGCGACCGGCTCGACCACACGGAGACCCGTGAGCGAGAGGGCGTCACCTACCGCGCCGTCACGGTCGCCCCCGCGACGACCTCGTACCACGCCCGCGTGCCGGCGCTGCTCGCGGCCGCAGGCCCGGACGCCGTCCACGTCGTCGGGGGTGTGTCGGTCGTTCTCGCGGCGCGGGCCGGTGCGACGGCCGCGCGGGCACCCCTGGTGGTCGACTGGTTCGGCGAGACCCCGCCGGAGGGACGGCTCGTCGGGCCGGCACTCCGAACCGCCGACCGGGTTGTCACCCCGTCCGAACTCGTCCGCACGCGGGTCCGCGAACGCGGCGCCCCCGAGGACCGAACGGGTGTCGTCCCGGAGGCGATCGACCTCGACTGTGTCCGCACGGTAGATCCCGCCGCCGACCCGCCGGACGTGGTCGCCGCCACCGACCTCGACGAGGACGCTAACCTGGAGAGCGTCCTGCTCGGGCTCGCGGAGCTCCGCCGGCGCGACTGGACCGCGGTCGTCGTCGGCGACGGCCCCGAGCTGGCGGCCTACGAGCGACAGGCCGCCGACCTCTCCATCGGCGACCGCGTGACGTTCGCCGGGGCGCTCCCTCGCGACGAGCGACTCGCGCTCTACCGGGGCGCACACGTCTTCTGCCAGACCGCACGCGACGAGGTGTTCGCCGTCGAACTCCTGTGGGCGCTCGCCTGCGGCTGCGTCGGCGTAGTGGAGTACCAGGCGGACTCGGCGGCGCACGAACTCGTCGAACGGCGGACGCGGGGGGTCCGGGTGTCGACGCCCGAGGAGATCGCGGGCGCGATCACGGAGGCCGGGCAGTTCGAGCCGTGGACCGTCGACGGGTCGCTCGCCGAGTTCGACGCCGACGCCGTCGCTGGCCGGTGGCTGGATGTCTACCACGCGGTCGGGGCACCTGTCGAGGAAGCGCCGCCCGAAGAACGGGACGCGGCGGCTCAGTCGTAGTACGAGGAGCGCTTCAGGCCCTGCTGGCCGAGGAAGATGAGCAGGAGCGCGAACCCGGCGACGACGAGCCAGCGGCCCGTCTGCGAGGTGACGGCATCGACGAACAGGTCAAGGAGGCCGAAGCCGACGGCCTGTCCGAGCGCGAACAGGAACAGCACGAACCCGATGAGCACGAGGGGCTGGCCCCCCGCCTGCCCGCTGCCCTGCTGAGGGGTGCCCTGCTGAGGGGTGCCCTGCTGAGGGGTGCCCTGCTGTTGCCCCCCAGCCGTCTGCTCACTGGTCGTCGTGTTGGGGTCGTTCTGCTGTGACATATGTATCTCCACCAGGGGTTTGGGACGCTGAACGGGTTATTATCGCCCAGATAAGGCCGTTCCACGGTCACTGTTCCACCCCAGCTGTTCCGTGCCACCACCGGCCGTGACCGGGCCAGCGGTCGCTCCGAGTTCCACTGCCGATCAGCTGTAGTCCCGCCAGCGGTTCCCACACTCCTTGCATTTGAAGAAGCGCGTGGGCGGCTCGTCCGCGGAGCCCGTCTGCTTGATCGTGTACCAGGCGACGCCGTGTCCGCACTCGTCGCAGGTGACGCTGTCGTCCGTCGGCTTGCCCTCGAACTCCGCGCCCTCCTCGGTCTCGATGACGTCGTCGGTCGACTGCTCGTCGGTCGTGACGAACTCGGCCTCGCGCTCGGCGTCTCTCGTCTGCCTGGCGTCGCACGACGAGCAGACCATCTCGTCGCCGTCGGCGTGCATCAGCGAGCCACACTCGTCGCAGAACTTTACCATGGCGGTGCTGGTGGCTCGAGGGAGAAGTGGGTCCCGGTTCACCACGCGTCGCGAACCGGCGTGACGCTACTCGCCGTCCGATCCGTCGGCCCCCGGCTCCGGTTCGTCGCTGCCCGCGATGCGCTCGACGTCGGGGCTCTCCCGGCGAGCGACGACGGGGCAGTTCCGGACTCGGAACCGCCCGGTGTCGACGAGTTCCACGATCTCCGTTCCCGGGTGGGTGCACGCGACCTCCGGCGGCTCCGAGAGGTACTCGCACCGCTCGCAGTAGCTCCGCTTCTCCACGACCGTCTCCCTGCCCCCGGGTGCGCCACCGGCCTCGCGGCCGACCTCCGCGGCCCCGTCCTCCTGGCGTTCGAGTTGCTCCCACACGGCGTCCTCGTCCATCTCGCCCACCGCCTCCTCGCTGAACAGGTCGTCCTCGAAGGGGTCCCGGTCCTCGTCGTCGGGGAGGTCCGCGAACGGGTCGCCGTCAGCGTCCGCGTCGGTGCCACCGTCCACCTGTCCGTCCTCGTCGACGTCGATTCCCGGCGTCGCCTCCGAGTCGCCCGTCCCACCCGGGGAGTCCTCCGCCGCCCCGGCGTCGTCCTCACTCATCGTTCCCTCCCTCGCCGGGCGTCTCGTTCCCGTCCCCCGTCGGCTCCGAGTCCACCCCGTCCCGGGGGCCGACCAGCCGGGCTGACGACCCGAACATCCCGCCGGAGCCCTCGGCGATGCGCTCGAACGGCTGGTCGCAGTGCGGGCAGCGTGGCTCCGGGAGCAGTCCGACGCTAACCGACTCGCCGCAGGCCTCACAGTCCGCCCGCTCGTACCCCTCGCGGGCGGCGACCCGCCGGACGTCGTCGAGTGTCGACTCCCCGCCTCGCGCTGCGTGCAGCCGGGTGACGCCCCGGGCGATCCGCGTGAGCTTCGTCTCGATGTCCGCCACGTCCCCGGCCAGGTCGTCGGCCCCGTCCGCCTCCAGGTCGGCGACGCGCTTGCGGAGCGTCGCGACCTCGTCCGCGAGCCCCTCGATCCGGTCGAGTTCCGGGTGGGTGTGGTCGTCGTCGGCCTTCGCTCCGGTCTCCTCCTTGAGCTGGACCACGCGCCGCCGGACATCGTCCAGTTTCCCGCCGGTCTCCGTCTCGAGCCGGTCGATGCGGTCGTCGAGACGGCTCGCGACCCGTTCTGCGACCGCTGCCTCGTCCGACCCGGTCGCGGCGACGGCCTCCTCCACCCGCTCCTGGATGGTGGTGTCGAGGTCGTCGAGGTCCCGTCCGGCGGCAGCCTCGAGTCCCGTGGTCGACCCCTCCCCGGTCGACACGGCGGCCGCCCGGTAGCCGCCGAGGACACGCGCGGCCAGCTCCGAGCGGTCGATATCCAGCTCGACCGACCGCTCCGTCAGCCATTCGTCGAGAGCCACCGGGAGTCCGACCGACAGCGTCCGCCTCTCGGGTGGCCCGTCCTGCATACTGTCCCGTAACATGTCTGCTCATTAAAGAGTTCCTCCGACGGCACTGTTTTCGGCCGTGCTGATTCGTTCCGGCCGGCCGTCACGCCGTGGCCCCGAGGGCGACGCAGACGGTGACCAGGTCCCTCGGATGGTGACCTAAACGGTGAACAGGTGCCCCTCGTCGGGCACGTCGAACAGACCGATCCGGGCACCCGCATCCAGCCACGCGTGGCCGTAGGAGAACGCCGCCAGTGCGTTCACCGGGTCGTTCTCGTCGCGGAAGTGCCGGCCGTCCTCGAGGTAGGAGCGGGCCATCCCCTCGTACTCCGCGGCGGCGGCCGCGAGGGGAGTATCGTCGGGCGGGACGGCCTCGGCGGCGTCGAGCGCCTCGGCCAGCAGTCGCTCGTACCGGTCGGTCTTCTCGGCGAGGTCGGCGGCCATACCCCAGCACCCGCCCGGAGTGGCCTAAGCGTGTCGGGCGCCGCGGCCCAGGGCCTCCGGGCCGACAACTCCGGTCGCCACCACGTGGTACTCTTCAGTGACGCGACCCAACGGTGTCATGTGCTTCTCGAACTGCTCTCCATCGCCACGGGACTGCCGGGCGCACTGTTCCCGGAACGGACGATCAGGACCGGGGCCCGACTCCTGCTGGGCCCCGTGTACGAGAACGCCGACGAACTGACACCGCGTGATTGGTACGTCCGCGCGGTCCGACTCCAGTCGGTGGGGATGGTCGTCGCCGGCGTGTTCGGCCTGGCACAGGCACGGCGCGGCGAGGACGCGGACGACGAGAACGGCGAGCAGAACGACTGAACCCGCCGGTCCGTCGGTCCCGTCGCTCGCAGCGAGGAGCCGAACCCCCGAATTTTTAACCCCACCTACCCAATCGACGTGTAACCGAGCATCGGTCGCCCCGGGGACGCGTGCGGGGGGCGACCGGCAGCGTCGTCGGGAGCGGTCCGGGGTGGCTCCTCGAGCCGACCGGGACCCGCCCGACGGCCCGCCGGCGGTCGGTACGCCCCGGCCACGGCTCCTCTCGGAGCCGCTGGACCGGCCTTCGGACCCGAATGCGGGTCCTGCGGTCGTGGGACGTCCGCCCGCCGCCGGCCGCACAGCCGTGCGGTCTCGCCGGTCCCTCCGTCGTCCGGGACGGCCACTCGGCAGAGAACCATGGAAGTAGAAATCGCGACAATCGGCGGCTACGAGGAGGTCGGCCGGCAGATGACTGCCGTGCGGGCCGGCGACGACGTCGTCGTCTTCGACATGGGCCTGAACCTGTCGAAGGTCCTCATCCACGACAACGTCGAGACCGAGCGGATGCACAGCCTGGACCTCATCGACATGGGGGCCATCCCGGACGACCGCGTCATGAGCGACATCGAGGGTGACGTGCAGGCCATCGTGCCCACGCACGGCCACCTCGACCACATCGGCGCCATCTCCAAGCTCGCGCACCGGTACGACGCGCCCATCGTGGCGACGCCGTTCACCATCGAGCTCGTCAAGCAGCAGATTCAGAGCGAGGAGAAGTTCGGGGTCAAGAACGACCTGATCAAGATGGACGCCGGCGAGACGATGTCCATCGGGGACTCGAGCAACGTCGACCTGGAGTTCGTCAACGTCACGCACTCCATCATCGACGCCATCAACCCGGTCGTCCACACGCCCGAGGGCGCCGTGGTCTACGGACTGGACAAGCGGATGGACCACACGCCCGTCATCGGCGACCCTATCGACATGGAGCGGTTCCGCGAGATCGGCCGCGAGGGCGAGGGGGTCCTCTGCTACATCGAGGACTGCACCAACGCGGGCAAGAAGGGCCGCACGCCCTCCGAGTCCGTCGCCCGGCGCCACCTCGAGGACGTGATGACCTCCATCGAGGACTACGACGGCGGCATCGTCGCCACCACGTTCTCCTCGCACGTCGCCCGCGTGAAGAGCCTCGTCGAGTTCGCCCGCGAGATCGGGCGCCAGCCGGTCCTGCTGGGCCGGTCGATGGAGAAGTACTCGGGGACGGCCGAGCGGCTCGGCTTCGTCGACTTCCTCGACGACGTGGGCATGTACGGCCACCGCAAGAGCGTGGACCGCACGTTCAAGCGCATCATGAACGAGGGGAAGGAGAAGTACCTCCCCGTGGTCACGGGTCACCAGGGCGAGCCGCGCGCGATGCTCACCCGGATGGGCCGCGGCGAGACGCCGTACGAGCTGGACCAGGGCGACAAGGTCCTCTTCTCGGCCCGGGTCATCCCCGAGCCGACCAACGAGGGCCAGCGCTACCAGTCCGAACAGCTCCTCCGGATGCAGGGCGCCCGCATCTACGACGACATTCACGTCTCCGGGCACCTGAACCAGGAGGGCCACTACGCGATGCTGGACGCGCTCCAGCCGCAGCACGTCATCCCGGCCCACCAGGACATGAAGGGCTTCGCCCCGTACGTGGGCCTCTGCAAGTCCGAGGGCTACCAGTTGGGCCGTGACCTCCACGTCACGTCCAACGGCAACACCATCCAGCTGACCGAGTAGTCCGGCCACGGTGGTACCGTTCTTCGACCGTCCCCCTGCGTAGCCGCAGGCCTCCCCCGGCCCGTTCCGACGCGCAACTCCCCTCGGCCCGTGTAGCCGCACACCCGGCCGAGGCGCTCGGGACCCCGCCACTTTTCCGTCCGTGGCCTTTCGTGATACGTATGAGCACACCACCCCGCTCGCGCCGGGGCGATACCGGGCCCGCCCGCCCGGGGGCGCTCGGTTCGACGATCAAACTCGTCCTCGGGGCCGTCTTCGTGGCGGCACTGGCCTACGCCATCACGCTCGCCGTCGGCGCCGCGGCCGGGGCTGCCGTCCCGTTCGTGCCGTTCGCCGTCGTCGGCATACTGGCTCTCTTCGTCGTGGTCTACGCCTTCGCACCCGGACCGCTGTAGCCCGACCCCGGGCGTTCCCCTCGCAGGTGCAGCGAAATCGCCCTGCCGAAGCTCCCGGGAGTGGTACCGACCGGGCCGAGCGGCCGGACCCGCGGGGCTTTTGGGGGTCGGCGGTGAGCCACCACCATGACCGACCCGGACGCCGGCGACGTGGACGTGGACCGGGCCATCCATGAGCGCCGCGAGCTGGTCAACGACGCCATCGTCGAGCGACTGCCCGTACAGGAACCGGCGCGGCTGTACGAGGCGTCACGCTACCTGCTCGACGCCGGGGGCAAGCGCCTCCGTCCCACGATGCTGCTGCTCGTCGCCGAGGCCGTCACCGGCACGGAGCCGCTGACCGCGAACTACGACGCCTTCCCGGACGTCGAGGGCGAGGCGGTGGACGTGATGAGCGCCGCCGTCTCCATCGAGGTCATCCAGTCGTTCACGCTCATCCACGACGACATCATGGACGACGACGACCTCCGGCGCGGCGTGCCGGCGGTCCACCGGGAGTTCGACCTGGAGACCGCTATCCTCGCTGGTGACACGCTCTACTCGAAGGCGTTCGAGTACATGCTGGGGACGGGGGCGCCGCCCGAGCGCGCCGTCCGGGCGCTGGACCGCCTGGCGACGACCTGCACGGAGATCTGCGAGGGGCAGGCGTTCGACGTGGAGTTCGAGGGCCGGAACAGCGTCACCACGGACGAGTACCTGGGGATGGTCGAGCTGAAGACGGCGGTGCTGTACGCCGCCGCCGCCGCCATCCCCGCGGTCCTGCTGGGAGCCGGGGAGGAGACCGTGGAGTCGCTCGCGGGCTACGGGCTCGACGTCGGCCGCGCGTTCCAGATCCAGGACGACCTGCTGGACCTGACGACCCCCTCCGAGCAGCTGGGGAAGCGGCGTGGCTCCGACCTCGTCGAGGGCAAGCGCACGCTCGTCACGCTCCACGCCCGCGAGCAGGGCCTCGACGTCGACTCGCTCCTCCCGGACGACGTCGGGGAGGTCTCCGAGGCCGACGTGGACAGGGCGGTCACCCGGCTGGAGGAGGCCGGCTCCATCGAGTACGCCCGCGAGACCGCGCTGGACCTCGTGTCCTCGGGGAAGGCGAACCTCGAACCGCTCCCGGAGGGCGAGCCGAAGGAGCTGCTGGCGGCGATCGCCGACTATCTGGTGGAGCGAGAATACTAGGGCAGGAATCCACTAATCCCGAAACCTCGTCCGCCAGCACCAACACAGGTATCTTTTACTCCCTGTTTCCGACTAATCTCACATCGTGGGGTACCCGGGGGAGTCGGAATCGTCGTTCGGGCGTCGGCCTCCTCGGCCACCGCCGGCAGGGTGAACACGAACGTCGTCCCCTCGTCGGGGTGTGACCTGTCCGGACAGTCTGAGCCCGACATAGCTAGTGACTGCTCGGTCCTCGACCATCACCCAGCCCTCGATCTGGAAGGGTCTGAGCCCGACATAGCTAGTGACTGCTCCGCGACCAGCGAGTCAGGACCCCGAGGCGGTCCCGCCGCATGACTTTCCACCCGAGTATAACGTAAACATACTCTCGCGTCGAAGATGTCCGTTCGGCCGGACCGCGGGCGCCCACAGTTATCCACCAGCCGTCCGAACGCTCCCCCATGCCCTTCCTCGCAGGCGAGCGGGTGACGCTCGAACCGCTCGACCCCGACGACGACGCACACGTCGCGGCGTACCGCGAGACGCGGAACCGGCCCGAGATGCGGACGACCGGCGGGTACGAAACCGGGCTGACGGCGGCCGAGGCGCGGGAGGCGATACGGGAACGGCGTGAGCACGAGGGTGCCATCTGCGCCGTCGTCGCCGAGGATTCGGTCCAGGGCTGGGCAGGGGTCGCGATGCGCGACCGGCGGGCGCGCGAGGCCGAGGTGAGCTACTACGTCCTCCCCGGCGGCCAGGGGAAGGGGTACGCCACCGACGCGGTGCGGGCGCTGGTCGGGTTCGCATTCGCCGAACTGAACGCCCACTCCGTCGTCGGCCGCATCCGCGCCGACAACGACGCCAGCCGGCGGGTGCTGGAGAAGGTCGGCTTCACCCACGAGGGGACCCGCCGCGAGTCGCTGTTCCACGAGGGCACGCACCACGACGTGGCGGTCTTCGGGCTGTTGGCCGGCGAGTTCGAACCGCCCGGGGCGGCGGACGGCGACGAGGGCGACGGCAACTGACCGTCCGTCCTCTCGGCCGGGCCGTCCTCGCCGGTCAGTCGTCCCGGTCGACCGTCTCGGCGCGCGTCTCGGCGTCGTCGGGGTCGTTCCGCGGCGAGGAGGGGTGGTAGTCGGTCTCGTACTCGCCCGGGCGGCCGTCGACCCGGTCCGGGTTGATTCGTCCGCCCAGCAGCATGAAATCGAGCACCGTGCAGTATAGCATCGCCTCCACCACGGGGACCGCACGCGGCGGGAGCGACGGGTCGTGCCGGCCGACGACCTGGATGCGCTTGTGCTCCTCCGTCTCCCAGTCGTAGGTGGTCTGCTCCTTCGGGATGCTGGTGGGTGCGTGCCAGCTCACCTCGCCGTAGATTGGCTCGCCGGTCGTGATGCCGCCCTGCAGCCCGCCGTGGTCGTTGCCGACGGGAACGGGGTCGCCCTCCTCGGCCACGACGTCCCCGGGCGCGTCCTCGTCGCCCATCCGGGTCCAGTCCTCGTTGCGGTCGATGCCCCGGACGGAGCGGGCCTCCCGACCGAGGCCGAACTCGAAGGCGGTCGTCGCCGGGATGGACATCATCGCCTGGCCGAGCCGCGAGGGGACCGAGTCGAACCGGGGCGCACCCAGGCCCCGCGGGACCCCCCGGCACTCGAAGGAGACCGACCCGCCGATGGAGTCGCCCTCCTCCTGGTAGCGGTCGATGGCGTCGCGCATCTCCTCGGCGGTCTCCGGATGGGCACAGCGGACCTCGTTCTCCTCGCTGTGCTCGAGCATCTCCTCGAACGTCACCGGCGGCGCCTCGATGTCGCCGATCTGGTTGACGTGGGCTTTGATCCGCACGTCGTGGTCGCTCGCCTCGAGGACGGCCTTCGCGACGGCGCCCGCGGCGACCCAGTTCACCGTCTCCCGGGCCGAGGAACGGCCGCCGCCGCCCCAGTTGCGCGTCCCGAACTTCGCGGAGTAGGTGTAATCACCGTGCGACGGGCGCGGGGCCGTGACGAAGGGCTCGTACTTCCCCGAGCGGGCGTCCTTGTTCTGGATGACCATCCCGACGGGCGTCCCCGTGGTGTAGCCGTCCTGGACGCCGGAGTTGATGGAGACCTCGTCGGGCTCGCCCCGCGAGGTGGTGATCATCGACTGGCCGGGCTTGCGCCGGTCGAGTTCGCGCTGGACCGTCTCCTCGTCCAGTTCGACCCCCGCTGGACAGCCTGAGACGGTACACCCCATCGCCTCGCCGTGGCTCTCGCCAAACGTGGTGAACCGGAAGAGCCGCCCGAAACTGTTGCCGTTCATTGGATTGGTGTGTGAGGTGGTCGCATTTAGGTGGTGCGTTCCGGGCAGAAGCCGTGGGAGCCCACCGTACTTGCCGGGAGTGGCTCTCCCCCCGGGGGGAACCCTCCCGCGAGTCCGACGGAGGGACCACACGTTCGTAATGAGCCGAATACCAGAGAAATAAACAGTATAGTGTAGGAGTATTCGAACTTGCACGTCAATACCGGACCTATTCGGGATACTCGCCACGGTCCCGCAGCGCGTCGACGACCTCACGGGCGCGGTCGGCCCGCCGTTCGGGGATGACGAGCGTCCGGCCGTCGTAGGTGGCCACGACGAGGCCGTCGCAGTCGACGGCCGTGACGTGGGCGTCGGGCCCGGCGGCGAGCGTACAGCCCTCGCCGTCGATGGCCAGCGCCCCGCCCTCGCCGGCGACGAGCGTGTCGTCGGCCTCGCGGTCGAGCAGCGAGTCCAGCGCGTCCCAGGTCCCGAGGTCGTCCCAGTCGAAGGCGGCGGGGACGACGAACACGTCGTGGGGCCCCGCGTCCTCGTCGTCCTCGGCCCCGCCGTGGCGCTCCAGCACGGCGTAGTCGATGCTCACGCCCGCGACCTCGTCGTAGCCGGTCTCGGGAACGCCGTCCTCGCAGGCGTCGACGAGCGGGGCCAGGGGAGAGTCCCGGGCCGCCGCGAGGAGCGCGCCGGGGGTCCAGGCGAACGTGCCCGCGTTCCAGAGGTAGCCCGACTGGCGGTAGCGCGCGGCCGCCCCGGCGTCGGGCTTCTCGTAGAACCGCTCGACCGGGTGGTAGCTCGTCCCGTCGGCGCCCGTATCGGTCGTCCGCTCCGGGCCCGGCTTCAGGTAGCCGTAGCCCGTCGCCGCACTGTCCGGCTCGATTCCGAGCAGGACGAGGCCGTCCGTGTCGACGGCGACGCCGGCCGCCTGCCGCATCGTCGCCGCGAACCCCTCGCCGACGTGGTGGTCGCTGGGCAGGCAGCAGAGCACGCACTCCCCGACGGCCTCGCGGACGCGATGGGCGGCGTAGACCAGTGCCGGACCCGTGTCGCGGGCGGCCGGTTCGACCAGGACGGTCGCCTCCTCATCGAGGTCGGCGACGGTCCCGCGGGCGCGCTCGGCCGTCGCGGGCGAGGCCAGCACGAACGTCCGGTCGGCGAACGCCGCGCGGTCGACAGTCCGTTCGAGCAGGCTCCGGCCGGTCCCGAAGTCGAGGAACTGCTTCTCGCGACCCGGCCGGCTCGCGGGGTAGAGCCGCGTCCCGGTCCCGCCGGCCATCACGAGCGCCACGAGGGGGCGGTCCGGAACAGGGGTCGAGCCGGCGCTCGCGGTGGTGGCGGCGCCGGCGTCGCTCGGGCCGTCGGTCTCATCGTTCATGCGCGGGGCGACGACGGCCGCCGGTAAAACGCCCGTGGGTGCGCCGACAGCGCCAGTGCAGGCCGCCGCGCGCTCAGACGCCCTCCGGCAGGTCGATGATCTCGCCGTCGACCTCGACGGTGGGGTCGCGGATGATGCCGTCCTGGTGGATGGGTGCCTCGGTCTCGCCGCCGATGCCGGCGTCGTCGCCGACGGCGATGTGGACGGTGCCGGCGGCCTTCTCGTCCAGCAGGACGCTCCCGACGAGGTCGGTGACGCCCGTGTTCGTCCCGATGCCGAGTTCGGCGAGGTTGTAGGCGGCGTCGCCGGCCGTCTCCGCAGCGGACTCGAACGCCTCGCGCATCACCTCGTCGTCGATGCTGGTCACCTGGCCGTTCTCCACCTCAAAGGTGAGGGTGTGCCCCTCGTCGAGCAGGCCGTGGGGGTCCATCGTCCCGTCGACGACGAACCGGCCGTCGGCGGTCTCGGGAGCGACGAACACCTCGCCCGCCGGCAGGTTGGAGAACGACCCCGGCTCGGCGATGTCGCCGGTGTCGTCGCGCCACTCGCGGTCGCCCGGCCGGAACGTGATGTCGGTCCCGAGGTCGGTCGTCACGCGGACGGTCTCGGCGCCAGCGACCTTCGCCAGCATCCGGTCGCACTCCGCGGCGATGGCCTCGTAGTCGGCGGCCAGCCCCGTCTCGAACACCTCGGGGGTGATTCCCGGCAGGGTCGCGCCGCGGGCGCCGGCCTCGCAGGCCTCCTTGCGGGCGTTCGTGTGGCTGATGCTCTTGCTCGTGGGCGCGAGGAAGGCGTCACAGGCCGCCATCGCCGCGGCGACGGCCGTCGTCGGCTCCTCGCCGTGCTGCTCGCCGACCGGGGAGCGCACTAGCGAGACGTCGTCGCTCACCTCCCGGCCCGCCAGGTAGAGCTCCTCGCCGATGGCCTCCCGCTTCGTGTCGGTCACGACCACCAGCGACTCGTCGGCCCCGAGTTCCAGACACTGCCGGACGGCGGTCCGTGCCGCCGCCGCCATCGGCCCGCGCTCCACGTCGGACTCGCTCATACCACTACTCCGGCCGGCGGCGGCATAGTGGTTCCCCACTTCCGGCAACGAGATGGCCGGGGAGCGGCCTGATCACAGCCCCGACGGCGGCCCGCGCGAGCGCAATCTCTTTGAATGGCCCGGCGAACCCCATCACATGAGCACGCTGGAGGACGAGAAGTACGAGAAGCACCGCGAAGCGGGGGAGATTCTCGCCCGAGTGCGCGACGAGGCCGCCGGACGGGTGGAGGTCGGCGGGAGCCATCTGGAACTCGCGGAGTGGGCCGAGGACCGCATCCGCGAACTCGGCGGCGAGCCGGCGTTCCCGGTCAACATCAGCATCGACGAGGAGGCCGCGCATGCGACGCCGTCGGTCGACGACGACGCCACGTTCGGCGAGGAGATGATCAACCTCGACATCGGCGTCCACATCGACGGCTGGCTGGCCGACACCGCCGTCACCGTCGACCTCTCCGGGAACGACGAGCTGGCCGAGGCCTCCGAGCGGGCGCTGGAGGCCGCGCTGGATGTCGTCGAGGCGGGTGTCTCGACCGGCGACATCGGAGCCGAGGTCGAGGACGTCATCGAGGGGTACGGCTTCAACCCGGTCGTCAACCTGACCGGCCACGGGCTGGGCCACTGGGAGCAGCACACGAACCCCAACATCCCGAACCGGGCGGTCTCGCAGGGGGCGACCCTGGAGGCTGGCGACGTGGTGGCCATCGAGCCGTTCGCCACGGACGGGACGGGGAAGGTCCAGGAGGGCAGCGAGGAGGAGATCTTCGCGCTCGAGCGCGAGGCGTCCGTCCGGAACCGGCAGGCCCGGGAGGCCCTCGAGCAGATCGTCGACGAGTTCAGGACGCTCCCCTTCGCCACCCGCTGGCTCGACACCTCCCGCGCGGAGATGGCGCTGCGCCGGCTCGAACAGAACGGGGTCGTCCACGGCTACCCCGTGCTGAAGGAGGACGAGGGCTGTCTCGTCAGCCAGAAGGAGCACACCCTCATCGTCACCGAGGACGGCTGCGAGGTCACGACCCGCTCGCGGTGACCTCTCGGGGCGACGGACGGCGGCGGACGGCGCGTCAGGGCACCAGCCGCTTCAGCACCGTCGACTCGATCTTCCGGAGGTGTTCGCCGACGGTCCCCGAGGAGAGGTCCAGTTCGTCCGCGAGGTCCTGGTAGTTCGCCTGCCGTGGCTCCTCGTAGTAGCCCATCTCGACGGCCGTGCGGAGGATCTCCCGCTGGCGCTCCGTGAGCTGGTCGTCGGCCTCGGGTCGGTCGGGGTCGTACTCGCCGGTCGAGAGGAACTTCAGCCCCAGCCCGTCCGGGACGTCGCCGATGGCCTCGCGGATGGACTGCTGGTTCCCGATGGCCCGGACCTCCAGGGCCCCGCGGTCCGTGTAGCGCATGGGCGTGTCGAGCACGAGTTCGCGCCGCTGCGGGACGCTGTAGAGCTGCTGGAGCTCCTCGTCGGCGGTGATGCGCGAGTAGACGAACGCGCCCGTCTCCGACTCCGAGAGATCGTAGGAGAGCACGTCCGGGTTGTCGCCGGTGATCGACTCCAGCCGGTCGATGCCGCCGGAGAACTCCATCAGAGCGACCGCGGTCCCGTCCTCGAGAACGTTGAAGTGGTGGAGGGCCTCGCGGTGGACCGACGGGTCGTCGGCGATGGCCGCGGTCACCGGGTGGAGATAGCGTCCCCGCGGGATGAGCAGGAAGTCGACGTACCGCATATCTGCGGTTCCGGGTGGCCAGATACATGAGAGTTGCGGGGGACGTGGCGAGGCCGCTGATACCGGCCGCCGGAGGGCGGTTACCCGGGCCGGCCGGTTCACTTCCACCCCGCTAGCGAACCATTCAAACCGCTTGCGGCCGAACCTGAGACAGGCACCGATCGATGCGTCTCGACGAGTTCATGGACGGGCTGGACGGCGGCGAGCAGGCGCTCAAGCGACAGCTCGCCGAGGAGAAGTCCTACGCCATCACGGACCACCTCGACGAGGTGCAGCGCCGGTTCGACGAGGTCGCACAGGGGGACTCGCTGTTCGGCTCCACCTCGCCCACCATCTTCGTCGGGCGGAGCCAGTACCCGGACGTATCCGCGGGCGTTCTCGCGCCGGTGGGCAACGAGGAGCACGCCGAGCAGTACGAGACCGGCTCGCACTGGTACCGCGAGGGGTTCGGCATCGAGGACGTGTTCGAGGCCCGCACGAACCTGCTGAACTCCACGCAGCGGGCGAACGTACACGTCGCCGACGAGTGGACCGGCTTCACCGGCGTCCAGCGCGAGGTCGCCATCGCCGACCGCCCCGTCGACGTGGAGGTGGGGCTGGACGGTCCGCTCGACCTGGACCTCGACGTGGGGTTCGACGACATCGCCACGCCCACCGGCCCGCGCGCGCAGGCCGAGCACGCGGAACTGACCGAGAACCCACACGTCCCCAGGGCGGTCGAAAAGACCCTGGAGGACGACGACTGGAAGGCCGAGGGCGCGATGACCTACCTCTACAATCGCGGGTTCGACGTCTACGACGTGAAAACTATCCTGTCGGCGGGCGCGCTCGGGCAGACCGCCGAGCGGAAGATGGTCCCCACCCGCTGGTCCATCACCGCCGTCGACGACACTATCGGCGGCTTCCTCCGCGGCGGCATCCGCAACGCCAGCAGCGTCGACGGGGTGGAGGTGTGGTACAACGAGTTCCTCGGCAACCGGTTCTGGGTGCTGCTGGCGCCGGGCGACTGGGAGTTCGAACTGGTCGAGATGAAGGCGCCGGGCAGCATCTGGAACCCCCACGAGGACCGCGGCTACCGCGTCGCGTCCGACCGCGAGGGGTACGAGGGGCGGACCACGTACGTCGACGAGACCTCCGGGGCCTACTACGCCTCGCGGCTCGGCGTGCTCGAGCACCTCCGCGAGCGCGACCGGCAGGCGAAGGTGCTCGTCCTCCGGCACGTGACGGAGGACTACTGGGGGCCCGCCGGCGTCTGGCAGGTCCGGGAGACCGTCCGGAACGCCTTTACCGACGGCCGGCCCGGCGTCGCGGAGACCTTCCACGACGCGGTCCGGGAGGTGACGACGCGGCTGCCCGTCTCGATGGACACCCTCCGGCGGAAGTCGGAGATGGTGGCCGGCCTCCAGTCGACGCTGACCGACTTCGACACCGACCCGACGGGGACGGTCGGCGACGGCCACCCGGGCCCCGACCGCTCCGGGGGCGGGGGCGGCTCCGGGCCGGCGACGCTGCCGGACTTCGAGTGACCGGGCCGCCCGGTCACGGTGACGGCGCCGTGGCCCCGAACCCCCGCTGGAGACGGTGACGGGGGTTTCGTCCCGTCCACGCGGACTCACCGACACGCTCCCACTGATCGTCCCTAGTTCTCGAGTGCACTCGGCGTGACCTTCGCCGCGGTCACCGTAGTGTTGAACGTCCTCATCGTCTTCCCGCTGCTCGGCGGCCTCGGCTACTCCTACCTCCGGTTCCAGAGCGGCGGGGCCGGCGACGAACGGCTCGACCGGATGGAGCGCAAGATCGGCCGGCTGGACACAGGTCGAGAACCTGCAGCGCGGCGATGACACGGACTGACGCCGTGAGCGGAGCGATAGGTTATTGTGCATATTTTCCAACAATACTTCCTATTCGAACCAGAACAGGAATTCAAGAGAGAAATTAGTCAGGTAGCTACTCTGCCGTGTCCAGATTCGCGTAGGCCGCGTCGACCATCTCGCCGGTCGCCGCGATGACGTCGGCCATCGGCTCGTCGTCCGGCGCGATGCCGGTCAACCGGGCGATGCGCATGATGGAGACGTGGTAGACGGTCTGGACGCCCGGTTCCTCCTGCCAGACGACGACGTTGCAGGGAAACAGCGCACCGGCCCGGCCGTCGGTGGCGTCGAGGACACGGTCGGCCATGTTCGGGCTGCAGGCCCCGAGGACGTAGTACGGGTCGCGGCCGGCGTCGATCTTCTCCGCCAGCAGGTCGGAGGGCGAGAACTCGGTCGCGATGCCGAACCCCGCCGCCGTGAACGTCTCGCGGACGTGCTCGACGGCCGCCTCGTGCTCCATGTGGAGGGTCGCGCGTTTCTCGCCGATGTCGTCGCCGGCCACCTGTGTCGGGTCGAACGGGAGTGCCATGCGGGGTGGACGGCGGCCGGCAATTAAACCGTTCCGAGAGATATGCACGATTCGTACAATTCTGTTCGCGAAGCGGGTGGCTCGGCCGGTCACCTGCTCGGACAGCTCACGGCGGCGCGGTAACGGGACGGAGCTGGCGGGGAGAACGAATGGTCACTCGTCGGCGGTCGCGGGACGGAGGTGGGGGACGAACGGGCGGCTACTCGTCCGCGGTCGGGACGGGCCCGGTGCCGACGACGGACTCGACCGCGTTCTCGAGGGCCTCGCGGGTGTCGTAGTAGGTCTCGTCCACCTCGGCGAGCACGTCGCCTAGTTCGCGGGAGCCGTCCGGCGTCCGGATGACGGCGTCGCCTTCGCGGCGGACGACCTCGCTGTGGGCGATACCGTAGTGGAGGCGGTGAGTGACGCGCGCGAGCGGCGCCCCCTCGACGGCGGGGCCCTCGCCGAGTTCGACGGCTGGCTCCTCGGTCTCCTCGTCCTCGTCGCTCATACACGGGTGTTCGCGGGTTCACCCATACCGTTTTCGAAGCCGGGGCGGCCGCTCGCGCGGCCGGCGCGACCGACGGGACACGCCGGCGTGCCGGACGGCCGGGACCACAAACGACACGTCCCGCGCCCCCGCGATGGGTGGACATGCACGAACAGGCGGGCCCGACGCGGGCGCTGTCGAGACAGCAGCGGGGGACGCCGTGACGACAGTCCACCTCGCGGGCGAGGGACCGGCGAACGAGGCCGTCGCGGCGGCACTGGCGGATACCGACGCGGCGGTCGAGCGGACGGCGGCGGACGATATTGCGGACGCCGACCTCGGCGTCGTGGTCGGGGCCGTCGGCGCCGACGCCTTCGACGTGGCGACCGCCGAGACGCGTACGGCCGGGACGCCGTGGCTGGCGGTCGAACTCGGTGGGGTCGGCGGGCACGCGGTCCCGGCGGTCGACGCCGCGGTCGGCGGCTTCGACACCGGGACGGCCTGCTTCGAGTGCCTCCGGACGCGGGTGGCCGCCGGGCTGGCGGGTTCCGATGGCGCCGGTGGCACCGACGGGTCCCCGACGGAGCGGGCCGACGACGAGGCGAAAATCGACCCGACGACAGCAAGGTTCGCGGGCGCCCTCGCCGGCCGCGCGGTGGCGGACCTCGTGGCCGGGCGCGAGACGGCGACGCTCGGCAGCGTCGTCGAGATTCCCCACGCGGAGCGACAGCCCCTCCCCGTTCCCGGCTGTGACTGCGAGCGCGAGGCGCCCGGTCCCGACATCGACCGGTCCGTGGTGGAGCGCTCGCTCGAGGCGTCCGTCGATCGGCTGGAACGGGCCGTCGACCGACGGCTCGGCCCCGTGAACGACATCAGCGAGGCCGAGTCGTTCCCGGCGCCCTACTACCTCGCGCGGCTGGCGGCCACGGCACCGTTCAGCGAGGGCTCGACGGGCGGACTGGCGGCCGGGGTCGCGACCGACTGGAACGCCGCGCTCGGGAAGGCACTCGGGGAGGGGCTGGAACGCTACGCCGCCGCCGTCTACACGAACGACGACTTCGAGCACGCTGCGGCCGACGCCGTCCCGAATGCGGTTCCGCCGTCACGGTTCGTCCGGCCGGCGGCCGACGAGGGAGGCTGGCACGCCCCCGACGGGACCGAGCGGCTCGACTGGGTCGCCGGGGAGGACCTCGCGACGGGCGAGCGGGCCTGGCTCCCGGCCGAGTTCGTCGTCTTCCCGCCGCCCGACGGCCCCCGTCGCCGACCCGCCATCACCACCGGGCTGGGCTTCGGGAGCGGTGTCGACGCGCTGCTGTCGGGACTCTACGAGGTCGTCGAGCGCGACGCGGCGATGCTGGCCTGGTACTCCACGTACGAACCGATGGCGCTGTCCGTCCCTGACGAGCCGGACGAGGACGCGACGGGGCCGCTGGCGACGTTCGCCGCCCTCAGACGGCGCGCACGGTCCGAGGGGCTGGAGACGACGGTCCTGCTGCTCACGCAGGACGTGGACGTGCCGGTCGTGGCCTGTACCGTCCACCACGAGGACGAGACACAGTGGCCACGGTTCGCCGCGGGGATGGCCGCGGACCTGGACGTGGCGGCGGCCGCGCGCGACGGCCTCGCCGAGGCGCTGCAGAACTGGATGGAGCTGCGCGGGATGGGTCGGCAGGGGGCCAGCGAGCAACAGCCCAGTGTCGCCCGTGCGGCGGACCTCCCCCGCGACGTCGAGGCGTTCCGCACCCCGGAGACCACCGTCCCGCTCCGCTCCGTCGGGGCGTCGTCCCCGCCGGGTCGGGACGCGGAACTGGACGCACTACTCGCGGCCCTGGAGCCGGCCGGCCTCGACGCGTACGCGGCCCGACTGACGACCCGTGACGTGGCTGCGCTCGGCTTCGAGGCGGTCCGGGTACTCGTCCCGGGAGCCCAGCCCCTGTTCAGCGGCACGCCGTACTTCGGCGAGCGTACACGCGAGGTGCCGCCGGCGTTCGGCTGCGAGCCACGGCTCGACCGGGCCCATCACCCCTTCCCCTGACACCGGGTCGCCACGGCCGGGGGGCGGGACCGTCGTGGAGCGACGGCTCCCGCTGGTGGGAGGCGACGGATGACGTGGGGAGGGCGGGCGTGCGCGCCGGTCAGATACCGAACGTCGCGCGCAGCATGTCCCGGCTCCCGGGGCCGAGCCCGACCGCGAGAATGGCGACGAGCAACAGGACCGCGTAGCGGGGACTCTCCTCGAAGATGCGCCGGTCGAAGACGTAGACGACCGCGGTCGCCGCGACGAGCTTGACCACCAGGAACGGCCACGAGGTTCCGATGGCGGCCGAGAGCCACTGCGGCTGCGCCCCCTGCGTGACGTCGACGATGATGCGGTTGACCGGGTGCTTCGAGCCGTACTGGACCGGCACCCCGATGACGTCCAGCCAGTCTGCGGAGAGCACGTTCGCCACACCGTCGACCGCGTGGCCGAACAGGACGACCAGCCCCGCCAGCCCGGTCCCCTCGTTGATGACGGGCGCGAACCGCTCGGCACCGAGGTAGATGGCGACCGAGAGGACCGCGGCGAGGACGAGCGTGACGACCGTCATCAGGGGATAGAGGCCCGCTCCGGGGACGGCCCCGGCCAGGTTCGTCGGTGCGAACCAGAACAGGAACCCGGCCGTGAGGAGCAGCGCGACCGCGCCGACGCCGAAGACGAATCGGTGGTAACTCCCGACGATGTCGCGCCGTTCGAGCGCGACCCCGGTGACGAGCGCCGCCAGCGTCACGAAGAAGACGGTGAAGTAGATGACCGGACTGATGATCAGCGTGTTCAGCGGGTACGCGAGCAGCGAGGCGATGTCGGCGCCCTGGGCGGCGTCGTTGGCGTCCTCGACGACCCGGAGCGCGCCGCCGAAGAACATGAACGGCGTCAGCGCGAAGAAGAGGTCCAGCCGCTCGCCCACCTCCAGGTAGCGGAGCAGGTAGAGGACGCCGACGAGGAAGAAGACGAGCGTGACGGCGTAGCCGGCCTCGGAGACGAGCGTGTAGCCCGGCTCCGCGACGATGCGCCCGGCCGAGCGCGCGGCGTCACAGCTGGCCTCGCCGAACAGCAGTTCCGGGCCACCATCGGTCATCACCGCACAGCGGGCCCCCTGCGCGTCGGCGTAAACGGGGCCCCAGAAGTAATGCCAGAGGAACCGGTCCCAGACGAGTCGGGGGAGGGCGACGGCACCGGCCGCCAGCGCGAGCACGGCGGCCATCAGCGTCGCCAGCCACGCCCGCTCGGGACTGATGTCGAGATCGAACCGCTCTGTCGCAGCCATGTGCGGACTGGTGCGTCCCCGATGTTTGAGGATTCCGGACCCGTGAGCCGACCGCGCCTTCGCGTGGCGGCCCGCCCGAGCGCCGGTCCGGGTCGCCGTACCGCCGATTATCGTGATATATGCAACGTTTCTCTTTTATTCCTCCTACTGGACTCTAACCGGAAAATAATACAGAAACCCGATAGATATACTCGTTTCCGACGGTCAGTTCCCGCCCCGGCGTCCGGCTCCCAGCGCCGCCGCGAGGAGTGCGAGCGCCGCGAGCGCGCCAGCGAGACCGAACCCGGGGCCGTCACCGACGAGGGGGGCGGTCCCAGTGCCGGCCGTCCCGCCGTCGCCAGTGTCCGGACCGGTACTCGCGGTCGAACTGCTGGCGTCGTAGGGGTCGCTCCCCTGGTCCAGTTCCGCGGCGTTCGAGACGTCGTCCCCGTCGACATCCTCGCTCGCGGCCACCTCGACGACGGTGGACTGGCGACCGTAGAAGGTCTCTACCCGGAGGGTCGCCTCGTCCGGGGAGAACCGAACCGTCGCCGGGTCGCCATCCGGGTCGTCCACCGTCGTCGTCCCGTCGCCGGGGCGGACCACGACGCCGACGTCGGGGTGGCGGACCTGCACGGGGATGCCGGCCGGGAGCGGGGTCGTCGAGAGCGGGACCCACTCGTCGCCCCGGCGCCACTCCGCCCCAGCAGGGTCGACGGTCGCGTTCGATGCGGGGTAGGCGTCGGGGACGGGCTCCGGCGCCGGCGTCGGACCGTCGGCGTGCCGGTCCAGCCACACGGCGGGTTCCTCGCCGGCGGTCACCACGACCATCCCTCGGAGGTCGGCGTAGGTGACGTTCCCCTCGTGGTCGTTCACCCGGCGGAGGACGTCCTGGAGCGTCCGTGAGCCGCCGGTCGCCGCCCGGATGCGTCGGTCGAGGCCCGCCACCGTCCGCGCACCCTTGGTGGCCCACACCTGGTAGTCCGTGGTCGTCGTCTCGGTCAGCACCGCCTCCTGGTGGCGTTCCGGGACGCGAAAGCGGCGGTCGAACCGTTCCCGCAGGGTCGCCCCGCGGCGGTGCGGGAGCATCCCCATGTAGTAGAACGCGCTCGACTCCGAGAGCCACGCCAGGCCGCGCCCGGCGGTGTAGTTCTGACGGGTGTGGACGTACTCGTGGACGAAGATGGGCTCGTTGACGCGCGTGCCGTCGGCGTCGTCCCGGGTGGTCGCGTCCGCGGCGATCCAGATGTCCGCGCTCGTCGCCAGGCCGCCGACGCCACCCTCGCCGCCGTTCTCCCCGACCGGCGGCGGCGCGACGAACGCCGTCACGACCGGGTCGCGGGCACCGACGCGGATGCCGCCAGCCACGGAGGCCAGCGTCTCGGCGTACGCGTTCGGCGCAGCGTCCGTCGAGACGACCTCCGGGTGGACGACGGTGAACCGCTGGCCCGCGCCGGAGGCGTTCGCCACCCGGTAGTCGCCGAGGTAGGCCATGGAGCGCCCGGCGTACCCGTCCGGGACGGCGAACCGGCGCTCGTAGCTCGTCCGGCCCAGGCTCCGCCACGAGTAGGCCGCGTCGAGCGTGGTCACGTCGACGAGTGCCCAGTCGTCGGTCGCGGCGAACCGTGTGCTGCTCCCCACCGTCCGGTTGACGGGGGCCCGGTAGGTCACGCTGGGGGCGTCGGTCCGCCCGTCCCACTCGTAGGTCGTTCCCTCGACACGGTCGAACCCGTCCGTCCCGGTCACGGTGGCGCGCTCCGGCAGCGTGACCCGGAACTGTCGGGTCTCGGTGGTCAGCCCGACGGAGAGCTCGACACTGACCGCCCCCGGCTCGGCCAGTCTGATCGTGTGCCGGACGACCCCCGCGGCCGGCTGCGCGGCGGCAGCCCGTGACCGGACGCGACCGTCGGTCGCGCTGACCGCGTGAGGAGCGCCGGTCGCCCGGAGGATTCCGGTGGATGAGTCCCCGGCGTCGGCCCCCGGCCGCCCGACCGCGACGGCGGGTCCGACAGCCGTCACGAGGAGGAGCCAGCACGCAACGACGACGGCCAGCCTTCGCATACCAGCCCCTCGTACAGCCGCCGTATAGCGCTTCTGGCTACCGACTCCCCCTGGAGCGAGGCCGCCGTGGTCACCGGCGGACCCGGCTCTCTCCGGGTGGAAGTGATGCGGGGGAAGACCGCTCCGAGGCGGCCTTCCGCACGATCGAACGTGCGGGGGACGGGATTCGAACCCGTGGACCACTGGAAGACGTACCTGCTCGGCCTTCGCGGTGCTCCGGCCTGCGCGGGCTGCGACTTCCGGGGTCTCGTTCGGCCGCCTACGGCGACGCTCACGAGACCTCTACAGGAGCGGAGTTCCGCCCCCCGGACTCGACGCTGGCAGTGCTCGGAAATCAGAGATGCGGGAGAAGACCGCTCCGAGGCGGCCTTCCGCACGATCGAACGTGCGGGGGACGGGATTCGAACCCGTGGACCTCTACAGGAGCGGATCTTGAGTCCGCCGCCGTTTCCGGGCTTGGCTACCCCCGCACGCGGCCGGCACTCCGGCACTGTCGAGCAAAACGGTTGCGGACGGCTCGTCCGGACCGGGACCGGGGTCCTCAAGCCCCCGCCGGCCGTAGCCCGGGTATGACCAGGCCGCCCCATCTCTACCGGGACCCGGACCCGGACGGGCGCGACGCCCTCCTCCTCGAGATCGCCGTCGAGCACAGCCGTCGCCGGCTGGAACTCTCCGACCGGGTGGTGTCGCTCCTCGTCGACGACCTCGGCTACGGGGCGCCCGACGTGGTCCCGTTCCTGCTGGCGAAGGCGTTCGTCCTCGCCGGCGGCGCGACGCTGCCGGAGCGCGGCGAGGACGAACGGGACCTCGCGTGGCGGCTGCGTGGCGCCGACGGTGGCCGGCGACCCACGACCGACGACCTGGAGCGGACCGCCGCGTACCTCGAAGCCGTGAACGTACCCGAGCGGTCGCTGGAGCCGCTGCGGGAACTCGTCCGGTCGAGCCGCCTCGAGGAGTTCTGCGACCCGGAGGCCCTGCAGGACCGCTCCGAGCGAGTCAACCGGCTGCGCGACATCGCGCGCGACCTCTGACCCGGCGACGGCCGACGCCCGCGATCAGGTCACGAGCCGGATCTCGCAGGCCGGACACTCCGGTTCGTCGAGCAACTGCTGGCTCGCGAGGTCGTCGACGCAGATGTGGCAGTAGTAGGCCCCGCAGTCGGTACACTGCTCGCCGCCGGGGACGCCGACCTCCACCCCCTCGCCGCACCGCTCGCAGTCTACCGTCTCGCTCGCCGCGTCGACATCCATGCCTACTGGTTACGTCCCGCACGGCAAGAAGGTTCGGCCGGGGCGCCGTCCACTCGGGCCCCTGGAGCGGACGGGCCACGCCCGACGGGATTACCTGCCTGCGGCCTCTCGGGCCCCACATGGACGACCACACCCGCGACGCCTCCGTCGGGCCGCCGGCCCGCGGCGACCCAGCGGGGTGGCGAGCGGATGGGCAGTGGGAGCACGCGACGCTCCGGCGGGCCACCGAACACGGCGTCCGGCTCTACAACAGCCGCGAGTACCACGAGTCACACGATTGTTTTGAGGCAGAGTGGTACAACTACGGCCGCGGGACGACCGAGAGCAAGTTCCTCCACGGGATGGTGCAGGTCGCCGCGGGCGCGTACAAGCACTTCGACTTCGAGGACGACGGCGGGATGCGGTCGCTGTTCCGGACCGCGCTCCAGTACTTCCAGGGCGTCCCGCGGGACTACTACGGCGTCGACGTGCTTGACGTTCGGACGGTGCTGACGAACGCGCTGGAGGACCCGACGGTGCTCCACGGCTGGCAGATCGAGCTGGACGGGACGCACCCGACGGCCCGGACCGAGGACGTGACGTACGCCGAGCAACTCGAGTAGCAGTCCCGGGACCCTCGCTCTCCCGAGGCTACACCGGGCTGGCCGTCGCCTCGTGCTGGCGTCACTATACTCGGACCGTCGCCTCGACGCGGACGCGCCGCGTCTCCTCCGTCCCGGCCGCCCCCTCTCCGAGTCCGGAGTTGTCCACGACCAGGTAGTAGGTGCCGGCGTCGAGCGCCACCGACCGTCGGACCTCGGAGGCCACCCCCAGTGCGGACCCCTCCATGCACGTGGGGCGGTCGCCCCCCTCCTCGCCCGTCACGACCGCCCGGTACGACTCGAAGGTCGGGGCGGCGTACAGCAACACGTCGACCTCGTGGCGGTCCGAGCGGCGGTTGACCACCTCGTACTCCAGCACGAACGCCTCGGAGCGGTCGACGCCCCAGGCCGTGTAGCCGTCCGCCGCCGTCACGGAGAGTTCGTCGGCGTACGTCGGTGCGTCCCCCGCCGCGCCCGTCGGGGAGGCCGTGTCCGTCGGTACGTCCTCGTCCGCCGCCGGACGCCCGGACGTCTCGGCCCCGTCCGCGTCCTCGCCGCACCCCGGGAGCCACCCGCTCAGCCCGACCACCACCGTGGCCAGCATCCTCCGCCGGGTGGCTGTCATAGGAACGACACTCTCGTCCCGCCCCATCACTGTTGGCTCCACTGACACGTCGTCTATCGGGCTGCCGGGGACGGCCGGTGGGTGGCGAGCTTTCCCGGATACCGTCGGCAGCGCTGGCAGACGTTCCCGGTATCGTAGATATGTCGCGACTGCGTAGAACAGCTCTTTAATTTCGGAGTTATCTTCCGCCCCGTCGCCACTGCGACCCCCAGGTGCCGGGAGGGGTCAGTACTTGGGGTCGGCGCCGGTGACCTCGTACAGTTCGTCCATGACCTCGTCCCGGCGGTCGCGCCAGGCCTCGAACCCGTCCGGCGAGGTCGGATAGTCGTCGTAGACGTCCCGGAGGTCGGCGGCGAGACTGTTCACCGTCCGGAGTTCGAGCAGCGTCCCCCAGTGGCCGAAGGTCTTGATGACGGTCCTGAGTTTGAGTCCTAGACCCATCGAGGCGGTGCCGTCGCGGGCCATCACGTCGGCGATCTGCTGGCCCGGGAGCGCCGAGATGACCGAGACGAGGTCGTCCACGTCGTAGGTGCCGCCCCAGATGTTGTAGATGTCCATCGCGGCAAAGCGCTTCCCGAAGTCGGTCATCACTTTGCGGTTGTAGTCCCAGAAGGCGGCCTCGTCGTCGGTGGTCCCCTCGGAGATGGCCTCGACGGCCTCGAGGGCGGCCCAGTGGCCGGCCTTCGCGGCGCCCGGGATGCCGCCGCCGGTGGTGGGGTTGACGTGGGCTGCGGCGTCGCCGACGGCGATAAAACCCGGCGCGGTGGCCGAGTCGTACGGTCGACGGGTCGGCAGCGCCGCCCCGAGTTTGTCCTTGACGGTGGCGTTCTGGAACTCCGGGCGGTCGCGGACGTCGTCCCGGAGCACGCTCACGAGTTTCATCGGGTCCTTGTTCATCTGGAAGCCCAGGCCGACGTTTATCTCCGTCCGCGTCCGGGGGAAGTACCAGAGGTAACCCAGTTCGGCGGTCGGCTTGAACACGAGCGCGTCGTGGTAGTCGACCGGCTCGTCGACCTCGATGACCTCCCGGTACGCGGAGCAGAACTGCGAGTAGCTGACGTTCGTGTCGAACGTCGGGCTGGAGAGGTCCGTGCGGTCCTGGAGGATGGAGAGCGCGCCCGCGGCGTCGATGGTGACGTCGGCCTCGTACGTCTCGACAGACCCGCGGGAGGCGGTCTTGACGCCCTCGACCTGGCCGTTCTGCACGACGTCCCGGACGACGGTGTCGTAGTGGATCTCCGCGCCGGCCTTCTCGGCCTCGTCGAGGAGGATCTCGCCGTAGCGCTTGCGGTCGATGACCGCTCCGCCGTCGCCCTGCATCTGGATATCGAGCGTGCCGCCCTGTGGGTTCTCGAACACGGCGCGGCTGATGGCCTCGTTCGTGAACGACTCCCGTTTGAGCCGCTCGCGGTCGATCACGTCGGGGAACGTCGACGTGCCCTTGACGGCATCACCGCAGGCAATGTGCCCCGCCTCCTCCTCGGACTTGCGTTCGAGGATGGCGACGTCCACCCCCTCGCGGGCGGCCGTGGCTGCGGCGAACGCGCCGGCCGTTCCGCCACCGACCACGAGGACGTCGTACGTCTCGGCTGGCATACCCGGGCGTTATCCGAGGCGACCTTAAAATACACTCCTTTCCGGTCGCTGGAGGTGTCGTCGTCGCACGGGGGTCAGTCGAGGTCGCGGAGCCGACCCAGGAGTCCCCCGCCGCCCTCGTCGTCGTCCCCGGCGTCGTCGTCTCTGGCGTCGTCGTCCCCGGCGTCGTCCCCGGCGTCGTCGTCCTCTCCACCGGCGTCGGCGCCGTCCGCGTCCTGCGTCTCCTCCGTGTCTCCCGCGTCGGACCCCCCGGCATCGGCGTCCGAGGCGGTCGACGCCTCCGGGCCGCCGCCGTCGGCCGCACTGCTGGCCTCGGCAGCGACGCTCTCCCCCCACTCGGCGAGGCTGTCCGCCAGACGGTCGTAGGCGCTGGCCACAGGGGCGTCCGGGACCGCGTAGCGGACTGGTTCCAGCGCCGGCGTCCGTTCGTCCGCGGGGACGACACCCACGGCCTCCAGGCCGACCTCCTCCGTCAGGGCGGTGATGCTCGTCTCGTCGGTGGCGCGGTTCATTACGGTACCGATGAGGGGGGCCCCGTTGCGCTGGCACTCGCCGGCCATCGCGTTCGCCGTCCCGACGTGGGGCTCGGCTGGCGACGTGACGATGGCGACGCCGTCGGCGACGGCGACCGGGGCCGTCGCGGCTACGGACTCCCCGCCGGTGTCGACGACGATGACGTCGTATGCCATCACCAGCTCCTGGAGCAGCCCCTCGAGTTCGGCCGGGTCGGTGGCCGCGATCCGGCGCTCGGAGGGCCAGCCCGCGATGACGGGGACGCTGTCGACCTCGGGGAAGGAGGTCTCCTCGATACCCGGGAACTCCTGCTCGGCGGATCGGAACGCACGGCGGTCCTCGGCCAGTGCCTCGTGGTACGCCTGGAGGTCCGTCTCGGGGACTCGCTCCGGCGAGAGTTCGCACTCCGTCGTCGCCTCCCGGAGTGTCGCGTCCCCGTCGAGTACCTCGTCCAGCGTCCGTTCGGGGTCGATGTCGAGCAGCGTCGTGACGTTCCCCTCGATGTCGGCGTCCAGGACGGCCGCGTACCGGCCCTCGGTCCGGAAGGCGACGGCGACGTTCAGGGCCGTCACCGTCTTGCCGGTCCCGTCCGGGCCGGCCACCGCGTAGATATCCATACTGACACGTAGGCCGCTGTTCCTTTAATAAACTGTCCCACCATTGCCGGGTTTCCGGCAAACGGACGGCGTGCATCGTGGCGAGCCCTCCGGGGGCCGGGGTGTCAACAGTTACTTACGGCCCATTGGCCTACATCCGGCAATGAGTCAGCAGGAGGCCGAACAGTCGGACAAACAGAAGTACGAGTTCAAGAAGGTCATCGAGGAACTGAAGGAGTACGAGGGCTCGGGCACGCAGCTGGTGAGCATCTACGTCCCGGAGGACCGCCAGATCAGCGACGTCGCCCAGCACGTCACCCAGGAGCACTCCGAGGCCTCGAACATCAAGTCCAAGCAGACGCGGACGGCGGTCCAGGATGCCCTCACGAGTATCAAGGACCGGCTCAAGTACTACGACACCTACCCGCCGGACAAGGGGATGGTCATCTTCTCCGGTGCCATCGACAGTGGTGGCGGCCGGACGGAGATGGTGACCCGGACCCTGGAGTCGCCGCCCCAGCCCATCGAGTCGTTCCGCTACCACTGCGACTCGAACTTCCTCACAGAGCCCCTGGAGCACATGCTGGAGGACCAGGGCCTCTACGGCCTCATCGTCCTCGACCGCCGGGAGGCGAACGTGGGCTGGCTCCGCGGGAAGCGCGTCGAGCCGGTCAAGTCCGCCTCCTCGCTGGTGCCCGGCAAGCAGCGGAAGGGTGGCCAGTCAGCGCAGCGGTTCGCCCGCCTCCGGCTCGAGGCCATCGACAACTTCTACCAGGAGGTCGCGGGGATGGCCAACGACCTGATGGTCCCGAAGCGCCACGAGATGGACGGCATCCTCGTCGGCGGCCCCTCGCCGACGAAGGACGAGTTCCTCGACGGCGACTACCTCCACCACGAACTGGGGGACCACGTCCTCGGGAAGTTCGACGTCTCCTACACGGACGAGTCCGGGCTGAAGGACCTCGTCGACGCCGCCAGCGACGTGCTGGCCGACCACGAGGTCATGAAGGACAAGCGGGAGATGGAGGAGTTCTTCGAGGAGCTCCACGACGGCCAGCGGGCCACCTACGGCTTCGACCAGACCCGCCAGAACCTCGTCATGGGGTCGGTCGACCGCCTCCTCATCTCCGAGGACCTCCGGCAGGACGTCGTAGTCTACGACTGCGACGGGAAAGAGGAGTTCGAGACCGTCTCCCGCCGCGCGGACACGCCGGAACACGAGTGCGAGAACGGCGCCGAGGCCGCGGTCGTCGAGCGCGGGGACGCCATCGACCACCTCATCGAGATCGCCGAGCAGCGCGGCACGGAGACGAAGTTCATCTCCACGGACTTCGAGAAGGGCGAGCAGCTGATGACCGCCTTCGGCGGCGTCGCCGGCATCTTGCGGTACTCCACCGGCGTCTGAGCGGCGGCACCTCGACGCAGGAGTCCGTCCGCCCCGCCCGGCGCGGATTAGTGAAGACGCATCCGCCGTGATGTGAAAATCTGGCCCCTAGTAGTGGAATGAGGATCTCAGTCAAATAATGGCGAGGATAGTAGAGTAATTCCTGTCTCCCGTCAGCGCAGGCTATCGGGCATCGGCCACGGGAACGACGGGCCCTCGTCGGCACCGCCGCCAGTGCCCGAGGAGTCCCCGGCGTTACCGTCCCCGTCGCCTCCACCGGCGCGCTACTGCCGGTTCGGCGCCTCGCCGGAGTTGGGGGGCCACTCCTCCGGCTGGCCGGGGCCGCGGCCGTTCGTTTCGATATCCCGGAGCTGGTCGATGACGCCGCCGCAGGACTCCTCAAGGGCGAGGTCGTAGTCGTCGCTCGGCGGGTACGCCTCCAGCGCCGCGAGGTAGAACAGGATCTGCTCCCAGATGTGGGGCTGTGAGATGGTCGTCCTGACCTCGGGGCCGTCCTCGGTCTCCCGGCGGATCCAGATCTCGCCCATGATGTGGGTGTCCGGGGTGGCGTGGCGGTTCGCGATCCAGTCGATGCCGGCCTTCACGTCGGCGCCGGTCACCTCCCCGTCGAGGTCGGGGGCGGAGACGGGACTGTTGCGGGTGGCCTGTGCGAGCGGGACGAGCCCCTTCGCCTCGTAGAGGCCGGACCCCTTCTCGCCCGCGGCGGGTTCCGCGAACGAGGTGCTGATCTGCTGCCAGACCGCGTGCAGGTGGTTGCGCATCCGGTGGGTGTCGTAGTCGTCCCAGCAGATGGGCCAGGCGAGCGGCGCCATCGGGAAGCCCTTCTTTTTGCCGTAGAACCCGGGGCGGTTCTCGGAGGGGTCGGCCTCGGCGTAGAGGAGCCGCTCGACGGCGTCCGCGAGTTCGCTGCGACGCCCGCGATAGACGGCCGCCTGCTCGTCCTTCCCGATCGCCTCCGCGGCGATGACGGCCGAACCGAGGCCGAGCCACACCGTCGCCGCGCCGATGATGCTCTGGGTCGGCTCCGGGTGGTCGTCCTCGCTGGCGTGCCCCTGGAGGTCGTTGCGCGGGTCCTTCCACTCCACGAGGAAATCAGCGGCGCGCCGGACGGCGGGCCAGACCGCCTCGAGGTAGGCCTCGTCGCCCGTCAGTTCGTAGTGGTCGACGATGGTCCAGAGCCCGTAGGCCGTCTCGTCGATCTCCCAGTCGATGGGGCCGCCGACGACGCCGTCGGCGTAGTGGTTCATGGGCCAGTTGCCCGGCGGGGTGTCCGGGTACGTCGGCTCGGGGTCCTCGGCGGCCTGCTGGATGTCGGCGTACCAGCGGTTGCGCTTTGCCACCCAGTCGTCGAGGCCGACGACGCCGAGGCCGTAGTTAAAGAAGGCGCCGTCGCGGACCCAGTCCTCACCGTACGGGGACTGCGTGCAGATGGAGGCGACCACGGCGCCGGACTGCGGGTCGTAGCTGGTGACGAGCGAGACGAGCGCGCGCTTGCAGAGCGCCAGGACCGCCGTGTCGTCCGTGTCCGGGAACGGCGGGTCGTCGAGCAGCGTCTCGATCCAGGCCCGCTTCTCCCGGTCGACGGCCGCGAACGACCGGTCGCGGTACTCGTCGACCAGGGCCGTCGCCCCGGTGGCGGTTTCGGCGGCCGCGAACAGCACCTGCTCGGTGGCGGTGTCCGGGTCCCCCTCGCCGCCGAACTGGAGGTCCGCGACGAGCGCGCCGGTGGTCTGCCCGACGAACTCGTCGTTGCCCCGGAGCGCCCCGTCACGGAGGTCGTCGTAGGCGTCCTGCGCGGGCCCCCCGCGGCCGGCGGGGGTGGCGGTCGGCTCGTAGGCGTCGCCCCCGACCTGGTGACCGTCGCTCTCGCCCGCGAACCCCATCGCCACGGCCACCTCCCGGGACTCGCCGGTCGAGGTGTCCGTGTCGGCCCTCTCGTGGACGACGGCGTCCGCCCCGGGCAGGTACCGCGCGCGGTCCTGGTTCTCCTCCTCCTCGCACCAGTCGCGGGTGGGCGATTTGGGCTTCTTCGAGACGACGAGGTTCAGGTTCTCGAAGGCCGCGAGCCGCGCGCTCGTCACCGGGGAGTCCGCGTCGCGCTCGACGGTCACGTCGCGCACCAGCACGTCGTCCCCGTCCCGCGTGGGGTCGCCCGCGCGGTCGGCGTCGCCGGCAGCCACCACGTCACGAACGACGACCGTCAGCCCGAGGTCGTCGTGCCGGAACGTCGTCCGGACGCTGTCGGCCAGGTCGGTCGGGTCCGCGTCCGCGTCCGTGTACGCCTGGTCGACGGACCAGTCGTCCTCGCGGAGCCACGTCAGCGTCGGGGTCGCCTCGCCGCGCTCGACGACCAGTCCGAGAAACGCCCCGGCGTTCGGGTACGCACCGAACTTCCCGTGGTCCGTCCCGGACGACGGCGCGTCGCGGTCGGAGGTCTTGTACTTGAGCTGGTCGTAGAACGACGGGCGGGGCCAGCGGAACACCGTCAGCGTCCCCTCGTCGCTGATGCCCACGGCGAGCGAGCCGTTGCTCGTCTGGGCGTTCACGTCGGTCGGGCCGTACAGTTCGAAGTCGTGGGCCTCCCCGACGAGCCCCCCACCCGTGGGGTAGGCGCACTGCTCGTTCTGGACGAGCGCCCGCGCGCCGAACCACTCGTTCATCGCCGCGGCCATCTCCGCGCCGGGCGTGGCCGGGTCCTCGACCGAGAGAAGCGCCGCGAGCCCATCATCGTCGCCGGTCGCCCCGAACCCGGAGACCGTCGCTCCGGCCCCCATGGCCCGCAGTACCGACCGCCGTCCCAGTTCGTGCTGCCTGTCCCTGTCCATACCCCAGTGTTCGGATACGCGAACCTACCCGTTCTGCCAGCTATGCACCGACGTTTATGTCTCGGATGGCTGACTGAACCAGCAACGCGTGGAGTGTGGGACGGAGCGACAGGGGTGCGGGGGCACCGGCCGGTTCCCCAACGGCTATTCGACCGCACGCCGAAGGAGGGGTCACGATGAGCAATCAGCGACAGCAGCGGATCGGTGGTCCCGAGTCCCGGGGGATGCCGATGCTCGGCCTCGGAACGTGGCAGAACGACGACCACGACCAGTGCGTCGAGACCGTGTCGACGGCCCTGGAACTGGGCTACCGGCACGTCGACACCGCGCAGGCGTACGGCAACGAGGAGGCCGTCGGCGAGGGTATCGAGCAGTCGGACGTGGCCCGCGAGGACGTGTTCCTCGCGACGAAGGTCTGGATCGACAACCTCGACCGGGACGAGGCAGTCAGGACGGCGGAGAGCAGCCTGGACCGGCTCGGGGTCGACTACGTGGACCTCCTGTACGTCCACTGGCCCGCCGGCGACTACGAGCCGACGGAGACGCTGGAGGCGTTCGCGGAACTCCGGAACGAGGGGACGATCGAGCTGGTCGGCGTCTCCAACTTCGAGCCCGAACATCTCGACCGGGCGACGGAGGTACTCGGCGAGCAGCCGTTCGCCAACCAGGTCGAGATGCACCCGCTGCTCCAGCGGCGCGAACTGCAGCGATACTGTGAGGACAACGGGGTCGAACTGGTGGCCTACTCCCCGCTCGCCCGGGGCGAGGTGTTCGAGGTGGAGACACTGACCGAGATCGCGGAGCGACACGACGTCAGCGAGGCCCGGGTGTCGCTGGCCTGGCTCCGCGAGAAGGGAGTCACCGCCATTCCGAAGGCGACCGGCGTGGACCACCTCAGCGACAACTTCGCGTCCATCGACCTCGAACTGAGCGAAGAGGAGGTGTCGGCCATCGACGGCATCGAGCGGAGGGAGCGGCAGGTCCACCCCGACTTCGCCCCCGACGCCTGGGACGAGTGAGGCGCCGCCGCGGTGGCGGCAGACGGGCGGGCCCGGGGGCCTCTCGTAGGCGGAAAGTTGACGTATGGCGACTGCAACCGGACCGACATGGCGACCGAGCAGTCCGACGGCGTTCTCGACGGCGTCCGCCGCGACGTGCAGCGGCTGCACGAGACCTGGATGGAACTGCTGTTCCCCCGGCAGCGTGGCGCCCAGCACTCGGTCCTCGGCAAGTGGAAGCCCTCCACCACCGGGGACGAGCTGAAGTACCGCGTCTGGGGGGCCCTCGGCGTGCCCCTGGTGGCTCTCCTCTACCCCCTCATGCTGCTGGGCCTGGCCGTCCGGTTCTACTCGCGGAGGTTCGACAACCTGGCGACCCGCATCGGACTGGGCGGGACCGTCCTCGTGATGACCGTCGTCTGGGGAGCCCTGACGGCCATCGTACGGACGTATGGCGGGTTCGAGCAGGTCGGGTTCATCGCCGTCCTGGTCGCGAGCGTCACCGCCGTCATCTCCTCCGCGCTGGCGTTCATCTGCTGGGCGAAAGGCGGGCGTGTCCTGACGGTCCTGGCAGCGTATCCGTTCGGCGTGACGGCACTGTTGCTCCCGCCGGTCGTGGCGGCCTTCTACTCGGACGCCGTCGGTGCCGTCATCTTCAGCCAGAGCCGCCAGATCGCAATCGTCCTCCTGAACCAGGTGTTCCAGCCGATCGGGCTGAAGGAGCTGCTCCAGGACCAGTTCGAACTCCAGGGCTTCGCCTTCGTCCTCATGTGGTTCGGCATCGCCGTTCCGCTGGGCTGGCTGCTGGGGCTCGTGGTGACCCTGGCGAACCTCACCCGCCCGCGGGAGGACGAGGGGGGCGGGAGCGCCGAGGCCTCCGACTAAACGGTTCCCTGATACGTCTTCCTAGGTGATTTGCCGCCACCCGACACCTCTTTTTTGCGAACCACGAATGAAACATAATCATGAGTACATATCCAGACCAGTGGGAGTACGAGACCCTCCGGGTCCCCCGGGGTGCCACCAAGAAGGAGAGCACTGACCCCAAGGCCGAACTGAACGAACTCGGCGCCGAGGGCTGGGAGCTGACCGGGAGCATCGATTACACGGGCGGCGGCGGGACGAAGTTCCTCCTGTTCAAGCGGCCCAGCGACGGAGCCGACTGATGAGCGCGGACACCGACACGGGGCCGGACGTCCAGGCCGGCGCCAGCGGCGACGGTGATATCGACGCCGACGCGGACGCCGACGTCAGCACCGCGAACACGATGCGCGAGCGGGCCAACGAGAACCGGGTGAAGCTGTGGCTCCTGCTCGGCGCGAACAGACTCCTGGTCACGGGGTTGCTCGCCGCCCTCGTCTTCGGCATCCTGCTCGCCGCCGGCATGGTCTTCCTCCCGTCGTTCCTCGGCGAGATCCGGAACCAGGACCTCATCTCGACCACCTTCTCCACGATGGTCAGCGTCATCATCACGCTCACGACGCTCGTGGTAACCATCAACCAGCTCGTCATCTCCCAGGAGAACGGCCCGCTCGGCGACCAGCACGAGCGGATGAGCGGAACGATGAACGTCCGGGAGTTCACCGGCGAGCTGGTCGGCCAGCCCGTGCCGGCCGACCCCTCGGCGTTCCTGCGCCTCATCGTGGAGGAGACGGAGGACCGGGCGCACACACTGCGTGACGCCATCACCGCCGAGGAGGACTACGACGACGAGCTCCGGGCCGAGGTCGACGAGTTCACCGACAGCATCATCGGCAACGCCGAGGAGGTGGCCGACCAGCTCGACGACGCCACCTTCGGGACCTTCGACGTCCTGTTCGCCGCGCTGAACTACAACTACGGCTGGAAGGTGTTCCAGACCGAGCGCATCGAACACGAGCACGGGGACCAGCTCACCGACGAGGCCAAGGCCGTCCTCGAGGAGCTCCGGACCACGGTCACGATGTTCGGTCCCGCCCGGGAGCACATCAAGACGCTCTACTTCGAGTGGGCGCTCATCGACCTCTCCCAGCTCATCCTGTACCTTTCCGTCCCGGCACTGGTCGTCGCGGGGTTCATGCTGCTGTTCGTCGACAAGGGCTCGTTCGTCGGAGCCACGCTCGGTATCCCCCACATCCTCCTCGTCACCGTCACCGCCTTCACCGTCACGGCGCTCCCCTTCCTCCTGTTGGTCTCCTACATCGCCCGCGTCACCACCGTCGCGAAGCGGACCCTCGCCATCGGCCCGTTCATCCTCCGGGAGTCACAGCGGTGACGCCCCTTCCCCCGACACCACGTTCCCGTCTCCGTCCCCGGACAACCGGCAGTCTTACCCGCCTGACCAATCCTCAATAGCCGGGCCGCCGTGTCCCGGGCATGGAGTTCGACCTCTCCGTCACGGCCGGCGCCTTCGTCGCGCTCGTCGCCATCGGCATCGGTGGCCTCGTCGCCGCCCCCATCCCGATGGATACCAGTACCATCCTGATGATGGTCCTCCCGTCGACGGTGGCGTTCGGGCTACTCTGCCTCGCCATCGGCGTGAAGCACGGCGAGCACCGGGTAAGTAGCGGACGACTGTAGATGAGACGCGGGGCCGCCCCCGAACCCCTCGAGAACGGGGGCGGCCGAACTCATCGCGTCTTGATATCGACGACGCCCGTCTCACCGACTTCGACGACGGCATTGAGTGCCGATCGGAGCGTGTCGACGATCTCGTCGTTCCGGGACGGATTGATGTGGAAGTGGATCCGCGCCTCGTTGGCGGAGAGGAAGTTCGAAATAGTCCTGATGAACCGGTAGACCGTCTGCCGATCGACGTACATCAACATATTGTCCAAAGAGTCCAGGCAGACCCTGATGTCAGAGGTATGAACGTTCATCTCCTGGACGATCTGATTGATCTTCATCCCGATCCCTGTCAGATCGTCCGCCCGGGCAGTCGCGAACGAGACGTGCTCCGGGTAGGTGTGGGCGTTCTCGCTGAAGG
The DNA here is from genome assembly GCA_003020985.1 of Halobacteriales archaeon QS_4_70_19. Classification (GTDB taxonomy): domain Archaea; phylum Halobacteriota; class Halobacteria; order Halobacteriales; family Haloarculaceae; genus Haloglomus. Next base: position 46,741 of record PXRM01000010.1, on the reverse strand, counting down.
TGCTGTCCGTGATACTGAGGCAGTAGAGTGGGGTCTCGCTGTCCGGATTGTCCGCGAGCCACCGATCGGCAGTCTCCACTGGCGAGAAGTGGTAGGAGATCTTGATGACGCCCGTCCCTTCGGAGCTGTCGGGGTCGAGGAGTTGGTCACAGACCCGTTTCACCGGGTCCATCATCTCGGGGGCCAGCACGAGCACGGATCTTACGCCGGCCACCTGGTCCACGTTGCTGTCCGTCGTTCGGCTTCGGGCTTGGTCGGTCATTTCGTGATTCGTTCGATGGTATCGATGGTCTCCCCGACAGCGCCGCTGCGTTCGATGGAGACGAAGAGCGCTTCGTCGCCGCTGAACAGCCGAATCAACAGGACGTTGGCCGCCCGTGTGACGAAGAGTTCGGACGGGCCCGCCCGGGGGACGATCTCCTCGTAGGCGTGCCGATCGACGAGATCCATCCGGAGGAAGTCGTCAATACGCTCTCTCTGTGATTCATATTCGTCTTCGCCTCCTACTTCGTCGATTATATCGTCAGAAACGTATATATCTCTGTACGTATCTGCATTGTATTCGGAGACGATTTGGAGACCGGATCTGAGATCGTGCAGAAATCGTTTCACCTCGAAGTCGTGGAGTGACGGATCCCGGAGCATACCCTCTTTCGTCGCGCTCGGTATATGAAGCCACGTTCGACCGATTCCACTCAGCGCACCTGCTTCCCGTTTCCGCCCGCTGTAACCCCGGAAACAGGCCGCTCCGACCCAGTGCTCCGTGCGAGTGGAGCCGTGTCTGCCACCCTGTTTATAACGGATACAGGTTCCAGCGAGAACGACGGTCGAGGCGAAACGTCGTCGGTGGAACGAAGTGGCTCACGGCTGCTGGCAACTCGTTCCAGCGGGGTTCGAGCCGCCGTCCTCACGTCCGTCGGAGCCCGTTTCCGGCGGGGGATAGGATGGCTCGTTCCGCACTCGGCACGGGCCCCTTCGGACGCTTCCTGGATGAGTGATTTCTCGGCGACACCGAGTGATCGTCCGCTCGTGTTCACGGGAGTAGCACGCCCGTGTCACACCCCGGCGTTGCTCGATTTCTAGGGGCGGCGAAGCTGCCCGCTGAACGATTTCGAAGCGGGGGGACGCCTACATGTAGCCGAGGTCGCGCAGCCGCTCCATCAGGTCCTCCTTGTCCTGGGCGCGCTCGCCGCGCTCGGAGGTGTTCGCCATGTCCTGCAGCCAGGCCGGCTCCTCGGAGGACTTGCCCGTCGAGACCTCGCTCCCGAGCGAGCGGAAGCCCTCGAAGTACTTCGGCGAGACCGGGATGTCCTCGTGGGTGAGGTTGTTGGGCAGGTCGTCGTAGTCCTGCGGGACGTAGCCGTCGTCGGGGTACTCGTCGACCGTCTCCGGGACGACGAAGTACCAGAAGGCGTCCCAGACGTCCGCCTCCGCGAACTGGAGGATCGGCTGGATGCGGTCGTGGGGCGGGTAGATGTCCGGGTCGTGCCGCGGCGAGAAGAACGTCTCGTCGGCGCGGGCCTCCTGCTCGTCCCAGCGGATGCCGGAGATGATGCCGTCGATGTCGTGCTCCTCCAGCGCGTCGTTCAGCGCCACCGTCTTCAGGAGGTGGTTGCCGACGTACGTGTCCAGCAGGAACGGGAAGGAGTCCTCCTCGTACTCGAGGATGTCGCGGACGTGGTGCCGGTTGTGCTCGGAGAGGGCGTCGATGGGGATGTCGTCGCCCGGCTCGAGGCCGTTCTCGTCGACGTACTCGCCGACGTCCGTGTTGCGGGCGTACGCCACTTCGAGGTCCCACTCGTCGGCCCAGCGCTCGACGAAATCCATGAGTTCGTCGAAGTGCTGGTAGTGGTCGATGAACACCGTCGGCGGCATCTCGAGGTCGAACTCGTCGACGACCTCCTTCACGAAGTACAGCGTCAGCGTCGAGTCCTTGCCGCCGGTCCACATGATTGCCGGGGTCTCGTACTCGCGGAGGCCCGTCTCCACGACCTCGATGGCCCTCTCGATCTTGTCCTCGATGGTCGGGTAGTCGTCGGGGCTCTCGCCTTCACCGTCCGCGTAGTCGACGTCCAGGTAGTCGGGGAACTCGCTCATCTCGTAATGAGATGTAATTAGCGAGTTGTAAGTGCTTTTCGGCAGGATTCCGGAGTGTCAACCGGTAACACACCGAGTTAGGCGCGGCATAGCGAGAGTGGCTGCCAGCGTACCCCGCCGGGGCGGACTCAGTACCCGGGGACGTCCGTCAGCTCGTAGCCGACGATGAGCTTCTGAATCTCGGTGGTGCCGTCGGGGATGGTCATGGTGCGGGCGTCGCGGTAGTACCGCTCCAGCGGGTAGTCCTTCGAGAGGCCGTTGGCACCGAACACCTGCATCGCGTTCGAGGCGCCCTCGACGGACTGCTCGCAGGCGTAGCCCTTCGCGAGCGAGGACATCAGGCGGGCCTCGTCGTCGCCGCGCTCCACGAGGTCGGCGGCGTGGTAGGTGAGCAGCCGCGACGTCTCCAGCGAGCACTTGATCTGGTAGAGCAGGTCCTGGACGAGCTGCTTGCCCGCGATGGGGCCGCCGCCGACCTCGCGCTCCTTGGCGTAGTCCAGCGCCTCCTCCATACACGCCTGGAGGATGCCGACCGACATCGCGGCCATCCCGGTCCGCATGTACGAGAAGATGGCGTTGAGCGGCTTGGCGCTCTGGAACATCGGCGCGTCCATGATCTCGCCCTCGCCCTCGGCGACCATGTTGCCGACCGCGGTCATCAGCTTGTTCTCCTCGGGGATGCGCACCCCGTCGAAGAACATCTGGCCGGTCGGCGACCCCTTCCAGCCGAGCTTGTCCAGCTCGCGGGTCTCGAACCCGGTGGTCTCCTTGTCGACGATGAAGAAGTCCCGCGTGTCCGTCTCCTGGTCCTGCGCGACGACCAGCGCCATGTCCGCGATGGTGGCGTTGGACACCCAGGTCTTCTCCCCGGTGATGACGTACTCGTCACCGTCCTTCTCGGCGACGGTGTTGGGGTTGGCCGTGTCGCTGCCGCCCTCCGGCTCCGTGACCGCCATGCAGGCGATGCAGGAGCCGTCGTCGACCTTGTCGGTGAGGGCCTCGCGGGTCCGTTCACCGGCGTACGCGCCGAACTGCGCGGGGAACGACATCATCAGCGCCACGTTCAGCGACGGCCACACGCGCGAGAGTTCCTCGGAGGTGATCGTGTAGGTCATCGGGTCGGCGAACCCCTCGCCGGACGCGGGGCCGACGCCCAGCTCGCCGAGCTCCTGTTGGTACGCGATAACCTCGTCCTTGCCGAGTGCCTCCTCGTCGGCCTCGGGCAGATCCGGGGCGATCTCGTTCTCCAGGAAGTCACGCAGCGACTCTTTGAACATCCGGTCCTCGTCGGATAGCTGCATACACGGATCGATGCGCCGAACCGGCCTCGGCGTTACCCGTCACATCTGCGGTCCTTCATTAGGAGCGCCGCCCGGATCGGCAGTGAGGACCCGACCACTGCGCTCTCCGGCTCACTGCTGTCCTCGGCCACGCCCGTCCGGTCGGCGCCGGGGGAACATCCAGCTACGGCCGGCGCCGTTCGGGCGGGAGTGGTGGTGGCGGCGCTACTGGTCGGCTGCTGCGTCCCGTGAGATAGTATGCAGAGGGTACGGAGCCGCGTTAGTTGATGAACTTGTTGTCGCGCCAGTCGACGCCCCCGTTGTCGCTCTCGCGGGGGTCCTCGACGACCTTCACGCGGGCCGCGCGGTCCTCGCCGTCGACGATGCGGACCGCTTCCAGGTCCTCGCCGACGGCGGTGACGGCCTCGAGCGAGCCCTTGTCCGACGTCCGGGCGAGGTTGCAGAGTACCTCGAACATCGGGTACTGGAGCTCGGTGTTCTGGAGCACGGTCTCGCGGTCGCCCTTGAAGCAGGCGTACTCGATGAGCTTCGAGCGGACCTCCTGCTCGGCCTCCTGCTCGCCGCCGAGGCTGGACCAGGAGGGACCGCCGCCGCTGCCGGAGGCGACCGAGCCACCGCCGCCGGGCCCGTCGTCCGGGGGAGTCTCCTGCCACTCCCCGTCCTCGTTCTCGTAGACACGGTTCTCCGTGACGCTGGCCTTCAGCTGGGCCGTCGGCGTGTACTTGGAGATGTTCTCCTCGGTCGCGACCGAGGAGATGATCAGCGTGTTGTTACGACGCGTGATTTCGACGTCCGCGATCTCTACGGGGAGGTCCGGATCCTCGAAGAACGAGTGAACGTCTTCCAGTGGCAGTTCGAGTGTCGAGTGAAGTCTGAATACCCTGCTGTTCATAGTATCCCTGTCCCTGGGGAGCGGCCGACCCCGAGAGTTCGGTGGTCATCCGAGTATAGGGATTTCTCACTTATAGTTGTGTCTCTCGGAGGGAACGCGCCTCACGGTAGGCGTTGACACGGGGTTCGGAACACGGGACGGGGTGCTCGCGGGGGGAGGCCGGACACGGGGAACGAGGGTACGCCTGCTGGCCTGGACTACGCCACCGGTCAGCCGTAATCGGCGGGCTGCGCCACTCAAACGAGCGTCTCCGCGAGTTCGCCCCGCTCGTCCAGTTCCACCAGGATGTCGCTGCCGCCGACGAACTCGCCGTCGACGAACGTCTGCGGGATGGTCTCCCAGCCGCTGTGCTCCTCCAGCGCCGCCCGGTACTCGTCCAGCGACTCCAGCACGTCGACGGTCTCGAACTCCTCGCGGTGCTTCTCGATGAGGGTCAGCGCGCGGTCGGAGTAGCCACACTGGGGCATCAGCGGCGTCCCCTTCATGAACAGCACCACCTCGTTCTCCGCGATGGCGCTGGCGACCTGTTCGTCGACCTCCTCCTGTGGGAGGCTGGTTTCCGGGTCGAAAGTCATGTTCGTGGATGAGACACGACGACCCATATCCCTTGCGGGCGGCCCCTGCCGCTCCTGGCCGCGGAAGGTAACGTCCTGCCCCGCCGCGAACCCGTAACGACGGCCTCGGTCGGTTACCCGAGCATTACCGACCAGTTAACTGCAACCCGACCGTACCCATCTCCCGATGACCGATAGCGAGCGTCACGACGAGTACGAGGTTGCAGTGGTCGGCGGTGGGCCGGCCGGGCTGACGGCCGCAGTGTACACGACCCGACTGGGCCACGACACGGTCGTCATCAACCGTGGCGGGGGCCGCGCGGCGATGATGCTGGACACGCACAACGTCATCGGGGTCACCGAGGACGTGTCCGGCAACGAGTTCCTCCAGACCGCACAGGAGCAGGTCAGGGAGTACGGCGCCGACTACCACCGTGACTTCGTCGAGGGAGCCGAGCGGCTCGACGACGGCCGGTTCCGCCTCACCGCGAACGACGTCGAGGTCGTCGCCGACCACGTCGTCCTCGCGACGGGCTTCTCCGACGTCCGCCCGGACCCGCCGCTCCCGCGGACGGGCCGGGGGCTGCACTGGTGTCTCCACTGTGACGCCTACATGTTCGTCGACCAGCCGGTCTGGGTGATGGGCACCGGCGAGTCGGCCGCGGCGGTGGCGATGATCATGCTCAACTTCACCGACGAGGTGGACCTCCTCACCCGCGGCGACGAGCCGGAGTGGTCCGAGGAGACCCAGCGACAGCTGGAGGCCCACCCCGTCGACGTCGTCCACAAGGAGGTCACCGACATGGAGAAGGGCGAGGACGGCTGGCTGGAGGCGTTCGTCTTCGAGGACGGCACCCGCCGGGCGTACCGCGGGGGCTTCCCGATGTACGGCAGCGACTACAACACGGACCTCGCCGAGCAGCTCGGGGTCGAGCTGAACGACGACGGGACCATCGCCGTCGACGACCACGGTCGGACCACCGTCGAGGGCGTCTCGGCGGTCGGCGACGTGGTCCCCGGCCACAACCAGATTCCCGTGGCGATGGGCCAGGGGGCGAAGGCCGGCATCGGCGTCCACTACCGGCTGCGAAAGTACCCCCGCTCGCTGGAGGAGATCGAGTCCGGGGGCGAGGTCACCAGCGACCAGGTGCCCGGCATCAGCCAGCGGCTCCGGGAGCGCGCCCGCGAGCACAACGCCGACGCCGCCGCGCCGCCGGTCGACACCGAAGGGACCAGCAGCGCGGACGACTGACGAGAGCATCTGGCTCAGAGACAGGATATGACTGTTATCTCCCCGTTTTTCGATTTATCTCGATAATTGAATAAATGCGTCTGTATCTCCGACATAAGGGGGATAGCCCGTTCGTACCGTTCCCGATCTGCCGCCGTCGTGTGATCGAACGGAGTGAACGCCTGCCCGGGCTGGCGCGCCGGCCATCCGACACGGGTTTCAGGTGGCTCCCCGCAGGAGCAGGTATGTCCCTGCACGTGACGTTCCTCGGGACCGGGGGTGCGGTCCCGTCGGTCCGACGGAACACGTCGGCGCTCCTCGTCCGCCGCGAGGGCGACCGGCTCCTGTTCGACTGCGGCGAGGGGACCCAGCGACAGATGATGCGCTTCGGGACCGGGTTCGACGTCTCCCACCTCTTCGTCACCCACATGCACGGCGACCACACGCTCGGCATCCCGGGGCTCCTCCAGACGTGGGACTTCAACGACCGCGAGGCCGGCCTGGCCATCCACGTTCCGAACGGGGAGCGACGGGCGGTGCGGAACCTGCTGGACGGGACCGGCACGGAGCCGGCGTTCCCGGTCCGCGTGAACGAGATCGGCCCCGGCGATGTGGCCCTCGACCGCGACGAGTACGAGGTCCGTGCGTTCGAGACCGAACACCGGACGAAGGCAGTGGGGTACGCGCTCGTCGAGGACGACCGCAAGGGGCGCTTCGACCGTGACCGCGCCGAGGAGCTGGGCGTCCCCGTCGGGCCGAAGTTCTCGAAGCTCCACGAGGGCGAGGCCGTCGAACTCGACGACGGCACGGTGGTCCGTCCGGAGCAGGTCGTCGGCGACCCCCGCCCGGGACGGACGGTCGTCTACACGGGTGACACCCGGCCGACGCCGACGACGGAGCAGGCGGCCGCGGATGCCGACCTCCTAGTCCACGACGCGACGTTCGCCGAGGCCGACCGGGACCGCGCGCCGCAGACCGGACACTCGACGGCGACGGAGGCGGCCGAGGTCGCCGCCACCGCCGGCGTGGAGCGGCTCGCGCTCGTCCACATCTCCTCGCGCTACGCCGGCCGGTCGGAGGTCCTCGCCGAGGAGGCACGGGCAGCCTTCGGGGGCGAGGTCCGCCTCCCGGACGACGGCGACGAGCTGGCGGTGCCGTACCCGGACGGCTGACTCCGGGCGGTCGGAGGGGTGGCAAAGCTCTTGACGTGGGGGGCTGAAGCACCGCCATGCGATTCCTCATCGTCGGCTACGGCCGTGTCGGGTCGCGGACCGCGCAGACGCTCGCCTCCGAGGGACACGAGGTCACCATCGTCGAGCAGGACGCCGAGAAGGTCACGCGGGCGTCTGACGACGGGTTCCGGGCGCACGAGGGCGACGGCGGCGACGAGCGCCTGCTGGAGCATGCCGGCCTCGGCGACATGGACGCCATGGCGGCGCTCACCGGCAATCTGAACGTCAACTTCGCCGCCTGCATGGCGGGCAAGGCCCACGACGTGCGGACGGTGATGCGGATCGACGAGGACTACCGCGAGGAGATCTACCAGAAGTACGCCGCCGACGTCGACGAGATCGTCTACCCCGAGCGGCTCGGCGCCGCGGGCGCGAAGACCGCGCTGCTGGGTGGCGACCTGAACGTACTCGCGGACCTGACCGAGACGCTGACCGCGGCGACCGTCGACGTGCCGGCCGACTCCCCGTTCGTCGGCAGCCGCGTCGTCGAGGTGGAACTCCCCGAGGGCTCGCGCGTGTACGCCCACGGCCGCGTCAACGAACCGCTCAACATCCCGCTCCCGCAGACCACCATCGAGGCCGGCGACCGGCTCGCCGTGATCTCCGAGGGCGCCTCGCTGGACGCCGTCCGATCCATGGTCCGGGGCGACGACCCCGACGGCGACGCCGAGGCCAGCGTCTGATCGGACTCCGACCCGAGACCCCCCGACCCCCGACTCCCCGCTCCCGATTCTGCGTCCGCGTCCGTCGTCCGCGACCCTCGTCGTCGACCGTCGTAGCCACCGGAGCGGTCGCTCCGTCGGGATGTCGACAGAGAGTGTATGTGGCCTCGTCATCCCCGGAAAGGAGATAGGTCCGGGCGCGCGGTGGGGAGGATGGGGATGTGTTGAGGCCGTCAGTGCGCGCCCACCGGAGCCCATCCGCGGGAGGGACATAAATCCGCGTCAGACAGCCGTGTGACCACCGGCCGGCGTCGGACGCCCGTCCGACCACCGTCTTGCGGTTTCGCGGGACGGCAGTCGGTGGAAGTGGCGACGACCCCCCCGGCGAACGGGTTATATAAAATCAGTCGCCGCCCGGGAGCGGGCAGAGGCTGGCCGTGAGGACGGTCGGCTCGTCGCCCTCGTTACGGGCGCCGTGGGTCGCCCCGCGCTCGTTAGGGACGACGGCCGGTGCGGAGACCCGTTCCTCCTCGTCGTCCCGCACCACCGTGACGGTCCCCTGGAGAACGTGGAACACGTTGGTGGCGTCGGCGTGTTCGTGGGGTTCGATGCGGGCGCCCGGTCCGAGTGCGAACGCCTTCACGAGGACGTCGTCGGTGACGAGGAGTTCGGCGGTGAGCGTCTCCCCCTCGTCGGGGTCCAGGTCGGCGACCTCCGGGTAGCGGTCGAGCATGCCGGAGGGAGGACGGGACGGGACTTAGACCCCACCACCGGGACAGCGCTGTCCCGACACGCCCTCCTCGGTCCGGTCGAGTGGGCCGGTCACGTCCTCGACGGCTCCCCCGCGACATCCTCCCCGGTGGCGACGACCGCCTCCTCCAGCCGGTCACGCTCGAAGTAGAGGAGTTCGACGCTCACGACCGCGACCGCGATGAGCAGCATCACGACGAACGTCCCCGGCTCTCGCGTGGCAAGGTCATACGCCATCAGGGGGAGGAAGGCGACCGCACCGACCGGGCCGAGGTCCTCACTGGCCACACACGGCGGCGGTTGACCGATGACGCTGAAACACCTGACGTATGTTCGGAACTGTTGCAGTACTCCGGGAGGAGGTACTTTATCTCACTTCTCCGCCAAGTCAGACAGATATCCACGGGTTGACGACCGGGACGGCCGCCGCCTACCAGCCGAGTTGGACCGTCTGCCCGGGGCCGAGCCCGAACGCGTCGTCGCCGCGCCCCTGGTTGACCGCCAGTTCGACGTTGCCGTGGCTGCCGACGGTGACGAGCCGCTGCCCCGGCTCGCACTCCGCGTACGCCCGGACGACGGGCACCTCCGTCCCGTTTACCGCTGTCTGCTCGCCCACGTGGTCGGCCAGCACCTCGCCGGGGACGTTCGTCACCACGTTGCCGAAGCCGTCCACGACCAGCACCTCCCCCTCCGCGCCGGTCTCGTCGACCGAGGGGTCGGGGAAGGTGACGGCCTCGAACCCGTCGGTCCGCGTGAGCCGGTCGGCCGCGTCGAGGTCGTCGACACCGATCCCGTGGACCGCGGCGGCCGCGGGCGCGAACACGTCGCGGCCGTGGAAGGTGTTGCTCGACGGGGTCCCGTACGCGTACTCGAACACCTCGACCGGGCCATCGCCGCCGGCAGCGTCACCGTTTGCCGAGGCTGCGGTCGCGAGCGCCCGTGCCGCCGGGAGCAGGACGCCGTTGTCCGGGCCGACGAGCGCGTGGTCGCCCGCGCGCACGACGAGGGCGCGCCGGTCGGTTCCCACGCCCGGGTCGACCACGACGAGGTGGACCGCGGGCGGGAACCAGGGGAGCACCTCGCGGAGCCAGAACGCCGCCGAACGGACGTCCTGCCGCGGGAACTCGTGACTCACGTCGACGAGGCGGGTGTCGACTCGCTGGAGGATGACGCCCTTCATCGCGGCCGGGTACGGCGCTCCGAAGTCGGAACTCAGGGTGATCACGGTCGGGGCTGGGACCGGCGGCGACCTAACGATGGGGGGTCCGGGGGCCGGGCGACGGTCGGACGGCTCCCGGTCGCTGGTCGGGGGGCCCCGAGTTCCACTTCCACCGAGTTCGCGACACGTTCTTACGGGGACCCGACTAATCCGGGTTCATGACGCGGTTGCTCCACACGGGGGACACCCACATCGGTTACCGGCAGTACAACGAGCCGGCACGCCGGCAGGACTTCCTCGACGCCTTCCAGCAGGTCGTCCGTGACGCCATCGACGAGAACGTGGACGCAGTGGTGCACGCGGGCGACCTGTTCCACGACCGCCGCCCCGACCTGGTCGACCTGCTGGGGACCATCGGCGTCCTCCGCGACCTCGACGCGGCGGACATCCCATTCCTCGCCGTGGTCGGCAACCACGAGACGAAGCGGGACGCCCAGTGGCTCGACCTCTTCGAGTCGCTGGGATACGCCGAGCGCCTCGGCGACGACCCCCGTGTCGTGGGCGACGTGGCGGTGTACGGGCTGGACTTCGTGCCGCGGTCGCGCCGCGACGACCTCGAGTACGACTTCGCCACCCACGACGCCGACCACGCGACGCTGGTCACGCACGGCCTGTTCCAGCCGTTCGACCACGGCGACTGGGACGCCCGGGAGGTGCTGGCCGAGGCCAGCGTCGACCTCGACGCGATGCTGCTGGGCGACAACCACGCCCCCGGGCAGGAACGGCTCGAACCGGACGATGACGGCGTCGACGCGTGGGTCACCTACTGCGGGTCGACCGAGCGCGCGAGCGCGGACGAGCGCGAGGACCGGGGCTACAACCTGGTCGCCTTCGAGGACAGCGGCCCCGACGGCGTCCACATCACCCGCCGGTCGCTCCCCACCCGCGAGTTCCGATTCATCGACGTCGAACTGCAGGCGGGCGAGGGTGTCGAGCGGGTGAACGAGCAGGTGACCCAGTACGACCTCTCCGACGCCGTCGCCGTCGTGACCATCACCGGCGCGGGCGAGCGGGTCGCGCCGGCACAGGTCGAGGAGCGGATGCGCGAGCAGGGGGCGCTCGTCGCGCGGGTCAACGACCGCCGGGAGTTCGACGCCGCCGACGGGGAGGTGGATGTGTCGTTCGCGGACCCGGACGAGGCGGTCCGCGAGCGGGTGCGCGAACTGGGGCTGAGCGAGGCCGCCCGGTCGCTGGACGAGACGGTCCGCGCGAGCAAGACCCCCGACTCGCGGGTCACCGAGGACGTCGAGCAGCGGGTCCGCGACCTCGTCGAGGACGGCGACCCGTCGGCGTTCCAGCCGGTCTCGGACGTCTCTGAGACGACCGCCGCCCGGACCGGGACCGCGGCCGAGAAACTCGCGGATGACGACGAGGATGCTGCCGCTGACACGGACACAGTGGACGACGCGACGGGCGACTCGGCCGAGGCAGCCGACGATGACTCCGCCGAGGAGACGACCACGGCAGGTCGGGGCGGGGACCCCGAGGCGGGCCAGGACGGGGGGCAACCGGAGGCGACCGCCGAGGACTCGGAGCAGGGCCAGAGCCAGGGCTCGCTGGGTGATTTCGCGTGAGGTTCGACCGCATCGTCCTGGAGAACTTCAAGTGCTACGCCGACGCCGACCTCTCGCTGGACCCCGGCGTGACGGTCGTCCACGGCGTGAACGGGAGCGGGAAGTCCTCGCTGCTGGAGGCCTGCTTCTTCGCCCTGTACGGCCACCGGGCGCTGGACGCCACGCTCGACGAGGTGGTGACGACGGGGGCCGACGAGGCCAGGGTCGAACTCCGGTTCGCGCACGGCGGGGCGGACTACCACATCGAGCGCCGCGTCAGGCTCCGGGGCGGCGGCGCGACTAACGACAGGTGCGTGCTGGAGACGCCCGAGGGGCCCGTCGAGGGGGTCAAGGACGTCCGGGCGTACGTGGCCGATCTCCTGCGGATGGACACGGACGCGTTCGTCAACTGCGCCTACGTCCGGCAGGGGGAGGTGAACAAGCTCATCAACGCCGGCCCGTCGACCCGGCAGGACATGATCGACGACCTCCTGCAGCTGGGAACGCTGGAGGAGTACCGCGAGCGGGCCTCCGACGCCCGTGTCGGCGTCAAGCGCGTCCGGGACGGCAAGCGCGAGGTGCTCAAGGACGTGGCGTCCCAGGTCGAGCAGAAGGAGGCGGAGGACCTCCACGAGCGGCTGAACGAACTGGAAAGCGACCTCGGGGAGGTGACGGAGGAGATCGCCGAACTGGAAGAGGGCCGCGAGACGGCCGTCGGGACCCGCGACCGGGCCCGCGAGATACTGGACAACCACGAGGCGAAGCGCGAGGAGATCGACGACCTCGCCGGGGAGGTCGACGAACTGGAGAGCGAGATCGCCGCCGCCGAACAGGAACGCGAGGAGGCGGCCGAGCGGATCACGGAGCTGACCGAGACCGTTCAGGAACATCAGGAGGCGGCGCGCGAGTCGGTCCGGGAGGCCGTCGAGATGGGTGCGCGGGAAGACGGCGTGGCCCTCGACGTGGCGCCCGCCGACGCGGACTCGGCGTCGCTGGGGACGGCCGTCGACGACCTCGAGGGGAGTATCGAGGACGTGAGCGACCGCATCCAGGAACAGCTCCTGGAGAAGCAAGAGTACGAGAGCGACGCCGAGACGGCCCGCGAGCGGGCAGCCGAGTTGGCGGCGGAGGCGGAGTCGGAGCGGGAGGCGGCCAACGATCTGGCGGCCGAACTCGAAACGGCCCGCGAAACCGTCGCCGAGCAGCGCGAGCGCATCGCCGACCTCGAAGAGCGCATCGAGACCCTGCAGGAGCGGTTCGCGGACGCCCCGTGCGACCCCGACGGTACCGAGGCCCTGGTCAAGCAGCGCCGCGAGGCACTGGCCGACACCCGCGAGGAGGTCACGTCGCTGGAGGGTGACCTCGAACACGCCCGCGAGCGGGTCGCGGAGGCGGAGGAGCTGCTGGCCGAGGGGAAGTGCCCCGAGTGCGGCCAGCCGGTCGAGAACTCGCCACACGTCGAGCGCGTCGACGAGGACCGCGAGCGGGTCGCGGAGCTGGAGACTGAACTCGAGGCGGCCCGCGAGACCGTCTCGGAACGGGAGGCGGCGCTCGAGACCGCCGAGACCCTCGCCGAGCGGGCCGACGAACTCGAGCAGGTGCGGAGCGACCGCGAGAGCACGCAGGAGCTCCTCGCCGAGCGCGAGGAGGGCCTGTCGGCGGACGAGGAACGCGTCGCCGAGAAGCGTGAACGCGCCGCGGACGTCGAGAGCGAGGCCGAGGAGCGACGCGAGGCGGCCGCGGCGGCCGAGGAACGAGCCACCGAGGCGAAGGCGGCCATCGGGGAGCTGAACGGCGAGAAGGCGACGCTGAAGCGCCAGCGGGACCTGCTGGAGGAGGCCATCGCGGCGTTCGACGAGGCCGCGAACGTCGAGAGCGAGGCCGAGCGGCTGCGCGAGCGCCGCGAGTCACTGGCCAGCGAGAACGACCTGCGCCGCGAGTCGCTCGCCGAGAAGCGCAGCCGGAAGTCGGAGCTGGAGGCGGAGTTCGACGGGGAGCAGGTCGAGCACGCCGAGAGCGAACTCGAACGGGCCGAGCAGTACATCGAGCAGGCCGACGACCGCCTCGAGAGCCTCCGTGACCGTCGTGACGACCTGCAGGCCGCCATCGGCGCCACGGAGAACGAGCTCGAGACGCTGGAGGGGCTCCGCGAGCGTCGCGGGGAACTGGCGGAGACGGTCGAGCGGCTCGACACCCTCTACGAGGAAGCCGAGCAGCTGGAGTCGATGTACGCCGACCTCCGCGCGGAACTGCGCCAGCAGAACGTCGAGAAGCTGGAGCAGCTCCTCAACGAGACGTTCGACCTGGTGTACACGAACGACGCCTACTCGCACATCGAACTCGACGGGTCGTACGAGCTGACCGTCTTCCAGAAGGACGACGAGCCCTTAGAGCCCGAGCAGCTCTCCGGCGGCGAGCGCGCCCTGTTCAACCTCTCGCTTCGGTGTGCCATCTACCGGCTGCTCGCAGAGGGCATCGAGGGTGCCGCGCCGATGCCGCCGCTCATCCTCGACGAGCCGACCGTCTTCCTCGACTCCGGGCACGTCTCCAAGCTCGTCGACCTCGTGGAGTCGATGCGTGACCTCGGCGTCGAGCAGATCCTCGTGGTGAGCCACGACCACGAACTCGTCGGCGCGGCCGACGACCTCGTCCGCGTCGAGAAGGACCCGACCAGCAACCGCTCCCGTGTCGAGCGGACGAACGCCGTCGGGCCGGAGGTGCTTGAGTCGACAGCCGTCGAAGGTGACGACTGAGTCAGTAGATCCGTCCGTAGCCCGATAATATCGAGTATTATCCGGGAATTCGCCTCAGAGAGGGCTCGATTCGGAGACATCTGGACTGTGGGGGCAGCGGGGCCGACGGCTCGCAGCGTCTCCATCACCCGGTCAGCCGGACCCCTCGTCCCGGAGGTGGGCGAGCGCCTCGCTCGCGAGGGCCGTGACCCGGTAGCCGCGCTCGCCCGCCACGTCCGCCTCGTCGACGAGACCGGCGGCGCGGAGCTCCGCGAGCAGGCCGTGGAGGTCCGACTCGCAGAGGTCCGTCCGGTCGAGGAGAGTCCGGACGCCGGTCGGCCCGTGCGCGTCGAGCGCGAGCAGGAGCCCCAGCCCCCGGTCGTCGTGGACCGCGGTGAGGACGCGCCGGGCGGCTGCGGGGACGGCCTCGGCGGCGAGTTCGAGGCCGGACGTCTCGACCGGCGTGAGGGCGTCGTTCGGGCGGTAGCACTCCTCGCCGGTGGCGGGGTCGCGGACCAGACTCGACTCGCCGGAGCGTTTCACGAGCAGGTAGCGCCGGCCGTCGGCGTCCTCGACGGGCTGCACGCTGCCCCCTACCGCCCGGACGGGCCTGAGGGTTGCGGTGGGAAGGCTGCGGCTGAGGGGCACAGGGACAGGAGGTGATGGGCGGTGGCGGGGCTCAGTCGTCCGCGGCGGGTCGGTCGTCGGCGTCCGGGTCGACGTCCGCCTCGTCGTCGGGCTCGGCGTCGTCGGCATCGCCGAAGTCGGTCTGCCGGACCTCACGGTACCTGTAGCCGGCGTACGCGAGGGCAGCGACACCCAGCAGGAAGACGGCGCCACCCTCCCGTACCTGGCCACGGAAGCCGACGAGCATCAGCCCGAGACTGGCGGCGAACAGGCCGAGGTTGATGGTCGCGACGAGCCCCCAGAACGCGCGGAACAGCCCCTCCGGGGCGTTCGTCTCCTCGGGAACCGAGGGCGCGAGGGCAGCCTCGGGGTCGGGCTCCGCGGACTCGCCGTCGAACCGGTCGAGGTACCTGTCCCCGGGATTGGTCGGCTCGTCTGGTTCGTCCGGCCACGGGTCGCCGTCGCTCACGAGTCCGTCGAGGGAGTGACGCCGCAAAAGCGTTGCTCGAACCGCCCGTCAGACCATCTCGTGGACGACACAGGCGTTGTCCGCCTGGATCCACGCGAGCGGGTTCTCGGAATCGTAGAGCACCACGCCCGAGTCCGTCTCGTAGGCCTCCGTCGTCGCGACGGCGTCGGCCTCGCTCTCGGGGCGCTCCCACTCGGCGTCCGTCTCCGCATCGGAATCAGGCATGGTGGTTTTCACCCACCTTTGGGAACTGTTGGCACATATATATCCCTTGTGGGCGTTCGGTTTCCGACACCTGACCGTGATGTCGGGAGCCGTTCTGTTACGGGGGATCGCCGGGCCACCGGCGGCCGATACGTGCCTTTTTCACCCCGTACGACGGAACGCCGACAATGGCCGAGGACGCCCAGCCGACGCTCACCGACTTCGGGGGCGATGGTGCGGACGACACCGACGGGGACGCGAGCGCGGAGCGCGACACCGAGGCGGAGATCGCCGAGGCGGTCGCCGGCAACGGTGGCGGCGACGGCTCGACGGTCGTGGACATGTCCGAGCGGCGCTACCCCGACGCCGACGGCACGACCACCCTGGCGGTGACCCAGGTCGACTACACGGTCGAGGGCCGGGGCGACGAGGAGCGCCCCGTCCTGCACGTCTTCGGGCGCGACGAGGACCGCGACCCGGTCCACGTCCGCGTCCACGAGTTCGAGCCGTACTTCTACGCACCGCTGTCGGACTTCGTGACCGACGCGGCGGCCGCCGAGAAAGCGCCGGAGGACTGGACCGAGGACGACCTCGACCCCGCAGGGGACCCCGCACAGCAGTTCGACCGGCTGACCGGGCGCCACCTGACCGACGCCGACGGCGAGCCGTTCGAGAGTATCCGCGGCGACCGCCTGCTGAAGATCACGGGGCAGACCCCCCGCGACGTGGGGCAGCTGCGCGACCGGTTCGACCACTACGAGGCGGACATCCTCTTCCCGAACCGCCTGCTCATCGACCGCGACATCCGGTCGGGCGTCGAGGTGCCCGTCAGGCGCGAGGAGCCGGACGAGCCGATCGACGTCCACCACGCCGAACTAGAGCCCGTCGACCTCGACGTGGAGCCGCGGGTCTGCACGTTCGACATCGAGGTCGACGACCGCCGGGGGTTCCCGGAGGACGGCGAGGAGCCCATCGTCTGTCTCACCTCGCACGACTCCTACGACGACCAGTACGTCGTCTGGCTCTATACGGCCCCCGAGGGGGTCGAGGGGCCCGGCTCGCTGGAGGGGTACGAGCCAATCGAGGACGACCTCGACGTGGACGTGCGCACCTTCGAGCGCGAGACGGCGATGCTGTCCTCGTTCGTCGACTACATTCGGGAGACGGACCCGGACGTGCTGACGGGCTGGAACTTCACCGACTTCGACGCCCCGTACCTGCTCGACCGCATCGAGGAGCTCGCGACGCCGGAGAACGGGCTCTCCGTCGACCCGACCTCCCGCGTGAACGAGGTGTGGCGCTCGGACTGGCAGGGCCCCAACGTGAAGGGGCGTGTCGTCTTCGACCTGCTGTACGCCTACAAGCGCACG
The DNA here is from genome assembly GCA_003020985.1 of Halobacteriales archaeon QS_4_70_19. Lineage (GTDB taxonomy): Archaea > Halobacteriota > Halobacteria > Halobacteriales > Haloarculaceae > Haloglomus. Next base: position 29,848 of record PXRM01000010.1, on the reverse strand, counting down.
CAGTTCACGGAGCTGGACTCGTACCGGCTCGACGCCGTCGGCGAGACGGAACTCGATGTCGGGAAGGAGCGCTACCCCGGCGACATCGGCGACCTCTGGGAGGACGACCCCGAGCGCCTGCTGGAGTACAACCTCCGCGACGTGGAGCTGTGCGTCGAGCTGGACCGCAAGCAGGAGATCATCCCCTTCTGGCAGGAGGTGGCGTCGTTCGTCGGCTGCAAGCTGGAGGACGCCACGACCCCCGGGGACGCCGTGGACATGTACATCCTCCACGAGGTCCACGGCGACTTCGTCCTCCCGTCGAAGGGGACCGTGGAGGCGGAGGACTACGAGGGCGGCGCCGTCTTCGACCCCATCACGGGCGTCAAGGAGAACGTCAGCGTGCTGGACCTGAAATGCTTCAGCGGCGATACGGACGTGGCCACCCCCGAGGGAATCCGGAACGTCCGGGAACTCGACAAAGGGGACCCCGTCTACACACTGAACCCGGAGACGTTCGAGTGCGAGGTGAAACCGGTCGTCGAGACGCAGTCCTACGACAACCGCTACGGCGAACTCCACCATGCGTCGGGGAACACGTACGACTTCAAGGTGACCGAGAACCACCGATTCCTGCTGTCGAAGACGCGCGGCTGGGACGACCTGGGACCCGATGATTACGAGTTTGCCGAGTATCGCGACGTTCCGGACGCCGGACGCTTCGCGTTCCCGAACCACGAACCGATGGCGGGCGCGACCCGGGATAGGTTCGACCTCGCCGACGAGGTTCAGGACGGTCACGCGGTCGTCTACGCCCACGACGGGCTGACGAGTTTCCGTGCTGTGATGCCCGCGGGCGTCGAGTCCGACCTGGACCGGGCGAACGGGACATCCCGACTCGCCGCAACTGCCGAGGAGGCCGGAAAGTACCTGATTCCGGTCGAAACCTACCGGGCATATCGCGAAACCATCCACGAACACGCCGACGAGGTGTTCCTGAAGTACGGCCGCGGACACGCCGAGACGCCACTCGCGTTCGGGATGGACGACTGGCTCGAACTCGTCGGCTGGTTCGTCACGGAGGGGAGTCTCGTCCGCGAGACGCCGGGAATCGTTCTCCATCAGCAGAACGACGACGGCCGGGCGGCGATTCGGGACCTTCTGGACCGGATGGGTCTGAACTACGGCGTCGACGAGAACCGGTTCACCGTCTCCGATCGGTATCTCCACGACTGGTTCATCGAGCACTGCGGTGACGGGTACGCCGAGAAGCGGATTCCGGCGTGGGTGTTCGAACTCGACGCCGGCCACCTACAGGTGCTGCTGGATACGCTCGTTGCCGGCGATGGAAGCCGAGCCGACGGCGGGCTCCGGAAGTTCCGGACGAAGAACGACCAACTGAAGGAGGACGTCACGCGACTCGCGGTTCGATGCGGGGAGAAGCCGACCGTCTCGAAGCAGTCGGACGGCACCTGGTACGTCTCCATCGGCAAGCGCGGCTCGATGCGGACGGCCGATGCCACGGTCGAAGACCACGACGGGCAGGTGCACTGCATCACCGCGAAGGACAACCACGTCGTGCTCGCGGGGCGGAACGGCCAGTTCCAGTGGGTCGGCCAGTCACTCTACCCCATGTCGATGGTGACGATCAACGCGTCGCCCGAGACGAAGGTCGGCCCGGACTACGACGGGGAGACCTACCGGGCCCCCAACGGAACGGAGTTCCGCGCCGAACCGGACGGCATCATCCGGACGATGGTCGACGACCTCCTCACCGAGCGCGAGGAGAAGAAGGGGCTCCGCAACGACCACGACCCCGGCAGCGACGCGTACGAGCAGTACGACCGACAGCAGCAGGCCGTCAAGGTCATCATGAACTGCTTCGCGCCGGATACGGACGTCCTGACGCCGGACGGTGTCCGGAACATCCGGGAGCTCGACGTGGGCGACGAGGTGTATTCGCTGGACCCCGAGACGACGCGGATGGAGGTAAAACCGGTCGTCGAGACGCAGGCGTACCCCGACTACCGCGGTGAACTGGTCGACATCGAGACCTCGAAGATCGACTTCCGCGTGACGCCGAACCACCGGATGCTCGTTCGGAAGGACGACACGAACGGTATCACGGAGGAGGAGTGGTCGTTCGTGGAGGCCGGCGACCTGGAGGAGTACTGTCACTACGAGATGCCCCACGACTGGTCGTTCGAGCACGGGGAGCCGCTCGAGGAGGCCGACCTCACGTGGTTGCTCGACGGCGGGTACGAGGTCTGGGTCAGGCCTGAGGTCCACGGCCGCACCTTCATCTCCGAACTCGGGTGGAAACCGCGACGGGTTCCGAAGGCGGATGTCGGGGAGGTCGGGTACGTACTCACTGCTGACCAGTTCGAGGAACACCGCGAGTACATCGAGTCGGTCTGCGAGCGTTCGTTCGTACACCGCGAGTCCGGTCGGAAGTGGATTCCACGGACGTACGACGGCGACGACCTCCTGGAACTACTGGCCTGGTATATCACGGAGGGGAACGTCTATACGTCCGTGGACAAGCAGTTCGGCGAGAACTTCCGCGGAAGCGCGACGACGGTGAAGATCGCTCAGGAGGCAGTCGCCGACGGTGGGAGCAGGGAGAGCGACCACGCCGCGATCGGTAATCTGCTCGACCGACTCGGACTCGATTACTACGTCGACGACCGGAGCTATCAGTTCACCTCTGAGCTTCTGGGCGAGTGGCTAGTGGAACTCTGTGGCGGAGACAGCTTCGAGAAACGGATTCCGGAGTTCGTCTTCGAGGTCAGCCGGAGGCAGAAGGAGCGGTTCTTGGACACCCTCATCACCGGTGACGGTGACCGGCAATCGAACAGCTGGCGGTATACGACATCGAGTGGGCGACTCCGTGACGACGTGCTGCGGCTGTGTGTCCATCTCGGCCTCACCCCGACAGTCAACCGGGACAGCGGGTCGTGGCGCATCTACTGCACAGAGGGTGAGAAGAACAGCTTCCGTATGCACCGCTCGGGGGGGACCAGCACCGCCGACGACGGTGCCTACTGCGTCACGGTCGAGGATAACCACACTCTCATGGCCGGGCGGAACGGAACGTTCCAGTTCGTCGGTCAGTCGCTTTACGGCGTGCTCGGATGGGATCGCTTCCGGCTCTACGACAAGGAGATGGGCGCAGCCGTCACGGCGACGGGACGGGACGTTATTCAGTATACTAACGATATAGTAGAAGAAAACGGTCAAGAAGTTACTTATGGGGACACGGACAGCGTTATGATCGAGTTCGGCGGCGATATCGACGAGGAAACCGCCATCGAGCGGTCCTTCGAACTGGAGGAGGTGATCAACGACTCGTACGACGAGTTCGCGATGGAGGAACTCGACGCCGCCCACAACCGTTTCCAGATCGAGTTCGAGAAGCTCTACCGGCGCTTCTTCCAGGCCGGCAAGAAGAAGCGTTACGCCGGGAACATCGTCTGGAAGGAGGGCAAGGCGGTCGACGACATCGACATCACGGGGTTCGAGTACAAGCGCAGCGACATCGCGCCGGTCACCAAGCGGGTGCAACACCGCGTCATCGAGATGATCGTCACCGGGGCGGACATGGAGGAGGTCCGGACGTACGTGCACGACGAGATCGAGTCGTTCAAGGCCGGAGACGCGGACCTGGACGACATCGGCATCCCGGGAGGCATCGGGAAGAAGCTCGGTAGCTACGACACCGCCACCGCGCAGGTCCGCGGGGCGAAGTACGCGAACCTCCTGCTGGGGACGAACTTCGGGCGCGGTTCGAAACCCAAACGGCTCTACCTGGAGAACGTCGACGCGTCGTTCTTCGAGCGCATCGAGGACGAGGAGGGCCTGGACCCCCACACGGACCCGCTGTACGGGGAGTTCAAGCGCGACCCGGACGTCATCTGCTTCGAGTTCGCTGACCAGGTGCCCGACGGGTTCCACGTCGACTACGAGAAGATGCTGGAGAAGACGCTGAAGGGCCCGATCGCACGTATCCTCGAAGCACTCGATATCTCCTGGCAGGAAGTCGAGAGTGGACAGGAACAGACTGGCCTCGGGTCGTTCATGTGAAACATGCGGAACACGGTCGTCCAATATCGGCTGTTTTAGTACAATCGATATCCACAGCCGCCACCTGTTCTCACCGGCTGTGTGATAACTGATTTCACAGACGGAAGATTTGGTTTCCGATTCGCGAATCGGGAACGTGGAAACCCGAAACCATTATGCCCGTGACACCCGGAGTTTTGGTCGACCGAAGGTACTCATCATGGCAACGCTAGAACTCAACAACCTGCACGCGGCGGTCGCCGAGGAGGGTGGAGAGACCATCCTCCGCGGCGTCGACCTCGAGGTATCGTCCGGCGAGATCCACGCCCTCATGGGCCCGAACGGCTCCGGCAAGTCGACCACGGCGAAGGTCATCGCCGGGCACCCCGAGTACGAGGTGACCGACGGCGAGGTCCTCCTCCATCTGGAGGAGGGCGACTTCGGCGGGGACTTCGAGATCCCCGGGGACGAGCGGACCTGGGACCTGCTCGACCTGGAGCCCAACGAGCGCGCGGCGCTCGGTGTCTTCCTGGGCTTCCAGTACCCCGCCGAGATCGAGGGCGTCACGATGGTCAACTTCCTCCGGACGGCGCTCAACGCGAAGCTCGAGGAGCGCGAGGAACTGTTCGAGGACGAGGACGAGGCCGAAGCGGAGGAGGACGAGGGCTACGAGACCTCCCCGATGGAGGGCCCCGCCGACGAGGGCGAGGTCGGCGTCGCGGAGTTCCAGCAGCTCCTCCAGGAGAAGATGGAGCAGCTGGAGATGGACGAGAAGTTCGCCCAGCGCTACCTGAACGCGGGCTTCTCCGGCGGCGAGAAGAAGCAGAACGAGGTGCTACAGGCCGCCGTCCTCGAGCCGAGCATCGCGGTGCTCGACGAGATCGACTCCGGGCTGGACATCGACCGGCTGCAGGACGTCTCGAAGGGAATCAACGCGCTGCGCGACGAGCAGGGCACCGGTATCCTCCAGATCACCCACTACCAGCGCATCCTGGACTACGTCGAGCCCGACCACGTCCACGTCATGCTGGAGGGCGAGATCGCAAAGAGCGGCGGCGCGGAACTGGCCGAGCAGCTCGAGGACGAGGGCTACGACTGGGTCCGCGAGGAAGTCTTCGAGGCGGCGTAACCGTGAGACGTTACGCACAGGCTAATGAGCACACGGACGTAAACAACGGACACACCAGACAATGAGTTCAGATCAAGACCACCTGAAGGAGACGGACACCGAGGCCCGGTTCGAGTTCAAGAAGGAGGAGGCCTCGGCGTTCAAGTCCGAGAAGGGCCTGACCGAGGAGACCATCCGGGTCATCAGCGAGGACAAGGACGAGCCCGAGTGGATGCTGGAGCGACGCCTGCGGGCGCTGCGCCAGTTCCAGGAGATGCCGATGCCGACCGACTGGCCCGGGCAGCCGGACCTGAGCGAGGTCGAAATCGACGAGATCGTCCCCTACATCCGCCCGGACATCGACACGCGCGGCGGCGTCGACGACTGGGAGGACCTCCCCGAGGACATCAAGGACACGTTCGACAAGCTGGGCATCCCGGAGGCGGAGAAGAACGCCCTCTCCGGCGTCGGCGCCCAGTACGAGTCCGAGATCGTCTACCAGAACATGAAAGAGCAGTGGGAGGACAAGGGCGTCATCTTCTGCGACATGGACAAGGCGGTCCAGGAGCACGAGGAGATCGTCAAGGAGCACTTCATGACGAAGTGCGTCCCCCCGAGCGACAACAAGTTCGCCGCGCTCCACGGCGCCATCTGGTCCGGCGGCTCGTTCGTCTACGTCCCCGAGGACACGACGGTCAACATGCCGGTCCAGGCGTACTTCCGGATGAACTCCGAGGGGATGGGCCAGTTCGAGCACACGCTCATCATCGCCGAGGAGAACTCCGAGGTCCACTACATCGAGGGCTGTTCCGCCCCGAAGTACTCCGCGTTCAACCTCCACTCGGGCGGCGTCGAGGTCTTCGTCCGCGAGGGTGCCCACGTCCAGTACTCGACCGTGCAGAACTGGTCGAAGAACACGTACAACCTCAACACGAAGCGTGCCATCGCCGAGAAGGACGCCACCATGGAGTGGGTGTCCGGCTCAATGGGCTCGAAGGCGACGATGCTGTACCCGTCGACCATCCTCAAGGGCCCCGGCGCCACGGACAACCACATCACCATCGCCTTCGCGGGCGAGGGCCAGGACATCGACACCGGCGCGAAGGTCTACCACAACGCGCCGAACACGAAGTCCACCATCGAGTCCAAATCCATCGCGAAAGACGGCGGCCGCACCAACTACCGCGGCCTCGTCCACATCAGCGACGGCGCGGAGAACTCCTCCACGTCCGTCGAGTGTGACGCGCTGATGTTCGACAACGAGTCCACCTCCGACACGATGCCGTACATGGAGATCGAGGAGTCGAAGGTGGACGTGGCCCACGAGGCGACGGTCGGCAAGATCGGCGACGAGGACGTGTTCTACCTGCAGTCGCGCGGCCTCGACGACGACGACGCCAAGCAGATGATCGTCGCCGGTTTCATCGAGCCGATCACGGAGGAGCTGCCCATCGAGTACGCGGTCGAGTTGAACCGCCTCATCGAACTCGAGATGGAGGGGTCGCTGGGCTGATGTCCGTACTCCAGGAGACCATCAGCGAGGAGACGGTCCGCGAGCTGAGCGAGGCACGCGACGAGCCGGACTGGCTGCTCCAGCAGCGCCTCGACGCGGTCGCGGCCCTGGAGGAGCTCCCGTTCCCGGACGTCATCCGAACGCCCGGCCGGACGTGGACGGACCTGGCCGACCTCGACTACGAGTCGATGGTCGATCCGTTCTCCCAGACGGAGGACAAGGAGTGGGAGGCGGACGAGGGCGTCGAGGTCCTCCCGTTCCACGAGGCGCTCGACAGCGAGCCGGACCTCGTCCGGGACGCCTTCGGCTCCGTCGTCGACCCCGAGACGGACTACCTGACGGCGCTCTCGACCGCCCTGTTCACCACGGGGACGGTCGTCTACGTGCCGGAGGGGGTCGACGCCGAGGACGTCACCATCCGGACGACGATGAACGGCCGGTCGCTGTTCAACTACACCCTGGTCGTCACCGAGAAGTCCGCTTCCGTGACGATCCTCGAGCGGCAGGACAGCGCGGCGCTACGCGCCGCGGACCGTTCGAGCGGGCAGAGCCCGCGAGAAGAGACCGGCGACGACCTCGACGGATCGCGCTACTACTCCGGCCTGACGGAGATCGTCGGCGGGGAGAACGCCTACGTCCAGTACGGCAGCCTGCAGGACCTCGACGGGACGACGTACAACTACCAGCTGAAGGAGGCGGACGTCACCACCTACGGGACGGTCGACTTCATCGACGTCAACATCGGCTCGCGCCTGACGAAGGCGTCCGTCGAGACTCACCTGAACGGTGACAGCGCGGAGACGAAGATGGTCGGGGCCTTCTACGGCCACGAGGACCAGCACTTCGACATCGACGCGCGGGTCTGGCACAACGCCGAGCACACCACGGCCGACCTCGTCACGCGCGGCGTCATCGACGACGAGGCGCGCTCAGTCTACGAGGGCGTGCAGAACGTCGGCAAGGACGCCTGGGACACGAACAGCTACCAGCGCGAGAACACGCTGATGCTGTCCGACGAGTCCGAGGCCGACGCCTCGCCGAAGCTCATCATCAACAACCACGACACCGAGGCCAGCCACTCCGCGACGGTCGGGCAGGTCGACGAGCGGGACCTGTTCTACATGACCAGTCGCGGCGTCAACGAGCGCCTCGCGAAGAACACGCTCGTCGAGGGCTTCTACGTCCCCGTCCTCGAGGAGATCGAGGTCGAGGAGCTCCGCGAGGACCTCATCGAGCGCGTCCGCGAGCGGCTCCGCGCCCGGGAGTAGCGAGGCTTCGGACGGCTCGTGAGAGCCCCCTTCGCACGCGGTTCCGCGCGAGAGCGAACATCAGCTATCTCTCGGATGCTCCAGATTCGTCTGTTACGTGCTCTCTCTCCAGAGTATCGAGCGGTCATCGGAGGTGACCTCCTCCTCGCGGTAAACGGCGAGGCTTCCCACGGCACCGCACCGCTGGGTTGGGATATTTGCTGGTTTACGACTCGCCGGCATGACGGGCCGATGGCGGGGCCACACCGCCGTTACTCCTATCCCGGCATGGGACTCGGAGTTATCTTGTGGTCGAGACACCACAGCGGTTCGAGATGGGTGTCTCGAACATTCTGGGTCTCGGAGTCCCGATATTGTGCATTTAGTGGGGCAGTGTGCCCGCCTCGGTGTACGTCATGTTATAAAACCCATCTGCTTGAATATCCGTATTGCTGCTGAACGAGGGTTGTGTCGGCGTTGTCGGATTCACTCCCGCCGTAAAAGCGGGGTTCTCTCCTCGCAGAAAGATAGCCGAGCGTTCCACGGGCGTCGATGGCAGCGCCGCGGGCGAAGCCCGGGCGACCCGGAGTCGTCCGAAACGCTCACTCGAAATCGGGCAGGTCCTCCGGCGGCTCGTAGTCGGCCTCCCAGTCGATGTACTCCCGCTTGAGCGTCTCACAGACGATCTGCCCGAGTTCCGTCAGGCCGGCGTTGATGGCCGAAACGGTCGACCAGGAGTCCAAGTCAGGGTGGAGGTCGCGGGTCTTCCAGTCCTCGGGGATGCCGGGGGCGTGGTAGCCGACGCGGTCGGCGAAGTCGTCCCAGAAGAAGTCGAACCGGGCGGGGAGGTCGAGGTCGACGGCGATGCGCCAGTCCTCCTCGTCCATCTCGGCGTCCCGGGTCCACTCGTCGAACGCGTCCGCCCACGCGCCGTCCGCGAGGAACTGCTCGAGCTCCTCGCGCCGGTAGTCGTCGCCCTGCACCTCCGCGTCCTCGTACTCGTCCGGATCGAGGTTCGGTTCCAACTCCGGCGGCGCCGGTTGTTCGACGTCGAGTCCCATGGGGCGACTTGCACGCGGCCGGCGATAAAGCCGCGGGCGGTGGACCGGCAGCGCGAAGTGGTCCCCCCTCCTGCGACCCGGCGTGTCGCGCACTCCGGCGGCCGTCGGTGCCAGGGTCGTGCTCGCGCTGGGGGCGGTGTTCGGCCTCGTCTCGCTCGTGGAGACGGCCATCGCCACCCCCGGAGAGGTGGCGCTGAACTTCCAGGTCTACTACGGCGCCGCCGAGGCGTTCCTCGCGGGTGAGCCGCTGTACGGCCAGTCGCCCGTCGGTGTCGGCTGGCTGGTCTACCTCTACCCGCCCCTCTCCGTGCTCGCGTTCATCCCGCTCGTCCTGTTGCCGTACTCGGTCGCCTTCGCGGTGTTCACCGGCGTGTCGCTGCTGGGCGGGCTGGTGCTGGCGGGAGTGCTCGTCCGCGTCGTCGAGCGCCACGGCGAACCGCTGGAGCGGGTCGACAGGGCGCTGGTTGTGGCGTTCGTCGTCTGCGGCATCTACACCGTCCCGTCGCTGGTGTTCGGGCAGGTGAACCTGCTGCTCGCGCTGGCCGTCGCCGTCGGGTTCACCGCAATCGCCGCGGGCCGGGAGCTGCGGGCCGGGAGCACGCTCGGCCTGGCGGCGTTCGTGAAGGTGTTCCCGGCCGGGTTCGGCCTGTGGTACCTGCGACGCCGGGCCCCGCGAGCGCTGCTCGCTGCAGTCGCCACCGGCGGCGGCCTCCTCGTCGCGGGGCTCGCGCTCGGGCCGGACCTGACGGTGGCGTACGTGACGGAGGCGCTCCTCCCCCGGAGCTCCCGGGCGGCGTTCGAGGGAGGCCTGGGGCCGAACGCGGAGTTCCTCACCCTGCGCCGACCGCTCTCCCTGCTGTTCCCGGAGTCGTCCTTGGCGCGGACGGTGGGGGCGGTGGTGCTACTGGTGCCCGTGGTCGCGGTCGGGTGTCGACGCGTGGACACCCCGCGACAGCGGCTGGTGGCCGCGTTCGCCATCGCGGCCGGCGTGTTGCTGGCGCTCCCCTCGTACCCCGTCTACTACGTCGTCCTGGCCTATCCGCTGGTCCCGCTGCTCTACCTGTTCGAGGGACCGGGGCGACGGCTCTTCCTCGCCGGTGCCGGACTGGCGATGGTGACCGTTAACCTGGGCGACGTGCGTGCCGGGGTGACGGCACTGGGACTGCCCGCGCCCGCCCGGGAGGGAGTGCTGGCGATCCTCATACCGGTGCTCACGGCCGGGACGCCGCCGCTGTACGGGTTCCTGCTCTGTCTCGCCGGCTGTGTCAGGTTCCAGATTGCCGCCGACGAACGCGACCCGGAGCGGACGGGCGACCGACACGTGTCTGACGAACGTTGAAGTGTGAAGAGCGACCAAGTCCGTGTACGATGGGCAACAAGAACAAGACCATCTCCTTCAGGGTCAACGAGGAGTCGTTCGAGGCCCTGCAGAGCATCGCCGAGGAGCGTGACATCTCGCTCTCGGCCGTGTTCCGCGACTACGTCGAGATGCTCGTTGCCCACGACGGACAGGTCGAGGTCGTCCCCGAGCACCAGCTCGACGACTCGACCACCTCGCCCGCGGAGTCGTTCCCGCCGAAGGTCGAGGTGCCCAAATCGTTCGTCCGCGAGCACGAGCGCCTCGAGCTGGAGTCGGAACACCTCCGCGAACAGCTCGACGAGTACAAGAAGTACGTCACGAAGCTCTCCCAGAAGCTCGAGGAGGAGGAGAGCGAGGAGGTCATCCACCTCGACGACCTCGACGCCGGCGAAGAGGAAGAGGAGCCCTCGTTCCGCCTGGGCTGAACTGGAGTTCTTTCGTGGTTCGGAAGAAAGGCAGGCCCTCGCTCCGCTCGTGCCGGTGAAACGCGCGCCTGCGGCGCGGGGAGGAAGCGCCTTCCCGACCGGCTACCACTCCGGCGGGTACTCCTCGCCCGCTAACGGCGGCTCCGCGCCGACCCACTCCGCGCGGCCGGCCGACGATTCGAGCGTCACGGGTTCCTCGCCCTCGACGGTGTAGGTGAGCGTGACGTCCGCCAGCGAACAGTGGGCGTTGTAGCGCAGGGACTCGTCGGGCGCCATGTAGGAGACCGTCTGCCACTTCACCTCCTCGGGTGCGCGGACGGTGACGCGGAGGTCGACCCCCTCACCGCTCCCGGAGAACCGCCAGAGACCGGGCTCGTCGTGCTCCGTCGCGTTGGACTTCGGCCCGACGACGTGCTTGAGACGGTTGAGCGCGTGGACCTCGCCGTCGCGGCGCAGACAGATCGACAGCGTCCCCTCGATGTCCAGCGTCTCTAGCACGACCGAGCGGTCCGCGAAGTCGTTGCACTGGATCCAGGTCCACGAGTCGGGCGGCGACGACCCGAGCGTATGTCCCTGGTGCCCCGGGGCGTCGTCGAACTCGATGGTCCGGTCACCGACGGTCACCTCGCCGTTCATCCGGACGGCCTCGTTGGCGCTCCAGTGCTTCCCGGTGCCCACCGTCTTCGCCAGCACGTCAGTCAGCCGCTGGCTCCGCAGCGGTGTGAACGAGTATGGGTCCGGGTCGTACGAGAGGTCCCAGGCGACGTCGTCCCCGTCGTCCGCCGGGATGGAGCCGACCGCCGACGAGGAGGTGAGCTCGGCGTCGTCGATGGTCAGCGAGAAGGGACCGCCCTGCGGCCGGACGTCCGCGAACGGGACCGACCGGGTGACGAACGTCGAGCGGTCGGGGTCCTCCCGGTCCGTGAGCGCGGCCCACAGCCGTCCCTCCTGCCGACCGCCCGTGGTCGACAGCAGCGTGTACCGGTACCAGAACGCCACCGACCCGTCGATCGGACTCACCAGCGAGTACCACACCTCCCGCCCCGGCTCCCCGACCGCCAGCGGCCAGTCCAGCACGGGGTCGTTGTCCTCGGGTGCCATGCGGTACCCCACCGGGCACCGGTGAATAAGGATGGTGGAAAGAGTGCTGCCCCACGAATCAAGCTATCGGACAGTATTTTCTATAAATTCGCATTTAGAGTATTTATTCGCATAATATCACAAATAGCGCGGCCGTATGTCAGTAGCCCCGCCCAGATTCGAACTGGGGTCCTAGGCTCGCTTCCGGAAACGGCGTGAACCGAGTTCCGTCCAAAGGCCCATATGATTGGCCGCTACACCACGGGGCTGCGTTCGCGTGTTGCGGTTGGTTCAGCAATAGGGTTATGATTGCGCGTTCGGGGCGGGTAACTCGATGTTCCCGGCCTCGCCCCGTCCGTGGCGGGACCGACAGAGACGGATCACGTTATGAGCATCCTGCGGGTCGTCGAAGGTTCCGATCGGCTCGATGTGACCCATGGAATCGAGGAGGCTGGGTGCGGAGTTGAACCAGCGCCGAGCGGAGTGAAAGCGGAACGCTGTCAGTCGGCCGCCTCGGACTCCAGCTCCAGGTCGATATCGAGGTCGTCGACGAGATGCCCGCAGACGTCGGCCTCGGCGTCGAAGCAGTCCGGGCAGGCGGGGTCCCGGTCGATGATGGTGTCGAGTCGGTCGGCGACGGTCTCGTCGATGACGGACTCGAGCTGACGGGCCTCGGCGCGGAACTCCTCGACCTCGAGCACCTCCACGAGGAACCGCTCGATGATGCAGTAGGTCCGGAGCGCCTCGCGGGCGCGGTGGATGCCCTCGTCCGTGAGGTCGACGCCCGTGTACTTCTCGTGGTCGGCGAGGCCGGCCTCCTCGAGCTTGCCGATCATCTCGTTGGCCGAGGCCGGCGAGACGTCGAGCGCCTCGGCGACCTTCCCCGTCGAGGCGGGGCCGTCGGCCTGCTGCTGGACCAGGTAGATCGCCTTGAGGTACTGGTTCTGCGTGTTCATTCGCGGGCCTCCATCAGTCGGGTGACGTCCTCGACCCCCTCGGCCTCGTCCTCACGGACGTCGCGGAGCGTGGTGAGCAGGCGGTCGCGGTCGATGCTGAACCGTACGTCCGACCCCTCGATGGCCTCGATGAGGTCGTCGTAGAACTTGTAGGCGGTCTCCTCGTTGGCGAGCTGGTCGTACAGAACCCCGTCGGTGTCCGTGTCGGCCTCGTAGCGGGCCGCGACCAGCTCCTCGATCTCCTCGTAGGCGACCGGGTCCCCCTCGAGTTCGTCGACGAGCGCCTCCAGCTCGGCGCGATGGTCGGCGGACTCCTCGGCGGCGTCCTCGAGCAACGCCTCCAGTTCGACGTCGCGGTCGGCGGGGGCGAGCGACTCGGCGTGCTTGTACGCACGGGCCTCGACGACCTCCTCCAGGACCATACCGATCTGGAGGAGCCGGGCGAGCTGGTGGTCGGAGGCGACCGGGTACGAGAGGCTCACGGCCGTCCACCCCCTGGGTCTGCGCCTCGTTGTCGCGCCGCTGCTGGCATACCTTCCCGTCGGGTATCCGCGGACTTAAGCGGTTCCCTCGCCAGATTCGGGGACGGCACGAGCGGTCGCACCGCTCGGAGTCGGGCGCGCGGGAAATCCCGGAGTCGCGGATTGGACCCGGACGGGAGACGTTTTCCACGGCCCGTACGGCCCTTCCGGCACGGCAGGCACGTGAGCCGGGTTCGCACCGGCGTGCCCGTGTGGGCTTTCGTCGGACTCGCACCGACCGTTGTGCGTGCCACGTCGGGTTCGCGAACGCCGTTCACACGACGTCCGGTAGTTGGCCTTCGCGTCCGGCCATCCGGATGGCCGGCTGGTGGGCGGCTGCGGTTCTCCTTCGAGGCGTTCTCCTCGTGGCCCTGTGACGGGCCCTTCGGTGGTTGCCCCCAACTCGGCCTCGCTGTCGCTTCGGCCGAGTCGTCCGGTGTGTCCCCGTCGACTCCGGGAGCAGTCGACCCTGTAGGGCCGGACGGACATAAGAATTGTGGTCAACGGTAACACACCACACGTCCGTCGACCGGACCGACGTTCGGCGGGAGGTACCTGAACGCCGACCGCTTCACTCCCACGGCACGGCGATGTTGCGGACGCGGCTACCGCAGTCGGGACACGGGCCGGGGAACTCGCCGGCGACGACGCCGGCGCTGCACTCGTAGCACTCGTACCTGTCCTCGACCGGCGTGTGCGGGTCGGTGAATCTGCTCACACGCACGACCACGGACGAAGGAGGAAAACATCTTCCCTATGGGTATGTTCGTGGCGCTATATGTCCTCAATGCAGGATTCATCTCGGATTTCGGTGGACGAACGTTCAATCCAGCCGCGCCCGCAGGACGAAGGTCTCCCGTCGCTCCTCGGCCCGCTCGATGGAGAATCCGGCGGCCTCGAACGCGGAGATGGCGTCGTTCACGTCGAACCGTTCGCTCCGTGGCGGCCCGGCCTCGCCCTCGCCTGCTGCGGACCAGTCGGCGGTCCCCACCAGGCCGTCGGGGCGGACGACGCGCGCGAGTTCGGCCAGGGCGTCCGGGCTGGCGAACTCGTGGTAGGTCATCGTCGAGAAGGCACTGTCGAGTGCGTCGTCGGCGAACGGGAGGTCCGCGGCCTCCGCGGTGACGAACCGGACGTTCCCCGGTGCCCCCTTCTCCCGGTACAGGTCGTGCATCGCCGGCTGCACGTCGACCGCGTGGACCGTCTCGGCGTAGGGCGCCACGTCGTCGGTGTAGAACCCCGTGCCGCTGCCCAGATCCGCCACCTCGCCGGACGGGTCGAACAGCGCCAACAGCTCGTCGACGGAGACGTACTCGTAGCGGCCGGGGTCCTCCAGCGCGTCGGCCCGTTCGACGTCGTACGTGTGGAATCCCATGGCTCCGGTTCGACCGGGCCGGTGATAAACACCCCCGTGGCGCCCGGCCGCCGGGTCAGATCGTCGGGGGACCACTCAAGTCGCTCCAATACTAATTGTCGTTCATGATAGTCCGTACGGCATCCACGTCGGACACGGCCGCCATCGAGCGGGTGGCTCGTGCGACGTGGCGGGTCGACTATCCGGACGTGTTGAACAGGGAGAACACGGCCGATGCCGCCACCGACTGGTACGACGAGTCGGCCATGACGACCGCCATCGAGCGAGACGACGCGCTGGTGCTCGTCGCCAGCCTGGAGAACGAGGTCGTCGGGTTCGCGCACGCCTACGTGGCCGAGAACTGGGGGGACCTGCTCCGGCTCTACGTCGCTCCGGGCTACCGCGAGCGGGGGGTCGGGACGGCACTGCTGGACCGGACGGTCGACGACCTGTTCGAGGCCGGCGTCGACGAGATCCGTGCCATGGTGCTGGCAGCCAACGAGCACGGACGGGCGTTCTACGAGGCTTCGGGGTTCGAACTCGTGGACGAGGACGCCGAGACGGAGATCGACGGGGAGCGATACCGCGAGTGCAGGTACCGCCTCGACACCGGGAGAGGGACCACAGCGGACGACTGAGGTCCGGCGCGGCTACCGGCCACGGGCGGTCCCGGTCACCACGTCGGGACGGGCGTAGTACCCGACGTAACGGAGGCTGGCGAGGACCGCCCCCTCCAGTTCCTCCTCGAACTGCTCCTGGTTCGCCCCGCCGGGGAGGTCGAGCGGGCGCCGCAGCGCGTAGAAGCGGAAGCGGTACTCCTCCTCCCCCAGCGTCGGCGGCGGACAGACCGGCAGGTAGCCGACCTCGCCGACCCCGTTCTCGCCCTGGCGGGCATCGCCGAGGTCCGGGAGCGTCCCGGTGTCCGGCAGGCCGGCGGGGATCTCGCCGCGCTCCGGCGGGACGTTCCAGAGCTGCCAGTGGTCGAAGTTCTGCGCGAGGCTGTTCGGGTACCGGCAGGTGAGCGCCACCGCCTCTGTCGGCTCCGGGAGCCCGCCGAAGGTGAACGGCGGCGACCGCCCCGGCCCGTCGCAGGTGTGCTCGCGGGGGATGGTTCCCCCGTCCTCGAAGGCCGGCGAGTCGACGACCAGCTCCCCGGGCGTCGGGGTCGAGCCACCGATGGTCACACAGCCCGCGACGGCGCCGCTCGCGGCCCCGAGCGTCGCCAGCAGCGCGCGTCGCTGCATACCCGGGCTACGCGCGACACCGGGAAAGCGCCTGCGTTCGACGCCGGGCGCCGCGGGATTGAAGCCCCCCAGCGTCCTGCAGTCGGTATGGTCGAGATCGTTCCCCCCACCGAGCGCTCGTGCGAGCGGTGCGGCCGGGAGGACGTCTGGGACAGCGAACAGGGCAAGTGGGTGATCCGGGTCGCGGACGGCGAGCGCCTCGTCGGCGACCGCCACTGCATCCACGAGTGGGACATCAACGGCCGGTACAGCCCCGTCAGGGAGGGGGAGGCCTGACGGTTTCCGGCGCATGCCGACCGTCTACATCACGGCGCCCCCGGACGCCGCCGCCGACCTCGCGGAGTCGCTCGTCGCGGAGCGGCTCGCCGCCTGCGTCAACCGGGTGGCCTGCGACTCCGTCTACCGCTGGGACGGTGCGGTCGTGACCGACGAGGAGGTCGTCCTCCTCGCGAAGACCACGGCCGAGCGCTATCCGGAACTGGTCACCCACGTCGAGGAGCACCACCCGTACGACGTCCCGTGCGTCGAGCGGTTCGAGGAGAGCGACGTGCTGCCGGCGTTCGCCGCGTGGCGCGAGGAGGCCGTCGAGCCGGCGGAGTAGCCGGTCCGACCGCTCAGAGACCGGTCGGGACGAAGGCCTGCGAGAACAGGCCCGCAATGTCCAGGAGCGCAATCAGGAAGGTCGTCAGGACGATGGAGGCGGCCGGCGGGTCGAGGTGCGTGTCGGCGTGGGCGTACAGCACCCGCTGGGAGAGTTCGCCGAGGAGGCCACCGACGAGTCCCAGCGCGGCGCCGCCTGCCACGACCATCCACAGCGGCACCGCCGACTGGACCGCCGCGGCCGTCAGTTCCGGCCCCGGCGCGCCCGGCACCAGCGCGACCACCAGCAGGCCCGCCGGGAGCGCCATGTGGTGCGTGACCGGGAACTCCTCCATCCCGAGGCTGAGGAAGACGAGCGACGCCGCGGTGATGCCGAACCCGAGGAACGGGCTGGCGGTCACGTAGGCGATGTACGCGCTGAAGACACCGACGACGGCGCCGAGGACGGCCACGTCGCGCCACCGGTACTGGTGGGGGAGCCACGGCTCCACGACGAACCGCCGCTCCGTAGCGGTCTTCTCGGCGGGGTCCAGTCCCTCGCCCGTTCCGACGCCGTCGGTTACGGGCTCGCGGCGCTCGCCGCGCTCGAACGGCGACATGTCGAGCAGGCCGCCCCTGACATCGCCGACCAGCGGGTAGCCGAAGGCGATCCGGTGGAGGAAGGCGGTGACGACGATGCTGAACGCCACCGGGTCGAAGGGGAGCACCAGTGCCTCCAGCGACAGGTAGTAGACGAGGTAGCCGACGGCGCCGAAGGCCCCGCCGACTGCCAGCACGTCGGCGTCCGTCCCGAGCGAGTGGGTGATGTTCTTGGCCTCGTGGTAGTCGAACCCGGCGTTCAGCTTCCCGCGCCGGGCCGCGTACGCCGCGGCGGCCACCCCGCCGGCGAACGCGACGTGGGGACCGAAGCCGGCTCCCAGGCCGACGTTGGCGGTGATGCCGTACGTGCCGAGTGCGCCGGGGTCACCGGCGGCAGCGGTCGTCACGTCCCGTCCGATGTTCACGACCTCGCCGACGATGATGACGAGGCCGGTGAACGCGAACGCCGGGAGGGCCCCCAGCGACGCGCCGAAGGCCCCGCCCGCGAACGCGACGAGGGCCAGCAGGAGGACGGTCGTCAGTTCGACCATCCGGACAGCACCTCCGTCCGTGCAGGCGTGTGGACGCTCATCGTGCTCCTCTCCCGCGACCAGCAAGTTAGCCCTGTCCATCCCGCGACACGTCCGCTCGTCGATGGGATCGGCGCGCTTCGGGTACCCGTCTCACGTCGGGCGGTTTCACTTCCACTCCGGGTGGCTGGCGTTCATACCTACCGGACACGTCTTCCCGTCCATGTCGATAGACACCGTCCGCGTGCGGACCGATACCACCAGCACGCCCGGTCCCGACCGCCGCGTCTTCGACGTGAGCGGACGCCCGCCCGCGGAAATCGTCGAGTTCGCCCGCGACACGGACGCCGACTGCTACCTCGAGCGCAAGGGCGGCCGGACCTACCTCGTCGCGGACTGACACGGGGATTCGGCGGCTGCTGTCGGAATTCTCGAACGATCCGCCCCGTTATCGTCCTGGAGCAGTGATAGCTCCGTCATCTCGTCCGTAACCGAATAATCGCCGCTGGCGCCGTCGCTGGCTCCCGTTGACCCGAAAGAAGTGTGTCGGTGACCGCGTGGTGCGGCCCGGTTCAGCCGAACAGCTCGCCGAGGCCCTCGCCGCTGGCCTCGTCGTCCTCGTCGTCGTCGCCGGCTTCGTCGGCCTCGGCCTCGTCGTCCTCCTCCTCGCCGCCCTCGTCGGCCTCGGCCTCGTCGGCATCGGAATCGCCCGCGGCGCCACCGGCAGCGGCGCCACCGGCAGCGGCGCCACCGGCACCGCCCGCGGGCACCGCGGCGGCACCCTCGACGGCCTCCTCGATGTCGACGTCCTCCAGCGCGGCCACGAGGGCCTTGACGCGGGACTCCTCGACGTCGGCTCCGGCGGCCTCGAGTACGTCGGTCAGGTTGTCTTCGTTGATCTCTTCGTCCGTCTCGTTCAGGATGAGTGCTGCGTAAACGTATTCCATTGTTGTCAGAACATCTCCCCGAGGGCCTCGCCACCGTCGGCACCGTCGTCATCGTCGGTGTCGTCGGCGTCGGCCTCGGCGTCTTCGGTCTGATCGTCGGCCTGTTCCTCCTCGCCCTCGTCCTCGGTGGCGTCCGTCCCGGCGCCGGCGTCACCCGCGGGCTCGGGGGCCGTCCCCCGGAGTTCCTCGGGCAGCGCCTCCTCGTCGTCGATGGCGGCCGCGAGCGAGCGGAGCCGGCTGTCGGCCCGCGCGACGAGGTCCTCGGCCACGTCGGGCGACTCGATGGCCGCCTCGATGGCCAGCGTCCGTGCCTCGTTGGCGCCCTTGCCCAGCATGCTTCCGACCGTCCGTGCGGTCGGGTAGTCGGCGTCGATGGACAGGTTCCGCGCGCGAGCGGCCCCGGTCTCGATGTCGGCCTGGTACCCCTCGACGTCGATGTCGAGGTCCTCGGGGTCGAACATGACGCCGTCGGAGACGACGCCACGCAGGTCCAGCCCGACCTCCTTCGGCTCGATACCGAGTTCGGAGAGGACGTTCGACAGCTCCGTGCTGACCTCCTCTCCCGCCTCGAGGACGGTCGAGTCGGACATGACCTGGATGGAGCCGTCCTGGATGCGCGCGTCGGCGCCGACCTGCTGGAGTTCGCCCACGAACGGCCCGGGGTCGATCCCGGTGTCACCCTCGGGGATGAGGATGTCGTTGGGGGCGACCTCGCCGGCGTTGATCGGTGCCGGCGTCTTCGACGCCTCCAGCTGCTGGTAGAGCCCGAACGGGTTCTCGTTGGTCCCGATGAGGCCGACCTGCCCGGAGACGAACTCCGTCAGGTCCTCGAGACCCTCGTCGACCTCCTCTAGCGCCCGGACGAGCAGCGTGTTGCGCGAGACGCGCAGTTCCGCGGTCCCGTACAGGTCACGCCGCATCTCCTGGAGCTGCCGCGAGGGGATGCCCTGGATGTCGACGACGCCGACGCTCTCGTAGGACTCCAGCGTCGACACGAGGTCGTCGACCTCCTCGCGCTTCCACTCGGGGACGTGCTCGGTCTTGCGCTCGGCGGCGGCCCGGGCCTCCGCTTCGTCGGCGCTCATCAGACGGGCACCTCCGTGGCCGGGCCCATCGTCGTCTTGACGAAGATCCGGTCGATGTTCTGGGGCCCCTTCTCCAGGTCCGCCGTCATCCGCCGGACGATCACGTCGATGTTGTCGGCGATCTCGTCCGCGGACATGTCCTCGGCGCCGACGCGGGTGTGGAAGGTGCGTCGGTCGCGCGAGCGGACCTGGACCGTGTTCTTCATGCGGTTGATGGTCTCGACCACGTCCTCGTCCGGACCGAGGGGGGTCGGCATCTTCCCGCGCGGGCCCAGGACCGTCCCGAGGTAGCGACCGATGTCCTGCATCAGTGCCTGTTCCGCGATGAAGAAGTCGGTCTCCTCGGCGAGGTCCTTCGCCCGGTCCGTGTCGTCGCCGAGGTCCTCGAGGTCGTCGTCGTCGAGTACCTCGTCGGCGACTTCCTCGGCTCTGAGAGCGGTCTCGCCCTCGGCGAACACGACGATACGTGTCTCCTGCCCAGTCCCGGACGGAAGGACGATCGACTCGTCGATCCGGTTGCTGGGGTCGTCTAGGTCTATGTCACGCAGGTTGATAGCGAGGTCCACGGTCTCGCGGAAGTTCCGCGGTGGGGCCTCCTCCAGCGCCTGCGCGACGGCGTTCTCCATGTCCTGATCTGCCATCGTTCACCTCCGTAGTACGCCTGTAGGGCTGCTACGGTGTGAAACAGGGTCCGACGGACGCCTGTCTCGTCGGAACCACGACGATGGGACAGTTAAGTGCGTCGAAGCGGAGAGGTGTGCGTGACGGTCTGACGAGGGCCGTGACGCCTCAGACGGGGAGGAACCCGCCGCCGAGGAGATACACCGCGGCCACGTCGGCGGCGAACAGGAAGAACAGCCCCGCCGACGCGAGGTAGATGTGCCGTCTGCGCCGGGGCGTCAACCGGTGGGAGCCGTGGTGGAAGACCAGCGCGTTCAACAGGCTCAGGGGGATGATGACCATCATCTCGCCGACCCAGATGGCGGGGTGGGCGCCGTACTGGGCGGCGAGCCCGATAGTCACGAGCTGCGTCTTGTCGCCGAACTCGCCGAACGCGCTGATGGAGAACGCCGGGAGGAACCCGCGGTAGCGCTCGGGCAGCCGCTCGTCGAGCGCGAGGACCCGCGCGTCCGTCCACCGGGCCGCGCCGCCGTCCGACCGCGCCGTCGCGTCCGTTCCGTCCCCGCCGTCCGTCGCGAACCCCCGCGCGCCGGTCCCGTCGTCCAGGGTCGCGGCGGAGTAGAGCAACAGCGCGCCGAACAGGACGAACAGGCCGCCGGTGACGGCGTCGAGGTAGACCTCCGGGAGGGCCCGCTGGAGCGCCTCGCCGAAGGCCACCTCGAGGGCGGTCCAGCCCGCGAACGCGACGCCCGCGCCCGCGACGACCACGAACGGGTCGTACTTCGTCGACAGCCCGGCGATGATCATCTGCACCTTCTCGCCCGGCAACACCAGCAGCTGGAGCGTCGCGGCCGCCACGAGTATCTCCAGCCAGCCTGCCATGGTCACCATCCCCCCGGGGGGATTATCGAGCACCGAACGCGCATGGATTAGCGGTGTCTAATCGAAGGACGTGGCGAGTGAAAAACGATTGGGAGGACGAACGTCGCCGCCTCGTCAGCCGGGACGCAGTGGCACCCCTGGTGAAGACCCGGAGTCGATCGTCACGCTGTCGCTTCGCTCGCGAACACGTCGTCGTACTCGCCGTCGTCGATCTTCTCCTTGAAGTCGCGGGGGTCCTCGCCCTCGATGGTGACACCCAGCGAGGTGCAGGTGCCGGCGACCTCCTTCGCGGCTCCCTTCACGTCGTAGGAGAGCAGGTCGGGGAGCTTCTGCTCGGCGACCTTCTCCAGCTGTTCGACGGACATGTCGGCGACGAAGTCCTCCTGCGGGACGCCGCTGCCGGTTTCGAATCCGAGTTCGTCCTTGATGAGCGCCGCCGTCGGCGGGACACCCACGTCGATGCTGAACGAGCCGTCGTCCTCGTACTCGACGGTGACGGGGACCTCGGTCCCGTCGAACGCCTCGGTCCGTTCGTTGATCTCGTTGACGACCGCCTGAACGTCCACCGGGGTCGGGCCCAGCTCGGGACCGAGCGGCGGGCCGGGGTTGGCCTGCCCCCCGGGAACGAGCACTTCGATAGTTCCAGCCATAGCTGTCAGAACCGTCGCGGCGGGTTTAAGCGTTATTTTATCGCCGCGGTCGCCGGCGGGCGGGAACCGGGCCGGTCAGGGGCGATCAGGGACGGTCAGGGGCGGATGTTCACCAGAACGATGCCGACGAGGCAGGTGGCGGCGACGAGGAGGCCGACCTGTTCGAGCCCGGTCTCGAAGACGTAGGCGAGGACGGTGTGGAAGAGTCCGACTGCGGCGACGGCACCGAGGAGGAGACTGGCTGCGAGCGACCGCTTGTCCATACCGTCCCGAGTCGCCGGGGCGGCATAACGCCCCCGGAAGCGGCCACCGGGACGCGGACCAGACCCGTGGCGGGGACGGGGACTGGCCCCACGGCGGGGTATCGACCCGGACCCGTGTCTCCCGGAACGGGAACGCCTTTGAGTCCGGATGGCCGACAGTCACCCAATGGGCCTGGAAGAGGAGATCGAGGCGATCGAGGAGGAGATCGCCGAGACGCCGTACAACAAGTCCACGGAGGCCCACATCGGCCGGCTGAAGTCGAAGCTGGCGAAGAAAAAGGAGAAGCTCGAACAGCAGTCCGGCTCCGGCGGCGGGGGTGGCTACGCCGTCGAGAAGACCGGCGACGCCACGGTCGCGCTGGTTGGCTTCCCGTCGGTCGGCAAGTCGACACTGCTGAACGCGCTCACCAACGCCGACAGCGAGGTCGGCTCCTACGAGTTCACCACGCTCGACGTCAACCCGGGGATGCTGAAGTACCGCGGCGCGAACATCCAACTGATGGACGTGCCGGGCCTCATCGAGGGCGCGGCGTCCGGTCGCGGGGGCGGCCGAGAGGTCCTCTCGGTCGTCCGCACGGCCGACCTCGTCCTGTTCGTCCTCAGCGTGTTCGAGATCGACCAGCACGAGCGCCTCAGCGAGGAGCTGTACGAGAACAAGGTCCGGCTGGACACGGAGCCGGCGTCGGTCTCCGTCACGAAGACCGGCCGCGGCGGCATCAAGCTCACCACCTCCGACCAGGTCTCGCTCGACGACGGGACCATCGAGGAAGTCCTCCGCGAGTACGACTACATCAACGCCGACTGCACCATCCGCGAGGACCTCACCATCGACGAACTGGTCGACGCGCTCCAGGACAACCGCGTCTACCTGCCCTCGCGCGTGGCCGTCAACAAGACGGACCTCATCGAACCCGACTACAAGGAACAGGTCGACGCCGAACTCCGCGAGCACGGCCTCGACCCCGAGAAGTGTGTCTTCATCAGCGCGGAGAAGGAGAAGGGCCTCGACGCCCTGAAGGAGGCCATCTGGGAGTCGCTCGGCCTCGTCCGCATCTACATGAACAAGCCCGGACGCGGCACCGACTACGAGGAGCCGCTCGTCCTGACCGAGGACGCGAACACCGTCGACGACGCGCTGGACCGGCTGGGCGGGTCGTTCGACGAGCGGTTCAAGTTCGCCAGGGTCTCGGGCGAGTCCGCCAAGCACGACGAGCAGCAGGTCGGGCGCGACCACGAACTCGCCGACGAGGACGTCCTGCGCATCGTCGCGCGGAAGTGACGCCCGCGGCCGCTCCCCCTGCATCCGGCCGGCGGTTCTCGCCCGGAACGACACGCTTACCGGAGTGAGACTACAGATGATGGTAACGACCACTCCCGCATGCTGACCGAGAACGAGGACACGGCCGAGACCGAGCCCGCACCCACGACACGCGCGGACATCGACGCCGTCGCCCTGAAGCCGACCGAGCACGACCTCGGAGCGGCGCTCGACCTCCCGGTCGACACCGTCGCCGTCGACTACGAGGGCCGCGATGCCGTCCCGGACGAGGGGACGCTCGCGCGACTCGCCGAGCGCTTCGACTGCTACGTCACCACGCCCGTCCGCGCGGACGGCTTCGACCCGCTGGGCGACGACTCGCTCCTCGACCACGTGCCCGACGCCGCCCGGCGCGTCGTCGTCGCAGGCCACCCGGCGTACCTGACCGAGGAGGAACGCGAGCGCGCAGTCGCCCCCCGACTGCGCGCCGCGCGCGAGACCGCGCCCGACGCCTGGGTGGGCACCGAGAGCGTCGAGCGGGTCGCACTCGCGGCCGGAGGGGTCCAGTACGAGCTCCTCGGCCGCGGGACCGAACACGACGTGCAGGCGCTCCGCGCGGCGGGCTTCGACGGCGGCATCGCACTGTACGCCCCGGTCGTCCTCAGCACCGACGAGGACGGCATCCTCGACGCAGTGGGCGCGTACGCCGCGCGCCGTGCCCCGGTCCGTCACGCGCTCCCCGACAACGCGGCGGTCGACGCGACGGCCACCGGCCGCGCCCGCGAGGTGCTCTCGCAGGCGGTCCGCGACTACGCGCTCGTCGGCGACGCGCCCACCGTCGCGGACCGCGTGGCGGACCTCCGGGCAGCCGGCGTCGACACCGTCGTCGGCTACCCGGCCCGGGGAATCGACGAACTCCAGTGATCCGTCCGGAACACCTCTACTGACCCGGTTATTCCGGATATAATACCATATATACGACTATTTCTCGATAACTCGGGCGCGTGGACGCCGATGTACTGAAGCCGCTCGGCCACCCCGTCCGAGCATGAGCGAACGGGTCGCGGTCGTCGGGGCCGGCGCGGTGGGGACGACGGCCGCGCACGACCTCGCACGCCGGGGCTGCGAGGTGACGCTGTTCGAGGCCGGGGCGGTGGGGTCAGGCGCGAGCGGCCGCGCCGCGGGCGTCTGCTACGACGCCTTCGCGGAGGACATCGACGCCGCGGTCGCGGACCGCGCGCTGACTCGGTTCCGCGACCTCGACGCCGACCCGACGTTCGACTGGTCGTTCACGCCCCGGCCGTACGTCTGGCTCGCCCGCGAGGGCGACGAGCGCCGGGCAGACGCCATCCGCGAGCAGGTGCCCCGGATGCGGGCACACGACCGCCGGGTCGAACTCCTGGACGACGAGGCGCTGACCGCCGAGTTCCCCGCCCTCCGGAGCGACATCGCGGTCGCGGCGGTCGCCCGGGACGCGGGCTCTGCGGACCCGGGCGCGTACACGACGGCCATGGCTGACCGCGCCGTCGAGGCGGGCGTCACGCTCCGCGAGGACACGCCGGTCGAACTGGAGAGCGACGGGGAGGGGGCGCAGGTCATCGTCGGCGGGGAGCAGGGAGCCGCCGACACGGTGGTCGTCGCCGCGGGCGCACACACGGCGCGCCTGCTCGGAGACGCCGGGCTCCCGGTCCCGGTGAAGCCGTACCGGGTGCAGGCAGCGGTCACGGAGGCCACACCGCTCTCCGAGCGCATCCCGCAGCTGTACGACGCGACCGGCGGCTACTACTGTCGCCCGCGGGACGGCGGCCTCCTCGTCGGCGACGGGACCGAACCCATCGAGCGCGACCCCGACGACTGGGACCGGGCGGCGGACGACTGGTTCGTGGCCGACTGTGCCGACCACCTCCGTGCGGCGGTCGGCGAGGTGCCGGCCGTCGGGCGCGCCTGGGCCGGCCTCTGCACCGCGACGCCGGACGGCGATCCGTTGCTGGGCGAGCGCGCGCCCGACGTCGTCGTCGCCGCGGGCTGGCAGGGCCACGGGTTCATGCGCGCGCCGGCGCTGGGCGAGCGGATCGCTCGCGGGGTCCGCGAGGGCGACTGGCTCGCCCCCTTCGAGCCCACGCGGTTCGACGGGGACGAGTCGTTCGAGATCGTCGAGGGGATGGTCGTCGGGGAGGCAGCGGGAGAATCGGCGACCGGGGAGTGACCGACGCTACCCGTCGTCCGGCGTCAGGTCGTCGTCGGTCGCCTCCTCGTCCACGTCGATGTCCGTCTCCTCGTCCACGTCCTCCGGGTCGGCGATGGTCTCGTCGACGGGGTCCTCGACGGCCGGCTCGTCGGGCGACGGGCCGGTCGCGACCAGCTTCGGGACGCGGATGCGGATGGTGCCGTCGTCGGTCAGGGTCGCCTCCGTGGCGTCCACGTCGACGGCCCCGTTCGACGGGAGCGCCACCCGGCCGGAGAGCGAGAGCCCGCGGCCGGGGACGCGCATCTCGAACCCCTCCTGGAACTCCCGGAAGCGGTCGACGCGGACCGCGACGACGTCGTCCTCGTAGCGGACCTGCACGTCCTCGCTCTCGGCGCCGGGGGCGTCGAAGACGACGAGGAAGGCGTCGTCGGACTCCAGCACGTCGGCCGCGAGCGGGCGCCGCTCCTGGAGTCGGGCCGAGGCCCGCCCGATACCGTCGAGGACGGCCTCGCCGACGGCCTCGCCGAGATCCCGCAGCGACGGGACGGTGACCCCGGAGCCGGACCCGGAGCCGGCCGCCTCGAACTCGTCGTCGAACGCCTCCTCGAACGATTCGTCGAACTCGTCGTCGAGGTCGTCCGGGTCGGCGTCGCTCACGCGTTGATCGCCTCCACCTCGCCGCCGCAGTACGGGCAGCTGAACGCCTCGGCGCCGGTCCCGTCGGGCATGTTGTAGGTGTAGTGGAGCTCCGCCATGTCGAGATCGCATCCCTCGTCCGCACAGGTGATCTCCAGTGTCTTGGGCATACTCGCCAGTAGGCCGGCGCGACGTATCAAACTCCCGGGCGGGGCAACCCACGTTCCGACCGTCCGGCGGCCACGCAGGGTCGAGGACCCGACGGCGGTCGTGTCCCATCCACGGTCACTTCGACCCGGGCGCTGGGACACCACTTATTACGAAGGACCGTACAACCGGCGCACCATTTATAACGAACAATTCGCTAGAGTCGTTCGGACATGGGCTTCGGGAGCTACGACGAGTCGGAACAGGAGAACCAGGAGATCAACACCGAGTTCGAGGACGAGGAGGGGATGAACACGGCCGAACACGACCACAGCGGCCAGGTGGAGTACGAGTTCGGCGACACGGACAGCGACGAACTGCTGAACAAGCTCGAGGAGATCAAGGACAAGCAGGAGCAGGGGTCCTGAGGTGAACGGCGGGGTCCGCGCGCTGGGCGTCGCGGAGTCCGCCGCCGGCGATCGCTCCGCGACGGTCGCCGGCGCGGTCGTCCGCGCGGACCGCACCGTCGACGGTCTGGTTCTCGACTCGTGGACGGTCGGCGGCACGGACGCCACCGCCACCGTCGTGGACTGCTGGGAGCGGCTCGCTCGCGAGGACGTCCAGTACGTTCTCGTCGCGGGCATCGCGCCCGCCTGGTTCAACGTTCTCGACCTGCACGAGGTCCACGACGCCGTGGAGCGGCCGGTCCTGTCGGTCTCGTTCGAGGCCAGCGAGGGGCTGGAACCGGCGCTGCGAGACGCGTTCGGCGACGACACCGAGGAGCTCGCGACGCGACTCGACACCTACGACCGGCAGCCGTCGCGCGAGCGCGTCGAACTGAACGGGGAGACCTGCTTCGTCCGGGCGGTCGGGTGTGATGCCGACACCGCGAGCGAGGTCGTCGAGGGGTTCACCCCCGCGGGTGGTCGTCCCGAGCCGGTCCGCGTCGCCCGGCTCTGTGCCCGGGCCGGCGACGACTACCGGCACCGGGAGCGCGGCTGACCACGCGGGCCTCCGGCGGCGTCCGACCGCGACCCGACGGGCGACCGTGGATCGGTGACACGTCCCGCGACCGCGGCGGCTTTGTGGGGGCCGCTAGTGAGTAGCGGTATGAGCGAATCCTACCCCGGCGAGATGGACGGCATCGAGGTGACCGCCTGTACCGCCTGTCCGGAGCTCTGCGAGTCGCGCTCGCGCATCGTCAACGGCACCGGCCCGACGGACGCGGACCTGGTGTTCGTCGGCGAGGGGCCCGGGGCGCAGGAAGACGAGCAGGGGGAGCCGTTCGTGGGGCGCTCGGGCGGGGTACTCGACGAGGCGCTCCGGGACCGCGGCGTCGCCCGCGGTGACGTCCGCATCACCAACTGCGTGCGGTGTCGCCCCCCGGAGAACCGCGACCCGAAGAGGGGGGAGCTGGCGAACTGCAAGGGCCATCTGGCGGTCGAACTCCGCGAGACCGACCCCGACCTCGTCGTCACGCTCGGGAAGGTCCCCAGCGAGCACCTGCTTGAACGATCGGTCGCGGTGACGAAGGAGGCCGGCGACGTCCACGACGCGCGGGTCGGCGAGGAGCAGTACCGCGTGCTGGTCTGTGTCCACCCGGCGGCGACGCTGTACGACCGGAGCCAGGAGAGCACCCTCGCGGAGACACTGGATGAGGCGGTCGCGCTCGCCGGGTTCGACGACTCCGCGGACGGACAGTCGCGGCTGGGCGACTACTGAGCGACGGGGACGGCGCAGGTCGCGGGTCGGTCCGCACGCGTGTCGAGGCGTCAGTTCGCACGCGTGACGATGATACGAATGTGCCCGTCGCTGCTGGTCTCCCCGGCGACCGGCGTCCGACCCTCCCCCTCGAGGACGTAGGTCGAGGGGTTCACGTTCCGGCCGCTGACGGTGACCTCGACGTCGTACTGCGGGTTCGAGTCCTCGTAGGTGGTGCCGTTGTACGTGACCGAGTCGTCCGTCACGCCGATGTCGATGGTGTTCATCGCGTACTCCAGCGTGACGCCCTCGCCGTGGACGTGCCAGATGCGGCCGTTCCGGGCCTCGAAGTGGAAGAACCGGTCCTGGACCTGGTACCGGTCACGCGAGAAGTCCGGGCTCTCCCCGAGGACGGTCATGTTGATGGTACCGTGCCCGTGGTAGCCGCCGAGGTTGTGCGGTTCGGGCGATTGCCCCGGCGAGAAGACGAGGAAGCCGATGACCGCGGCGGCGAACAGGATGATGACCCCGAGCGCGATGGGCCCGGCGGCGCCGGAGAGCACGCTCTCGTCGTCCCCCTCCATGTCGAGTCGTCGCCTGTCGATGGGCCCCAGTTCGTCGGCGTGCTCGGCCTTCAGGTGCTTGTCGCGGGCCCGTTCGCTCCCGAAGGACTCCCCACAGTAGTCACAGTCCGGCATTCGTTGCCCCCCGTTCGCTGGCGACTGTTTCAAGCATTACGGTGGTGGCCGGGCCGGCGGCCCCACACGCTGGCTCAGTCGATGCGGAGCCGGTAGCGCTTCTGCCGGGCGTCACGGAGCGACGGGCTGGCCTCGACGACACCGGTCTCCTCCAGACGACCGACGGCGTACCGGACCGTCCGTGGCGGGAGGCGGGTCTCCGCGGCGAGTT
>PXRM01000010.1:0-935 GCA_003020985.1 Halobacteriales archaeon QS_4_70_19 | reverse complement strand
CGCGACCAGTTTCGCGCTCGCCGGCAGGTCCGCCACCGTCTCCCAGCCGGGACCCTCCGCGACACCCGTCCGTTCCTCGCCGCCGACCGCCTCGGTCCAGGTCATGAGAGCACGTCGGGCGGGGCAGAGTAATAATTTCTGGTTTGCAAATTACCACTGGGCATTCCAGCACTGAGTCCGCATTCGGCCGTGACGCCGCTCTGACGGCTCGTCACCCGGAGTGACGGGGAGTATCGGTTCTGTGGTGACCCGAAGCCTCTTATGAGCACGCCCCCCTATCTGTACGCAATGACCGACGCCGTCGACGATGTCGAGATGCCGTACGACGAGAACGCCTCGCAGCAGGAGAAGGTGGAGGCGCTCCGCGAGCGGCTCGAGGTGCTCGAGGGGCAGAACGAGGAGATGCGCGACAAACTGCTGGACGCCAGCGCGGAGAACAACAAGTACCAGCAGAAGCTCGAGCGGCTCACCCACGAGAACAAGAAGCTCAAGCAGTCGCCGCTGTTCGTCGCCACCGTCCAGGAGCTCACGGACGAGGGCGTCGTCATCAAGCAGCACGGGAACAACCAGGAGGCGCTCACGGAGGTCACGGACGAGATGCGTGGTCGCTTAGAGCCCGACGACCGGGTCGCCGTCAACAACTCGCTGTCCATCGTGAAGGTGCTGGACGACGAGACGGACGTCCGGGCCCGCGTGATGCAGGTCGAGCACAAGCCGGGCGTCGGCTACGACGACATCGGCGGCATCGACGAGCAGATGGAGGAGGTCCGCGAGACGGTGGAACTCCCGCTCAAGAGCCCCGAGATGTTCGACGACGTCGGCATCGACCCGCCCAGCGGCGTCCTGCTCCACGGGCCGCCGGGGACGGGCAAGACGATGCTCGCGAAGGCCGTCGCCAACCAGACCGACGCCACCTTCATCAAGATGGCCGGCTC
>PXRM01000009.1 GCA_003020985.1 Halobacteriales archaeon QS_4_70_19 | reverse complement strand
GAACGAATAGCTGGCCGGCGCAGCCGGGCAGCCGGTGCCCGCAGGCTCGCGCCTCTGCCGCCAGCCGAGGACGCCCGCCGCGAAAAAAAAAGCTCGTTTACAGCACCTGCTTCTGGCAGCTCCCGCACAGCGTCTGTTCCTTGATGTCGACCTCGCGGACGGTGGGCGAGAAGTTCATCACGCAGCGCTTGTTGTCGCAGTGTTCGAGGCCGAGCGTGTGACCGATCTCGTGGATGACCTCCTTGCGGACGCGGTCGGCGAAGATCTCGGAGGCGGGCTTGTTGGAGAAGCCGCCGTCGCTGGAGGTCTGGAGCCGGTACGTGGAGATGACCGAGCCGTTTCCGGAGAGGTAGGCCAGCCCGAAGACGTAGTTCCGCCGGCGGTAGTACAGATCGTGCCCGGTGATGGCGATGTTCTTGGTCCCGTTGCCGATGCGGGAGGCGAGTTCGATGAACTCCTCGGCCCGGTACTGCTGGCGACCGGGGTCGTACGCGCCGTCGGGCACCTCCTGCCCGTCGTGGAGGGTCACCTCGCAGTCGTAGACGGATCGGAGTCCGGAGGAGGCCTCCCGCTTGACGACTGCGGGGACATCGCCCACCGGCACGATGTCGACATGCATGGCTACGGCTTAGGTAGGCCACAGTATAAACATCCCGCCACCACTCGCGCCGCGAGAACAGCCGACCGGGCGGGGGCCGGAGGGTAGTCACCCTGGGTCGGCGGGGCCCCTGCACGGCGGGGGGCCGCCGCGGACGCGGGGCCGGGTCGACGCGCTCGCCCGTCGCGGGTGCGCGGTGACCGCCACCGACATCCAGGACCGCTCGGTCCCCGACGGCGTCGCGTTCGTCAGGGACGACGTGACCGACCCCGACCCGTCGGTCTACCGGGGCGCAGACGCCGTGTACGCGCTGCGCTGTCCGCCGGAACTCCAGCGGGCCGTCCGGGCCGTCGCGCACGACGCCGGCGCCGACTGCCTGTTCACGACGCTCGGGGGCGACCCCGCCGTCGTCCCCGCCACCCCGACAACGCTGGAGCACACGACCCTGTTCCGGGCCGAGGGGCCGCCCGGCGCCGCGGGCGGTTCGGAGCGGTCGGGCACCGGGCGACCCACCGCCGGGGGTGAGTCACCGTGAGCCCGGACGCCGATACCGTCGTCCTCGACGTGGACGGCGTGCTCGTGGACGTGGCGGACTCCTACCGCCGGGCCGTCGTCGAGTCCGTCGAGCGCGTCCACGGGGAGTCGCTCGACCGCGACGACCTCCAGCAGTTCAAGGACGCCGGCGGCTTCAACAACGACTGGACGCTGACCTACGCGGTCGCGCTGTACACCCTCGCGTACCGCGAGGGGCTGGGGCGGTCCGTGGAGACGTTCACCGACACCGTCGCGGCCTCCGGGGGCGGGCTGGAGGCGGTGGAGGCGGTCGTCGCCGACCTGCTCGACCCGGACGCCCGCGAGCGCGTCTACGACGAGTGGGACCGCGAGCACCTCCGGACGGTCTTCCAACAGCTCTACCTCGGCGACGAGCGCTACCGGGAGCTGGAGGAGGGGGAGCCCCCCCTCGCGAGCACCCGGCGGGGGTTCATCGAGGACGAACCCGTCCTGCTCCAGCCGGGGACGCTCGAGGCGCTCCGGGAGTACGAACTGGGCGTGGTGACCGGCCGGCCCCGGGCAGAGGCCGCCATCGCGCTCGAACGCGTCGGCCTCGACTTCCTCCCCGAGGAGCGCGTCCACGCCATGGAGGACGGCCCCGGCAAACCCGACCCGACGGCGCTCGTCGCCGTCGCCGAGGACGCCGACGCCGGGTCCGTCGTCTTCGTCGGCGACACGCTGGACGACATCGAGACGGCGACCAACGCCCGCGAGGCCGACCCCGACCGCGACTACCAGGGCATCGGCGTCCTGACCGGCGGACTCACGGGCGCGCCCGGCCGCCGGAAGTACGAACAGCAGGGCGCCACCGCCGTCCTCGACAGCATCAACGACCTGCCGGACCTGCTCGACGACGAGGCGTAGCACCGCGTCGCCCGCCGACCAGCGACACCGCTCCGCCGGCCGGTCGCGACGGGTGCAACGCGTTCCGGGAACACAACGGCTACCGGGGGGGCGGCCGTTGGCCGCCGTATGGACATCGCGCTGCTCGGCGGGACCGGCGACATCGGCGAGGCCCTCGCGCTCCGACTGGCGTACGACACGACCCACTCCATCCGTGTCGGCTCGCGCGACGCCGAGCGGGCCGAGGCGAAGGCCGAGGAGTACCTGAACGAACTGGACAGCCGCGGCCTCGATCCCGACCTGACCGGCCACGCCAACGCCGAGGCCGCCGTCGACGCGGACGTGGTGGTGCTGGCGGTGCCGGCCTACCACCTCGCGGACACCATCGAGGCGGTCGCCGACGGGCTGTCGGGCGTGCTGGTCACGCCCGCGGTCGGCATGAAGCGCGACGACGACGGCCTCCACTACAACCCGCCCGGTGCGGGCAGCGTGACGGCGCTCGCTCGCGACGCCGCGCCCGACGACATCCCGGTGGTCGGCGCGTTCCACAACCTCCCGGCCGGCCGCCTGGCCGACCTCGATTCCACCTTCGAGTGGGACACGGTGGTCATCGGCGACGACGGCGACGCGAAGCGGACGGTGATGGACATCGCCGAGGGCATCGAGGGGCTCCGGGCGCTCGACGGCGGCGGCGTCGCCAACGCCGGCGAGGTCGAGGCCATCACGCCGCTGCTCGTCAACCTCGCCAGCGAGAACGAGGGGCTGCACGGGCTCGGCGCCCGGTTCCAGTAGCCCGTCCGTCGCGGTCGCGCCGATTTCTCGGTTCTGGAAGGTTCCACACGGTTGGATTCGCCTTCCAGAACCTGTCCGAAACGTACCTGGCCGCGCCCCGACGTTACCGAGATATACCGGCGACTCACCGGGGCGTGATCCGACGCCGTGCTCCGCTCAGTCCTCGCCGTGGTCCTGCCCGGGGCCGGGGTCGTGCTCCTGTTCGATGTCGAACTGGTCCGGCGAACGGCCCGCCCGGTCGAGCACCGCCTCGTCGACGAGGATGGGGCAGTCGACCCGGAGCGCGATGGCGATGGCGTCCGAGGGCCGGGCGTCGAAAGTGGCTGCGTGGCGCTCGCCGTCGGCGTACTGTTCGGCGTCGAGCTTCGCGAGGAACGTCCCCTCGGCGAGGTCGTCGATGCGGACGCGGTCGACGGCGCCGCCGAACTCCGCAACCATCTCGACGAACAGGTCGTGTGTGAGCGGACGCTTGAACGGTTCTCCCCGGAGCGCGTGCCCGATGGACTGTGCCTGATCGTTGCTGACGAAGATCGGAACGACCTGGTCGTCGGCCGCGAGCAGCACCACCGGCGCGTCCGGCCCGTCCTCGCCGACGCCGACGCCGAGTCCCCTGACACTGGCCTCGTGTGGCATCCCTACACGGGCTTTCGGGAGGGTCGTGAAAGCTTTTGCCACACCCGACGTACCACCCGGTGTGAGCTACGTGGTGGCGGTGAAGCGCTCGGCCCGACGGGCCAGCGCAGCGGCCGGCGAGTGGGTCCGGGACGCTGGTGCCCGCCGCGACTTCGACTCGAAACGGGCCGCCCGCGAGTGGGCCGACGAACTCAGCGACGAGCGGACGCTGTGGGTCCAGAACGCCCACCCCGCAGACGACTCGCCCGTGGACGGCTACCTGGTCGCGCGGACGGTTGCCTTCTGGGTCTCGCGCGACGAGGAGTCGCCCGGCGAGCAGGTCACGCTCGGCGAGTGACTCAGGTGGCAAGAACCGTCACGAAAGGGCCAGCGCATGAACGGTTCTGAAGTCCCTATTACCAATTTCCACGTTCCCAAGCATACTTGTACATCGTAAGCCGCTTCCGCCTCCACGCGGTCGAACGCCGTGAGTTCCTGTGTGTGACCGGCACAGTCATCGGCGAAGCGTCGACCCGCGGAGCCAGTCGGCGTACTCGTTGAGCGAGTCGTCGACGGGCACGGCTGGCGGGTCGCATCGACCGAGGCTGAGGACGGGAAGTGGGAACGGCGACCGGAGCATTCGGCGTGTGGTACGTGCCGGGTATAGCCATCCTCCGGTCCGCGGCGACCATCGCGAGCGACGAGGGGCTCCGGAGATCCCCGGGGACCTCGTCCGTGAGGAGGCCGTTGCCGCCGCGGCGGAGGACCTGCGCGACACGCAGCTGGAGAAGCTGTCCGAACACCACCGCGCGGTGTACGCCATCATCGAGGAAAGCAGTCCGATCAACCGGCCGACGCTTTACGAGCGATACCAGTAGCGCGTTGACGATCCCCGCAGCCTCCGGACCGTCTAGGGGTGCATCACCGACCTTCTCGAGTACGACCTGCTCGCCACGGGGGGACCGCGGCAGGACCGCGAGTACGTGGTCGCCGACGACCTGCAGCAGGGACACGAGTCCACACGGTCGTAACTCCCATGTCAGGTGCTCTCCTACCCACGAGCATGAGCGAGACGGCACAGCCCGACGACCCACCCGACCCGAGCAACCCTCGTATCGTCAAAACCGAGGGCATTATCGGCGGCAAACCCCGCATCGACGGTACCCGCATCAGCGTCTACTATATCCGGGAGCGCGTCGAAGGCCGGGGGCTCAAACCGCAGACGGTCGCCGACCGGCACGATCTCGATGTGGCCGACGTGCACCGCGCGCTCGCCTACTATCACGAACACCCCGACGAGATGCGGAAGATCCAGCAGCGCCGCGAGGAGCGCCTCGAAGAAATCAAAGACGGAGGGCTCGGTCCCGAGGATCTCGAATAGTCCCCGTTCCCGATGCCCCTTCGCTTCCTGCTCGACGAGAACGTCGAACTGACCGTCGAGAAGTCGCTGAACCAGGCAGGCCACGATGTCGTCCACACCCGGAACGTCGACGAACTCGGAAAACAGAGCTACGACGATGAGATAGCTGCCCATTCGAAAAAGACCGGGCGGTACATCCTGACGAACGACGACGATCTTTTCGGGGAAATCGACGATGATCTACCCACGCTGTTCTACTTCCCCAACCAGCGGCTGTCTGCATACCAGATCACGTCGATCATCGGGGTCATCGAGGAGCAGTACACGGTCGAAGAAATCGACCAGCAACCCAACGTCCGTGTCGTCGAAAGCTGGCTCTGACTCCCTAGCTTCGTTTCCAGAACCCCCAGACTGCGCGGCGAAAGGAAGCCAGCGAAGCAAACAAAGCGCGGCGCGTTTCTATATCGGCAGCGGGGTTGCGAGATGCGCCGCGCGGACGACGTGGTGCGGCCCGCTGCCGGCCGGGCACCCGGCGTCCCCGCACGCCGTCGCGCAGTCGGCCCCTCGTTTCAAGTCCACGCCGCCGTACGCCGCGGTATGGCCGTCACCGACGACGACCTGGAACTCGTCCGCATCGAGAGCGAGGGCCACCGGACCGACGTGATCATCAACCGACCCGAGAAGCGCAACGCGATGAACCCGCAGGTCATCGCGGAGTTGACGGATGCGTTCGAGCGCGTCTCCGACGCCGACGGCGTGCGCGCGGTGACGCTGCTGGGCGAGGGAGGCGTGTTCTGCGCCGGGATGGACCTGCACATGATGCGCGAGCGGGTCGAGGCGGACAGCGACCTCGACCGGGGAGCGTTCCCCGACCTGCTGTCGGCAGTCGAGTCCTGCGAGCAGCCCGTCGTGGCGGGTATCAAGCGCGCCGGGCCGGCGGGCGCGTTCGAGCTGACGCTCCCCTGCGACCTCCGGGTCCTCGGCGAGCAGGCGAAGTACGGCGTCATCGAGGTCCAGCTGGGGACGTTCCCGCACGGCGGCGCCACGCAGCGGCTCCCCCGGCTCGTCGGCCTCTCGAAGGCCAAGGAGATCGTCCTCGCGGGCGAGTTCATCGACCCCGAGGAGGCCCACGACATCGGCCTGGTCCACGAGGTCTGCCCGGACGAGGCGGTCGACGAGCGGGCCCGCGCGCTCGCGGACGACCTCTGCGAGAACGCGCCGCTGGGACTCCGGAACGCGAAGCAGGCGCTCGACGCCGCGCTGGAGACGCCGCTGGACGAGGGGCTGGCGCTGGAGCGGGCGCTCGGCCGCGAACTCGACGACACCGCGGACTACCGCGAGGGCTTCGACGCCCGGCTGGAGGGCCGCGAGCCGGAGTTCCAGGGGGAGTGACCGAGCCGCGGGAGCCATACCGTCCCGGCCCGAAGAACGCCCGATGCCGACCGACGACGACGCGAGCGACCGCTCGTGGTACGAGGTCAGCCACCGCGAGGTGTTCGACGGCCGGACGCTGTCGGACCTGTTCGTCAACGTCGTCCCCGTCCTCATCATCGCGGCGTTCGTGGGACTGTTCAGCCTGCTGCCGCTGTACGGGTCGGGGGGCGAACCGCTGCTGGCCTTCCACGCCGCCATCGTCGGCGGCGTAGCACTCGTGAGCTACGTCGCGGCGCGCGCCATCGCCGGCGACGAGCGACGGCTCGAACTACAGGGCAGCACCCCCGACCGTGGCGGTATCGACGGCCACGGTGAACGGGGCGGTCGCGAGCAGAAGGAGTGAATCGGGCAGACGGACGGTTTTTGTCGCTGCGCCGCCCAGTGTGAGGTATGGACACCGGCGAGTTCGAGACGAGCCGGAAGACGGCCGCGCTCTACATCCTCCCGTTCGTCGCGCTGGGGGTCGCGGACGTGCTGCTGTTGCTGTTCTGGGGCCTCGACCCGCTGTGGGGGTTCATGATCCTCCCGCCGATCCTCGCCATCAGCATCCTCGGCTGGCTGGCCATCCGTGGGGGCTTCGCCCGCGACCGGGTCGGCGACGAGCCGGCCTCGGGCACGCGGTCGACCGACGAGCGCGACCCCGGGTACTGAGGCCGGCACGCGGTCGGCACGGTCAGTTCGTCGCGCCGACGTCGCCGAAGCCCTCCAGCCGGTACGGTCGCGAGTCCGTACAGTCGTCCAGTTCGTGACAGCGGTCGCCGACCGCCCAGTTCCACTGCCGGGCGAACTCCTCGTAGGGGGCCTCGTGGATGTGGTCGATGAAGTCCTGGACCCCGAAGCCGGCGTCCTCGTAGTCCGCGCGGAGGGTGTCGGCCTTCGCCGCGATCTCGCCGGCCACCTCGTCCGGGCAGTCGAGTTCCTCTTCGAGCCGGTTCGCCAGCGTCTCGATGAAGTCGTCGGTCATCGGCGGTGGTTCCCGACGACGGCTCAATCACGTTGCGATAGCGGCGGGGCTCGCCGTCGTCGGTGACGGGCGGCGACGTTCGCACCGACCGAACACACGGCTTCGGAGGTGGGTCGCGGGAGGACGAACGCCGAGGGGGAGATTTGAACTCCCGAGTCCGTGAGGACAGTTGCTCTCGAAGCAACCGCCTTGGCCAGGCTAGGCTACCTCGGCTCGTTCGGCAGTCCGTCGGTTTCGATGTTAGGGGTTTCGATTCGCGAGGCGACCCGGGTCGGGCGCGGGTGTGAGCGCTCCGCGACATGACCGACGGGTCGGGGCGCTCCCCCGCCGCCCGCCCGACACGCCGTCGGGGACCGCCCGCCGGTAGCGGGATACCGGCACCGACCGGGGACACCCTGACGCCGAGAGGGGGACTCGATTGACAAAAGGATTAAACGAATGATGCCGGTAGGGTGCACCATGTCCGAGTCGGCGCGCGAGGGAGCGCTGGTCGTCGGCGGATCGGAAGCCGAGCGCTCGCGCTGGGCGGCGGCGCTCGCCGACCTCGTCGACCCGGTCGCGGCCGCCGACGGCACTGAGGCCCTCGAACGGGTCGGCCCGGGGACGGAGATCCTGCTCGTCCACCGGGACCTGCCGGGGCGGACGGCGACGGAGCTGGTCGCGGCCGTCCGCGAGCGCGGCATCACCGTCCGGGCGGCACTGCTGACGCCGGAGACCCCCGAGACGGACGTCGTCGAGCGGGGGTTCGATGCCTGGCTGCTGACGCCCGTCGAGGAGGGGCTCCTCCAGCAGACCGTCGAGGGACTGCTGGCCTGCCGACGGTACGACCGTGCCATCGCGGACCTCTACGCCCTCGCCAGCGAGCAGGCTACGGAGGAGGCCGAGACGATGGAGGTGCGCGAGCGGATCGAGGCCGCACGCGCGAACGCGGACGCCGCCCTCGAGGCCGTCGAGAGCATCGACAGGGAGGCACTGCTGGCGAACAGTCCCGCCGCGTTCCGGGACGACCACGCCTGAACCGGGTACCGGTCGTGCGAACGCTTTTGTTCAGGCTCCGTCAAGTAGTGGCAAGTATGGACTCGGGAACCGGGACGGAGCGGGCGAGGGAGTTCGCCGACGCCCTCGGCCGCCTGCAGCGGGATGGTGGGACCCTCCTCGTGGTCGGCGCGACGCCGGGGGACACGCACGGACGGGCGTGTCGACGACTGCTCGGCAGCAGCGAGCAGCCGCGGGTAGTGGGCCGGACCGACGGGAGCTGTTCGGCCGGGAGCGCTCGGACGGGCTCGAAGGACCGACTGATCGACCTCGCGGTCGAGGCACGGAACGGGGCGGCCGCGTGCTCGGATGCCGGTGACTCCACCGGCACCGGACCGACGGCGGGACCCGGCTCGCCCGAGGCCGGGACCGCCCGCCGGACCGTCGCCGAGACGCCGGCCGCGTTCGGTGCTCGCGTCGCCGACGCCGTCGCCGAACTGACGACGGACGCGGACGACCCCCGGGTCTGCGTGGACTCGCTGCTCCCGGTCGTCGAGGAGCTGGGTCCGGAGCGAACCTTCGAGTGGTACCACACGGTCTCCGCCGACGTGCGGGCGGCCGGCGGCGTCTGCCACGCCCACCTCCCGCTCGCCCGCGACGACGACCTCGTCCGGCGGTTCGAGACGCTGGTCGATGCGACGATCGAACTCCGCCTGGTCGATGGCCGTCCCGAGCAGCGCTGGTTCGTCCACGGCGAGGTCACCTCCGACTGGCTCCCGCTCCGGGAGTAACCGTCCCACCGCCCGAGGCAGCCCCGTCGGGGTCGGATTCAAGTTCTTGCGCCTCCCGCTTCCGCCGTGACAGTCTCGTTCGACCTGTTCGGGACGCTCGTCAGGGTCGACCGGCCGGACGACCCCGGGGCGGTCGTCGCCGAGGAACTGGCGGCCCGGGGGGTGACCGTGCCCGACGACTGGAGCCGGGCGTTCCGCGAACGACACATCGACGCGCCGGCGGGGGCGGAGGTCCCTCTGCCGGCGCACGTGGCGGCTGCGCTCGACAGCCGTGGCGTCCCGGTCTCCGGCAACGCTGCACGCCGGGCGGTCGTCGCTGCCTTCGACCCCGAGGTGGAGCCGTGCGACGGCGCCCAGGAGGCGGTCGCGGCCGCCCACGAGTACGGCCCCGTGGGCGTCTGTTCGAACACGAGCGTCCCGGAACTCGCCCGGCGGTCGCTCCTGCGAGCGGACCTCGGGGACGCGTTCGACGCCGTGGTGACGAGCGCCGGCTGCGGCTGGCGGAAGCCGGACGAGCGGGCCTTCGCGGCGCTCGCCCGGAAGCTCGACGCCGACGTCGAGTCGCTCGTCCACGTCGGCGACGACCCGGAGACGGACGGCGGCATCGAGGCCGCGGGCGGCCGGTTCGTCGACGTGGCCGAGACGCCGCTGTCGGCGTTCCCGGTGTGGCTGGCGGCGAACTACGCGGCGGACGGTGGCGGCGATGCCGGAGGGGAGTCGTGAGCCGTCGGGCGGCGACGGCGGTGCTGCTGGCGGCCCTGCTCGACCGGCTGGTCGCGGAGCCGCCGGACCCGCACCCGGTCGCGTTGTTCGGCCGACTCGTCGCCCCGCTGGATCGAACCTGGCCCCGACCGCGGGTGGCCGGCGTGGCGATCGCCGGTCTGCTCCCCGCGCTGGCGGCCGCGACGGTCGGCGGGGTC
>PXRM01000008.1 GCA_003020985.1 Halobacteriales archaeon QS_4_70_19 | reverse complement strand
CCACATCTTGTTGCCGTTGATGACCCACTCGTCGCCGTCTTTCTCGGCCGTGGTGGAGACCGAGGAGACGTCGCTCCCGGTGTCCGGCTCCGAGATGGCTGCGCCCATCACGGACTCGCCCTCGGCGATGGGGGGGAGGTAGCGCTCCTTCTGGTCCTCGGTGCCGAACTCGACGATGGCCTCGCTCCCGAACGCGGAGGCGGTGATACAGAACCCGATACCCGGGTCCGCGGCGAACATCTCCTTGACGACGATGGACGTGTCCAGCGTGTCCAGTCCGGCGCCGCCGTACTCGATGGGGAGGCTCCCGCCCAGCAGGCCGTTCTCCGCGGCCTTCTCCATGATGTCGTGCGGGTACTTCTCCTCGACGTCGTACTCCGTCGTGACCGGCCTGATCTCGTTCTCCGCGAACCGACGAACCTCGCTTTTAAGCTGCTCCTGCTCGTCGGACAGTTCGAAGTCCATACCCCTGTTGTACAATCCCACGCGTATAAGCCCAACTATTCTAACGCCGTTTACTGTCGCTCTAAGCGTGATTAACGGTGTAAACACCAGAACCGTCAAACGCCGGGTTATTGACAACGATTACCGCGAAACCCGGCGAGCAGTTCAAAAACCGGCGGCCGAGCAGGTGTCTACTGGAAGGTCCGGGAGACCTCGACCTCCTCCTCGGCGGCCTGTCCCTTCGAGAACCGCTTCTCGATCTCCTCGTAGCGCTCCCGGGTCTCGTCGTCGACGCTGGCCCCGACTTCGTCGAGCGCCTGCTCGAAGTGGTCCATCGTCACGCGGACGTTGCCGACGCTGGTGTCCGTCTCCTCGGGGGAGACGGAGTTGATGAACTCCCGGGTGGCCGCCATCGACGCCTCGCGGCAGACGGCCTCGATGTCCGCGCCGACGTAGCCCTCGGTCCGCCGGGCCAGGTCGTCGAGGTCCACGTCGTCGGCGAGCGGCTTATGCTCGGTGTGGACCCCGAAGATGGCCCGCCGGGCGCCCTCGTCGGGCACGGGGACGTGGACGTGCCGGTCCAGCCGGCCCGGGCGCAGCAGCGCCGAGTCGATGAGGTCGGGCCGGTTGGTGGTCGCGACCACGACCACGTCCTCCAGCTCCTCGAGCCCGTCGAGCTCGGTCAGGAGCTGGGAGACGACGCGCTCGCCGACGCCCGAATCACCCATGCGCTGGCCGCGTTCGCCGGCGATGGAGTCGATCTCGTCGAAGAAGATCACCGTCGGGGCGTTCGCACGGGCCTTCTCGAACACCTCGCGAACGCCCTTCTCGGACTCGCCGACGTACTTGTTGAGCAGCTCCGGCCCCTTGATTGAGATGAAGTTGCTCTGGGCCTCGTTGGCGACGGCTTTTGCCATCAGGGTCTTCCCGGTCCCCGGCGGCCCGTACAGCAGGACGCCCTTCGGGGCGTCGAGGTCCATCTGCTCGAACACCTCCGGGTAGTCGAGCGGCCACTGGATGGTCTCGCGGAGCCGCTCTTTGGTGCCCTCCAGACCGCCGACCTGGTCCCAGGTGACGTCCGGGACCTCGACGAACACCTCGCGCAGTGCCGAGGGCTGGATGCCCTTCAGCGCCTCCTTGAAGTCCCGCTCGGTGACCTGCAGCGCGTCGAGCACGTCCGCGTCGATCTCGTCCTGCTCCAGGTCGAGCTGTGGGCGGACCCGCCGGAGCGCGTTCATCGCGCTCTCCTTCGCCAGCGACTCCAGGGCGGCGCCGACGAACCCGTGCGTGCTCTCGGCGTACTGGTTAAGGTCGATGCCGTCCACGAGAGGCATCCCGCGGGTGTGGACCTGCAGGACCTCCTTGCGGCCCTCCTTGTCCGGGACGCCGATCTCGATCTCGCGGTCGAAGCGGCCGCCACGCCGGAGTGCCGGGTCCAGCGCGTCCAGCCGGTTGGTCGCGCCGATGACGGTGACCTGTCCGCGCTCCTCCAGCCCGTCCATCAGGCTGAGCAGCTGGGCGACGACGCGGCGCTCCACGTCGCCGGAGGTCTCGCCGCGCCTGGGCGCGATGGAGTCGATCTCGTCGATGAAGACGATGGCCGGGGCGTTTTCCGTGGCCTCCTCGAAGATCTCGCGGAGCTGCTCCTCGGACTCCCCGTAGTACTTCGACATGATCTCGGGGCCCGAGATGTCGGTGAAGTACGCGTCGATCTCGTTGGCGACGGCCTTTGCCATCAGGGTCTTCCCGGTCCCCGGCGGCCCGTGCAGCAGGACGCCCTTCGGTGGCTCGATGCCGAGCTGCTGGAACAGCTCGGGGTGGCGCATGGGCAGCTCCACCATCTCGCGGACCTGCTCCAGTTCGTCGTCCAGCCCGCCGATGTCCTCGTAGTTGACAGTGGGGGTGTCGGGCGCCCCGGCGGACTCGCCGGAGATCTGCTCGGCGGGCTTTTCGCTCACCTCGATCTCCGTTGAGTCCGTCACGACGACGGTCCCCTCGGGGTCGGTGTCCGCCACCTTCAGCGGGATCTTCTGCCCGCTCATCGAGGAGAGCGGACCCAG
The DNA here is from genome assembly GCA_003020985.1 of Halobacteriales archaeon QS_4_70_19. Lineage (GTDB taxonomy): Archaea > Halobacteriota > Halobacteria > Halobacteriales > Haloarculaceae > Haloglomus. Next base: position 120,757 of record PXRM01000008.1, on the reverse strand, counting down.
CCCGAGCGAGAAGGGGACCATCTGTCCCTTCGTGACGGCCTGACCGCTCAGCTTGTCACGGATGTGGGGGGCGACGTTCCCCCGGATACGGAGGTTCTGCGGCAGCGCGACCGTGATGCTCGTCGCCGGTTTCACCTCGGCAGGTTCGACCTCGACACGGTCGTCGATGCCGACGTCGGCCTCCTGCCGGAGGCGTCCGTCGACACGGATGATGCCGTTGCCCTCGTCCTCGGGGTAGCCGGGCCAGACGCGGGCCACCGCGCGACCCTCGGCGCCCTCGATAACGATGTAGTCCCCGTTCTCCAGTTCCATCTCCCGCATCGCCGCGCGGTCCACGGCTGCCAGGCCGCGGCCCGCGTCCTTCTGTTTGAGTGGTTTGACCGTGAGTTTCATCGGTTAGTGTCCTCCTCGGAGGTGTCCTCGCCCGCACCGTGGTCGTCCTCGCCGTCCCCGCCGGTCGGTTCCGTGCCGGCGCTGTCTGCCCCGTCCGCGGCCGAATCGTGCATCTCGACCGTGACGATGCCGTTGTTGATAGTCGCTTTGGCGCCCGCCGCCTCGGGGAGCTCCAGCTCGAACTGGTTGCCCTCGACGACGACCACGAGGGTGCCGTCGACGACATCCACGGCGCCGTCGGTCCCGGGGCCGAGGTCAACTGTCAGAACGTCGCCGTCGCTGTAGCCGTACTGCCGGGCGACGACGTCCCGTTCTGCGAACCGCTGGGTCTCCGCCATACTAACCAGTAGTTAGTCGTAGTAGTATTTAAACTTTGTGTAGTCAATGTCGGGTACGCGGACCGATTTCGGCTAGGAGGATGAATTGCGGTTCACAGAAGTTCCGGTGCGCGCGGCGCGGTGGCTTCATACCCCTGCCGTTCGGACGGTCGGTATGGATTCGGTCACCCACGACGGTCGCACGACGGCGTACCGGGCCGCCCCAGCCGACAGCACCGACGAGGAACCGCGGGTCCTGTACGTCCACGGGAGCGGCGGGACACACTCGCTGTGGGCCAACCAGTACGGTCGCCCGGGCCACGACGCAGTCGCGCTGGACCTGAGTGGACACGGCGAGAGCGACGACATCGACCTCGGCCCGGACGCGGGACTGGACGCGATGGCCGCCTACGCCGGCGACGCGGTCACGGTCGCCCGGGAGACGGACGCGACAGTGCTCTGTGGCAACTCGCTGGGTGGTGCGGTCGCGCTGACGGTCGCGCTGGACCACGACCTCGCGCTCGACGGGCTCGTCCTCGTGGGGACCGGCGCCAAGCTCGGTGTCGCGGAGGGGCTGCTCGACGCGCTCGCGACCGACTACGACGCCGCCATCGAGACGCTGCTGGACGACGACATGCTCTACCACTCGCGGGACGAGACGCGGCAGGCGGAGGCTCGCGAGATGTTTGCCGCCGTCGGCCAGCGTGCGACCGAGCGGGACTTCCGGGCCTGCGACGCGTTCGACGTCCGCGACCGGCTCGGCGAGGTCGACGTGCCGGCGCTCGTCGTCAACGGCGAACACGACCGCCTCACCCCCCCGTCGTTCCACGAGTACCTCGCCGACCACCTCCCCGACGCCCGCCACGTCGAACTCGCGGACGCGGCGCACATGCCGTACCTGGAGCGGCCCGACGCGTTCGACGCCGCCGTCGACGACTTCCTCGCCGACCTGTCGGACTGATGGGCTCCCGGCGCGAAAGAGTGGACAGGCGGCGATAGCGCGGTCCACCGCCACCGCCGGTGGGCTGCACGTGGGCATAGACTGATTAGCCACCCCAGTGTGGCTCCCCGCAACGGGAGGCGATAACCGATGCCGAACGATCACGTGGAGGGGAGGTGAGCAGCGTGGACGAGACGACCGATCCGCGGTGTCCGGAGTGTGGCGGCCCCATCGGGACCACCGCGACGTACTGCATGCACTGCTCGGCGGATCTCACCGAGGAGCAGGCGGCGGCCGACGCCGATGGGGACGAGGAGTGGGACGGGACCAGCGAAGGGGCGGATACTGGGGGCGGGGTGACGGAGCTGGTCGAGTCGGCCGCCGCGACGGCAGAGAAGTCGTCTGCTGGGTCGACGGCGGGGGAGTCGTCCGGACAGCTCCTCGACCCGGACGGCCTGATCGACAACTCCCTGACCATCATCGCCGGCATCGTCGGGGGGACGATTGCCGGCATCGTCGGGACCATCGTACTCGGCATTCTGACCGAGAGCGGCTACGGCCTGCTGTTCGGCGTGGTCGTCTGGCTCCTCGCGACCGCCTACCTCGTCCGGCAGCGGACGGTCCAGGGGGCGGTGTCGAAGAGCGGTTACGCCATCGCGCTGGTGCTGCTGGCGGTACCGCTGCTCGCGTTCAGCCCGGCGCTGGAACCCGAGGGCGGCAGTCGCGGCGGCCTGTTCACCGTCCTCCTACTGTTCTCGGTCCTCCCGGCCGGCGTCGCCGCCACAGTCGGCTGGGTCGCCGGCCGGTTCGTGCCCGACGAGGGTAGCGACGACACCCCGGACGAGTCCCCCGTCGACAGGCAGACTCAGTAGATGTCGTCCAGTTCCTCCTGGTAGTGGCTGTGTTCCTCCGCCGGGAACTCGCCGGCCTCGACCTCGTCGACGTAGCCCTCGATGGCCCGTGTCATCTCGCCGCGCACGTCGCCGAACTTCTTCGAGAACGGGGCGACACCCTCGGCCAGGCCGACGACCTCGTCGACGGTGAGGACCTGGCCGTCGCAGTCCGGGCCGGCGCCGATACCGATGGTCGGGATGTCGAGCGCCTCGGTGACGGCGGCCGCGGCGTTCGCGGGGACGTGCTCGAGGACGAGCGAGAACGCACCCGCCGCCTCGTGTGCCTCCGCGAGGTCGAGCATCTCCTCCGCGGCGTCGTCGTCGGTCGCCTGCCGGAACAGGCCGGTCTCGTTCTCGCGCTGGGGGGTCAGCCCCAGGTGGGCCTGCACCGGGATGCCGAGGTCGGTCAGGCGGTCGGTGAGCTCGACGGTGTGCTTGCCACACTCCAGTTTCACGCCGTCGGCGCCCGCCTCCTTGACCATCCGGCCGCAGTTCGCGACGGACTCGGCCTCGCCGACGCCGAACGAGAGGAACGGCATGTCAGCGAGGACGAACGCGTCGTCGGCCGCCCGCGTGACGGCGGCGGTTCGGCTGGCGATCTCGTCGACGGTGACGGGGAGGGTGGAGTCATAGCCCAGGCGGAGGTTGCCCACGGAGTCGCCGACGAGGATCACGTCGACACCCGCCGCGTCGACGAGTTCGGCCGTCGGCGCGTCGTAAGCCGTCAGCATCGTGATGGCTTCCTCGCCGGCCTTCGCTCGGATGTCCTTCGCTCGCATGTACCGGAGTCCGTGATGGGGCGCGTTAAACGTGGCCCCTCTCCGCGCTGCGGCGTTGATGTGCCCGTGGGCGGACAGTCCGGTCGGCCACACGCACGACGGAGGCGGTGCCGCCCGGATTTAACCGGGGTCCCGTCGAACGGTCGCGCATGCTCACCGCTCAGGATGTCGCCGTCCTCGACGCGAACGCCGAGGCGCTCGGCGTCCCGCGCAAGCAGTTGATGGAGTCCTCCGGCAACGCCGTGGCACGGGTGGTTCGGGACCTCGTGGACCCTGGCGCCGAGGTGGCCATCGTCGCTGGCCGCGGGAACAACGGCGGGGACGCGCTGGTCGCCGCTCGCTTTCTCGATGACTGCGAGACGACGGTCCACCTGCTCGGTCGCGCGTCGGCCATCGGGACCGACATCGCCCGCGAGAACTGGGACGCGCTGGTCGCGGCCGACTACGACGCTCGCGAGGTGACCGACTCCACCGACCTCGATTTCGGGTCGCCCGACCTCGTCGTCGACGCGATGCTGGGCACGGGCGTCGCCGGCGACCTGCGCGAACCGGCGGCGACCGCGGCCGAGCGGATGGCTGCGTCCGACGCGACGGTTCTCTCGGTCGACGTGCCCTCCGGTGTCGACCCGGACGGCGAGGCGAGCGCCGCGAACGCCGTCACCGCCGACCACGTCGTCACCTTCCACGAGACGAAGCAGGGACTCGAAGCCGTCGCGGCCGAGGTGCGGGTCGAACCCATCGGCATCCCCGCGGCGGCCGAGACGTTCGTCGGCCCGGGCGACCTCCTCCGACTCGGCCGGGATTCGACCAGCCACAAGGGCGACCACGGCGAGGTGCTGATCGTCGGCGGCGGCCCCTACACGGGCGCGCCGGCGCTCTCGGCACGGGCTGCGCTCCGGGCGGGTGCCGACCTCGTACGCGTCGCCTGCCCCAGCCCCGTCGCGCGAGAGATGCAGGGGTACAGCGAGAACCTCATCGTCCGCCCGTTCGATGGCGACCACCTCGGTCCCGGGCACGTCGACGCCGTCGGGGACCTGGCGGCCCAGCACGACACGCTGGTGCTCGGGCCCGGCCTCGGCGACGCCGACGAGACGCTCGACGCGGTCCGTCAGCTCCTCTCCGGGTTCGAGGGAACCGCCGTGGTCGACGCCGACGCCCTGCAGGTCGTCCCGGAGGTGATGACCGACGCGACGCTGCTCTGCACCCCCCACCAGGGCGAACTGCGGAAGATGGGTGGCGAGACGGCAGACGACCCCGCGGAGCGGGCCACCCTCGTCGCCGAGTTCGCCGGCGACCTCGGCCACACGCTGCTGGTGAAGGGTGCCCAGGACGTCATCAGCGACGGCGAGCGCACCCGTCGCAACCGCACTGGCAACCCGGGCATGACCGTCGGGGGCACCGGCGACGTGCTGGCGGGGGCCTGCGGTGCGCTTGCGTCCGCGCTCGACGCCCACGACGCCGCCTGCATCGCGGCGTTCGCCAACGGTCGTGCCGGCGACATCGCGGTCGAGGAGCAGGGGTACGGGCTCGTGGCGACGGACCTCGTGGACACGCTTCCACGGGCCTTGCGGCGGCCTGACGAGGACATCGCGGGAGGTGGGTCCTGATGGGCGACGAGGGGGCAGCTCCCGACTCCGGGGCCGCCTCCGACGGGGACGCGGACGGCCTCACCCACGTCGAGGACGGGGACGTGCAGATGGTGGACGTGGGCGACAAGCCCGACACTGCGCGCCGCGCGGTCGCACGCGGGAGCATCCACGTCCGGGCATCGACCGTCGACGCCATCCGCGCCGACGAGGTCGGGAAGGGCGACGTGCTCGCGACGGCCCGAGTGGGTGCGGTCCAGGCGGTCAAGCACACCTGGGAGACCATCCCCATGTGCCACCAGATTCCCATCACGAACGTCGAGACCTCGTTCGACGTCTCCGACGAGCGTGTGGAACTGACGGTGGCCGTCGAGACGACCGGGAAGACGGGATGCGAGATGGAGGCGCTGGAGGGTGTCACGACGGGCCTGAACGTCGTCTGGGACATGGTGAAGGCCGTCGAGAAGGACGCGGACGGCCAGTACCCGGACACGCGCATCGACGACGTGCGGGTGGTGGAGAAGACCAAGCGGCCGCTGGAATAGTACGGCGTCGAGGTCCGACGCCGTCCGCCCACCGGGCCGGGAGCCCGGCGACGGGTCCACACTCAGTACCAGATCGAGTTGTCGCTGCACCGTGTCTGGCTGACCGTCGCCGTCGCCGTGCCGTCGTCGTCTCGCAGCAGTTCGACGAAGAGCCGGGGTTCCGGCGAGTCGTCGTCGTGCGCGACCCCCGCCGCGCAGTCGGGGTAGTAGCGGTACTCCGCAGCGGGCATTCCGAAGGCGTCGCCGAACCGGAGCCGGACGAGATAGCCCCGTGCCGGCGCGACGTCCCGGACCGTCAGGCGACCGGGGAGGTCGGTCGTCTCCGCCGGCGCCGGGACGGAGAGCCGTTCCTCGTAGACGACCGCCTCGCTGTACTCCTCCCCGTCCGGCCGCAGCAGTTCGACACTGAGCTCCACCTCCTGGTCGATCTCGTTGCGGAGCGTCAGCGAGAGCTGCGGCCCGGGGGCCAGCGGGAGCCGCGAACAGCCGGCGAGCGCCGCCAGCCCGGTCGCACCACCGGCCCGTAACAGGTCGCGTCGGGAGGGCATCACCGGCGGCACGGAAGCATCGGCGATGTGTCTTATTCGGATACTGGGCCTTTGTAATCCCAGTCGAGACCGTCGCCCTGTCGACGGACAACATACTTGTAAGGACCGTGCAGCTCGCCGGATTGGCACTTGCAGTTGTCTTTGCCACAGCTGACTTTCTTGATTACCACGGTCCCACCACTCGATTCTTCGACGGCTTCAATCGACTCGCCCTCGCCGGCGTCGATATCTTCAGCGGCGACATCCTGGCGGTACTCGAGGAGATCGTCGATCCAGTCCTGAAGAGCACGCAAGTCCGTGTCGTCCTGCTTCGGGACGCCCTCAGCGAGATATTGCGGCAGCCCCTCTGGAGTTGGTGGACGTGTTGGCATTTTCTTACCAAACACTAAACCCGTTAAGAAACAAATGTTTGGTAAGATTTGCAGACACTCCTCCAACGTTTCCGAAGTAAACACCGTTGAGGTCAACGCTATCGGGTGATTCTCGCGAGTTTAGTAGCAGCGGAAGAGATGGATCCCTCGTCTGAACGATCCCTCCGTCGTTTCCAGAGCTAATGGTTGCGACGCTGATCCAGTAATTCCGGAGGCTGGTGTGACGTACACAGTGACCAGCTGTCGTTCGAGGATTCGGTGAACATGGTGAGGACTCAATCTCCCTGTCACGCAGTATGAACTAACTCGGAGCTGAGACACGATCAAGAGAAACAAGTCGCAGGGCAAGTCGAAAAGACGGAGAAAAGTTCACGAACCCTCCACCGTTTCCGAAGCCTTTGCTGACGGCCAGTAACGTGAACCCTCACTCCACCATTTCCGGAGCTATCCACGAGAGAAGGAGGGGCGCTACGACAAAGACAGCATATATTGCCGAGAAGACGATCTGCTCCACGAGTTCTGTCCTCCCACTCTAAACATACTCTTCTTTTAGAGTGTTGTTTTTGCGGTATTGCGGTTACTGCTCCACGGTAAGTGTATTAGTTCTTCTGTCTCGTATAGTTTCTCTGCTGGATGGTACCTCTGCGTCTTTTCGATAGCTTCGGAAACAGTAGAGTGAGAGGGTGTTATGCCTGCACCGCCATCTCCGAGGCCCGCGACCGCGCACGGCTGATGACGCTCGGTCGGGCCTCGAAGTCGAGGACGACCTGCTCCCCGTAGTCGACGTCGTTGACGTGGGCGTGGTCGTGGACCCAGGATACCAGCGACATCGCGTCGTCGCACATCGGCAGCACGAGGCGCTCGCGCTCGAACGGCGGCAGCTCCCCGTCGACGCGGTCGCGGAGGTCGGCGATGCCCTGGCCCTCCAGCGCGCTCACGGCGATGGGGTTCGGAGCGAGCGCCGAGAGGGACTCGCGCTTGCGTGCCAGCTCCTCGTCGTCGACCTTGTCGGTCTTGTTGAGGACGGTGACGATGGGCGCCTCGTTGCGCTCGTAGAGCGTGTCGTGGCAGGTCACCAGCTTCTCGCGGATCTCCTCGATGGGGTCCGAGACGTCGACCACGAGCAGCACGAGATCCGCCCGGTAGACCTCCGAGAGCGTCGACTGGAACGACTCCACCAGCCAGTGCGGGAGGTCGGAGATGAAGCCGACCGTGTCGGTGACGAGCACGTCGCGCTTGCCCACGTCCGCGCACCGCGTCGTCGTCCCGAGGGTGGTGAACAGCCGGTCCTCGGACTCGGCGGTCCTGTCCAGGTCGGGGTGGCGGTCGGCGTTCTCGTCGATGTCGAGTTCGTCGGCGAGGCGGCGGAGGAGCGTCGACTTCCCGGCGTTCGTGTAGCCCGCCAGCGCGACGAGGTCGAAACCCGACTCGCGGCGCTGCTCGCGGCGGTGGGCCTCCGTCGCCTCGATGGACTCCAGCTCGTCGCGGATGTCCGCGATCTGCCGCTTGATGTCCTGCTCGCGGGACTCGTCGTACTCGCCGAGCCCCATGAAGCCGGGGCGCTCGTCGCGCTTGGCGAGCGAGGCCTTGGCCTCGGCGCGCGGCAGCTCGTAGCGCAGCTCCGCGAGCGCCACCTGGAGCTGGGCCTTCTTCGTGGCCGCGCGCTGGCCGAAGATCTCGAGGATGAGCCGGAACCGGTCGACCAGCTCCACTCCCTCCGGGAGCAGGTTCCCGAGGTTGAACGTCTGGTACGGCCCGAGGCGGTTGTCGAACAGGACCGTCGTCGCGTCGGTCGCCCGAACGACCTCGGCCAGTTCCTCGGCCTTCCCCTCGCCGATGCAGAGCGCGGGGTCCTCCTTCCGGGTCTGGGTGACCTCGCCGACGACCTCGTAGCCCGCCGCCCGCGCGAGATCGCGGAACTCGGTCGTGTCGGCCTCCCCGGAATCGACCCGTTTCGTGACGACAGCTCGTCCCTGGTGTGTGCCAGTCACTCACCGGGGACTAACTGCCCCTGGGTAAAAACCCCGTCGCCGGTTGCGAGGTCGCCACAAAAGTCTTACATAAGAGAACCAGTATATCCGGTATGGTGGACGTTCAGGCGCTCGCACAGACGGTCGGAATCAACGTGGGAACGGGGGCCGTCATCGGGGGACTCATCGGCTTCACCGCCAAGAAGGTCGCGAAGGTGGTCGCGGTGCTCGTGGGTCTCGAACTCGCCCTGTTCAAGTTCCTCGAGTCCCGCCAGGTCCTCGCGGTCGACTGGGATAAACTCGGCGCGACCTTCCTCTCCGCGGGCGAGGCGGCCACCTCCCAGACCCCGCCCTCCTGGGTGATGACCATCCTCTCGACGCTCTCCGTCTCCGGCGGCTTCGCCGGCGGCTTCCTGCTCGGGTTCAAGAAGGCGTGATATCTCTATAACGTTCGAGTTTTCAGGCCTATCCCGGTCCCGAATCCGAATAATCCACGTTGGGATGGATACGTCTCGTATTCGATCTGGAAAGGACGAGCACCTCCGTTATTGATTGCAGTCGGGCGAGCAGAGTGGGACTCCGCCCCGTTGCAGTCGGGTCTCCGAAAATCCGGGGATTTTCGGGATGACGAGAATCGCTCCGCGATTCTCGGACCACGTCGCCCGACGACGGGGCGAGCGCGGTCCACCGCTCCGAGCAGCGTGGCGGCGTCGCCGCCACGTGCGAACGGCGTTGCGCGCCGTGAGCGCCCGCAGGGCACGAGGAGCGGCCCTTTTTCTGGACGTTTTCTGCCCTCATCGGGACGCGGCGCGTTCTGATCGCCCGTGGAAGCGCTCCGCGATTCCACGACCGCGGGTGGTTCGTCGGCTCCGCCGACGGACGAATAGCTGGCCGACAACGCCGGCCGGCCGGTTCCCGCAGGCGGCCGAAGGCCGTTCGCGAGAGCGAAGCTCTCGCGCAGCCCATCAGAACGCTTCGCGTTCTGAGGACGCCGAGGACACCCGCGCGGGAAAGGAGTTCGTCAGAGTTCGACGCCGCTCGGGATCAGCGACCGGCCGCGGAGCAGCTCCCCATCGGGGTCGTAGACGAGGAAGACGTTCATCTCGTGGGCCAGCAGCTCCTCGTCGTCGGCGGTGACGCGGACGCGGTAGCGGAACTCCCGGTCGGCGTCCTTGCCGAACTCGCGGGCGGCGTCGATGAAGCGGAAGACGTCGTCGGCGTCGGCGTTGAGTTCCAGGACGAACGCGCCGGTGACCCGGTTCGTGACGGCGACGACACCGCTCGCGTTCTCGTCCTCGGCCGGGCTCTGGAGTCGGAAGGCGACGTCGAGCTCCTCCGGAGAGAGCGCCTCATCGTCGTCCCCCGTGAGGCGGTCGACGAGCTGCTCGGCGGGCCCATCGAACCTGATGTGTGCCGTCGGCGGCCCGTCCGCGTCGAGGTTACCGACGTCCAGCGTGAAGTAGTCGCGCCTCATTAGATGGTCCAGGGTACGAGGCGGCCGGACAAGAACGTGACGCCCCACGGTCGTCGAGTCGTCCGGACGGCAGCGCTCGCCCGTACCGCCGTCACCGGTCGGTCGCCCGTCTCCGCCCCGGTCGGTTCCGGCGCCGTGGGCCCATCGGTAGGTTTTCGGCCGCGCGCGGCGCTCGGCCGGTATGGTGTCGCTCCGGACGAAGTACGCAGGGGAGCTGGCGGTGCTGTCGACGTGGGTGAGCGCGCTCCTGCCGTGGTCGATCTCGTTCGACTCGCAGGGCGGAATCTCGCTGATCGTCGTCCGGTGGCCCCTGTTCCTCTTCCAGTTCGTCCTCGGTGCGGAACTCCCGGGCGAGCGCCCGTTCCAGCTGCTGCCGACGGCGCTCGCCCGGGCGACCGGCGGAATCGAGCAGGCGTACCAGCTGTGGGTACTCGGGGCGATCCCCTTCCTCGTGGCGTTCGCCCTGAGCGTGGTCTACTACGCACGTGAGAAGCGAGTCGAGTCGGACCTGCCGGTCGACCCGGTCCGGCTGCTGGGCGGGCTGTTGCTCGCGACCGGGCTCGCGTTGGGGGCTGCGACGGTCCTCCTCGTCCAGCGGTACCCCGGCGGGGCAGTACCCGTCGGCGCCCTCTTCGTCCTCGTCCTCGGGGCCGTCCTGCTGCGCGTCGAGCGCATCGAGGGCTGAACCCGCCTCGACCGGGCCCGACAGCGGTCCGGTCCGGCGTGAATTTATGTAGGCCTGGCACCTGCGTTCGATAACCGACGGGGGGTCGCCCCCGGCTACCATGTCCGATACGAACGACGCGCCGCCGGTCCGGTCGAAGGGAACGCTGGAGACGCTGGTGGAGCAGCTCTCCCGGACCCTGGAGATGTTCCGCGGGTCCCAGATCGACACCGCCCCCTGGTCGCCGGCCGAGCACGGCCGGCTCGTCGACTTCGACGGGCTGGAGGGGTACGAGGAGGTCGACCGGTACTGGCTGAACGCGCCGTTCTCGTTCGCTTCCATCAACTACGACAACAACGAGAACGAGTACCACTACCACGTCGTCGAGCCGACCCTGGACACCGTCGAGGCGGACCTGCTGGAGACGCTCTACGAGGATGTCCGGGCCCCACTGCTGTACGGCGACGAGGCCGATATGGACGCCAGGGACGAGGAGGCGGTGGGGGAGGCCGGTACCGAGGCGGTCCTGCAGGCGGAGCTCCGCGACCGACTGGAGGAGTACGGTGTCGATGTCGACGTCGCTGGGTTCTACCGGCTGTTCTACTACCTCTGGCGCCGGTTCCGTGGGTTCGGACGGATCGACGCGCTGATGCACGATCCCCGGATCGAGGACATCTCCTGTGACGGCTACGGCCTACCGCTGTACGCCTACCACGAGGACTACCAGGACGTCGAGACGAACGTCTCGTTCGGGGAGGAGGAGCTGGATTCGTTCGTCATCCGGCTGGCCCAGCAGTCGGGCCGTCACATCTCCGTGGGCAATCCGGTCGTCGAGACGACGCTGGATGACGGCTCGCGCGCCGAGCTGGCGCTCGGCCAGGAGGTCACCCCCCGCGGGTCCGCGTTCACCATCCGGAAGTACAGCGAGGAGCCGTTCACGCCCATCGACCTCCTCCGCTTCGGGACGTACAACCTGGACCAGATGGCCTACCTCTGGATGGCCATCGAGCACAACAAGAACGTCATCATCGCCGGCGGGACGGCGGCCGGCAAGACGACCTCGATGAACGCCATCTCGATGTTCATCCCGCCGCGCTCGAAGCTCATCACCATCGAGGACACCCGGGAGCTGGCGCTGTGCCACGACAACTGGCTCTCCAGTGTCACCCGGGAGCGGCTGGACGAGGCCGCCAACATCACGATGTACGACCTGCTCCGGTCGTCGCTCCGGCACCGCCCGGAGTACATCATCGTTGGCGAGGTCCGGGGCGAGGAGGCGATCACTCTCTTCCAGGCGATGAACACCGGGCACACGACGCTGTCGACGATGCACGCCGACTCCGTCCAGACCGCCATCAACCGGCTGGAGAACGACCCCATCAACGTCCCGCGACCGATGGTCCAGTCGCTGGACGTGCTCGTCGTCCAGACGCTGGCGCGGTTCGAGGGGGAGCGGGTCCGGCGCGCCTCCGAGATCGCCGAGATCGAGGGCATCGACCAGCGAACCGGCGAACTCGACTACGGTGGCGCCTACACCTGGGACGCCGTGGACGACACGTTCAGCCAGGGGAACCGGAAGCTGATGGACGAGATCCGCCAGGAACGCGGCTGGTCGCAGGGGGACCTGCTCCGGGAGCTCCGGCAGCGCCGTCGCTTCCTGAAGTACCTCTGGGAGGAGGAGGTGACCCAGTACCAGGCCTTCACGACGATGGTGAACCGCTACTACGCCGACCCCGACGGGGTGATGGACCGCATCGACGCGCCCGAACTCGACTCCGGGTCCGGTACCGAGGCGAGCGCCGACGACTGAGATGGCACTCGCGACCTACCTCCCGCTGGTCGCCGTCCTGCTGTTGCTGGCCGTGCTGGCGGCGGCGCCGTACAGCCGGCGAATGGAGCGACGGGTCAAGCGGTTCTCCTACACCGTCTTCGGCGGCGGGTCGATCCCGACCGACGAGCAGCGCGAGCGGACGCTCCGCGCCGCGGGCATCGGCACGCCGTATCGGACGTACGTCACCCGGACGTACCTGTACGCGACCGTCGCGACGCTCGCGGGTGCGGTGCTGGGACTCTACCTCGGCGCGCTGGTCGTGGACCTCCTCGGCCTGACCCGGTTGACGGCTCCCAGTCCGGCGATCAGCGATGCCGCCTCCTCGCTGCCCGACTGGCTGCTCACGTTCGACGTCAAGCTGTTCCTGCTCTTCACCGTGATCAGTGCTGCCCTCGGGAGTCTGGCGGCTGCGACGGTCTACACCATCCGTTGGGCGATTCCCTCCATCCGGGCCACGACGCGGGCCCGCCAGATCGACGCCTCGCTCCCCCGGACGGTCGCGTTCATCTACGCCCAGTCCCGTGGCGGGATGGCGTTCCCGGACGTGATGCGGTCGCTGGCGAACAACCAGGGCGTCTTCGGGACCGGGGCCGGCGAGATGGCCGTCGGCGTCCGGAACATGGACCTGTTCGGCGAGGACCTCATCAGCGCCGTCCGGGAGCTCTCCCGGCGGACGCCCTCCGAGCAGTTCCAGAAGTTCCTGGAGAACCTGACCAGCGTCCTCCAGTCCGGCCGGAACCTCTCGGCCTTCCTCGCCGAGGAGTACGAACGCTACCGCGAGCAGGCCGAGGACCAGCAGGAGGAGATCCTCGAACTGCTGGCGACTACCGCCGAGGTGTACGTGACGACCGTCGTGGCGGGGATGCTCTTTCTCATCACCATCCTGCTCGTCATCGGACTCACGAGCGGGGACACGCTGGTCCTGGTCCAGGTCATCACGTACGTGGTGCTGCCGACGACGAACCTGCTGTTCATCGCCTACCTCTCGGAGATCACCCAGCCGTTGCGCGCTACCCGCGACGAGAAGACGGTCGACCGCGAGAGCCTGGGGGCGCTGACCCGGGGGCCTCCCGCCGAGACGACCGAGGGCGAGCCGGTGACTGCCCCGGACGGGGGCGTCGCCGACGACGGTGCGCACGGCTGGGCCCGGGGCGACCGGTGGACGGCCAACCGCGACCGGCTCCGGGCGTACAGGCGGGTCCGGCGGTTGCGGTCCGTCCTCTCCAGCCCGGTCGAGTCACTGATCGACCGGCCGGAACTGGTGTTTCTGGTGACCGTGCCGATCGCTCTCGGCTTTCTCCTCGGGCAGGTGCCGGCGGTGCTCGCCGACGGCGCGTTCGACGTCCGTGCGTTCGACGACGCACTCGTCCAGGCGGCGCTGTTCGTGATGGCGACGTTCACGGTGGTGTACGAGGTGTCCCAGCGCCGGCTCGGGCGGCTCGAGAGCGCCATCCCGGACATGCTCGAGCGGCTGGCCAGCCTCAACGAGGCCGGGGTCGCCGTCGTGTCGTCGTTCGACCGCGTCCGCCGGAGCGACCTGGGGGAACTGAATGCCGAGGTCGACCGCATCTGGCGCGACATCAAGTGGGGGGCGACCGTCGAGCAGGCGCTCGACCGGTTCGAACGCCGCGTCCAGACGCCCTCGGTCACGCGGACGGTGACGCTGCTGACGAACTCGATGCGCGCCTCCAACGAGATCGGTCCCGTCATCCGCATCGCCGCCGAGCAGGCCCGTTCCGACCTGCGTCTGAAGCGCAAGCGCAAGCAGGAGATGATGACGTACATCATGGTCATCTACGTCGCCTTCCTGGTCTTCCTCGTCGTCATCGGGGCCATCGACCGCGTGCTCATCCCCAACCTGCCGGCCCAGGAGGCGCTCGGGAGCGGCAGCCGGGGCGGGCTGGTGGCCACGCCCGCGTTCATCCAGGTCGACGCCGGCAAGGTCGACCAGTACCGCCTGACCTTCTTCCACGCCGGCCTCCTCCAGGCCGCCCTCTCCGGCCTGGTCGGTGGACAGATGGGGAACGGCACCGTCAAGGGCGGCGTGAAGCACGCCACCATCATGCTGCTCGTCACCTACCTGGCCTTCGTCTTCCTCCCGCAACCGGACGTCGGTTCGGCCGCGGCAACCACGCTCGTCCCGCTGCTCCCGTTCTGACGATGCCGGAGCCGGACGAACTCGGCGAGGGGTCCCCATCCGCGGACGACGCCCGGGACCTCCCCCGCGACCGCCGGACGGTCCGGGCGACGTACGACCGGATCGCGAGCCACTTCGCCGAGACGCGGGCGCATCCGTGGCCGGAGGTGACGGAGTTCCTCGACGGTCGCACCGGTGAGACGGGTCTCGACCTCGGGGCCGGCAACGGCCGCCACGTCGAGCCGCTGGCCGCCCGGACGGAGCGCGTGGTCGCCCTGGACGCGAGCCCGCGGCTCCTCGAGATCGCCGGGGAGCGGGCCACGGAACGGGGGTACGGTGCCGCCTGCCGACCGGTCGCCGGCGACGCCGCACGGCTGCCCCTCCGGGCCGACAGCGTGGACCTGGCGGTGTACGTGGCCACGCTCCACCACCTCCCCGACCGCGGGACGCGGGTGGCCTCGCTGTCGGAACTGGCGCGCGTGCTCACCCCCGGTGCGCGCGCCCTCGTCAGCGCCTGGAGCACCGCCCACGACCGGTTCGACGCACCTGCCGACGCGGACGAGGGTATCGAGACCGCGGTCGACTGGACGCTGCCCGGCGGCGAGACGGTCCCCCGGTTCTACCACGTCTACGCGCTCGCGGAGTTCGACCGCGACCTCGCCGCCAGCGACCTGACCCCCGTCGATTCGTTCGTCTCCAGCGGGAACTGCTACGCTATCGTCGCTCCTTGAGTATCATGGCCAGAACACGTCTACAATACTGGAAATTACCCGGAAACGAACCACGTATTCTGATAGCGTGTCGGCCAGCACAGTATCGTCGAACGACGCTGGACCGGTACGCACTTGTGCGCGCCACGACCAGGGAGCGATGCGAGGCGAGCGCGCGCTGTGTGCGAGCCGAGGTGCGGAGCGCCGTTGATGACCGCCGACGGCGGGAATCCTGGCGCAACGGAGCGAGCGCCGGTGGTGAGCGCGCGAGGCGCGCGAACCTCGGCGCGCGAGCGAAACGAGCGCGCCGGTGGTCTAGTGGTAGGACACGAGCCTTCCAAGCTCGTCGCCCGGGTTCAAATCCCGGCCGGCGCACTTCCTGCAGTCGTCCGCCGCCCGACGGTCGTGTCGTGGTTCGACGACGACGCATCCGTCGGGAAACGGACGATATCGGTCGCAACGGCCGGCGTCACGGTGGCCTCGGGGGTCCAGAAACTGTTCCAAGCAGTTCGTTTAACGTGTGCGATAGTCCGCAACGAGCGGAGCATTTATCCCGCGTGCCGAGAAGGTCCGTGCAAGCGTATCGTACCACGTTCGTCACCACGAGTCGCAGGGGAGCACGGGAGCCGGTCTTAAACGCCCGGCTAGGACCGGTGCAATCCTGATCCACGTGAGGACGGATGGACAGCCAGAACCGGCCACGACGCCCGGACGCAGGCGTCGGGGGAAGGTCGGGACAGCCAGGGTGTGACAGTGAGCAGCGAAACAGACCAGAACGAGCCGACGTCGACCGAGAAGCGTAGTCAGGGGGGCCCCGAGGACGGTGGGTTCCAGTTCGAAAGTGACGAGGACGAGGAGCGTGACGGATCGACGATACGGCCCGGCACGGGCACCGACGCCACGACCGGGCGGATCGTCGCCGACCACCCCATCAAGGGGGAGATCCTCCGCGAGGTCCAGGAGTGGTTCCGGGAGGCGGACCTCGACGAGTCGTTCGCCCAGCCGCCGGGCGCGGAGTTCATCAAGAACAAGTTCTTCGACTTCTCGTACCTCGACGACCACGAGGAGATCGAGCGCGTCTGGGTGAACAAGCCCTACGCGTACGTCTCGATCCTCCAGCGCCACGGGGAGGAGAAGCTGCGCTACCACGTCCACGAACCCGAACTGACGGAGTTCGAGGACTACGTCAAGGAGGACCTGGAGAAGATCCTCCGGAACTCCCTGATGTACCAGAACTTAGAGGAGGAGGAGCAGCGCGAGACCGTCTTCGAGCGGAAGGCCGAGGAGATCATCACCGACCACGCCGCCGCGACGGTCTCGGACGGGACGCTCCTCAAGCTGAAGTACTATCTCCTGCGGGACTTCGTCCACCTGGGGCCGATCGACCCCATCATGCGGGACCCCTCCATCGAGGACATCTCGTGTGACGGGATCGACATCCCGGTGTACGTCTACCACACGGAGCACCGGGACCTCCGGTCGAACATCACGTTCGATAGCTCGGAGCTCTCGTCGTTCGCGCTCCGGCTCGCCCAGCGCGCCGGCGAGCAGATCAGCGTGAGCGAACCGCTGATGGACGGGACGCTGCCGGACGGCTCCCGTGTCCAGCTGACGTTCGGGTCGGACGTCTCGACCCGGGGGTCGAACTTCACCATCCGGAAGTTCGCCAACGTTCCGCTGACACCGATCGACCTCATCGAGTCGGGGACGTTCAGCGTCGAGCAGATGGCGTATTTCTGGCTGGCCATCGAGAACAACCGCTCGCTCATCTTCTCCGGCGGGACGGGCTCCGGGAAGACGACCAGCATGAACGCGGTGTCGATGTTCATCCCGGAGGACTCGAAGGTGGTCTCCATCGAGGACACCCGCGAGATCACGCTCCCGCACGACAACTGGATCCAGTCACTGACGCGGGACTCCATCACCTCCGAGGGCCGCGGCGAGGTGACGATGTACCAGCTCCTGCAGGCCGCGCTCCGGCAGCGCCCCGAGTATCTCCTCGTGGGCGAGATCCGGACCGAGCAGGACGTGGCGTTCACCTTCTTCCAGGCCATCGGGACGGGCCACACGGCGTACACGACCATCCACGCCGAGTCCGTCGAGGGGGTCCTCAACCGGCTGGAGAACGACCCGCTCGCAGTCCCGGTCCAGATGGTCCTGGAGCTGGACATCGTCAGCATCCAGAAGCAGACGTTCAAGGGCGGCGACCGGGTGCGTCGGAACGACGGCGTCACGGAGATCCGCTCCGGTGACGACGCCGGCGAGTCCGTCCGCGCGATCGATGTCTTCCAGCGCGATGCGGACACGGACACCCACCGGAAGGTGAACAAGTCCGCCGTGCTGCAGGACATCGCCGACGACCGTGGCTGGGGGGCCCGCGAGCTCGCGGAGGCGCTCAACGACCGCGAGGAGTTCCTCCAGTACATGGTCGAGGAGGGGATCGACGACTACCAGCAGGTCACGGCCGCCATCCACGCGTTCGGCAACGACCGCGAGGAACTGATGCGCAGGGTCCAGGAGGGGACGCTCTCGCCGGACGACCTGAACGTGGAGGAGGCCGACGAGCTCTACCGATGAGTCAGCCGAACGTCGACGACACGCCCATCGTCCCGGAGTACGAGCTCGAACAGTACTTCCCGGAGCGCTCGGAGTTGAGCGAGGAGGAACGCGCGAAGCTCCGCGAGCAGCACGGCTACTTCCGGACCTACTTCCGGGAGCGGCCGGACCGCTTCCGGAAGCTCCAGCGGTGGCTCAACCAGGCCCGCTTCGGCATCACCTACGACGTCTACCTGGCGGCCACGGCCCGCTACACCATCGGTGCGGCCGCCGTCGGACTGGTCGTGGGGGTCGTCCTCTCGGCACAGCTGATGGCGATGGGGGTGTTCGCCCCCCTGCTGGACCTGCCCGTCGTCGGCGGGGCCGTGGAACCGGTACTGGCCCCGCTCGCCGGGTTCGTCTTCGGGCTGCTCGGCATCGCCGTCTTCGGTGTCGGCACCGCCGGGGCCCGCTACTACTACCCGCGCGTGCTGGTCAACCAGCGCCGCCGGAACATCGACGTGCTCCTCCCGCACGCCATCGTCTACATGTACGCCCTCTCGCACGGGGGGATGAACACGTTCGAGGTCATCAAGGAGGTCGCCGCCGCGGAGGACGTCTACGGCGAGGTCGCGCGCGAGTGCGACATGATCGTCCGCGACGTGGAGCTGTTCGGCAACGACCTGTTCACGGCGATCCGCGACGCCCGGAACCTCACGCCGAGCGACAACTTCGAGCAGTTCCTCGACGACACCCTCTCGGTGCTGGACTCGGGGAGCGACTTCAGCCGCTTCCTCGCCGACGAGTCCGAGACGTACATGACCGAGGCGAAGCAGGAACAGGATAACTTCCTGGAGACGCTGTCCATCCTCAGCGAGATCTTCGTCGTAATGTTCGTCGCGGCGCCGCTGTTCCTCATCGTGACGCTGATGGTCATCAGCCTGCTGGGCGGCGAGTCGCTCGCCCAGACGTACGCGCTGGTCTACCTGTTCCTCCCGGCCGGGATGCTCGTGTTCATGCTCATCATCGACCTGCTGTCGAAGCCGTACGCGCAGCACGAACACGACGTGAAGCTGTCCCAGAACCAGACGGTCGACCCGAGCGAGGGGGCCGCGTCCGACCCGCAGTTCGAGGCGTACCAGCGCCGCAAGCGCCGCGACGAACTCCTCGAACTCGTCCGCAACCCCGTCTCGGAGATCCGCAAACGGAACCCGCTCCTGTCGCTGCTCATCTCGGTCCCCGCCACGCTGTTCGTGGTCGGCTTCCTCGTGGTGTCGGGCCAGCTGGAGACCAGCGTCGCGGGCATGAGCCGCACCCCGATCAAGCACACCGTCGGATACGGCGTCATCCCGTTCCTCATCACGACGGTGCCGCTGACGCTGTTCTACGAGGCGGAGCGCCGCCGCGAGCAGCGCATCTCCAGCCGGTTCCCCGACACGCTGAACATCCTCTCCAGCGCCAACCAGATGGGCATCCGCCTGGTCGACGCGCTGGACCTGGTCTCGCGCTGGTCCGAGGGGACGCTGGCCGACGAACTCCGGAAGGTCCGCAACGACATCACCTGGAACCACGACATCGAGGGGGCGCTGCTCTCCTTCGCCGACCGGCTCCGGGTGCCGCAGGTGACCCGGACGATGAAGCTCATCGCGAAGGGCTCGCGGTCGTCCTCGGACCTCTCGGAGATCATCTCCATCGCCGCCGAGGACACCCGGAACCGGTACCAGATCGAGGCGAACCGGCGCCAGGAGATGTCCGCCTACACGGCCATCGTCGCCATCGGCTTCCTGGTCTACCTCGCGGTCATCGTGCTCATCGACACGTCGTACCTCCAGCCCATCGGGCAGATGGCGACGGACGCTCAGTCCCAGGGCGCGGGGGACCTGCTGACGGTGTCGACGGTCCCGGTCGACCAGTACCGGACCATCTTCTTCCACTCGGCGCTCATCCAGGGGGCCGGGAGCGGCCTCCTGGCCGGTAAGCTCGCCGAGAACGACGTTCTGGCGGGACTCAAATACAGCATCGTCCTCGTGGCGATCGCGCTGGCGGTGTTCACCCTCATCTAACCATGACAGACACACGAAACGACTGGCGGGCGGACCGACGCGACGACCGCTCGACGGGCGGCTGGCTCGACGACCGCGGCGTGAGCGAGGTGATCGGCTCCATCCTCGTCTTCGGGCTGCTGGTATCGCTGCTGGCCGTCGTCCAGACGCAGGCGGTGCCGAACTCGAACAACCAGGTCGAGGTGAAGCACAGCTCGGACGTGCAGGGCGACATCTCGAACCTGCAGTCGGCCATCGTCCGGACCGGTACCTTCGGCGGGACCCAGTCCACGACGGTGGAGACGGGGATGCAGTACCCGCCACGGCTGGTCCTGTACAACCCACCATCGGTACAGGGGGTGCTGGCGACGAACGGGTCGGAGCAGGTCCAGCTGAAGAACATCAGGGCAACCGACGACGAGACGGCCGACTACCTCGACAGCACCACGGCCCCGTTCGGCCAGTGGAGCACGAGCACGCTGTCGTACCGGGTCGACTACAACCAGTACGACGAGGCGCCGGTCGTCCGGTACGAGCACACGGCGGTCGTGAACGACTACAGCAACGAGTCGACGGTCGAGGCCCGGGGCTCGCTCATCAGCGGGAACCGCATCTCGCTCGTCCTGCTCGAGGACGGGCTCCAGGAGACGAGCGTCCGCCCCAAGTCGGTCACGACGTACCCGGTGAGCGCACCCGCACAGTCGGTCGATGTCGAGACGGTCAACCGTCCAGGTATCATCGTCCTGCCGACGGACGTCAACGAGTCCGTGTGGGCGACGGAACTGCTCGCGGGCCAGTACGACACCGACGCGTTCTCGGCCGGGGGATCACCGGCCGAGACCGGGACCTGCAACGGGGCGGGCTCCAACACGGCGAACCCGGACGACGGCCGGTACGTCGTCGGCTGCAGTTACGGGACGACCGGCAGCGGACAGGCGCGCATCGCCATCCTGCTCGAGCAGGGGGCGACATACGACCTCGCCGTCTCGAAGGTCGGGTTCCGCCCGAACTCCGAGCCGACGCAGGCGACCTACCTCACTGACACGACATCGCGGACGGAGGACGTCACCTTCGAGGTCCGCGACGGGTACAATAACCCGATCCGGAAGCGGGTTGCAGTCAACGCTACGACGGATACGCTCGGTAGTGGACCGGTCACGAACGAGACGTACCTGACGGGTCCCAGCGGGGGGGTCACGGTCAATCGGACCACGACCGAGCAGGCGGTGTACCTCACCTCCGGGCCGAACTCGTTCGACCCGACGAGCCGGAACCGTTCGCAGTGTGCGAACGCCTCCGGCTGTGTGTTGATGGACGGTCTCAGGACGGCCAGCGGGTCGACCTCGGCGTCGGCCACCGTCGAGCTGAAGAACGTAACGACGGGCGGGTCGTCCAGTCCCCGGCTGAACATCGCTCTCAACAACACCGGCTCGAACGGGGTGGACATCACCGGAATCCGCCTCGGAGGCATCCAACAACAGGAGCCCTCGGGACTGACTTTGAGCGGCACCACGGGTATCAGCCTGAGCGGGGCCACGACGGAGTTCGTCGACGGTCCGGACCAGATTACTGCGGTCGCGCTCGGTGGCTCCTCGGGTAGTCTGTCTTCGCCTGCTACGGAAAACGAGGAGAAAGAGACACTGTCATCGCCACTGGCGCTGCCTGCGAAGTCGGCCCGGGTTCTCTCTATGGACTTCAACCAGAACCTCGAAGTCGGCGGCAGCGGTGAATCCGTCACGGTGACGGTCACCGTCCACTACAGTGACGGGAGCCAGTCGACGTTCACGCAGTACATCTACTCCTCGGACGGCGAGTAACTGAGCCACTACCGCGTCCTCCCATTTCAGTTCGATCTCACAGGAGCCATCCGCTGCTACCAGCGGAATTACTATACCCCGTGCCGAGGAAGGGCCAGAGAGATAGATGGGGTCAGAGGAACCGACGGTACTCGTGGTGGAGGACGAGCCGCCGCTCATCGAGATCTACGCCCGCTGGCTGGAGGCGGACCACGAGGTCCGGACGGCCCAGAACGGCGACGAAGCGCTGGAACAGGTCGACGAGGAGGTGGACGTGGCGCTACTCGACCGTCTGATGCCTGGGATGTCGGGGGACGAGGTGCTGGCGGAGATACGGGACCGAGCGCCGGGCTGCCGGGTGGCGATGGTGACGGCCGTGGAACCGGACTTCGACATCATCGAGATGGGCTTCGACGACTACCTCACCAAGCCCGTCGAGAAGGAGACGCTGCTCGAGACGGTCGAGCGGCTGCTCACCCGGTCCGACTACGCGGGGCTGGAGCAGGAGCTGTACGCACTGGTCTCGAAGCGGTCGGCGCTCCAGTCCGCGAAGTCGACCCGGGAGATCGCCGAGTCCGACGAGTACGCGGAGCTGGAAGCGCGCATCGAGGAGCTGGAGGCGGAACTCGACGCGGCGCTGCCCGACATGGAGAGCGGCGAGTTCGTCGCGATGGTGCGCGACATCGAGACGAACGCGGACGAGGAGCCGACCATGCCCGAGGGCGACGTGCCGGACCCCTTCGAGGACGAGGCGGACGACGCCGGTGACGAGGACGGTGAGAACGAGACGGGTGGGTCCACGGCGGGGGGAGGTGACCGGTGATGAGGTACGAGACGTCCGCGCTTAGCGACGGTGTGGCGTTCAACGAGGGGACGAGCCTCCTCGTCTCCGGGCCGTCGACCGGCGTCCAGGAGCAGGTGTACGACCTTCTCGCGGAGCGCACCGACAGCGCCGGGACGGCCATCCTCATCTCCACCGACCGGGGCGCGCCGGAGGTGGTCCGGTCGTTCGAGGACCGCGACGCCTTCGACGCCGGTCGTGTCGCCTTCATCGACTGCACCGGGCGCGACGGGCCGGAGGACGAGCAGGGCGCGCCGGTCCGGCGGCTCGGGTCGCCGGGTGACCTAACGGGGATGAGCCTGGAGTTCGCGAAGCTGGTCGACCGGTTCGAGGACGCGGGCAGGGGCGACCGAGTCCGGGTCGGCCTCGTCTCCGTCTCGACCCTGCTGATGTACACGGACGTGCGGACGGCCTTCCGGTTCCTGCACGTCTTCACCTCGCGGATCCGGTCGGGCGGACTGTTCGGCATCTTCGCGATGGACCCGGGGATGCACGACCAGAAGACGGTCAACACGGTGCGTGCCGTGTTTGACTGCGAGGCCCGGGTCGACGACGGCGGCGAGGCCGACCTGCGGGGCTCCGGCTACACCGTCGGGTAGTGCCGGCCGTCCGCTCCAGCCTGCTCTCCCGTCCCCGGGCCCCTCCGTGCGGTTGCCGGGAGAACATCCGACAAATATCTGCAGTTACGTAGAAATATGCGTTCTATATCAAAAAAGGGGACGTCAGACGAAAAACGAACGCCGTTCATAGTTCGTATCTCTCGAGAAGTCGTCCCTCCCCCTCGCTGTCCGTGTAGACCGCGACGATGCGGACGTGCTGTTCGAGCCCGGAGCCGGCCAGTTTGGACTTCAGCAGCTCGTCGACCTGGTAGACGCCGGCGGCGTCGGTCATCTCGATCTCGACGAGGACGGGCCGCTCGTCGCCCTCGTGGAGCGACACCCGCCTGATGGCCTGGCTGGAAATAGTGTTGATGCCGCGCCCGCCCTTCTCGTAGGGGATGCGCGAGCGTCCCCGCTCCATGTCTAGGGCGTCCGCGACCCGGACGATTCCGGCCTCGGTCGTGAGCGGGTCCTCCTCGGTGTGGTGGCAGAGGATGGCGTGGAGTACCTCGCCCTTGACGCGGACCACGTCGGCGGTGTCGTAGCCGAACCCGGGGAGGAGGCGGTCGAGGATGTCCGCGGCGAGCGGGATGGAGTAGTACGGGTGGTCGTCGCGATGGACGACGTGGCCGATGTCGTGTAGCGTCGCCGCGAGCGCGACGATGACGGGCTCGTCGGCCTCGTCGAGGCCCTGGTCGGACGCGCCGTTCCGCGCGACGCCATCGGCCTTCAGCAGGTCGTAGAGACAGAGCGCCCGGTTGCGGACGATGTGGATGTGTTTGGTCCCGTGGTCGTTGTACCCCTTTCGGGCGACCGGGTTCACGTTCTGGGCCTCGAGATAGGCCGTGATCTCGTCGTCGTCCCGGACGGTCGCTAGCACCTCGTTGACCCGCTCGTCGGGGAAGCTGTGGTCGGCCGTCGGATCGTACTCCCGACCGCCGTTGCCGCGTGACGCCGTCGCGCGGTCGGTCGCCTCCTCGGAGGTATCGCTCATGGCCACATCGAGGTCGGCGCCGGGGAAAAGCCCCGGGGTAGCCCTCCCGCCGTCGCGCAAGCGGTGGGGAGAATCGTCGTCCTGCTCGTCGTCGTGCTGCTGTTCGGCGCGCAGAAGCTGCCGAAGCCGCCCCGGTCGACGGTGAGGCGATAGGGGAGTTCGAGAGGGGTCGCGAGGCGGTCGAACAGGAGCCGCAGCAGCTCCGCGAGGGGGAGGCGGACGAGGAGCCGGCCGGGGCGGCCGTCGCACAGCCCGAACGGACTACCACGGAGTGCGTCCGAGGGAAAGGCCTATAATTCGATGAGGTCAAAACCGGCTATAGATGCTCGATACACTCGTACCGCTGTTCGGCGGGCTGCCGGGTGGGCCGGAGCTCATCGTCATCCTGCTCATCATCGTCCTGCTGTTCGGCGCGCAGAAGCTGCCGAAGCTGGCCCGGTCGACGGGTGAGGCGATGGGGGAGTTCCAGAAGGGACGCGAGGAGGTCGAACAGGAGCTGCAGGAGATGCGCGATGGAAAGGAGGGGGAGCAGGGCTCGCAGGAGCCCACCCCGGGGGCCGAAACCTCCACCGACGACGCCGTCATCGGGGAGGCCGAGTCGGGCACCACTGCTGACACCGCCGACACGGAGACCGGGACCGAGCAGAACTGACCGGCGAACCGGGCACGCTTTTCTCGCTCCCGCCCCGATTCTCCGGCAGGACGCGTGGCCTAGTGGACAGGGCGAGGGGTTCCTAACCCCTCGATCGCGGGTTCGAATCCCGCCGCGTCCGCTCGTTCGTCGCTGCGCTCCTCACTCGCGGTCCCGCCGCGACCGTTTTCCGCCGAGCGATTCGAGGCACGGAACAGCCGATGTGCACGGACGCAGGCCGAAGACCGGTCGATGTGGGTCACCCTCGCACCCGTCCGCCGTGGAACGCCGCGTGGACACTGATATCTGCAACTGCCGACGAGTATATGTCTCCCTGTACGTAACCCCGACAAGTATGGTCCGAGGCGCAGGGGTGACGGCGAGATGAACGGGCGCGACGACGAAGCCACCGACCGCATGATGGACGCGCTGTTGCACGGCTCCCCGTACGAGCGGCTGCGGCTCAGCCGCGGGGGGTTGTTCAAACAACCCATCCCCCAGAAGCTCCGGGCCCAGAGCGCCCTGCTGTTCGCGCTCGCTGCCGTGCTGCCCATCATGGCCGCATTCCCGGTCGACGTACGCGAGACCCTGGCCGCGGAGTCGGTCACGAGCGCCTCACCGAAGGTCATCCTCCTCGGGCTCATCGGTGGGGCCGTGGTCTTCGTCTGCGGTATCGGGCTGGCGACGCTGGCGGCCGCCCGGCTCCGGCTGGAGGGCCGGATGACGGAGGAGCGCGCACACACGCTGCTCT
The DNA here is from genome assembly GCA_003020985.1 of Halobacteriales archaeon QS_4_70_19. GTDB lineage: Archaea > Halobacteriota > Halobacteria > Halobacteriales > Haloarculaceae > Haloglomus. The sequence continues at coordinate 95,410 of PXRM01000008.1, read as the reverse complement.
CACTGGAGGAGGTCGCCTCGCTCCTCGGGCTCGGGACGGGCGGCATCGCCATCCTCCTTACGCTCGGGTACGTGCTGCTCGGCCACGGCGGGATGGAAGCCGTCGAGACGTACATCCGGCTGGTGGGCCGGAGTCCGTACGCGGCCAGTGGCGTGGACGTGAGCGTGGCCGCAGTCGCCACGAGTGCCTTCGTCGGCGCCGTCGCCCTGTACATCCTGGCACAGGCGATCCACCTCCAGTTCCGGCTCCGGCTCGACGTCCCCACCGCGTGAGCGGCGGCCCCTGATTCCTGGCCGGTGCGCGTGCTCCCGTCCGTCCTCGACCAGTTGTCTTCCTCCGGGTTCCCGACAGCTGTCGGAGCCGAAGGCAGAAGTGGCCCCCCGCAGTCTCCCAGCGTATGACTGACCCACGGACACCCTCCCGCCGCGGCTTCCTCCGGCTCGGTGCCGGTGCCGCGGCGACCGCCGGGCTGGCCGGCTGCACGACCTTCGTCGATGCCGGCGATACCGGTCTCGACGAGGCGGCGACCGCCCAGTTCAGGGATGGACTCCGTCGCCGTGGCTACTGCCCGGACGTCCGCGTCCCGGACGCCGTCGAGGTCGCCTGGTCGCACCCCGTCAACACCGGCGACCACACCGCGGCGAAGGCGAGTTTCGTCCACGTCCCCGCCGAGGCCGTGCAGCGGGCGACGGGCGACGAGGACGCCGGCGACCGGCTCGTCGTTCCCGGCGACGACGGGGCGGTGCGGGCGTTCACCCCGGACGGGGAGCGCCTGTGGACCTCGGAGATCGAGGCGGCGACCCGGGGAATTCACGGGACGCCCGCGGTGGCGTCTGGCCGCGTCTACGTCGGCGGCTACGACGGCGGGCTGTACGCGTTCGACCTCGGGACGGGCGAGCGGCTCTGGCGGCGGAAACTGGGCGACGCCATCGGCTCCTCGCCCGCCTACCACGACGGCGACGTCTACATCGCTGTCGAGTACTACACGCCCAGCGGTGGCGTCTTCGGTGTCGACGGCGCGAACGGCGGGGGACAGTGGAGCGACCGTCGGGTGACCGACCACCCCCACTCGACCATCGCCATCGACCGCGAGCACGGCCGGCTGGTCGTCGGGTCCAACGACGGCGACTGCTACGCCTGGAGCTACCCGGAGCTGGAGTTCCAGTGGCGGTTCGAGACCGGCGACGCCATCAAGGGGCCCGTCGCCACGTACGACGGCGGCGCCGTCTTCGGCTCCTGGGACCGGAACGTCTACCGGGTCGACCTCGTCGACGGGACCAAGGACTGGGCCTTCGAGACCGGCGGGCTGGTGATGAGCGGGTCCGCCATCGACCCGGAGCGGGGCGTCTGCTACGTCGGGAGCCACGACGGCAACCTCTACGCGCTGGACGCCGGGAACGGGCGAAAGCTGTGGCAGTTCCCGACCGGCGGCCGAATCGTCGGCTGCCCGACGACCACCGGCGACCGCGTCGTCGTCGGCTCCAAGGATCGCACCTGCTACGCCGTCGACGCGACGGACGGGACGCGGGTGTGGGGCATGGAGTTCGACGGCTGGGTGACGAGCACGCCCATCGTGACCGACCGGGGCATCTATCTCGCGGAGCGCGCGCCGGAGGGGGCGTCGGGTGCCCCGGGTCACGCCTACGCACTCCGGCCGCGGTAGCCGAGAGCGTCGGCGGGCGCTGCTCGGTGGGCGCTGGTACCTCGGGGCGACGCGGCCCGCAAGCGGCAAGCCCCCGCCCGCCGAGGGAGCGGGTATGTGGCAGGTGATGCCGACCTACGACGACTACGAGCGGGCCCGGACGGACTTCGAGTGGGACCTCCCCGAGTCGTACAACCCGGGCGTCGACATGGTCCGCAAGCACGACGCCGACGCGACGGGCCTCCTCGTGGCGCCGTCGGATTCGGCCGACGAGGGGGCCGTGGAGCAGTTCTCCTTCGGCGACCTCGACGAGCGCTCGACGGCGCTGGCGGCGGGGCTCCGGGCCCGTGGCGTCGAGTCCGGCGACCGCGTCGGCGTCTGCCTCCCGCAGGTCGCGGCGACGCCGCTCGCGCATCTCGCGTGCTGGAAGGCCGGTGCCGTCTCCGTCCCGCTGACGACACTGTTCGGCCGGGACGCGCTCGAACACCGGCTCGGCGACGCCGACGCCGTTGCGGTCGTCGCGGCCGGCTCGGTGCTAGAGGCCCTCCGGGAAGCCGACCTGCCCGCGCTGGCGTCGCTGTTCACCGTCGACGCCGACCCCGACGCGGCCGCGGCCACGGCCGACGCGCTCGACGCGACCCACGAGCCGTTCGACGACATCGCCGAGCACGGGGCGTCGTTCGAAGCCCACGACGCCACCCCGGCCACCCGGACGGCGATCATGTACACCAGTGGTTCGACGGGCCCGCCGAAGGGGGTGCTGCATTCGCACGCGCTGTGGCTCGGGCGCGCGGCCGCCGCCCAGGAGTTCTTCGAGGGGTACCGCGTCAGGGACGAGGTGCCGGCCGAGGACGTGACCGTCTGGACGCCGGCGGACTGGGCGTGGGGGGCCGCGCTCGGGGGCACGCTCGTGGGCGCCTGGCACCACGGTCACCGGATCGTCGGCGCGCCCCGGGCGTCGTTCGACCCGGCGTGGGCGTTCGGCCTCATGGAGCGGTTCGACGTGACGCACGCGTTTCTGCCGCCGACCGCCATTCGGATGCTGATGACCGTCGACGACCCGGCCGAGCGGTGGGACCTCTCGCTGTCGGCCATCGGCTCGGCGGGCGAGCCGCTCACCCCCGAGATCCTGGCGTGGGCCGACGCCGAGCTGCCGGCGGTGTCGGTCAACGAGTTCTACGGTCAGACCGAGTTGAACCTCGTCGTCGGCAACAACCGGCGCTGGTTCGACGCCGAGCCGGGGAGCATGGGCAAGCCGTTCCCGGGCTACGAGCTCGCGCTACTTGACCCCGAGACCCGCGAGCCGGTCGAGCGCGGCGAGGTCGGCGAAATTGCGCTGCGGCCGGGCGACCGGCGCGTCTTCTTCGACGAGTACTGGAACCGGCCGGAGGCGACCGCCGACAAGACCGTGAGTCTCACGGCCGGGGAAGTCGAGGAGGGGAGCGGAAGCGGGACGGTCGACGGGGAGCCGGAGACGTGGTTCCTGACCGACGACCTCGCCACCCGCGACGAGGCGGACTACGTCCGGTTCCGCTCGCGGACGGACGACGTCATCCTGACCGCAGGCTACCGCGTCGGGCCGCTGGAGGTCGAACGCGTGCTGCTGGACCACCCGGCCGTCGAGCAGGCCGGCGTGGTCGGCGTCCCGGACGAGACGCGTGGCGAGGTCATCCGGGCGTACGTCCAGCCGGTAGCCGGACTCGACGCCGCCGACCACGACCGCGTCCGCGAGGAACTCCGGGCGTCGTGTCGCGAGCGGCTGGCCGAGTACGAGTACCCGCGGGAGATCCGGTTCGTGGCCGAACTCCCGACGACCTCGACCGGGAAGATTCGGCGCAAGGCCCTGCGCGACGACGGGACGTGAGCCTCCACGAATTAAGGGGATGGGAGGCATCCGACGGCGTATGTATCGGGACGGCAACACCGGGAACCGACGACGAGCGAGGCCGGACGGAGGAAGCGACGGGACGCGAGCATGACGCGCCGACTCTCGACCGGCGTGGAGCCCGTCGACGACGAACTCGGCGGCGGGCTCCCGGCCGGCTCGGTCGTCGCGCTGTGCGCGCCCCCGGTGACGAGCAGCGAGATGCTGCTGTACGAACTCGCCGGCGCCCGCGAGACGCTCTACGTGACTACCACGCGCTCGAAGGCCGCCGTCAAGGCGGCGTTCGAGGCCTACCCGAACGACACCGGCACGCCGGTCGTGACCGAGGCCGACCGGGACGTCGACTTCGACGAACTCGCCCGCATCGCCGGCCGCGCCCACGCCAGCGCGAACATCGTCATCGACACCGTCGGCGTGCTCGAACGGGCCGACCGGGACGCCTACTGCTCGTTCCTCCGTGACCTCTCGGCACACGTCCGCTCCATCGACGGGCTGGCGGTGCTCCACTGCCACCGGCTCCCCGCGGAGCCGTCGCCGCCGGGGCGCCGCCTCACGCTCGGGATGGCCGACGCGACGCTGGAACTGGAGCGCCACGCCTCGGAGGCGGCCATCGACCATCGGCTGCTGGTGACCAAGCTCCGGGGCGGCACCGCGCTCACCGCGCCCATCACGCTCGAACTCGACGACGCCGTCCGGGTCGACACGACGCGTGACCTCGCGTGACCGCGACGGGCGACCCGGTTCCCCGGTCGACGTAGTCCTCCGGACGTGCGGTTTCACACGCCCTGGGGGTCCGTTCTTCGGGGAATCCCCGCCGCGAACGGCGGGGAGGAGGTCGACTGAACACTTCTATTCCCGACATCGGCTTGCACGGTCTCAGCGGGGTGACTGAGATCGACACGTCCCTGCTCTGGAGCGGTAACTGAGCCGTCGTATTTCTACTGAATCTGTGAATCTGGTTCCATATCTGAGTCATTGCTTTCACAAGCGAGGAATATATAGATAATGGCGAACAGAAGCCAGGAACATCTGCCTCCGTCAGTCGTCGGCCGTCGCGGGCGTCGGGTCCGCGGGGATGGGGTCGGCGACCCCGTCGAAGTAGCGGTCGGCGAGGTGCTCCGCGGTGCGGAGTGCGAGCGCCTGGCCCGTATGGGTGGGGTTGGCGCCGCCGACGCCGTTTGCGAGCGCGGAGTGGTCGGCGACGAACAGGCGGTCGACCGAGAGCGCCTCGCCGCCGGAATCCAGCACCTTCCCGAGCGCCATCGAGGACTGGAGGTGGAGAAAGATGGGTGCGGCGGCGGCACGGTGGATGTGGTTCGCGCCGGCCTCGTCGAGCAGTTTCGCCGAGCGACGGGCGAGGTCGCGCCGGCGCTCGTCGTCCTCGGGGTGTGGCGACCAGTCGATGCGGGCGACCGGGCCGTGCTCGTCCTCGGTGCTCTCGTCGAGCGTGACGCCGTTCTCCTGCCGGGGGCGGTCGTCCGCGTGGCAGATGAGCGTCAGCATCCGGCGGTAGTCGCTCATCTCGTCTTTCAGGCGCTGCCCGACGACCCGGCCCTCGGTGTCCCACGGCTCGCCACTCGTGTCGTTCTCGAAGGCGAACCCCTCGACCGACTCCGAGAACATCGTCGCGGCGGTGATGCCGGGCGCAAAGGTGTTGACGGCGATGCCGCCCTCGCCGGGCACGTCGAGCCGGGAGCCCGCCGCCTGTCCCTGGTGGGGCTCGACGGCGCGCTGGCCGATGATCTCCTCCAGCGTGTCCGGGTCGAACGTGCCGGAGACGAAGTCGAAGTGGTGGGTCGTCAGCCCGCGCCCGACCCAGCCGTCGTCGGGGAGCCCGGAGTTGAGCCAGAGGCGGGGTGTCTCGATACAGCCGGCAGCGAGGACGACGCAGTCCGCGAAGACCCGTCGCGTCCGGCCGGTCCAGGTGTCCCGGTACGCGACGCCGCACGCCTCCAGCGGGCCGGGGCTCGACCGCGTGAGCACCTGCGTCGCGAAGGCGTTCGGCCGTATCTCGACGTGGCCCGTGTCCAGCGCCTTCGGCACGAGCGAGACGAGCGAGCCGCGCTTCGCCCGGCGCTCGAAGTCGGCGCCGCGCGGGTGGGGCCCGCCCTGGTGCTCGTGGCAGGCGAGCGTGTCGCCCTCGACGTCGCGGAAGTCGCCGTCGTAGTCGCCGTCGCGGGCGAGCGCCCCGTCGGGCTGGTGGATGGCGTTCGGGAACGGTCGGTAGCCCTCGTCCTCGACGTTCAGCCCCGTCGTGAGGTCGTAGCCCGCCCGACGGGCGCCCTCGAAGAACAGCTCCGCCTTCGGCGTCGTCGGCGCCGGCTCCACCGGGTGGACCGTCTCGAGGTGCTGGTAGTACGGCACCAGCTCCTCGTAGTCGATGGGCCAGTGGGGCTGGTCGTTCACCGACGGCACGAACGCACGCGGGTGGTTGCCGTAGTAGTGTAGGGTCGTCCCGCCGACGCCGGCGACCTGCGAGATGACGCCCGTCTGTGGGACCGTCCGGGCCCAGGGCGCGCGGTCGGCGTCCGCCGGCCCCCAGCGTAGCTTGCCGTCCACGGGGCTCCCCATGTCACCCTCGCGGCCGGTGAACTGCGCGTTCAGCAGGTCGCCCGAGAGGTCGTCCGGCGAGGCCGAGGACGTGTTCCCCCGGGCGCTGTGTGGCTCCGGGAACTGCTCGTTCCCGTGGAACGGCCCGGCCTCCAGCAGCAGGATGTCGATGCCCTGCTGACCCAGCCGCCACGCCAGCGCCGGTGCGTCGCCGCCCGCGCCGACGACCACCACGTCAGGCTCGCGGGTGTCCACGTCCGACGCGGTCATCGGTCGTCACCCCAGTCGGCCGCACCCTCGTCGGCGTCGAGCTGGTCCTCGAACCACTCCCCGTCGCCATCGCCGGCGTCGGCCGACTCGTCAGGTGCGTCAGTTCCCGCTTCGTCCGGGGCGCCACTGCCCGACCCATCCGGGGTGTCACTCCCCGCTCCGTCCGCGGCAACCGCGGCGCCCTCATCGTCCGCGCCGGTGTCGCCGTAGTCGTTCTCCTCGAACTCCTCGACCTCGTAGCCCATATGGACCGCGTAACCGTCGGCGGGGCCGGGGTAGTCGGCCTGCTGCCACCCCTGCGGGTGCTCCCTGTCGTCGCCCCAGTCGCTGTAGGCGGCCATCGCCGTGATGAACATCGCGCCCTGCATCAGGTAGGCCACGATGCCGACGGGGGCGTCCCCGGTCCGGTCGTCGAGCGCGGGGAACACGCCGTCGGCCTCCAGCAGCCGGACGGCCCGCATCCGGTCCTGCGGCCCGAGCCGGGAGAACGGGCCCCCGGCGAAGGACTCGGTCGGTGACTGCAGGGGTTCCTCGCGCTCCCGCTTCAGGATGAGCTCCAGAGCCCCCAGGTCGAGTAGGATCGCCAGCAGCGGCGCGTACGGCATCGTCTCGTACCCCAGCGACCGGATGGGGCCCTCCGGTGACTCCTGGAGCTCGTTGAACGCCGTCTCGACCGTCTCGTCCAGGTTGATGGCCAGTCCCCCGGGGACCTGCGTCTCGTCGTCGGCCGTCGGGGTCTCCGGGACCACGGCGTCGATCAGTGCCGCGATGGTGCCGCGCGCGTAGCTCATGGCCACGCCCTCCCGCGACGTGTGCGTCCGTATCGCATATCCCCTCCTGCGGCGGTCCAGCGATAAAACCTTCTGCCCGTATCCGGGGCGACTTCTTGTCGGTTCGAGGGGACCGACGCGAGCCTTCGTGCCGGCCGCGCCCGAGGGGTCGGTATGCGGGCTGCCGTCTTCAACGGCCCCGGTGACATCGCGATCGAGGAGCGCCCGAAGCCCGAGGTAGAGGGCCCCGAACACGCCGTCGTCCGGGTCACCCACACCGCCATCCGTGGCTCGGACCTCTGGTCCTACCGCGGGCGGAGCGACCGCGAGGAGGGGAGTCGCGTCGACCACGAGCCGATGGGCATCGTCGAGGCCGTGAGCGACGACGTCGTCTCCGTCCGCCCGGGCGACCGCGTCTTCGCGCCGTTCCTGCAGTCCTGCGGCCGCTGCGAGTTCTGTCGGAAGGGACTGCACACCTCCTGCGTGGACGGTGGGTCGTGGAACGGCGCGAACGGCGGCGCACAGGCCGTCTCGATCGACGGCGTGCCGGAGGGCTACCGCACGATGGACGAGCGCGAGGCGGTCAAGGTGCTCGTCGAGGTCTGAACCGGCCGGGGTGTCGGCGTGCCCGTCTCAGGGCTCCAGCGCGAGGAGTTCGTCGTCACCGTTCCCCACGTAGACCGTCCCGTCGAGCCCGAGGGCGTCGAAGACGGTCTCCTGTTCGACCGCCGCAGTGGCCTCGCCGTCGGCATTCACCGCATAGAAGGCCCCTAGGACGGTCCCAACGGCGAGCGCGTCGGCCGTGGCGGCCTCGGGCCAGGCGTTGTTCACTGGCGGATCGAACGTCCACCGTGTCTCGCCGGCGGTGTCGTAGGCCGTCGCCGCGTCGGCTCGGCTGCCGCTCCGGGTGTACAGCCGGTCGCCGTCCGGATCGAGCAGTAGCCACTCGCCGTAGTCGTCGTCGCGCCAGACGACCGTCCCGTCCGGATCGACCGCGACGACGGCGTCGCCCCCGGCGTACAGTCGGTCGCCGTCGAGCAGCAGTTCGTCGACCGGGAGCTCGTGTCGCCAGTCACGGTCGCCGTCGGGGCCGAGGCCGTGGAGCGTCTGGGCGCCGCCCGCGTACGGGTCGCCCGTGAGGTAGTAGACCCGTCCGGGGACTGCCTCGACCCGCGTCGCGGGCCCGTACTGGTGGGTGAAAGTCGTGGTTCCCTCGTGGTCGAGTCCGACGAGCCGGTCGCCCGCGCCGACGAAGATGCCGTCGGGGGAGGCGGCCACCTCGGCGACGGCCTCGAACTCGCGCTCCCAGCGGACCGTGCCGTCCTCGGGGTCGAGCCCGTACACGACGGTGACCAGCGGCTCCTCGGGCGTCTGGTGACTCACCGGCGTCTGCTCGGGGCCGGGGAAGAACTCCAGTCCCGCCGCGACGACGAGGTCGTCCGCGAGGCCGGCGACGCGGAGTTCGCGCTCGCGCTGGTGCGACCAGCGGCGTTCGCCCGACGCCCGGTCGAGCGCGTGGACCGCGCTCCACTCGCGCTGCTCGGCGGGCCCGGCCACGGTGTAGACCGTGCTCCCGGTGACCGTCGACCCCCACTGTCCACGGGCGATGTGCTGGAAGTCGGCGTGGGACCCGCCCACCGCCTCGCCCTCGGACTCGGTTCGCCACAGGACCGACTGCTCGTCCGGATCGAACGCCGCAACCGACGAGGGGCCACCGTCCTCGCTCAGTGTCAGGTAGAGCCGGCCGTCGGCGGTGTCGATGCCCAGGACGTTCGCCCCGCCGAACGAGCGCGTCCACGAGGGCTCCCAAGTGGGCAGGTCGCCGGGCGTGGTCGTCGAGCCGTCACCGGGGTCGGTGGGGGAGGTGCCGTTGCCGGGTCCGGGGTCCGTCGTCGTGTCGTCGGGTGAGCCGACACAGCCGGCTGCCGCGGCCAGCGCACCGGCACCCATCTGGAGGAGTCGTCTGCGGGAGACCATACTCGGACCTCCCGTTCCGGTAGAAAGGGCCTTGTGGATGGTCAAACAGTCGTCTGAGGCTCCCCCGGTCCGGCCAGCCAGTCGAACAGCGCGTCGCGTAGCCGGTCCTCGGCGTCGTGGCTGAAGCGGTGCCCCTCGTCGGCGACGGCCCACAGCGTCGCGTCGGTCTCCAGCGCGCCGACGGCGTCGAGACTGTCCTGTAGGGGGACCGAATCGTCCTCGCGCCCGTGGAAGACGGCGACGGGCACGTCGAGCGTGGCAGCCACGTCCCCGAAGTCGTACGTCTCGAGGTCGTCCACGAGTCGCTCGTCGACCGGGAAGCCCGGTGCGTACTCGACCTGCCCCCGTGCGCGGACGGCCTCGCGGAGCGGTGCGAAGGCACGACCGTACGTGACGGGTGCGCGGGTGGCGACGGCCCGCACGCGCTCGTCGGTCGCATCGCCGCCATCCCTGGACGCTCCGCCGCCACCCGGCCCGTCGCCCACGGCGGCGTGGAAGGCCGTCTTGCCGCCGAAACTGGAGCCGAACAGGACTACCGAGTCGGGGCCGGGATCGAAGTACCCGAGCACGGCCCGGAGGTCCGCGATGCGGGCCGAGAGCGTCGTGGCCGCGAACGCGCCGTCGCTCTCCCCGCAGCCGCGGAAGTCGAACCGGACGCCGTGGTACCCCTCCGCGACCGCACGCTCGCAGCGTCCCTCGTAACTGCCCCGCCTGTCGCTTGCGAACCCGTGACAGCAGACGACCCAGTCGGCGTCCGGCGACGGTGCCTGGTGGTGGACCGCGACGAGGGACTCCCCGTCCGCGACCTCGATGGTGTGACGCTCCGTGTCGGGCATCGTCGGGACGTGTCGGGCGAGGGTCCTAACGGTGCGGGTCGGACGGAGCGACCGTCGGGAGGGCTACCGGTGTCCGCCGGGGGAGTGATTCCTGCCGGGAACAACTCGCCGGTCGACCCCAGCGCGCTCGCGCCGGAGCGAGCAGTGCCGGACCGCCACCACCATTACCTATCTGAGTGATGTGCGGACGAGAGCACAGTGTGGCCGACGACACGCCTCGCGACTACGACCGACACTACACGAAGCTGCTGCCCGGCCCGCTCCGGATCCGGGAGGGGTACGACACCGACCGCGGACAGGTGACGCGCTTCTTCGTCCAGCTCGAGTACCGCCGTGCCGGCGCATGGGAGCCGGTCGTCCGATGCGACCACGACAGCGAGGGGAGTGCCGAGGTAACCCACGACGTGACCGAGGAGGGCATCCATGTCGATGTCTACCGAGACGGTGAGAAGGCCGCCGCCGAGCAGGTGACGGGGCCGCAACCCGCGAATACCGCGTTCGACACCGCCGAAGACCATTTAGCAAAGAATCTCCAACGGTACGTCAACAGGTACGAGCGATGGCACGGAATCAACAGCGACCCATGATCGAGGAGCAGCTCGAACAGGCCGCCAAGGAAATCCAGGAGCTTCGGGAAGAGGTTCGCGAGGACCTGGCGGCTGATCTCGGCGGGGAGCCCGAAGACTACCGTGCCGACTACGAGGCGGACGACGACGCCGACGAGGACTAAGCGCCTTTTATCGTCACTTCGACTCGACGGGTGTGGGCACGTGCCGACTGCTGAAAGCGACCCGGAAAACACCCCCGAGTCCGCCGACGCCTGCCGGCGTCCCCGTGGCAAAAACAACGCCGGGACGCCATAGACGGTCGAGGATAGGGGTACCGGCGGTTTGACACCGTCCTCAGAGATATTTGATTTCTGATGTGCGAACGAGAGCTTCGCTCTCGTCAACGCCAGCAGTCCACCGACGCTGTGGGACTACCCGTGTCCGAAAGGTGTGGCAGTCGGGTGGTTGGGCTGCAACCCTGAAACTCCCACCGCTCGGGATTCCTCCGCGTGAACGCGGAGGAAATCAATCCGGCTCCCGCTCCTTGATGTACTCCCGCAGTGCTCCGCGCGCCTCCACGATGTGAGTCCGTGTTTCCCCCTTCGCCTCCTTCTCGAGGCCGTCGAGTGTGGCTCCCAGTTCGGCTGAGTCGGTCGGCGTATGGACGGGAGTCGCGCGTCTTCTCGCCGCCGAGAATCTCCGTCAGCCCCCCGTCGACCGAGTTGAGCCGTGTCCGGCTGTCCCTGGCCGCGGTCTTCCTGGCCGTCTCGATCTCCGTCCGGACACGGTCGAGTGTACTCGTCATACCGACAGGTGGAGCGAGCCGGGGATGGGCCTGCCACCTGCGTATGCGCGCCCGGCCCGGTCCCCCCGTGCCTCTCGTTCGCGTCCCGATACTGCAGCCGTCGTCCGCTCTCCCGTCGCTCCCCGGGACGCCTGACCCAGGTGAACTGTTCGCGTACCTCTCCGTTTCGATCGGGTCGCTCGATACGAGCTATCGGATACGACCCGGTAAGGACCCCTCTTCGGGCCTCTCGCCACTCCCCTCACCCGGAGATACCTTTTTTACAGCCCGGTAGGAGCCACCGCTCCATGAGCCAACCGAGCCGGACGCTGGTGACGGGAGGGACCGGAACCCTCGGGCAGGCGTTGTTGCCACGGTTGCTGGCCGACGGTCACACGGTCCGCGCCACGAGCCGCGCTGCACGGACCGGCGACGATGTCGAGTGGGTGCGGATGGAGCTGGAGTCGGAGACCGGCATCCGGGCCGCTGTCGACGATGTCGACGTCATCGTCCACACGGCAACTGCTCCCCTCGGTGACACCGAAGCGGTGGATGTCGAGGGGACGAGACGACTGCTCGAGGCGGCCGCCGAGGCCGACGTCGAGAACTTCGTCTACGTCTCCATCGTCGGAATCGACGACATCCCGTACTCGTACTACGAGGCCAAACTGGATGCCGAGCGGGCCATCGAGGCCAGCGAGGTCCCCTCAACGATCCTCCGAGCGACCCAGTTCTACCCGTTCGTCGACGAGTTGCTCGAGATGGTCGCACGGCTGCCCGTCTGGCCGTTGCCGACGAGGCTGCGGATCCAGCCGGTCGACACCGGTCCGGTCGCCGACCGGCTGGTCGACCTCGCCACCACGGAGGCAGGCGGGCGGGCGGCCCCCGTCGGTGGTCCCGAGGTCAGGACCGTGGGTGAACTGGCGACGGCCTATCGCGAGGCCCGGGGGCGCTGGCGGCCGATCGTCCGTGTGCCGATCCCGACCGCGACGTTCGCCCGGTTCCGGGAGGGGGCCGCCACCTGCCCCGAGCACGATGTCGGATCGACGACCTGGGAGGAGTGGCTGGAGACCGAATACGCGACGGGCTGAGGGGAGGTCCGCCGACCCCGTAGCACGAGGCGGAGCGTTCAGGCTCCGAGAACGAAGTCTGCCTTCGGTTCGCGTGGCAACCCTCCCCTCCGGCAGGACCAGGCTTAAACCCTCCCAACAGGCTCGGAGCAACTGTCCTCCCGGATCGGTCCCTCGTGTCGAGCGATAATCCGATGACGGTGCTCGAAACCAGGAATCTCACGAAACGGTACGCGGCCGGTGACCAGCAGGTGATTGCCGTCGATGGCCTCGACCTGCAAGTCGAAGCCGGGGAGGTGTTCGGCTTCCTCGGCCCGAACGGTGCCGGCAAGTCGACCACGATCGATATGCTGCTGGACTACGTGCGGCCCACCGAGGGGTCAGCGACGATCCTGGGCCGTGACACGCACGCGGAGTCCGGGGCGCTCCGTCGACACGTCGGCGTCCTCCCGGAGGGACTCGATCTCTACGGCCGCCTCTCCGGGCGTCGTCACCTCGAGTTCGCCATCGACTGGATGGACGCCGGCGACGATCCCGATGCCGTTCTGGACCGGGTCGGTCTCACGCCCGCCGACGCCGCCCGCCCGGTCGCCGACTACTCGAAGGGGATGCAACAGCGCCTGGCCCTGGGGATGGCGGTCGTCGGTGACCCCGAGCTGCTGCTCCTCGACGAGCCCTCGTCGGGCCTAGACCCCCACGGTATCCAGCAGATGCGGACCCTCGTCCGCGAGGAGGCTGCGCAGGGGACGACGGTGTTCTTCTCCAGCCACGTCCTGGGGGAGGTCGAAACGGTCTGCGACCGCATCGGCATCCTCTACGGCGGGCGCCTCGTGGCGGTCGACGAGGTCGAGCGACTGCGGGAGACCGTCGGCGCCGGCTCCGAACTCCGCCTGCGCGTCCGGGGCGAGGTCCCCGTCGACGTTGCTGGTCTCGAGGGCGTCGAGTCGGTCTCGCGCTCGGGGGACCTGCTCCAGGTGACGACAACCGACCCGCGACAGAAGGCGGCGGTCGTCACGCGGCTCACGACCGCCGGCGTCGAGATTCTCGATGTCGACTCCGAGGAGGCCTCCCTCGAGGACGTGTTCACGGCCTACACGACGGGCGAGACCCCCGGCGGTGAGGACGAGTCCGCCGCCGCGTCCGGGGTGGTCCCATGACGGTCTCCTGGGTGGACATCGCCCGCAAGGACTTCGAGGACGCCGCCCGCTCGCGAATGCTCTGGGGGTTCATCGCCGTCTTCGTCGCCTTCCTGGCGATGTCGCTCCCCGTCGCCGAACAGCTCTTCCCCGACGCCGTGGCCGTCACGCCCACGAAGGCACTGTCGGGGGTCGCGATGCTGGCGCAGCTGTTCGTTCCGGGGATCGCACTGGTCGCCGCCTACATGGCGATCGTCGGGGAACGCCGCTCGGGCAGCCTCCGGATGCTGTTGAGCTACCCGTTCTCCCGGCGCGACGTGGTGGCCGGGAAACTCGGCGGCCGACTGCTGGTCACCGTCACGGCACTCACCATCGGGTACGCCGTCGCCAGCGTCCTCGTCGTGGTCCTGTACGGGCTGCCCGACCCGGCGGCCTTCGCCGGGTTCGTGGGTGCCGGGGTGTTGCTCGGTGTGACCTTCACCGGCATCGCGATCGGGGGGTCGGCGGCGGCCTCGTCTCGGGGACGAGCGATGACGCTGACCATCGGCTCGTTCGTGGGCATGGTGTTCTTCTGGAAGCCCGTGGCCGCCGGCCTCTACCACGCGATCACCGGCTCACTCCCGGGGCTCCACGCCGACCGGTGGTACTTCCTCCTGAAGCGGCTCAACCCGCTGGAGGCGTTCCGCGCGCTCACCAGTGCAGCACTGGGTCAGGAGGTCAGCGCCGTGCCGCGATTCCCCGTCGAGGACCTCCCCGCGTACGCATCGCCCGGACAGCCCGACCTGGCCACTCGGCTCGTGGGTGAGGTCCCGTTCTACCTCCAGGACTGGTTCTCGGTCGTCGTCCTGGTCGCGTGGGGAGTGTGCCCCGTTCTGCTGGGCTACTGGCGGTTCGAGCGGGCGGACCTGGGCTGACGCCACGGCGGCCCGGCCGCTGACTGTGAACTGCCGGGGGGGAACACCGACCGGCGCTCGTCGAATCGCTCCCCAGTCGGTCCAGCGGTGGACGGCGGTCCTCGGTACCGCTCGTCGGTGCCCCCCGTTCGGCTGTCCTGGTGTGGGTGCCCTCTGCTCGGATGAAATACCCGGGAAGACGGGATGAAGCGCCCGCTTACGGCGTTTTCAGTCGGTATTGCGAATGTGGTTACCGTCTGGTGGCACGACGTATCACCGCTCTGCCACAGGCGGAATAACCGGACGGGAGGAAGGGATGCTCCGGCGGGGATTTGAACCCCGGTCATTGCCTCGAGAGGGCAATATGATTGGCCGGACTACACTACCAGAGCGCATCGAACCGTTGCCGACTGCCCTTGTTAACCGTTGCGCTTCCCCGACGCCGTGTATCGAATCCACATGGGGGTCCCGTGGCGTCCACGCCGTCGCCTGACTGCGGTGGATGGCACACAGCCGTCCGACTGCGACAGCGGGGGCAGGAAGCCGGTTTCGGTGTTGTGAACGCGGGAATCGGCGCCCGGTATTAAGACGGTCGGTGGGCTACCGCGACCTGATGGCCCTCCACGCGTTCGACGACCTCGACGACGCGATTGCGGTGACGAAGTCGTTCCTCACGCCCATCGAATTGCGCGGATGGTTGAAACTCGCCTTCGTGGCGTTCTTCGTCGGTATCTCCGGGACCGGCTTCCCCGGGTTCTAGGGCTCCGTCGGCGGTGGTGGTGGCGGCGGTGGACCGCCGGTCGACCGCGTCCCGGCGGACGGATTCCCGACCATCATGCCCGGCGGGGACGTGTGGCTCCTGGTGGGCGCGGTCGTGGCCATCGCGGTGGTGCTGGGACTCGTCTTCCTCCTCGTCTCGTCGGTCATGGAGTTCGTCCTCTTCGAATCACTGCGGTCGGAGACGGTCGCCATCCGCCGGTACTGGAGCCGGTGGCAGGGGAAGGGGGCACGATTGTTCGCCTTCCGGCTGGTGCTCGGACTGCTCGTCCTCGGTGCCTTCGTACTCCTCGTCGGGCCGGTCGTCCTCTCCGCGCTGGACATCGGTCCGACTCTGGGTGTCTCGCTCGCCCTGCTCGTCCTCCTCGTTCCGGCGTTCGTCCTGCTCGCGTTCGTCGCCGGCCTCGTCAACGGCTTCACGACCGTCTTCGTCACGCCGGTCGTGCTACTGGAGGACTGCGGCGTCCTCGCGGGCTGGCGGCGACTCTGGCCCACGATCACGGCGGCGTGGAAGCAGTACCTCGCGTACGCCGTCATCGGGCTCCTCCTGTCGGCCACCGGCGGCGTCCTCGTGGGACTCGTCGCGGTCGCCGGTGCGCTGGTCCTGCTGCTCCCGTTCGGCCCGCTGTTCGCCCTGGCGTTCGGCGCCTTCCTGGTCGCCGAGCCCGTCGGGATCGCCCTGTTCGTCGTCGTCGGGCTGCTCTACGGACTGGCGGTCCTGACCGTCGTCGCGCTGGCGCAGGTCCCGGTCGTGACCTACCTCCGCTACTACGCGCTCCTGGTGCTGGGCGACATCGAGCCGGCGTTCGACCTCGTCCCGGAACAGCGAGCGGCGGTGCGCGACACCGGCGCCGACGGGGACGTAGCCGGCGCGGAGTGACGCTCGGACGGCTGCCGGCCCCTCCGAAACACCGAAGCCGCTCGACACGGTCCCCCCGGTATGGACGCAGCGACGCTCCGGGAGACGCCGGAACGGGTAGCGGAACTCATCGACCACACGAACGTCGAGCCGGACTCGACCGCGGCGGAGATCCGACAGCTCTGCGACGAGGTGCTGACGTACGACCTCAACGCGGCCTGCGTCGTCCCGTACCACGCCGAACTCGCCGCCGACGCGCTCGGCGACGAGGCCGACGTCGTGGTGGTCGTCGGCTTCCCGTACGGGGTGCAGAACTCCCGGGCGAAGCGCGCGGAGGTCGAGGAACTGCTCGCTCACGCCGACGAACTGGACGTGGTGATGAACCGGACCGCGTTCGCCAACGGCGACGACGAGTACGTCGTCAACGACATCCGGACGGTGAAGCAGGCTGTCGGGGAGCAGACGCTCAAGTGCATCGTCGAGTCGCCGACCCTCTCCGACGCCGAGATCCGCCACGCCGCCGAACTCGCCGACGAGGGCGGCGCCGACTTCGTGAAGACGGCCGTCGGCTACGAGGGCGGCTGCGACGTCGCGGAGGTCCGAGCGATGCGCGAGGCGGCCGGCCCGCACGTCGAGGTCAAGGCCTCCGGCGGCATCGGCTCGTTCGAGGCGGCCCTGGAGATGGTCGAGGCTGGCGCGACCCGCATCGGCGCCTCCTCCGGCGACGACATCGTGGAGTCGGCGGCTGCGTGGAGCCAGAGGAACTGATTTCCTCTGCGATCGTTCGAAATACGTTTCCTCTATCGTAGAATTATACGCCACAATAGGAATATAAACGCGATAATTGTGGAGTACCTCCCGAAGCGTTCAGAGCCCGGCCACGTCCTCGATGGCGTCGGTCAGCGCCTCGATGCTCTCGACGTCGTGCTCGCCCATGTGGCCGATGCGGAACGTCTGCTCGCCGATGTCGCCGTAGCCGTTCGAGAACACCATGTCGTACTCCTCGCTGACCGCGTCGATGGCCGCGGCCACGTCGATGCCCCGGGTGTTCTCGACGCAGGTGACCGTCCGTGACTCGTACCCCTCCTCGGGGAAGAGGCCGAAGTGCTCGCGGGCCCAGTCGCGCGTGTACGCGGCCATCTCACGGTGGCGCTGATCGCGCGCATCGTGACCCTCGTCGAGCATGTGCTTCATCTGCTTCCGGTAGGCCAGCATCAGCGGGATGGCGGGCGTGGAGTGGGTCTGGCCCTTCCGGTCGTAGTAGTCCAGACAGCGCTGGAACCCGCCGTACCACGAGGCGGAGTCCTCGTCGAGTTCGCGCTCGTAGGCGGCGTCACTGACGGTGCAGACCGCGAGGCCGGGCGGCATGGCGAACGCCTTCTGCGTGGAGGTGAAGATGCAGTCGATGCCGTGGGCCTCGACGTCGACGAAGTCGCCCCCGAGACAGGAGATGGCGTCGACGACGAAGCAGGTGTCCGGGTACTCCTGCACGACGTCGCCGATCTCCTCGACGGGGTTCCGGACGCCGGTCGAGGTCTCGTTCATCACCATCCCGACGGCGTCGTAGCCCTCGTCGCTCGCCTCGAGCGCCTCGCGTACGTCCTCGGGCTTGACGGCGGTGCCCCAGTCGTACTCGATGCGGTCGACGGTCTTGCCCAGTCGCTCGGCGACGTCGGCCTGGCGCTCGCTGAAGCTCCCCGACGTCGGGACCAGCATCCGGTCCTCGACCAGGTTGAGCGTCGTCGCCTCCCAGAACTCCGTCCCCGAGGCCGTCAGCACGATGACGTCGTCGTCCGTGCCGAGGAACTCCTTCGTGTCCTCGACGATGGTCGTGTAGAGGTCGGTCATCCGGTCCATCCGGTGACCGAACATCGGCTCGGCCATCGCCTCGATGACGTCGTCGCGGACCTCGGTCGGGCCGGGGAGATACAGCGTCTTGTCGGGGTAATCGCCCGTGTACTCGCGCTTCTTTGTCACCTGAACCACCTGAGTGTCGTGGTCCACTCGACGGGAGGGCAAGGCAGTTGTGATACCCCGGCGTCACCTCCCCTCCCACCGGTTCCGGGCTGCTCCCCGCCGACCGCCGCTACTCGGAGCAGCCCTCGCGGAGGAAGGCCCCCTCCGTCTCATACACCGGGACCAGTTCCTCGATGAGCTCCTCGACGCGCTCGCCCTCCTCACAGCGGCTCTGGAGCCGCTCGGCCAGCGCGTCGTCGACCTCGATCGTGGCTGGCATGATCGGCACGACGCCGTCGTGCGGGAAGTAGTTTGACGCGGCAGCCGCACGGACGTGCCCCGGAGTCGCCGGACGGTGTCCGCCGGGAGTCAGTGCTCGTCGTCGAACGGCGAGCCGGCAGCGTCGGGCTCCATGCCCTTCTTCGAGATGATGTTCTCGCGCCCGACGCGGAGCTTCGAGATCTGCTCTTCGTCCTCCATGTCGGAGAGGAGCATCGACACCTTCGATTTCGACCAGCCGGTCTCGTCGACGATGTTGACCTGCTTCATCCGGCCGCCGTTCTCCTCCAGGAGCTGCATCACCCGCTCGTCGTCCTCGAGGAGCTCCTCGTCCGGGACTGCCGGCTCGGGTGACCCACCGCTCGCCGTAGCCCCACCCGCCGCGGCCCCACCGCCGGCTCCGCCGTCCGCGGTGCTGTTGGCTGTTGCCCCGCCATCACCGTCGCCGCCGGGGAGGGCGCCGGTCCGGTACGCCAGCGCGGCACCGAGCCCGAGCAACAGGACGACGCCCAGTCCCAGCAGCGGGAGGAAACCGGTCGAACTCCCCCCGTCGCCGGGTCCGGGCTCGCTGGTCACCGGCGACTCGGCCGTCGGCGTCGGCGTGGGCTCGGAGGGCGGGACGAGGACAACCCGCGGGTGCCCGTCGATGAACTCGCGCTCGCCCAGCCAGGTCAGCGTGTCGCTGGCCGCCAGCGAGTCCCCGTCGCGGACGGGGTCGGAGCCGACATCCTGGAACCGGAGGTTCGGGCCGCGCTGGACCACCAGCCGCTGGTCCGGACCGATGTAGAACCCGCCCTGGAACACGTCGCCCATCACGACCGCGGTGCCGTCCTGGACGGCGAAGTTCGTCCAGACGAAACTCATCCGGACGACACCCTGGTTCTCCGTCAGCGAGGCGATGCGGGCCTCCTTCGAGAAGCCCGTCGCGTTCATCTCGCGCCCCGTAGCCTGGGTCCCCTCGTCGGTGACGCTGCGCGCACGGTCCTTGAAGTTCGTGTAGAGGTCCGTCTCCTGGGAGTTGAACCGATCCGCGTACTCCTGGAAGTCCTGCCGTTCCGACTCGTTCTTGAGGGTGGTCTTGTGGACGAACGACCACCGCGCGGACGAGTTCCCGGGCGGGTTCTGCTGCCCCCGCCACCACCAGCCCGGACGCGATACTGGTGACGACGAGGAGGACTGCGAGTCCGACCGTACCCGACCGTCTCATCTACAACTACCTCCGCCCGGGGCGGATGATAAAAACTGCGAGGTAGACTGGGGTGTCGACCGGTCCCGGGAACGGCCCCGAACGAGCGAGCGTCCCGGCCCCGGATTCGGCGCGCGGGCGCGTCAGGTTTTACTCCTGCCGGGTCGTCGCCACGGCCATGCCGGTCCAGACCGACGCGGAACTCCGCGAGATACTCGAGCTGGAGACCATCGCCGTCGTCGGGATGTCGAACACGCCCGGCAAGGCCGCCCACGGCGTCCCGCGGTACCTCCTCGACCACGGGTACGACGTGATTCCGGTCAACCCCACCGCCGACGAGGTGCAGGGGCTGCCGGCCTACGACTCCCTCTCCGAGGTCGACGCGGAGATCGACGTCGTCGACGTGTTCCGTCCGAGCGATGAGGTCCCCGGCATCGTCGACGAGGTGCTGGATCGCGACGGCGTCGAGGCCGTCTGGCTCCAGCTGAACATCCGGGACGGCGACGCCGGCGCGCGCGTCGAGGCGTCCGGGCGGAAGTTCGTCCAGGACCGCTGCATCAAGGTCGTCCATCAGCGCCTCCTCGGCTGAGTTCGCCGCTCCCTGCCGCCCGGCCGCGCCGCCGCGCGCCGTGGTCGCTGCCCGCCTTCGGGACTCGGACACACCACTCAGGACGAGTCGTGTCCCTCCCCTGCCTCGACGACGTCGTCCTCGTCGGCCGCGTCACCCGTGGTCTCGGTCCCGGTCTCGCCCTCTGCGCGGGCGTCCGGCGGCGCGGTCTCCGCGGGTTCGGCCTCCTCGATCGCCGCCTCCGCCAGCACCTGCTCGACGTCCACGTCGGCGTCCCGGGCGAGCGCCTCGATGAGCGCGCGCTGGTCGTCGACCGTTCGCTCCAGGTTACGCACCCGCCGGTTCGTGTCGATCACCGTTCGGCGCATCTGGTGGACCTGCTCGCGGAGCTCGTTCAGTCGCTCGTACGTCTCCTCGGCCATGTCGACGATCTGCTGGAGTTTCTTGGTCGCGCCACCCAGGGCCATGCCCTTACTTCCGACCGGGGGTTCCTATCCGTTGTGGCTCTCCCACCACTCCCCCCGACGGCCGACATGGGGGTGCCGGCTCCCGAGACGCCGCCGTTAAGGGCCGGACGCGCTCACCGCCGGTATGGACCAGACGAAGGCGGCGCCGACGGTCGGCATCGCCGGCTGCCTGCTCGTGCTCGCGGTCGTGATGTGGCCGTACCTCCTGGAGACGGCGTCGGCGGTCTCGACCTACTACGGGTCCGGGGCGGTGACGCCGCTGGCCGCGGGGCTGCTGGCGTTCGTGAGCGTCATCGTCTTCGCCGCGGGCCGGGAGGAGCGGTCCGATCCCGCGACCGTGGCCGGGGCCGCGCTCGTCTTCGGCCTGTTCGTGCTCGTCATCGCCGTCCTCTTCGCGTTCACCGCCCGCGTGGACGTGCTCGGCGGCGCGGCCGCGTCGCTCTCCTCGCAACGGTGGGTGCTCGCGGCCGTCGCCGTCCTCCCGCTGGCGAGCGCGGTCTGGTACGCCCGGACGCTGCGGCTGCTCTGACCGCGCGCCGTGTCGAACGACCGGTCGCTGTCGGGCGGTTTTCGCGCGGCCAGCGCGCGATTCCGTGGCCGTCTCCCGAAAGGCCCTTAACGCGGACCGGTGTACCAGCAGACCGGACTAGGCCGGGCAGTTAGGCCACTGCTCCACCGCCTCCAACGGTCTTCATGTTGGGGCCGAACCCCGGGCGCGTCCGGGAGAACCAGTGCGGGCCCTGCGAGCCAACGTAGAAGCCTCGTCCCACGAGGGCAGCGGTCCGAGCACCGGCCTCTGCAGGGAGGCACGGGCCCGGTTGACCCCGAGAACCCCGCCAGGCGCGGAAGCGAGCAGCGGTATCGGGGACACCTGTCGCCCGTGGGGTCGCGGGGTGGAGAAGGCGAGCAGGCCTCACCCGTGCTGGAACTCCCAGGCAACCCCGGACGTCCACTCCATTCATCCAATCCATCAACCCGCCAGCGACGGCACCGTAGGTCAGCGCGCCCGCTCCGGACAGGTCGGCAGTCGGGGCCGTTCGGGGGCGAACTGCCCTCGAACCACCTGCCACGCGCCGACGGCTACAGCACGCTGGCCCCGGGCAGGAGGTCCCGGTGACAGGTCCGGCAGGCGGTCAGTCCGTACCTGTGGAAACAGCGGCAGTGGTCCCCACACAGTTCACACGTGGTGTCCGTCCCCGGTTGCGCGCCGGCGTCGTTGCTCCGCCGGTAGGGGTTGATCGTCGACTCCCGGTCGCCCGTCCCAGAAACGTCGGCCATCAGGTAGAGGAAGATCGGGGACTCACAGGGATACGTCTGTCCGCGTGGTCGGCCTGCTGCTCAGGTCGAGTATTGGTCCCTGATAAAACGCCTCGTCCTGCCCGGGACAACCGCTAAGTCATGGTGCCCGGTCACACAGCCCATGGCAACCGGCGAATCGGACCTGCACGACATGATCCGCGACTCGGTACAGGACCTGGCGGCCGACTTCCCGCACGAGTACTGGCGCGGGTGCGTGGAGAACCACGAGTTCCCGCGCGAGTACTGGGACGCCCTCGCGGACGCGGGCTGGCTCGGCGTCGCCATCCCCGAGGAGTACGGCGGCGAGGGGCTGGGGATGCTGGAGATGACCATCGTCATCGAGGAGCTGTCCCGCGCCGGGACGATGGGCGGCATCGTCTTCGTTCTCACGCCGGTCTTCGGCGGCATCGGCATCCAGCGCCACGGCACCGAGGAGCAGAAGGCGGCGTATCTCCCCCGCATCGCGGACGGCGACGTGACGTTCTGTATGGGCCTGACCGAGGCCGCCGCCGGGACGAACACGCTCAACATCGACACCATGGCCGAGTCGGTCGGCGACGGAGAATGGGAGATCACCGGCCAGAAAATGTGGATCTCGGGCGTCGAGAACGCCGACACGATGCTGCTCGTCTCGCGGACCGCCGAGTACGACGCGTCGAACCCGACCGGCGGCGTGACCCTGTTCCTCGTCGGGGATCCCGCGGACCGGGACGCCATCGACCTCACCCACGTCGAGGTGCAGCTCCCCTGGTTCGAGAAGCAGTATCAGGTCGACATCGACGGCCTCCGCGTGACCGAGGATGACGTCCTCGGGACGGTCAACGGCGGGCTGTACCTGCTCTGGGACACGCTCAACACCGAGCGCATCGCGGGTGCGGCCTCGGCGCTGGGCGGCGGCTTCCGGGCCATCGACCTCGCGGTCGAGTACGCCAACGAGCGCAGCGTCTTCGGCGCGCCCATCGGCTCGCACCAGGCCATCCAGCACCCCATCGCGGAGTCGTACGCCAAACTGACCGCGGCCCGCGAGGTCGCCTACAAGGCCGCGAAGAAGTGGGACGAGGGCGAGGACTGCGGCGCCGAGGCCAACGCCGCCAGCCTCCTCACCAGCGAGTTCGGGTTGGAGGCCGCCGACCGCGCCATCCAGACCCACGGCGGCAACGGGTTCACCCCCGAGTACCAGGTGTTCGACCTCTGGCGGAACCTTCGCCTGACGAAGACCGCGCCCGTCTCCAACGAGATGATCCTCAACTACCTGGGCGAGCACGAACTGGGGCTGCCCCGGTCATACTGACGCACCTTTTTTCGGTTCGGCTTCGGCGGCCCCGCCGCCGAACTGCTCACCGAAGAAATCTACAACAGAAAAGGCCGCTCCTCGCTCCCTTCGGCCGCTCGGAGCGGTGAAACGCGCTCGCTCCGCTCGCGCGTATGCACCAGTGATTCTGACTTGATATCACACACTTCTGCTGGTTGTGGTGCGGGATGTTCGATAATATCGGATATCTGTTCATGCTGCCCGATGTTATCGGGATATGTGGGGGTATAACGAGATATGAGTGTTCCACGTTACCCCGTCTCCGCCCGCAGTGACTCCACGAGCACCGCCCACGCTAGTCCAGCGAGCCCTACGTCCCGTGCCAGCACGTCGCCGAACAGGCCGGTCGTGGCCCAGACGATGGCGAGGTAACCCACCGTGGCCGTCAGGGAGACCGCGGCGACCGCGGCCGCGAACGCGGTGTAGCGGTCGACGACGAGAGCGAGGCCGAACGCGAGTTCGAGCCAGCCGTTCAGGAGCATGAAGTGGACTGGGGAGAGGACGATGACCGGTTCGAGCCAGTCGACGACGTACAGCGCCCACGCCTCCGGAGCGAGGAGCTTGTGGACGCCCGCGGACAGGATCATCAGCCCGAGGCCGAGGCGGGCGATGGTCGCCGGGGCGGGGGCGCGGGCGACCACCGGGGCGGTCAGCGCGCGGCCGCGGGCAGCCAGGGCGTCGACGACGGACATCGTCCGACCTACGTGTCGTGTCGGGGAAAGCGTACCGTCCGCTCCCGCCCGGGCCGTCCCGGACGGCCCCCGGCGTGTTCCGAATCAGTCGTCCCCGGCGTGCTCACGCTTGAGCGAGAGGGCCGTCCGGTCGAACTCGCAGACGAGCACCTCGTCGCCGTCCTCGTCCTCGCGGTTGACCGCGAAGGCCTCGACGTGCATCGTCACGACGCCGCGCTCGCCGTCGCTGGTCTCGCGCTTGTCGGTCACCGTCGACTGCGCGCGGATGGTGTCCCCGTGGAACGTCGGGTCGGGGTGCTTGACCTCGTCGTAGGAGAGGTTCGCGACGATGGTGCCGTCGGTCGTGTCCGGGATGGTGAGCCCGACCGCGAGCGCCATCGTGTAGAGCCCGTTGACGACCCGCTCCCCGAACGCCGCGTCGGCGGCGAACTCGGCGTCGAGGTGCAGCGGCTGCTGGTTCATCGTCATGTCGCAGAACTGCTGGTTGTCGGCCTCGCTGATCGTGCGGCGCTTCCCGTGTTCGATGGTCTCGCCGACCTCGAACTCCTCGTAGTACAGCCCGACCATGCCCCCTCTCCCGCGGCGGGCGGAATAAGTGTGGGTGGACGTGTCCGCCACTCGGCATCCGGAACCGCCGGCGGGGCACGGCCACCGCGAGTGCCGACCCGCAACGCACAACCCGGATGCCGCCGGAGGGCGACCGTGGGCACGAACGACGCGACCATCGCGGTACGTCCGCCTCGCACGCCGGGTCGCCGAGCGCCACCGCCTCACCCTCCCTCGCCGGTTCCGCCGGTTCACCTGCGACCGCTGCGACGCCTACCTCCTGCCCGGCCGGAACGCCCGCGTCCGGACCCGGGACGGCCACGTCGTCGTGACCTGCGACTGCGGCGAGCACGCGCGCTATCCGTACGACTGAGAGGAGGTCCGCCCGTTCCTCCCGTCCGCCCGGGCGGACGGCCGACCCGGGTGTGTAGCTTTTAAACCGGACGGCCACGAACCCCGGTTCACATGACCAGCGACCTGGAACGGCGCGCCCACGACCTCGACGTGACGGTCTGGGTGGGCAAGGCCGGACTGGACCCGGTCGTCGAGGAGCTACGCGACCAGCTCGCGGACCGCGAACTGGTGAAGGTGAAGTTCCTCCGGTCGGCCCGCGGGGGGACGACGACGGGGGAACTGGCCGAGGAACTCGCCGACCGCGCGAACGCGGCGCTGTTCCGGACACGGGGCCACACCGGGGTGTTCAGGCGATGAGCCTCGGGAGGACGATCGCACAGACCGGCACACCGACCGGCGAGAACCTCGGGGTTGACGGCACGGGGTTCGTCTCCAGCTTCCTCCAGGGCCTCGGCGTGCCGCCGACCCTGGCCGACCCGACGGCGCAGGCGATCGTCTTCCTGCTCGTCTTCGTCGGCGTCTACCTGCTCGGTCGCGTCCTCGTCACGCCGCTCTTCAGCCGCATCCTCGACCGCCGCGACCTCGACAAGCACGCGAAGCGGCCGCTCAGGCGCGTCGTCGGCATCGTCATCGTCTTCGTCGCCATCACGGCGGCGTTCGGCTTCGCCGGCTTCGGCAACTTCCTCCAGTCGCTGGCCACCATCGCCGCGGCCGCCACGCTGGCCATCGGCTTCGCGATGCAGGACGTGCTCAAGAACTTCGTCGCGGGCATCTTCATCTACACCGACAAGCCGTTCCGCATCGGCGACTGGATCGAGTGGAACGACAACTCCGGCATCGTCGAGGACATCTCGCTGCGGGTCACGCGCGTTCGGACCTTCGACAACGAGCTCCTGACCGTCCCCAACTTCCAGCTCACGGACGGCGTCATCAAGAACCCCGTCGCGAAGGACAAACTCCGCATGAAGTTCGTCTTCGGCATCGGCTACGAGGACGACATCCAGCAGGCCACCGACATCATCGTGGAGGAGGCCGAGAACAACGACGACATCCTCGCCGACCCGGAGCCCTCGGTCCGCCTGACCGAGCTCGCGGACTCGTACGTCGGCCTCCAGTCGCGCTTCTGGATCGCCAACCCCTCGCGAGCGGACTTCGTCCGCATCCGCGGCGAGTACGTCACCGACGTCAAGCAGCGCTTCGACGAGAACGACATCAACATCCCCTACCCGCAGCGGGACCTCTCGGGCGGCATCGAGATGTCCGGGCCCGCGGCGGAGGCGGCGACCGGCAGCGAGGCCGGGGCCGACGACTAGGAGCCGGCGACTGGGCGCCCTTCCGCGGTCCGGACCGTCTCGTGGCTCCACCGCCCGGAGCGGAGTCGTCCGGGAGAGCCCCGCTCGCGCGTGCACCTCCCGGTTGCCGCCCGGAGGACCTCCGTCTCCCGGTTGCCGCCCGGAGGACCTCCGTCTCCCGGTTGCCGCTCGGAGGACCTCCGTCTCCCGGCTGCTGCGCCCACTAGCATCCGTCTTTAATACCGACTCACACGGTAGGACCAGATATGGGAACTGGCACACTGGGGAGCTACGAGACCGTCAGCGTCGGGCGCGAGGAGTACGTCGGCCGTATCACGCTGGACCGGCCGGAGGCGATGAACACGTTCAGCACGGGGCTCGCGGAGGACCTGGACGACGCACTCCGCGAACTGGACGAGGCGGACGACGTGCGGGCGGTCGTCGTCGACGGAGCCGGGGACGCGTTCTCGGCGGGCATCGACCTCTCGGAGTACGACCCCGATGCCAGCGAGGCCGAGCACGAGAGCTGGGTCGCCCGGATGGAGGAGCCGTTCCACACCGTCGCGGAGATGCGGACGCCCGTCGTCGCGGCGGCCCACGGCCACGCTGCCGCCAACGGCATCGGGCTGGTGGCGGCCTGCGACCTCGCGGTGGCCGCCGAGGGGACGATGCTCGGGGCGACGGCGCCGAAGGTCGGCCTGTTCTGCATGGGCCCTGCCGTCCCGCTGCTGGCCGCGCTCCCGCGCAAGCGCGCGAACGAACTCCTCCTGACCGGCGACCTCGTCGACGCCGAGACGGCCCGGGCGTGGGGCCTGCTCAACCACGTCGCGCCGCAGGGCGAGCACGTCGCGGTCGCGATGGACCTCGCGGAGACGATGGCGGCGAAGAGCCCCGAGGCCATCCGGCGGGGGAAACGCGCGGTGTCCGAACTCGCGGGGATGGAGTACGGCGCGGCGCTGGACCGCTCCAACGAGCAGTTCGCCGACCTCTGTGCCACCGACGACGCCCGCGATGGCATCGCCGCCTTCCTCGACGGCGAACCGCTGGCCGCCGACGAGTGGCCGCAGGGCTGAGCCGTCGAACACTGGAGATATCCCAAACGAGTCGTGGATTGGTGATTTGTCCGGCAACTAACTATCGTATGTCCAGAGCAGCTCGGAAATACGGGCGGTGGCTCCGGGCTGGTCGATTAGCCGTCGTCTAACGTCCGGTTAGGCACACTATTGCTATCCGGACAGGAATCCTACCGGACGGCGATGGCTCCGCCCGCGGTCGACGAGTCCGCGACTGACGACACCGCGGCCGAGGAGCTACCGGAGGCGGCCGGCGGCCTCAACCAGTGGCTGCTCCTGCTGGTCGGGACGCTGCTGTTCGCAGCGGGTGCGGCCGCGGTTCTGGGGGTCGGGAGCGTCGCCGACCCGGGCGCGGCCAGCCCCGGGACGCCGACCGGGACGGCCTCCGGGGAGGCGACGGACACGGCGGCCGGGACGCCCACCGATGGCTCGACGGCCACCTCGCAGCCCGACGGGACCGAGCGCACCCCGACGCCGGCCGAGACGGCCATCCCCACGTCGACTCCGACGCCCACGGAGACGGACGACGGCATAATCATCATCGACTGAGCACTGGCCCGTCGGGAGACCGCCGGACGGCCGCTACAGGACGGTGCCGTGCTTCTTGTCGGGGAGGTCCTTCTCGATGCCCTCGTAGAACTCGAAGCGCCGCTCCAGTTGCTCCCGGAGCTGGCTCGGGGGGACGACCTCGTCGATGACCACGTCGCTGGCCATCTTCCGGACGTCGATCTCCTCGCGGAACTCCTCGCGGAGTTCGGCCTCGCGCCGGGCACGCTCCTCGGGGTCGTCGATCTCCGCGAGCTTGTTCGCGTAGACGGCGTTGATGGCTGCCTCGGGCCCCATGATGGCGATCTCGCCCGACGGGAGCGCGATGGTGGACTCGGGGTCGTACGCCGGGCCGGACATCGCGTAAATGCCCGCGCCGTACGCCTTCCGTACGACGACGCACTGCTTTGGCACCGTCGCCGAGGAGGTGGCGTAGATCATCTTCTTCCCCTGCTCGAGGATACCCTCCTTCTCGACCTGCGAGCCGGCCATGAAGCCGGGCGTGTCGGCCAGGTACAGCAGCGGGACGTTGTAGGCGTCGCACTTCCAGATGAAGCTCGCGGCCTTCTCGGCGGCGTCGGGGAAGATGGCCCCGGCGCGCTGGTCCGGCTGGTTGGCGACGATGCCGACCGGGCGGCCGTCGATGCGGGCGAACGCGGTGACGATCTCGCTGCCGTACTCCGGCTGGAGTTCGAACAGCGAGTTCCGGTCGACCACGCGGTCGGTCACCTCGCGGATGTCGTACGCCCGGTTGGGGTCCTCCGGGACGACCTCGTCGATACCCTTGGGGTCGTACTTCGGCGGCTTCGGGTCGCCACGCGGGGGCTGCTCGTCGGAGTTGTCGGGGAGGTAGGTGACGAGCTGCGAGACGAGTTCGCGGGCGTGCTCCTCGTTCTCGGCGACGAGGTCGGCAGACGAGGAGTGCCTGGCGTGGATCTCGGCGCCGCCGAGCTCCTGCAGGTCGATGTCCTCCCCGGTGACCATCTGCACCATCCGCGGGGAGGCGATGGCCATCGCGCTCATCCCGCGGACCATGACGGTGAAGTCGGCGAAGACGGGCGTGTACGCCGCGCCGGCGATACAGGGACCGTAGAGGACACAGATCTGCGGGACGCGCCCGGACAGCATCGAGTGGTTGTAGTAGTACTTGCCGATGCCCTCGCGGTTGGCGAAAAAGCCCGACTGCTGGTCGATGCGCCCGCCGGAGGAGTCCATCAGGTAGAGGACCGGTCGGCCGGTCTTGAGCGCGCGCTGCTGCATCCGGAGGAACTTCTCGACCCCCTTCTCGGCCATCGACCCCGCCTTGACGGTGAAGTCGTTGGCCATGAAGTGGAGGTCCCGGCCCTCGAACGTGGCGGCCCCCGTCAGCAGCCCGTCCGCCGGCAGGACGTCGTCGGCGTCGTACTCGGCGAACGTGCCGTCCTCGAACTGGAGCTCGTTCCCATCGCCCGCCTCCTCGCCGAACCAGCGGTCCAGCCGGTCGCGGACGAACAGCTTCCCCTGCTCGGAGAGTCGCTGCTTGTATTTTTCCTTCCCGCCGGACTCGATCTCCTCGATCTGCGCCAGCAGTTCCCGCTCGCGCTCGGTCGGCCCCTTCCCGTCGTCGATGGGTTCGGTCACCTCGTGGGTCGCCGCCGGCTCGTCGTCGTCGCCGACGTAGACCTCCACCGTGTCGCTGCCGGAGTGTCGGGAGAAGGCATCCGCGATGGCTGCCGCCTCCTCGGCGCTGGCGTCCCCGGAGATGCGAATCTTCATGTGGCGTCCCTCACCGGGGCCGGAGAAAGGGCTTTCCATCGTCGAGAACTCGCCACCCGTTGAGGGTTTATCACGGGTCGGTGTACGCCGGCCGGTGGGGGCCTGCTCACCCCAGCGTCCGTTCCAGCCGGTCGATGGGGCCCTCGTTCCCCACGTGCATCGGGACGCGCTGGTGCAGCTCGTCAGGCTCGACGACGAGCAGCGACCGCTCGCCGTCGGAGGAGGCACCGCCCGCGGCCGCGACGAGGTAGGCGATGGGCGCCCCCTCGAAGACGAGGCGGAGCTTGCCCTCCGGGCGGGACTCCAGCCCGGGGTAGGCGAACACGCCGCCGTAGGTGAGCACCTGGTTCACGTCGGCGATCATCGCGCCGCCGTACCGGAGCTTCAGCTCGTCCTCGATTTCGCGGGCGTAGGCCGTGAAGTCGTCGGGCCAGTCCGGGACGCGCCCGCCGAAGCCGTAGACGACCGGGTCGTCGGGGAGTGTCAGCTCGGCGGTGTCGAGTTCCGGCGTCCCGTCCTGGACGACGTACTCGCTGGCGTGGTCGTCGACCGCCAGCGCCAGCGTCGTTATGGGGCCGTACAGGACGTAGCCCGCGGCGACGATCCGGTCGCCCGCCGCGGGGAGCGGCGCGTCGAAGACGGCGAAGACGGTCCCCATCGCGTTGTTGGACTTGAGGTTCGAGGAGCCGTCGAGGGGGTCGCAGGCGACGTGGTAGCCCGCGTCATCCCCCGCCGCGTCCACGTCGTCGGCGTGGCTGACGGTCTCGCGCTCCTCGCTGGCGTAGCCCGCGACGCCGTCGACGGCGAGCAGTCGCTCCTCCAGCAGTTCGTCGGCGTACAGGTCGGCCGCGAGCTGGCGCTCGCCGCTCGGGTTCTCGTCGGCCTCCCCGTCGTACATCCGCCGGCCCGCCAGCCCGCCGCGGACGTCCGGGGCCGTCTCCGCCACGGCCTCGACGACCCGGGTCACCGGCGCGTCCGCGCGGGCCAGCGCGTGGCCCGGTGCGTCCGCCCCGTCCCGCTGGTCGGGTCCGGACATCTACTCGGCCGCCGCGAGCGCCTCGTCCACCGTGGACTCCTCGAAGATGATCGTCTCCAGGGCGTCGAGGATACGGTGGGGGTTCTCGCGCTGCCAGACGTTCCGGCCGACGGCCAGCCCCTTCCCGCCGGCGTCGATGACGTCCTTCACGCTCGCCAGGAACTCGCGGTCGCTGGTCTTCGAGCCGCCGGACATGACGACCTTCGTCGGGCCGGCCATCCGGACGGCGTCCTCCATCGCGGACTGCGAGCCCGGGTACTTCACCTTCGCCACGTCGGCGCCGAGTTCCAGCGCCTGTCGCGCCGCGTACGCGATGGTCCCGGGCTTGGTGTCGTTTTTCAGCCCCTGGCCGCGCGGGTACGACCACATGACGACCGGGAGGTCGTACTCGCGGGCGCGCTCCTGGGCGCCGCGGAACTCCTCGGCCATCTCGATCTCGTGGTTCGAGCCGCCGTACAGCGTGAAGCCGACAGACGACGCACCCACGTCGTGGGCGTAGTCGACGGAGCAGTTCACCGCGGAGTCCGGTTCGCCCATCCATAGGTTGGAGGTCCCGTTGAGCTTCATCAGGAGGTCCACGTCGTCCTCGTAGGACTCGTAGAACGCCTCCGCGATGCCCTTCTGGACCGCGATGGACGTGACCGCGTCGTGGGTCGCGGCCTCGAAGGTCCGCGACGGGTCCGCGCTCCCCCGCACGTCCTCGAAGTCGACGGGACCGTGCTCCAGCCCGTGGTCGTACGCGAGGATGAGCACCTTGCCGTCCCGGCAGAGCGGCGTGTCGTCGATGTCGATCATACAGGCTTGGTTGTGACCGACCCGGGCAAGAATTTACCGAAGGACCGGACCGCCTCCCGAGCGGAGCGAGCCCGGGTGCCAGCACAGGTGTTCGTCGGTCTCCGCGATCCGCCACCCGAAAGACGGTTAGCCGCCGGCCGGGAACGTCCGGACATGCGAATCGGCGTCATCTCGGATATCCACGCCAACCTCGTCGCGCTCGAGGCCGTCCTGGATGACATGCCACCCGTCGACCGGCTCGCGTGTGCGGGGGACGTCATCGGTTACAACCCGTGGCCCGCCGAGTGCGTCGAGCGCGTGCGCGAGCGGTGTGCCGTCACCGTCCGGGGGAACCACGACCGGAACGCGGACACGCCGAACACCTACTCGATGAACCGGATGGCCCACGAGGGGCTGAAACTGGCCTCCGAGCGACTGAGCGAGGCACAGCGCCGGTGGCTCCGCGACCTGCCCCGGACCGCCGACCTCACGGAGAACGGAGTCCTGCTGGTCCACGACCACCCCGAGCACGTCGACCAGTACGTCCGCCCCCACTCGTTCCCGCAACTCCGGCCCTACCTCGACGACTACGAGGCCTGCATCCTCGGGCACACGCACGTCCAGCACGAGGCCACCGTCGACGGCCGGTTGATTCTGAATCCGGGGAGCGTCGGCCAGCCGCGCGACGAGGACCCGCGCGCCGCCTACGCGGTCGTCGATACCGCTCCCTCGCCGATGGTCGCTCACCTCCACCGCGTCGAGTACGACGTGGCAGTCGTCCAGGAGGCCTGCCGCGAGGCCGGACTCCCGGAGCGGACGGCCGAGCGACTCGAACTGGGCCGGTGACGCCGCCGGTGCGCGCGGCCGCCCCGGCCATGCCAGCGCGACCCCGGTACACCCTTCAACCCGTCCACCCCTACCATCGGGCAATGAGCACGGAGGTCGAGTCCGAGGGCGGCCCCGAGACCGACATCTCGAAGCGACAGGCGTGGGTGATGGCGGCCCGACCCCGGACCCTGCCCGCCGGCGCCGCGCCCGTCATCGTCGGGACGGGGCTCGCGCTACGACTGGGCGAGTTCGCCGCGCTGCCGGCACTCGGCGCACTCGTCGGCGCCCTCCTCCTGCAGATCGGGACCAACTTCGCGAACGACTACTACGACGCCGTCAAGGGGGCCGACACCGAGGAGCGCGAGGGGTTCACCCGCGTCACCGCGGGCGGGCTCATCCCCGCCGAACAGGTGAAACGCGCCATGTACGCGACGTTCGGCCTCGCCATCCTCCTCGGCACGTACCTCGTCTACGTCGGCGGGCCGGTCATCGTCGTCGTCGGCCTGTCGTCGGTGGCCGCGGGCATCCTCTACACGGGCGGCCCCTACCCCTACGGCTACCGCGGGCTGGGGGAGCTGTTCGTCTTCGTCTTCTTCGGCCTCGTCGCCGTGACGGGGACCTACTACGTGCAGGCGGTCGCGACCGTCGGCAACGTCCCACCGCTCGACGCGCCGCTCTCGGTCGTTCCGCTCGCGGCCGTCGTCGCCGCGCTCCCCGCCGCGGGGCTTTCCTCGGCCATCCTCGTCGTCAACAACGTCCGCGACCGGGAGACGGACGCGAAGGCGGGCAAGCGGACGCTGACGGTGGTGTTCGGCTACCGCTTCTCCCGCGTGGAGTTCCTGCTGCTGGTCGGGATGGCCTACGTCGTGCCCGTGGTGTTCGCCGTGACGGACTGGGGGCCGTGGACGCTGCTCCCGCTGCTGACCCTCCCCGTCGCCGCCGGCGTCGTGGCGACGCTCCTCCGGCGGACGGACGGCGCCGCGCTCAACCCGCTGCTGGAGCGGACGGGCAAACTGCTCGCGGCCCACTCGGTCCTGTTCGCGGTCGGGCTGGCGCTCCCGCGGTACCTATGAACGTCGAGCCGTTCGCCCTCGCGCTCGCCGGGCCGCTCGGGACCGCCCGTGGCGAACTGACCGAGCGCGAGGGGTTCGTCGTCCGACTGTCCGTCGGCGGGACGACCGGCATCGGGGAGGCCACGCCCCTGCCGGGCTGGACGGAGCCGCTGGCGGAGTGCGAGGCGGCACTATCGCGGACCGCCGACGCCGTCACGGACGGCGCCGACCCGTCTACCCTTCTCGGCAGCGGCGATGCGGCGTCCTCATCCACGGGTGATTCCGGGGTTCTCGGGGCCGACCCGCTTGCCGGGGCACCCGCCGCCCGCCACGCGGTCGCGAGCGCAGTCACGGATGCCCGGGCGCGCGCTGCCGACGAGCCACTGTCCCGGCGACTGTCCCGCGAGACGTCTGCCGACCCACCAGCCGCCGCACCGCCCATCGTCGAGTCCGTCCCGGTGAACGCGACCGTCGGCGACGGCGCCCCGGTCGAGACGGCGGAGGCGGTCGCTGCGGCGGTCGAACGGGGGTTCGAGACGGTGAAACTGAAGGTCGGTGCGCGGCCGGTGCCGGCGGACATCGAGCGGGTCGCGGCAGTCAGGGAGCGTTCGCCGGACGTGACGCTCCGCGCGGACGCGAACGGTGCGTGGGCGCCCGACGAAGCGACCCGGGCCCTCGAAGCTCTCGCGGAGTACGACGTGGCCTACGTGGAGCAGCCGCTCCCGGCGGATTCGACCGGGGAGGACGGGACACGGCGTGACATGCGCGCCCACGCCGCGCTGCGCGGGCGGGGGGTCGGCATCGCGCTCGACGAGTCGCTGACCGTGGGTGCGAACCCGGTCGCGGCGGCTCTCGACGCGGACGCGGCGGACGTCCTCGTCCTGAAGCCGATGGCACTCGGGGGGCCCGACCGCGCGCTCGCGGCGGCCCACGCTGCCCGCGCCGCCGGCGTCGAGCCAGTCGTCACCACGACCATCGACGGGGCGCTGGCCCGCGCGACGGCGGTCCACGTCGCCGCGGCCATCCGGGAGGTCCCGGCCTGCGGGCTCGCGACTGCCGACCGGCTAGAGCGGGACCTGCTCGACGCCGATCCGGCACCCGTCACCGACGGTCGGGTGGCGGTCCCCGACGGTCCAGGCGTCGCGGGGACGATCCGCTGGCACGGAACGTGAACGCTCGTCCAGGCCCGAGGCGCGGAGCGAAAGTGAGAATATCCCCACGCGGAAACGCCTTGCTCGTGCGCGACTGGCTGGTCCACCGGGCGGAGGCGACGCCGGCAGCGACGGCACTCAGCGTCGCCGACGGCCCGACCCGGACCTACCGGGAGCTGGACGACCGGGTCGAGGAGCTGGCGGGCCGGCTCTCGGCGCTCGGGGTCGGCGTCGGCACCCACCTCGGCGTCTGCCTCCCGACGCGGCCGGCCTTCGTCGAACTCGTCCACGCGGCGATGCGGCTCGGGGCCGTCCTGGTGCCGCTGCACGCCCGCTCGACCGCATCCGAACTCGCGACGCGGGCGGCGACCGCGGACTGCGACCTGCTCTGCTGTGGCGCCGCCACCGAGACGACCGTACTGACGGCTGCCGAGGCCACGGCCGACGATGCGGCCGATGCCGACGGGGACGATGCGGCAACCGGGGAGAGCGGCGCCGTCGCGAGCGACGAGCCGGGCACAGCCGGACCGCTCCCCGTCGCGACCGTCGACCGGCCGCACGAAGGTGCCACGGCGGTCGGCGACACCGCGCCGGAGACGTTCGACCTCCCGGCGTGGTCGACCACGCGACGGCTCTGCCTACTGTTCACCTCCGGGACCACCGGCGACCCGAAGGCGGTCGACCTACGGATGGGGAACGTGCTGGCCAGTGCCACGGCCTCGGCGTTCCGGCTGGGGCTCGACCCCGGCGACCGCTGGTTCGACCCGCTCCCGATGTCGCACATGGGCGGCCTCGCACCGGTCTACCGCTCGGTCTGCTACGGGACGACGCTGGCGCTGCCGGGGCCCGACGGATCGAGCAACGAGGATGCGACCGGGGATGGAACGGACGCCGCCGGGGCCGTGGCGAGCGACGACGGCCGGTACGCCGTCGGCGGGTTCGACCCCGAGGCGACGCTGGCGGCACTGCACGACACGGGTGCGACCTGTATCTCGCTGGTGCCGACGATGCTCTCCCGACTGCTCGACGCCGGTTCGCTGCCCGACTCGCTCCGGTTCGTGCTGCTGGGTGGGGCCCCGGCCACCGAGGCGCTGCTGGAGCGGTGCTTCGAGCGGGACGTCCCCGTCGCACCCACCTACGGGATGACCGAGACGGCCTCGCAGATCGCGACCGCCCGGCCCGAGGCGGCACGAGCCGCTCCCGGGACGGTCGGATACCCGCTGCTCACCTCCACGGTGACTGTGGTCGACGACGGCACGCCGGTCGACCCCGGCGAGCGGGGCGAACTGGTCGTCAGCGGGCCCGCAGTGACGCCCGGCTACTACCACGACCCCGGGGCGACCGAGCGGGCGTTCGGCCCGCACGGGTTCCACACGGGCGACGCCGGCTACCGCAACGAGGACGGCCGAATCCGGGTGCTCGACCGGCTCGACGACCGCCTCAACCCCGGCGGCGAGACGGTCGACCCCGGCGAGGTGGTCGACGTGCTGCGGGCGTTCCCCGGCGTCACCGACGCGGCCGTCGTCGGGCTCCCGGACGAGGAGTTCGGCGAGCGCGTCGCCGCGCTGGTCGTCGGCGACGGCCCCGACCCGGTGACGCTGGAGCGCCACTGCCGCGACCGGCTGGCCGGGTACAAGCTCCCCCGAACGGTCGGGTTCGTCGACTCCCTCCCGCGGACTGCCTCCGACACGGTCGACCGCGAGGCGGCCCGCGAGTGCCTGCTCGACCCGGACGCCGACGCGACCGTCGTCGAACTCGGGGGCGAGAGCCAGGCGACCGACGGCTGAGCCGCCCGCGAAGGGGTCGGGACGGGTCCCCCGTGCCCACCGGACGCGCAGTTTTTGTACACCCGCCAGCTACCGGTCGGTATGACCGTTCTATCCTTCGACGAACACGGTGCCGACGTGGTGTACGAGGGGACGGAGTTCCGGCTCGAGGCCGAACTCATCGAGGAGGCCATCCAGAAGGACTACCCCGACGTGACCGACCACGAGGTGCTCCAGATCATCGAGGAGAACCCCGCGCTCTCGGGCGAGCCCCGGCGCGTGAAGGACATCCTCGAATAACCGAGCTACCGGTCCGTCGGAGGAGATAGGACCGTCCTCCGGTGGATATCGCTCCAGTCTCGGTGTAATGTCGGGGATATCTCGACAAACCGCTCCGGCGCGGTCGAGGCACCGCCTCGTCAGTCGTCGTCCGCGGCCAACCGGACGCGCCCGCCCTCCTCGATGGTCTCCGGGAAGATCTTCCCGGGATTGAGGACGTCGTTGGGGTCGAAGGCGTTCTTGACCCGGCGCATCGCCTCCACGGCCCCCTCGCCGTGCTCCAGTTCGAGGTACTCGCGCTTGCCGAAGCCGATGCCGTGCTCGCCGGTGCAGGTGCCGCCCATCTGAATAGCCCGCTTCACGATGTCGGCGTAGATCTCCTCGCCCGTCTCGAGCATCTCCGGGTCGTCCGGGTCGACCATCACGGAGTAGTGGACGTTGCCGTCGCCGGCGTGGCCGAAGACGGGCACGAGGATGTCGTGCTCCTCGCCGAGCTCCTTCGCGTAGCGGATGATCTCCGGGTACTTCGAGATGGGGACGGTGACGTCGCCGGGGTGGACCGGCCGGAGGTCGGGGTCGTAGCTCTGGACGGCAAAGGCGAGTTCCGTGCGGGCCTTCCAGAGTTCGGCCATCCGGTCCTCGTCCTCACTCATGTCGAACAGCTCGACGTCGTGGCTCCCGAAGATGGTCTCGCAGAAGTCGATCTCCTCCTGGATGCCGTGGTTGGCGTGGAACTCCAGGAACACCATCGGCTTGTCCGGCAGTCCCGTGTCGAGGTAGCGGTTGGACATCTCCGCGGCGAGCGGGTCGATGAGTTCGATCTTCGCGACGTTGACGCCGGAGCGGACGGCGTCGAAGATGGCGTTGGTCGCGTCGTCGAGGTCGTCGAAGACGGCGCGGCCGCCGCGGATCTGCTCGGGTAGCCCCTCTAGCTCCAGCGTCGCGCGCGTGACCACGCCGAGCGTCCCCTCGCTCCCCACGAGGAGGTCCTTCAGGTTGTAGCCGGCGCTGGTCTTGACCGCCTTCGAGCCCGTCTCGATGACGGTGCCGTCGGCGAGGACGGCCTCCAGTTCGAGCACCCAGTCGCCCACCTCCCCGTACTTCACCGTCTTCTGCCCGGAGGCGTCGTTGACGATCATCCCGCCGATGGTGGAGATGTTCGCGGAGGACGGCATCGGGGGGAAGAACATCCCGTGGCTCTCGACGGTGTCGTTCACCTTCGAGCCCATCACGCCGGGTTCGACGTCGATCTGGAAGTCGTCCGGTCTGACCTCCAGCACGTCGTTCATCCGGGTCACGTCCATGGAGATGCCCCGGAACTGCGGGACGGCGTTCCCCTCCAGCGACGTGCCGGCGGCGTACGGCGTCACGGGGACGCCCCGCTCGTTGGCCGCCTCCAGGACGGCGCTCACGTCCGCCGTCGACTCCGGCCAGACGACGGCGTCGGGGGTGACGCCGCGCCCGGCCTCCTCGGCCCCCCAGTCGGCCGCGTGGCTGTCCCGGTCGGACTCCCCGAACGAGACCTGCTCCTCCGGGAGGAGGTCCGCGAGGAACTCACAGTCGTACGACATACTCGAAGTGGACGGGCACGCGATGATAAAGGTATCCGCGCGGACGAGGGGCCCTTCTTGTCCCCGGTGCCACGCGGATTGTAGCACGGATTCCCGGGACCCGGACCGGGGGGCTTCCGGAGCGCCGGTCGGGGCTTCCGGAGCGCCGGTCGGGGCCCCCGGAACGCCGGTCGGGGCCCCGGGGTCGCGTCCGTGCGAAGGAAAGCCGGCACGCCATGCCACGCGCCGGCAGGGAACGACCGGGAGAGCACCCTGAGTCGGAGATGGATGCTCCACCACCGTCTGCGATGCTAACAATGATAAACGTTCGGCCGAAATTATCTAACAGTTCGATTTATACGTCGGGGCCGAGACCGTCGGCGCATGCGAGCTATCGAGGTGCGAGAGTTCGGCGACAGTGGGGTCATCGAGCGGGTCGAGCGTGACGTTCCGGAGCCGGGGGAGGGCCAGGTCCGGGTCGAGGTGAAGGCCGCGGGCATCAACTTCGCGGACATCATGCAGCGCCGCGGCCACTACCACGGGGGGCCGGAGCCGCCGTACGTCCCGGGGATGGAGGTCGCTGGCGTCATCGACGCCGTCGGGGAGGGCGTCGGCCGCGAGGTCGGCGAGGAGGTCGTCTCGATGGTGAACATGGGCGGGTACGCCGAGTACGCCGTCGCGGACGCGATGGGGCTGATGGACGTCCCGGCGGACGTGAGCCTCGAGGAGGCCGCCGGCTTCCCGGTCCAGTACCTCACCGCGCACAACTGCCTGTTCGAGTGGGGCGGGCTGGAGGAGGGCGATTCCGTGCTCATCCACGCCGCTGCCGGCGGGGTCGGGACGGCCGCGGTCCAGCTCGCCAGCGAGGCCGGCGCCGAGGTGTTCGGCACCGCCTCCACGCCCGAGAAGCTCCGGAAGGCCGCCGACCTGGGCTGTGACCACCCTATCAACTACACCGAGGAGGACTTCGTCGAGACCTGCAAGGCCGAGACTGACTACGGCGTCGACATGGTGCTCGACGGCATCGGCGGGGACACCACGGAGCAGTCGCTGGACGCCCTGAAGGAGTTCGGCACGCTCGTCGTCTACGGCGCCGCCTCCGGCCAGCCCGGCCGGCCGCCGACCGACAAGCTCCTCTTCGGCAACGTCACCGTCGAGGGCTACCACCTGGGTCGCGGCATCGAGCTCGAGCCGATGAAGGTGATGGGCGCGGTCCCGGAGCTGACCCAGCAGCTCGGCGACGGTACCCTGGAGGTGCAGGTCGGCGAGTCGTTCGCCCTCGGGGACGCCGCCGAGGCCCACCAGTACATCGAGGACCGGAAGTCCTCGGGGAAGGTCGTCCTCGTTCCGTGACTGTCGG
This sequence comes from Halobacteriales archaeon QS_4_70_19, assembly GCA_003020985.1. Taxonomy (GTDB): domain Archaea; phylum Halobacteriota; class Halobacteria; order Halobacteriales; family Haloarculaceae; genus Haloglomus. The sequence continues at coordinate 56,292 of PXRM01000008.1, read as the reverse complement.
GTAATCGTATAGATTCTTCTAATTATTCGCAATCTGGACCGTTGTCCAGAAGACTCCGTAATAGGTGTAATATGCGCGAAGTATCACAGCTCTTCTCGACCGCTGCCGTGAGAACGGGATCCGGCGACGGACGGCTCGCCCCCCTCACTCGGGTCGGCACGTCGTGGCGTCGCGCAGCCCGCGGACCCGCTCCAGCAGCTCGCCGACGTCGTCCCCGTCCGTGCCGACCTGCGTGACGTGCCCGAGCTTCCGGAGCGGTCGGGCCTCGCGCTTGCAGTACCAGTGGAGCGCCGCGCCGTCCGCCTCCAGCACGCGGTCCGCGCCGCGCAGTTCGGCCGGTCGGTTCTCCTCCACGTCGCCGAGCAGGTTGGCGTTCGCGGCGGGTGCGCGCCGGTCGGTCGCCCCGAGCGGCCAGCCCAGCACCGCGCGGACGTGGTTCTCGAACTGCGAGGTGAGACAGCCCTCGATGGTCCAGTGGCCGGAGTTGTGCGGCCGCGGGGCGATCTCGTTGACCAGGATGGCCTCGCCGTCGTAGTCGTCGGGGTCGACCTGGAACAGTTCGATGCCGAACGCGCCGCGGCCGTCCATCGCGTCAAGGACCTCGTCGGCGACCTCCTGGGCGCGGGCGCGGACGCCGTCGGCGGCCCGGGCGGGCGAGATGCTCTCGCGGAGGATCTCCTCGCGGTGGATCGTCTCCGTGACCGGGAAGGTGTCGCGCTCGCCCGCGCCGCGCAGCCCCATCACGGCGAGTTCGCGCTCGAAGTCGAGCATCTCCTCGGCCATCGCGGGGCCGGCGACCGCGTCCATCGCGGCCTCGGCACCGTCGGGCCCCTCGACGGGGACGTTCCCGCGGCCGTCGTAGCCGCCGCGGCGGGCCTTCAGCATCAGCGGCCACCCGAGGTCGTCGCCGGCGGCCAGCAGGTCCTCGACCGTGTCGACCCGCCGGTAGGCGGGAACCGGGATGCCGCGGTCGGCCAGGGCCTCCTTCTGGACGTACTTGTCCTGGATGGTGCGGAGCGTCTCCGGCGCGGGATGGACGGGTGTGCCGGTCTCCTCGCTGACCCGGTCCAGCGTGTCCGGGTCGGCCAGCTCGATCTCGAACGTGAGCACGTCGGCGCGCTCGGCCAACTCGCGGAGCGTCTCGTAGTCGTCGAAGTCACCGACGACCTGATCGCGGACGACCGAGCGGGCCGGACAGTCCGGCGTCGGGTCCGAGACGACGAGTTCGACTCCGAGCGGGCCGGCCGCCTCTCCGAGCATCCGTCCCAGCTGTCCCCCGCCGACAACGCCCAGTGTCGGGCCGGGGACTGGCAGCGTGCCGGCCCCGGCGCCGTCGGATTCCTGCATGTGCGTCGGTCCACCGTCCCCGGAGGTACCGCTTTCGCTTCCGGGTCGCGACGGGACCGTCAGCCGCCGGCGTCGAGCCCCGCGCGGGCAGCGCGGACCTCGCGCACGGCCCTGCGGTGGTCCGCGGGGGCCTGGAGGGCAGCGCGCGGCGGCCGGTCGGCCCGTGACTGCCGGACGGCGCTCCGCGAGGCCGCTCGGTCGATATCGGCCCGTGGCGCCGACCGCTTCGTGTCGGCCCGTGGCGCCGACCGCTCCATGTCGGCCCGTGGCGCCGACCGCTCGATGTAGACCACGGTGGTGATGGCGCCCCGCCGGATGCGGGCGGTCTCCTTGCGGTAGTTCTCGCCGAGGCGCTGGTCGAGTTCCTCGGCATGCGAGGCCCGCGCGATCACGACGGGCGGCGTGGACTGGCGGGCGTCGAGTTCGGCCGTCGAGTTCGTGCAGGTCACCTGCATCCGGTCCTTGTCCATGTACCACGGCAACGGCAACGCCTTGAACCACCTGATGCAGGCGGGCGTCCGGACGGCCGACTCGTCGCCGTCGACGTAGTAGGAGCCGTGGACGAGCACGTCGTCGGCACCGGGGTCGTTGGCCCCGGAGACGGCCCGCATCTCCGCCAGCAGCGGCCGCCAGTCGCCGTCGGGCTGGGCGTACTGGACCAGCGAGTCGGGCCCCTCCTCGGGGGAGCCGTAGACGCCGGTGACGCCCTGGTAGCCGGTCGCACTCGTCGCGACCAGCGCCAGCACCAGGACGAGCAGGAGACTGATGCCGTCGTCCTCGCGGTAGGCGTCGACGCCCCAGCGGTACAGCAGCGCCGCACCGACAGCGGCCGGAATCGCCAGCGGCAGCAGCGCGTTCACGACAATCCAGGCGCCGTAGATGTCAGTCCCCAGGGGGTAGCCAACGACCGAGGCGAACCCCCAGAACGCCGCGAACATGACCAGGCCGCGGGGCTGGCCGCCGGCGTAGCGGTCCGCGATGAATCCGACCACCGACAGGGTGGCGAGCGGCCCGGCGTAGAGCGCCAGCGACTCCATGAACCGGCCGAGGTAGCAGGCGTAGCCGTCGACCAGGTTGTCCTTGTTGCAGCCCGGCTCCGTGGAGCCGCCGAACCAGTAGTCCAGGCCGGCCTGGATGTCCACGACGGTCGCGTCGACGACCGCGGGGAGCTGGCCGGGCTGGCCGAGCGCGGCGAACAGGCCGACACCGTCCGGCGCGGCCCCGCCCCGGGGTGCATAGAAGAACAGCGTCACGACCACGACGATGCCGAGCGCGATGAGGGCGTGGGCGAGGTAGTGGCCGGGGCGGAGGACGACCCGCTCGACGGCTGCCTCGATCCGGTCGAACCCGTCCGTGCCGGGCGTCGAGAGGAGCCGGTCCGAGACGAGCACGCCGGCGCCCGCCCAGCAGAGCAGGTAGACCAGCGCGTTCTCCTTCGCGGCGAACGCCAGCGCGACGAAGAACACGCCGACGTGCGCGTACAGGGCGGCCGACCGGGTCCGGTCGAGGTCGACGAGGTTCGACAGCGTGCCGGTCGCCGTGGCAGTCCGGGCGGTCACGCCGGCGCCGTCGGTCACGACCTCCCGTCCCATCGTCCGCCGCGCCCGGCGGGCGTCGAACGCCCGGACGAAGAGCCCGAACGCAACGAACGAGAACCCGGCGACGAGGACGGTCGACCGGGAGAACCGCGAGTAGTACAGCAGGACGGGGTTGAAGCCGAGGAACAGCGCGAGCGCCACGAGTTCGGTCCGGCGGAGGTGCTCGCGGAACAGGAGCGCCGTCAGGGGGAGCAGCCCGCCCACGAGTGCTGGGAGGAGCCGCGTGGCGAAGTCCGTCGTCCCCAGCAGCGAGAACAGGAGGGTGTTCACGTGCTGGATGAACGGGCCGTGGATGATGTAGCGATACTCGAACGAGCCCGTTCGCATGAACTCCAGCGTCCACCAGGCGACCCGGGCCTCGTCGAAGTGCTGGACGCGGTCGCCCAGCAGGAGGAGCCGGAGGACCACGGCGAGGACCGTCACACCCAGAACGAGCCGAAGGGTCCGTTCCGGGCCGGTCCCGAGGGGCCCGGCCAGGAACGGGCGTCGGCCCGTGGACGCTGGGTCGCTGCGCTCGGGCGCGTCGCTCGCCGGTTCGGCCGCGGGGGAGGTGGAGGGGGAGGTGGATCCGTCGTCCGGGCCGGAACCGGTCTCGTCGGGCGGGGACGCGCCGTCGGGCGCCGAATCACCGTCGGCGTCTCCGCTGGCGTCGGTCGACGCGGGGGAATCGTCGTCGGGGGCGGCCACCATCGCTACGCACTGTTGCCGGCGGCCTTAGAATCCTTCCGGTCGCTCGTCGCCCCGGCCGGGTCGTCCCCCCGGGAAGAGCCGGTCCGTGGGCCGTGAACGCGTGGTCCGTCCCGGGACAGGGGACACGTCGGGGGGTCGTCACCGGGCGAGCTACACCTCGAAGGGGTCCGCGACGACGACCGTGTCCTCGCGGCCGGGGCCGACGCCGACGGCGTAGATGTCGGCGTCGAGTTCGGCCGAGACGTAGCCGAGGTACTCCTGCGCGCTCTCCGGGATGGCGTCGTACCCCTGCCGGGCCACGTCGTCCCAGTCGACGTCGGGCCAGCCGTCGAACTCGCGGTACCGCGCCTCGCAGTCGGCCCACTCCTCCGTCGTCGCGGGGATTGTCAGCAGCTCCTCGCCGTCGTGCTCGTACGCGTGGCCGACCTTCACCGTGTCCAGCCCGGCGAGCGTGTCGACGTGGTTGACGGCGATGCCGGTGAAGCCGCTCGCGGCGGCGGCGTGTCGGAGCATCGGCATGTCGAGCCAGCCGACCCGCCGGGGACGGCCGGTGACCGTGCCGTACTCGCCGCCCTCGTCGCGGATGTAGGTGGCGAGCTCCTGGCCGCGCTCGGAGGTGTCGCCGCCCTCCGGCGGGGTCTGTCCCTCCACGTGGCCGAGTTCGGTCGGGAGCGGGCCGGTCCCGACGCGCGTGATATACGCCTTCACGATGCCGACAACGGCACCGTCGCCGACGACGGTCGGGCCCAGTCCCGTCCCGACGGACGCGCCGCCGGCGGTGGGGTTCGAGGAGGTGACGTACGGGTAGCTCCCGTGGTCGATGTCGATGCCGGTCCCCTGTGCGCCCTCCATCATCACCTGCTCGCCGGCGTCGCGCCGGCGCGCCAGGAAGGCGCCGCAGTTGACCGTCATCCCCTCGTCCGCGAGCCGTTCGCCGAACGAGCGGTAGCGCTCGAACAGTGCGTCCTCGTCGAACGCCTCCGGGACGGCGAGGCCGATGCCGAAGTCGTCGGCGTCGAGCGCCGCGAGGTCGAGGTCGTACACGTCCTCGACGAGTGCCCGCTTCTGCGAGACCACGTACGCGAGGCGGTCCCGGAGCACGTCGGGGTCGAGCAGGTCGCCGACCCGGACGCCGCGACGGCCGGCCTTGTCCTCGTAGGTCGGGCCGATACCCCGGCCAGTGGTACCGACGGCGATGTCGTCCTTGCTCTTGACGTCCTCCTCTAGTCCGTCGAGGACGCGGTGGTACGGGAGGATGACGTGGGCACGCTCGGCGACGCGGACGTCGGGCTCGAGGCCGCGCTCCCGAAGCGTGTCGAGTTCGTCGAACAGCGTGGCCGGGTTGACCACGCAGCCGTTGCCGAGCACGCCCACCTTCCCCCGGACGGTCCCCGACGGGACCAGCGAGAGCTTGTACTTCTCCCCCTCGTGGACCACCGTATGGCCCGCGTTGTCGCCGCCCTGGTACCGCACGACCACGTCCGCCGCCTCGCCGAACACGTCGACGATCCCCCCCTTCCCCTCGTCGCCGAACTGTGAACCGACGATAGTGACAGTCATTCGGCCCAGCGTGCGGCGTGGCCGAACAAACCGGTTGCGGTTCCACGACCGCCGTGTCCCACTCCCATCTCCTCTCCTGTCCGGACGACCGAGCGCGTCTCCGGCTCCTGCCCGCCGTAGACATGCTCTCGACCAGGGTCGCAAGGGTTAACAACGAACGAGTGATACGCGTTATCGAGACTGACGAGCGCCGAACGCCGCGTTCGAACGTCCGGCGTGAGGGCAACTTTTAAACCGTCGTCTTACGAGTTAACAAGTGCCATGATAGATCGGCTCGAGAAGGAAGTCGACATGCTCGAACGTCATCTGCAGGTCTTGCGGATGGTGATCGAGAACGAACCCATCGGCATCGTGAAGATGTCGAACGAGACCGGCTACCCCCACCACAAGGTCCGCTACTCGCTCCGCGTGCTCGAGGAGGAGAACCTCATCGAGCCCTCCAGCCAGGGCGCCATCACGACCGAAGACACCGCCGACTTCGTCGACGATCTGGACGTGAAGATCGACGAGATCGTCGAGAAACTCGATGGGATGAAGATCGAGGACATCCCGGAGATCGAGGGCTGAACCCCGGTTCTCGCTACAGCTCCGGTATCGAGAGGTAGAACGACTCCTCCCGATCTTCCACCAGGCAGAGGTGGAACCCTCGCGACCGCGACAGCTTCACGTAGCTCTCGCGCCTGTCCCGGCTGAGGAGGCTCCCGCCGGTCGCGTCCTCGGCGGTCGCCAGCGCCTCCGGTTCGAAGAACGCCTCCGTGACGGCCATCGCACCGGCCAGCGTCTCCGACGCCTCCGACACCGCGGAGGCACCCTTCACCAGGTCCGCCATCGCCGCCTCGCGCATCGGCTCGCGCGAGGTGTCCAGCGTCGCGACGAGCAGCGGCTCGCCCATCCGGTTGCGCGCGACGAGGTCGAACGTTCGGTCGTCGGCGAGCGTCGCGTCGAACTCCATCCGGTCGATCCGTGGGATGGCGGCGTACAGGTCGCCCAGCGACTTCTGGCTCCCCGTCTCCCGGATCTCCAGCGGGAGGTCGGTCACCAGCCACCGGACGAACTGGTACTCCTGGCTGTCCTCGAGGAAGGCCTCGAAGCGACGACCGTCGACCGCGACGGCCGCCTCGTCGAACTCCGTGTGGTGTTCGAGCCGGAGGTTCCCCACGACCCCCTCGCGGCTGACGCCGGCGTGGAGGTCGTCGAGCGTGGGCTCGCTCTTCGAGCGGTAGCGGATGAAGATGCTCGTGCCGTCGAGCGCCTCCTCCGGCGTCATCGCGGTCTCGGGGGCGCTGTCCCCCGCCCCCAGGTCACGGAGCCGGCCCTCCAGGCTCTCGACGCGGGCGGCCAGATCGTCCCGTTCGTCACGGACCTCCTGCAGGGCGGTCTCGAGGCGGTCGACCTCTGACTCCAGGCGCTCCACCTCGGTCTCGCGCGCCGCGAGCGCGCTCCGGAGCGCCTCCGTATCCTCCGCTGTCGCTCCAGCCGACTGATCGAGGGCAGTGTCCGACACGCCAGCGGCATCCGACGAGTCGGTGGCAGCGTTCTCGTCCTCCGGCCCCGCCTCCTCGACACCGGCCGGCGCAGCCTCCGCGGCCTCCACGGCCGACTCGATATCCGTCCCGTCCGCCGTCTCGTTCGGTGTGGTCCCGTCCGCGTCCCGCGGCTCGTCCACCGTCGCCGCGTCCCCCGCGCCCCCGGCGTCGCCGGCCCCTTCGACGGACGTGACGGCCTCGCTGACCGACGTGTCCGTACCGGCATCACGTGGTGTCGGCGCGTCCGCTGTCGGCGACTCCTCGTCCGTCCGGTCCGCCCCGGCCATGGTTCCGGAGTCCGACGGCCCGGTGGTCGGTGCGGCATCGGGGTCGGGGTCCGGGATGTCGGCGTCCAGCCGGGTGTCCCCGTGGTCGGCGGTGCTGCCCGATGCTACCGACTCATCGGCCGTTTCGTCGTCCGTGGCGTCCGGTGTCGCGTCCGGCTCCGGCACGCCGTCGCCGCCGACCCCGGCGTCACGCTCCTCGGTCGCCCCGGCTGCGCCGGTCGGGGTATCGAGGGGATCATTGGTCGATTCGGCGGCGCCCGCGGAGCCAGCGGCGCCCGCTCCGGCAGCGCCGGCGGTACCCGCAGCGCCCGTGGTGCCGCTGCTCGACTGTCGCTCGCCGGGGATGTCGACCACCTCGAGCTCGACGGCCGTGACGGTGTAGATGCCGACCTCGTCGCAGGCGCGCTCGAACGCCTCGTCGTCCTCGACGAGGCGCTCGGACTGCCCGACGAAGGCGGCGTGTTTCGCTCGCCCGCCGTGGTAGACGGAGAAGTAGTCCCCCGAGAGGACGTTCTCGCTGAGCTCGACGTAGCCGGTGAACCCCCCGGAGAGCCGTTCGTGGACCTCCTCCAGTGGCGTGTCCTCCGTGTAGTAGCGGCCGCGCTCCTCGCCGCCGGTCGCCCGCATCGCGAACAGCAGCGGGAGCGCCGGGTGCGGGGCCTCGTACGCGGTTCCAGTGGCGTTCTCGAAGCTGTCGATGTCGGCTGGCCGTAGCGTCCCGTCGTCGGCGTCGGTGGCCACCCCGCCACCGCCTCCCTCGTAGTCGAAGACGCCGACCACGCGTCCCCGGAGCATGTACAGGACGGCGTCGTCGCTCTCGACGGCGCCCGTGAACTCCCGGTCGGCGAGGTCGTGCAACCCGTCGAACCCGCCGGCGTACGGGCGAGTGTCCCACTCACGTATCTCGTCGACCGCGCGGGTCGTCATGCCCGGCCGTGCGGGCGGTCCGGTGAAAGACCTTCCGGGCACCGCGGACGCCCACGGTCTCGGGCCCTGGAGACGGGCGTTCAGGTGCCCGCCAGGCATGCAGCTGTGCTGTTCCTCGCCCGGCCGGATGTCCTTCCGGGACACGGACCGCCGGGCCGTCGGTCGGCTGGCGGGAACAGCGGACCGCGGACCTGGAGTTTACGCTGGTCAGCCGACGTGGGGGATGGCCTAACACCTGTAATCCATGCCGATGGTATTAAGCCGGTTCGTGTGCCATTCGTGCCCGCATGACGCTTGAACTCGAGGACATCGACCGTGTGACCGTGCTCGGCGCGGGGAGCATGGGTCACGGCATCACCGAGGTGGTCGCGCTCGGCGGCTACGACGTGACGATGCGGGACATCGAGGAGGAGATCGTCGAGGACGGGTACGAGGACATCGAATGGTCGCTGGAGAAGCTCAGCGAGAAAGGGCTCGTCGACCAGGACCCCGACGAGGTACTCGACCGCGTCTCGACCGCCGTCGACCTGGAGGAGTCGGTGGCGGACGCCGACCTCGTCATCGAGGCCGCCCCCGAGAAGCTCGACCTGAAGCGGGACATCTACGGCGACCTCGAGGAGTTCGCCCCCGACCACACCGTCTTCGCCTCGAACACGTCGTCGCTGCCGATCACGCAGATCGCCGAGGCGACCGACCGGCCGGAGCAGGTCGTCGGGACCCACTTCTTCAACCCGCCCGTGAAGATGGACCTCGTCGAGGTCATCTACGGCGAGGAGACCACCGACGGGACCGCCGAACTCGCCTACGAGTTCGTCGAGGACATCGACAAGACGCCCATCTACGTGAAGAAGGACGTCCGCGGGTTCGTCGTCAACACCGTCCTCGGGCCGTTCGGCGACGAGGCTGCCTGGATGGCCAGCGAGGGCGTCGCCGGCGTCGAGGCCATCGACGCCGCGATGGTCCACCAGCGGGGCTACCCGATGGGCCCCTTCGAGCTGTCGGACATGACCGGCATCGACATCGGCTACGACGTGGCCGAGGAGGCCGGCCGCGAGGTCGCCCCCATCGTGGAGGAGAAGGTCGAGGCCGGCGACCTCGGGCAGAAGACGGGCGAGGGCTACTACGACTACGAGGACGGCGAGGGTACTACCTATGAGCCGGGTGACGGCGAGGGCGTCGACACGCTCCGCATCGAGGCCCGCATCGTCAACCGCGCGGCGTACCTCGTCCGCGAGGACGTGGCCACGCCGGAGGCCATCGACACCGGGATGCGGCTGGGCACGGGCTTCCCCGAGGGGCCGTGCCGCCGCGCCGACAAGATCGGCCTCGACGCCATCCTCGAGAAGCTGCAGGACCTCCACGAGGAGTACGGGGCCGAGCGCTACGAGCCGGACCCGTGGCTCGTCGAGAAGGTCGAGGCCGACGAGACCGGCGAGGAGGCCGGCAGCGGCTTCTTCGACTACGGCGGCGAGGACGGAACCCGCGACTACACCACCATCAACCACTCTCTTCACGACGACGGGCTGCTGGAGATCGAGCTCGACCGGCCGTCCCGGATGAACGCCCTCAACGACGACCTGATGCAGGAGACGGTCCACCTGCTGAACAACGTGGACGTCAACGAGGTCCGTGCGGTGACGTTCGAGGGAGCGGGCGACCGCGCGTTCTCCGCGGGTGCGGACATCACCGGTTTCTCCGGCATCGCCCCGCACGAGGTCGAGGTGACGGAGTTCTTCGGGACAGTCAACGACTTCCCGCGGCCGACGCTGGCGAAGATCGACGGCTTCTGTCTGGGCGGCGGTCACGAGCTGGCGCTGGCGTGTGACCTCCGTGTCGCGACGGAGGACTCGGAGTTCGGCTTCCCGGAGATCAACCTCGGGCTCCTCCCCGGCGGTGGCGGCACCCAGCGTGCCATCCGGATGCTGCCGGAGGCCCGCGCGAAGGAGCTCGTCTTCCGCGGCGAGCGTATCTCCGCCGAGCGCGCCCACAAGTGGGGCCTCATCAACTGTGCCGTCGACAGCGAGGACTTCGATGAGAAGTGCCAGGAGTTCGTCGACGACCTCGTCAACGGGCCGCCCATCGCGCTCCGGAAGGCCAAGCAGGTGATGAACAAGGGCGCCGACGAGAACATGGAGACCGGTCTCGAGATGGAGTCCCAGGCGTTCGGCCTCCTCCTCACGACCGACGACATGGAGGAGGGCGCGATGGCGTTCATGGGCGACCGCGAGCCGGAGTTCGAGGGGAAATAGTGACCGACACGGAGGGCGGCGGCGCGGGCGACCGTCCGGACGCCGCGGAGGCGACCCGCTCGTCGGACCTCGTCGGCAGCGCGACCGATGGCGGGGCGAGCGGGCACGCGGACGCGGCCGACCTGCCCGCCTCCGAGGAACTGGAGCGGGAACTCCAGGAGCACGGCCTGTTCCACTGGCTCGATCTCGACATCGTCACGGTCGAGCCCGGGCGGGCGGTGTTCGACCTGCCGTTCGACGAGAAGTTCGCGAACGTCTCGTCGGGGACCGTCCACGGCGGCATCACCGCGACGGTCATCGACACGGCCAGCGGCTTCGCCCTCCGGTCGACGTTCGAGGACCCGGCACGGGCCGCGCTGACGACGACCGACCTCAACGTGCGCTACGTCCGACCCGCACGCGGCGACCTCCGCGTCAGTGCCGAGGTCGTGCGCGCCGGGTCGAGCATGGGCGTCACGGAGTGCGAGGTCACCACCGCCCACGAGGGTGAGGCAAGCGACGCGAGCCGATCCTCGTCGGACGAGCGGAGCGAGTCCGACGGTGGCGAGCGGAAGGTCGTCGCGACCGGCGGCACGACGTATCGGCTGTTCAAGGACGGCGGTGCCGACGGCACCGACGGTGGCGCTGACGGCGCCGACACGGACGCGGCGGCAGACGAGGACTGATACCGATGACAGACACCGACGACGACGGGTACAGCATCTACCACAACACCGAGGAGGGCGACACCGACACCACCGGCGGTCGGACCATCACGGAGGCCGACATCGCCAACTTCGCCGGCGTCAGTGGGGACTTCAACCATCTCCACATGGACGAGGAGGCGATGGCGGACTCGATGTTCGGGGAGCGCATCGCCCACGGGATGCTCGTCTTCTCCGCGGCGACGGGCCTCCTGTGGCAGAACCGCACCCCGGATGAGCGCGACGCCGTCGTCGCGTTCTACGGCGTCGACGACCTGCGCTTCCGCGGGCCCGTCTTCGCCGGCGACACCATCCACGTCGAGGCCGAGGTGGTCGAGAAGCGCGAGTCGGACAACCCCGCCGCGACGGGCACCATCAAGTACGACGTGGCGGTCGTCAGGCAGGACGGCTCGACGGCCATCTCCTGCTCAATGCTGTCGCTGGTGAGGTAGTCCCCGGCCCGCCGCTCCCGTCACTGTTCTCCGCGGGGCGGGTCAGTTCGACCGGGTCGGGAGGAGGGCCGTGGCGCCGCCGCCGAGGAGCAGGACGAACCAGTAGGTACGGAGCCGGTGGGAGAACGCGACCACCGCGGCGAGCGCGAGGCCCATCCCGGTGAAGGCGACGAGCGTCCCCGCCAGCCCCCGGTCGACGGAGACACTGGTGGTCCGGCGCATCGAGTAGGCGGTCAGGAGCGGCGCGACGCCGCCGGGGAGGAGCAACTTGGCGTAGGTGCCACGCAGGAACGCCGGGCCGGAGTCGAACGAGACGGGGACGTCCAGCAGCACCATCAGCGAGAGGTAGCGGAACCTGGGCGAGGCGGTCGCGGCGGCAAGCGCCAGCCCCAGCATGCCTGGGTCGAGGCCGGCGAGGGCCGCGACGACCGACAGCTGCTGACTCCACCGGGTCATGGGCAGGGCCTCCGGCGAACGGCATATAGACCCGACTCACTGCCGGTGCGCGGCCGTCGGGGCGGACGTGTTCGCTCCCGTCCCTCCGCGACGCGGACCACTCCCTGCCGCGGAACGTCGTCCGCGTGGAGCCGGCCCCGAGGTGCTCCGCGGTCGGTACCGTGGGAGCCACATCTGGTTCTCGACGTAGTTGCGATAGCCGCCTCGAAAAACGGTATCTGATCGAAAAACTCTCGAATAATCCTATTGTGTGGGGTATATGGAAAAATTCATCTCTGGGGGGTTCGACCGGAGCGCCGTGCACCGACATCCTCCCACGATTGAAGTCGTGGTGTTCCACGGTCACAGACCGTGCCCCGACTTCGGGAGGTTCCCCACTCGTCCGCGGTGGGGTTGTGGGCCGTGCCAGTGCGGCCCCCGACCGAGATAGCGGGCTTCAGCTACCCCCGCAAAGGGTGCGTATCCGTACCTCGGACTCGGCACCACAATCAACGTGTGCCGATACGATCAACGTTTCGCCGGCTGTCGGCTTCATCACCCCGTGAACGGGAGGGCTTTCGCCTCGAAACTCTGTAACGGGCACGGAGCCACGAGGGCGTCCCGAGTGTCCTGTCGTTTCCCGCTCGGTATCGGAGCCGTCGTGCGGGCGACCGACGCGTCGTCCGGGAGGGTTAGCGTCAAACCACTGGAACTCCAACGATGGGTCGATGGAACCTCCGCGCGGCGAATCGTCGGTTCGCGGCGGTCGGACGGCGGACGCCGAGACGGACGCGGCCCTGATCAGCCGGTCCGTCCGCATCCCGACACCGCCGTTCCGGGCGGTCGTCGCGGCGGCCGACAGTCCGCGGACGGTGTGGGCAGCACCGGAGGAGGCGACCGTCGTGGCGAGCGGTGCCGCGGCGGCCCTCACGGCCACGGGGACGGACCGCTTCGAGGCGATCCGCGGGGCGGCCGACGAGCTGTTCGCCAGCGGCGACGTCCACGCCGGGACGCTGGCCGCGCGCCCCCGCCTTTTCGGGGGGTTCGCCTTCCACGAGGAGCACACGGACGGGGACTGCGACCCGCCGTGGAACGAGTACCCGTCGGCGGGCTTTCTCCTCCCCCGGGTGCAGGTCACGTACACGGGCACGGACCCGACGACGGGCGACCCGGACGCCGGGGGGGAGGCGTGGCTGACCGTCACCGCCGTCGGGCCGGACGCCTCGCCCGAGGCGGTCGAGCGACGGCTCGACGCGGCACGCGAGGAACTCGCGGCGCTCCCGGACCCGGACCCGGTCGCCGACCCCTCTGGCGTGACGGCCCGCCGGCGGACCACCGACCGCGACGCCTGGCACGACTCCGTGAACGCCGCTCTCGACCGCATCGAGGCCGGCGACCTCCGGAAGGTCGTGCTGGCGCAGGCACTGGAGGCCGACCTCGAACGGTCGCTGACCCTGCCGGACACGCTGACCCGGCTGGCCGGGCGCTACCCCGACTGCTACCGGTTCCTGCTGGAGCCGATCCGCGCGGGCGACACCGACGGGGTCGACGACGCGGACACGGGGGGCCGGCCGGGGTTCTTCGGGGCGACGCCGGAGCGGCTGGTCGACCTCACCGGCCGCACCGTCGAGACGGGCGCGCTCGCCGGCACCACGGGGCGCGGCGAGACGCCCGCCGAGGACGAGTGGCTCGCCCGGGAACTCCTGAACGACGACAAGAACGTCCACGAGCACGAACTCGTGGCGGACGCCATCCGTGACCAGCTGGCACCGTACGCCGCCGCCGTCTCGACGGGCGAGCGCCGCATCCGTCGGCTGGCGACGGTCCAGCACATCGAGACGCCGATCACCGCCCGGCTCGCCGCGGACCACCACGTCCTCGACCTGGTGGAGGCGCTCCACCCCACGCCCGCCGTGGGGGGGCTCCCCCCGGACCGCGCGCTCCGGACCATCCGCGACACGGAGCCGTTCGACCGGGGCTGGTACGCCGCCCCCGTCGGCTGGTTCGACGCCGCGGGCTACGGCTCGTTCGCGGTCGCCATCCGCTCGGCCGTCGCCAGCCCGGACGACGGGCGGGTGACGATGTTCGCGGGCGTCGGGCTCGTGGCCGACTCCGACCCCGACCGCGAGTGGGACGAGGTCCAGCTCAAGTACCGACCCATCCTGGACGAACTGGAGTGACGCCGGCCGCCGCCCGACGACGCTCGTCCGGAGGTTCTTAGCGCCGACCGCGCGTAGCCACGGGCATGCACGAGCGAATCGGGTTCCGGCCTGGGGGTCGACCGTGACTGGCCCGGACACGACCGGCGCCCCGAACCGGAACACGCTCTGGGGGCGGGTCATCGTTCAGGAGCTCGTCCGGAGCGGCGTGACGGAGGTCTGTCTCACCCCCGGGAGCCGTTGTACGCCGCTGACGAACGCCTTCCGGGAGCATCCCGACGTGCGGGCCTACACCCACATCGACGAGCGGAGTTCGGCGTTCTTCGCGCTCGGACGGGCGAAGGCGACGGGCCGGCCGACGCCGCTGGTCTGCACCTCGGGGACCGCGCTCGCCAACTACCATCCCGCCGTGATGGAGGCCGACAGCGCGCGGGTGCCGATGCTCCTGCTGACGGCCGACCGCCCGCGCGTACTGCAGCACTCGGGCGCCAACCAGACCGTCGACCAGGAGAAGCTGTACGGCGACGCGGTCCGGGCGTACCGCACCCTCCCGGAGCCCCACGTGGAGGACCGGACGGTCCGGGCCCTCCGGACGGCCGTCTCGCGGAGCGTCGCCACGGCCACCCGCGATGCGGGTCCACCCGGTCCCGTCCACCTCAACGTCCCCTTCGAGAAGCCGCTGGAGCCGACACCCGTCGCGGGCGACGTGCCGGACGACTGGGCCGAGTCGACGCTGGCCGCGACCGGGCGCGCGGACGACCGACCGTACGTCGTGACGACGGCCGGTCGCCCGGACCTCTCCGCGGCGGACCGCGCCCGCGTCCTGGAGGCCGTCGAGGCAGCCGACCGGGGGCTCGTCGTGGCCGGTCCCGCGGACGCGCCGACGCCCGACCGCGACGCACTGCTCGGGCTCGCCCGCGCGACGGGCTTTCCCGTGCTGGCAGACCCGCTCTCGGGGCTACGGTTCGGCGACCACGTCGCCGCCGACGGCGTGCTGGTGTGTGGCGGCTACGACTCCTTTCTCGGTTCGCCGGCGTTCGACCCGACCGGTGGCGAGACGGCCCCGGCGAGCGAGGCCGTCCCGGCGCCGGACCTCGTCCTCCGCTTTGGCGCCTCGCCGACCTCGAAACCGCTCCGGCACTACCTCCGGGACGCGACCCGCGAGGCGGGCACGCGGCAGGTCGTGGTCGACCCGGCGGGTGGCTGGCGGGAGGCCACGTTCACCGCCTCGGACGCGGTCGTGGCCGACCCGACGCGGCTCGCGGCCTCGATCTCCGGGCGCGTCGAGTCGCGTACCGACCCCGCGTGGCGCGACCGGTTCCGCGCCGCCGAGCGGGCCCACTGGGAGACGGTCGCGGACGCGCCGGCCGACGGCGAGGCCCCCTACGAGGGACAGGTGCTCGCGACGGTCGCTCGGCGGACGCCGGCTCCGGCGACGCTGTTCGTCTCGAACTCCATGCCCGTCCGCGACCTCGACCGGTTCGGCGAGCCGCGGGCCGCCGACCTGCAGGTGCTGGGTAACCGTGGGGCCTCGGGCATCGACGGCATCACCTCCTCGGCGCTGGGTGCGGGTGCCGACAGCGACGACCCGCTGGTGCTGGTGACCGGCGACCTCGCCTTCTACCACGACGCGAACGGGCTGCTCGCGCTCCCCCGCAACGACCTCGACGCGACGGTCGTCGTGGTCAACAACGACGGCGGCGGCATCTTCCACGTCCTCCCCATCGAGTCGTACGAGGGGTTCACGGAGTTCTTCCGGACGCCGCTGGGCGTGGACCTCTCCCATCTCGCCCGCATGTACGGCTACGACTTCGGGCGGGTCCACGCCGAGCACGACGGGCTGGACGCCTTCGCGGACCTGTTCGACGCCGCCGTCGGCGCGCCGGGGGGCCACGTCGTCGAGGTGATCGTCGACGGCGAGGCCTCACACCGGACACGGGAGGCGCTCCACGAGCGCGTCGGCGAGGCGGTCACGGAGGAACCGACGGCGGAGTAAGGTCGGCCACTCGGCGCTCCCGCCGTCGAGCCCTCTCGACGACGTGGCGCTCTCGGGACGCTCCGGAAGGGGGCGTCTCGGTGGCGCTCCGGAGGGGTGGAGTCGGCGAGGCTCAGGGCGTCTCGACGACGATCGCCGTCGAGCCACAGAGCATGCAGCCGTCGCCGTGGCGCCGGGCGACGACCTGGCGGCCGCAGTCCAGGCAGTGGAGGAGCCGGTTGTCGCCGTCGCGGAGTTTCGCGGCTACCTCGGGGGTCTGTGGAGGGATGCAGGCGGTCGGCCCCTCGCCGCTGTCGACGCGCTGGTCGGGAGTGTCGGACACACTGGTCCTTGCGGCTGCACGGGTAAGTGTCTCGTGGCTGCAGGTGCCAGTAGCGGCGTTCCCGGTTCTCCAGACCGGAGACGCGGGATTTTTGCCCGGGCGCCGTCGTCCCCTCGACCGTGCTCGGACAGGACGACACCGGGGCGCCGGCGGAACGCGCCGACGGCAGCAACTGGCGCCGCCGCCTCGTACTCGGGGGGCTGGCGCTCGCCGGCGTGGCCGGCGTGGTCGGCGCGGGACTGGCCCGGGCCCACCACCGCGACCTCCCCGCCGACGAACTGGAGCGCAAGTACGCCCGCGGGGACGACGACTTCGTCGACGTGGCGGGGATACGGGTCCACTACCGCGACGACGGGCCCCGTGACGCGCCGGTCCTCGTCTGCCTCCACGGCACCTTCTCGTCGCTCCACACCTGGGACGGCTGGGCAGCCGCCCTCGCCGACGAGTACCGGGTCGTCCGCCCCGACCTCCCGGGCCACGGCCTCACCGGCCCGCACCCCGAGAACAGCTACGAGATGGCCGCCTACGTCGAGTTCCTGGGGGCCTTCCTCGACGAACTCGGCATCGAGGAGTGCGCACTCGCGGGGAACAGCCGCGGCGGCGAGGTGGCCTGGCAGTTCGCGCTCGACCACCCCGACCGCGCGTCGGCGCTCGTGCTCGTCGACTCGATGGGGTTCCCCCTCGAGGTCGACGACCCGCTCGGACTGCTGGAGCTGCCGGTCCTGCCGGCGCTCCTGAGCCGACTGACACCCCGCTGGCTCGTCCGTCGCAGCGTCCGGGACGTGTACGGCAATCCCGAGCGCGTCCCGGACGACCTCGTGGACCGCTACCACGACCTCCTCCGGCGGGAGGGCAACCGCGACGCCTCCCTCGAACTCGTCAGGCGGGACGCCGACCCGGTCCACCGACACGAGGAACTCGCGAACCTCCGCGTGCCGACGCTCGTGCTGTGGGGCGAGGAGGACTACTGGATCCCACCCCGGTTCGCGGAGAAGTTCGCCGACACCATCCCGGACGCCGAGGTGGTGACCTACGAGGACGCCGGCCACGCGCCGATGGAGGAGTTCCCGGAGCGGACGGCCGCCGACATACGACGGTTCCTGGCGGAACAGCCGGGCGAGGGACGGTAATAGGGATATGGAGATGATAGAAGTATAATGACGGAGATAGAATAATTGTACCCGGAATAGACGGACAGGATGCGAGATTGTCGGGGTGTCGGGCCGGCGTCTCAGAGATACGTCGAGACGTACGGCCCGTCCTGGAAGTAGCCCAGTTTCTCGCGGTAGTACTCGCGGACGCCGATGCCGGAGATGACCGAGAGCTTCCGGTAGCCCGCCTCGCGGGCGCGGCGTTCGGCCTCCCGCAGCAGCCGCCGGCCGTAGCCCCGGTGCTGGTGGGAGCCGGCGTCGCCCTCCGTCCGACCGACGCCGACCTCGTTGCCGTAGACGTGGAGCTCCCGCACGAGGGCGGCGTCCTGTAGTTCGCGCCGGACGGGGGCGTCCGGGAACCGGAGCCGGCAGAACCCGACGAGGAGGTCCCGGTCGAAGTCCTCGTAGCTGATGAACTGCTCCGTGCCGCCGGCGGCCTCGTACTCGATGGTTTCCAGTTCGACGGTGTCGGGCTCGGCGTCGTTCATGCCCACCTCGCGACAGCGGATGCACTCACACTCCCACCCGTGGTCGTCCATGACCTGCCACGCGAGCTGCCGGAGGTTCGACTTCCGGACGCCGGCCTGGATGTGGTCGGCGGGGATGTCACGCTGGACGCGCTGGAGCCGGACGTAGCGCGGGAGGTCCCGCATCACCTCGGCGACGAGTTCCGCGGCGCGCTCGCTGGAGAGGGGCTCGAACTCGCCCCGTCGCCACATGTCGTAGGTGACCGTGTCGTCGACGACGAGCGTCGGGTAGATCTTCAGGTAGTCCGGGCGCCAGGCCGGGTCCGCGAACAGCTGCCGGAAGTCCTCGACCACCATCCGCTCGCTCATGCCGGGCTGGCCGGGCATCGTGTGGAAGCCGACCTTGAATGCGGCATCGCGGAGCCGACGGGTGGCGTCCACCGACGCCTGCACGCCGTGGCCGCGGTGCATCTCGCGGTTGACGCGCTCGAACGTGGTCTGGACCCCGACCTCGACCTTCGTCCCGCCGAGCGAGAGCATCCGGTCCACCTGCTCGGGGTCACACCAGTCCGGCTTCGTCTCGAAGGTCACGCCGATGCAGCGTACGTCGCCCGTCTCGTTCTCGCCGATGACGTCCTCCAGGTACCGGAACTCCGGCGGCTCCGCCGGCGCGAAGCTCTCTGACTCCGACGGTGTCGCCTCCGCCTCGGGGTCGAAGTCGTTCATCGCCTCCAGCGCGCGCTTGACGAACCACTCCTGGTAGTCGTGCGACCGGGCGGTCATCGTCCCGCCCATCACGATGAGTTCGACCTTGTCGACCGGGTGACCGATCTTCCGGAGCTGGTTGAGCCGCAGGGTGACCTGCCCGTACGGGTCGTAGTCGTTCTGCTGGCCCCGCGCGGCCGCGGGCTCGTCGCCCGTGTACGACTGCGCGCTGGAGAACTCGCTGTCCGGGCCGCCGGGGCAGTAGAGACACTGCCCGTGCGGGCAGTTGTGCGGTGCCGTCATCACCGCGACCGGCGAGACGCCCGACGCTGTCCGGACGGGCTTGCGCCGGAGCACCTGCTCCAGCTCCGACCGGCGCTCCGGGATGGCGTCCATGATGTCGCTGTTACGGGGCACCTTCGGCGCGCCGTGTCGCGAGCAGGCCTCGAGCTTGGCGCTCTCGACGTCGTCGCGTTCGAGGTCGCCCGCCAGCACGCGCTCGGCGAGCTCCTCGACGACGCGCTGGAACGCCTCGGTCTCCTCCGGTGGCTGGTCGGTGTCAGTGCTCATCGTCCGCTGTTGTCCGTGCTCGGGCGGGCGCGGCCAAACCGCTTCCGGTCGTCCCTGTCCGGCCGCTCACACGGCCTCCGTTCCCGGTCCGTCCTCACCGCCCGCCCTGCACCACCGACGCCGGGTACGCCACCGACAGCGCCGCCGGGACGACCCTGCAGTGGAGGTCCGACAGGTCCGGGAGCGGCGTCCCGTCGATCTCGGCGGGGAGCGACCCGACCGACTCGCCCGTGCCGGCGCCGGCGCGCACGTCGAACGTCTCGCCGGTGAAGTAGTGGACCGCGGGGTGGTCGAGGTGGTCGCCGGTGCGGGCCGCCCGGGCGATGGCGAGCGCTTCGCGGCCGCCCACTGGTTCGAGGACGACCGCGTGGAGGCGCCCGTCGCCGGGTCGTGACTCCGGGAGCAGTTGCGTCGTCCCGCCGCGGTAGCGGCCGCCGCCGACGGCGACGAGACGGGCCTCGCCGGCAAACAGCCGCTCGTCCGCCCGGCCGAGCCTGACGGCGACCGGGTCGGCCGGCAGTGTCGCGGTGGCGGTCCCGAGGGTCAGCTCCAGCGGCCTGCCGACGACGCCGTCGCCGAGGCGTGCCGCAAGTTCCCGCCAGTCCGAGTCGCCGTACAGATGCCGGTGGACGCTATTGCCCCGCCCCGCCGGGACGACGAACAGCGGCGGCGGGTCCCGACCGGTTTCCGTCGCCCAGCCGTGCAGCGCGCTCGCCACCTCGCGGAGGGTGCCGTCGCCGCCCACACTGACGAGCAGGTCCACCTCGCCCGCCAGCGCGCGGGTCGCTCGCCCCACGTCGTCCGGGCCGCGCGTCACCTCGCGCCGTACCTCGTCACCGTAGCGCGCCGCGAAGGTTCGCGCGAGGGTCCGTCCCTCGCCGTCACCGGAGGTCGGGTTGACGACCGCGCCGACACGCTCGGGGACCGTCGGCGGGTCGCCCGCCCGCACCACCGCGTCGTCGTCAGTCATGGCTCCAGCACGGCGTCGACGGCCGCCAGCATGGTGTCCGTCTCGTGTCCGTCGCGCAGGTCGCGAGCGACCCGCTCGGCGTCGTCGGTCGCGGCCCCCCGGGCGACCATCGCATCGGAGAGCTTCCGGCGCGCGATGGCGCGGGTCTCGTCGAGCGCGCGCCCGGCGAACCCGGGCGGGTGCTCGACCGTCTCGGCGAACTGGCGCCCATCCGCGAGCCGGACGGTGACGCGTGCGCCCATCGCCTTGTCGGCGCCGGAGAGGTCCTCCGGCAGCGGGCGCTTCCGGACGAACCGCAGCAGCGTCGGCAGGTTCCGCAGCGCCGTCACGGGCCCGACGCTCTTCGCCGAGTAGGGCAGCACCTTCCACCCGACGCGGCGGAGCATCGCCCCCAGCGGCACCTCCGACGCCAGCGCCCGCATCGTGAACTCGGGATCGTGCTCGACGGCGACGCGGTCCGCGAGCTCCCAGACGGTTTCGTCGGCCACGCGGTCGGGCCGCAGCTGCCGCGGCGTGTGCTCGCCGTCCCGGAACGCCACGGCGACGTTGTACGGGATGGAGAAGTTGAGCGACGCGAGCGGACTCCCCGTGCGGTCCGTGTACCGCCCGGCCAGCTCGTCGACCTCGTGGCTGAACAGCGAGCCGTCGACGCGGATGCCCGTGATCTCGACGCGGTCGCTCGCCGGCGAGACCGCCTCGCGGACCCGTTCGCGGACCCGGAGCGCCGCGTGGACGGGCGCTGTCACGTACGCACACCCCGGGTACGGCTTCACCGTGACCGCGCGGGTGTGCCAGCGGTCGCCCAGCCCGCCGAGGAACTCCGGGAGCGGCAGGTCAGCGAACGCGTCGAGGAAGCCATCTTCGGCGGCCAGCACGCCCGTGTTTCCGGCGAGCCCGTTCCGGGCCGCGGAGACGGCCGACAGCCCGGCGAGCGTCGGCTCCGCCGCGGAGAGGATCTTCGCGTCCGACCCGAGGAAGTCCGATACGAGCGGCCACGGCGGCTGGCCGAGCCCGATGGCGACGGCGTCGGCGAGCGTCTCCGCGTCGTCTCCCTCCACGACGCCGCGCGCGACGGCCGCGGCGACGCTGTGGACGTACGCCGTCTGCTGGCCGCGGAACGGCCCGACGGCGGCCGCGCTCGCGATCCGCGCCGAGATCTCGTTGGCCGCGACGTGAGCGGTCAGCGCCCGCTTCCCGGGCTCGTCGAGGTCGCCCGCGGCGGCCCGCGCCTCCGCGTACAGGTACGGGACCAGCGCGGCGCTGTGGCCGGTGTGGCCGCCGAGAACGGTGTCGTCGAAGTCCATCGCGATGGCGAGTGCGGCCCCGCCGTAGCACGCGCCGCGGACGGGGACGGGACCCGCACCCGGGAGCGTCGCGGTCGCCCCCTCGCCGGCGGGGAACTCCGCGCGTACCGTGTCGACGACCCGGTCGCCGACTGGGTGGTCCAGAGTCCAGACGGCGGCGCCGACGGTGCTCGTCAGCTGGGCGGCCGCCGCTCGGCGGACCGCCGCCGGGATGCGGCCGAACCGGAGGCCGGTCGCCCACTCGGCCGCCGTCTCGATGAACGGTCGTGCCTCGGCCGCCCCGGCGTCGCCGTCCGCGTCGGGCGCGGCCGCTCCCGGCCGGTCCGCGGCCGTGCCGTCCTCGCGCTCGTCGGTCGCGTCGGCCGACATCAGGCGGCCCTCCCTCCGGTCGGACGGGTCGTGATAGACGGTCGCATACCGTCCGGTGGGCCGACGAGCGACTAATCGGTGTCGGTCGGCGGAGGGACGCGGGTCGCGACGCTGTCGGATGCCAGTTCTTCGCGGGGGCGTCCCGTGGTGGGACGTTCAGACCGTCTCCAGGCGGATGGTGACCGAACCGTGGGGTTTGCCGACCTCGAGTTCGCCGCCGGCCCGTTCGACGAGCACGTCCGCGACCGAGAGCCCGACGTCGCTGCCCGGGCCACCGAGGAACTGCTCGCCGCCATCGGCCTTCGTCTTCCCGGGGTCCGTGACGTTGACCAAGATGCCGTCGCCGTCGATGGCCGCCGAGACCGTCGCCCGCCCGCCGTCCGCGAGTGCGTCCTTCAGCAGGACGCTCACGGCCTCGCCCAGCGCCGGCGAGGACCGGACGGTCACCTCCGGGAGCGGCTCGGCCACCGAGATCGCGTCGTCGTTGCGGGTCGCCCGGAGCCGCTCGACCTCGCCGTGGAGCAGCTGCGGGAGGTCGACCTCGCTCGGCGGGTCGTTGTCCGGTCCCGCGAT
This sequence comes from Halobacteriales archaeon QS_4_70_19, assembly GCA_003020985.1. Classification (GTDB taxonomy): domain Archaea; phylum Halobacteriota; class Halobacteria; order Halobacteriales; family Haloarculaceae; genus Haloglomus. The sequence continues at coordinate 33,952 of PXRM01000008.1, read as the reverse complement.
GGCGCTTACCTGCTCGACGAGCGTGACGATCTCCTCGCCGCGGACGTGGGCGTCGTCGAGGTCGGCGGTGACCTGCAGGTCGTCGGTCCGCTCGCGCGCCAGGTCGACCTTCGCCAGCAGGACGTTCATCCCGTTGAGGAGGTGGTGGCGGAGCAGCCGGTTCAGGTGGTCGAGCTTCTCGCGTTCGCGCTCCAGCTCACGCCGCTGCCGGTCGGTCCAGACCTCGTAGAAGCCGATGCCGAACCCCGCCAGCGCCCCGCTGACGACGGTGCTCGTCACGACGTACAGCGGCCGGTGGATGACGTAGCCCTGGCGCTGGAGGAACAGGGCCAGTCCGCCGAGCGTGCCGACCCCGGCCATCCCGGCGACGCTCCACTCCAGCATCCGCGTCGCCGTCTGCCCGTCGAGTTCGTCCGTGACCACCACCCAGAATCCGGCGACGACGAGGCCCACCGCGAGGAAGGAAGGAAGGACCGTCCCCAGCGTGACCGCCAGCCAGCTCTGGGCCGGGTCGTAGGCGCTCCAGATGACGGCCAGCCCCGTCAGTCCCAGGACCATCAGCACGGCCGCGCTGGCCATCCGTCTGAAGCCTCTCATCGCCGAGAGTATCGCTCCCCGTGGTAAAAAACCGGCGGGCCGTTTTCAGGGCGTGAAAAGACCACTCGTCACAGCCGTTCGCCGCGGTCGGCCGCCCGGACGACCACCGTGTCGGCCGCCAGGTCGCCCAGTCGCTGCCTGTCGTCGGTGAGGTAGATGGCGACCAGGCCGACGAGGTACAGGGCCCCGGGCAGGCCGTCGATGAGCCGGAGCAGGGTCCGGATCGTCGCTGCCCGGTACTCGCAGGGCTCGCCGCGCTCGGTCACCACCACGAGGCCCAGCAGATGCTTCCCCGGCGTCCTGCCGTAGGCCCCCTCGAACCCGATGAAGTAGAGCAGGTAGAGGAGCGTCAGCAGGGCACCGCTGGCGAGCGCTTCGATCCCGAGGGCGGCCGTCAGCAACCCCCCGACCACACTGATGACGATCAGGTCGACCAGGAACGCACCGACGCGGCGAGGCACCACGTCCCCCTGCGTTCCCATCTGCGGCTTCGGTCGCTCGAACAGCGCCATGGGGCCGGGTGCGTCACCACCCATTATAAACCCACGCGGGTCCGTCCGACGCGCGTCGGTCCCGGGGCGTGGCTCCGACCAACACCCTGCCTGCCCCGTCAACCCGTGAGTGCGCTGGAACGGCCGGGAGGTTTTTGCTCGGGCGTCCCCGTGCCCGGGTATGGAGACTGGGGATCGCGCGTTCCGCGAGTTCGCGACCCTCGTGCGGCGGCGGGACGGGTCGTTCGTCGAGCGCGTCAACGAGGGCCTAGAGCTCTGCCGGTCGGCGCTGGACGTCGAGTACGGCTTCCTCGCCCGCGTCGACGACGGGGAGCACACGGTCCTCGCCATCGCCAGGGAGGGGGACCTCCCGGGGGCGCCGGGCGACCACCGGCCTCTGGGAGAGACGTTCTGTGAACACACCGTGGCCGAGCGCGAGACGGTCGCCTTCGGCCGTCTCGACGACGCCCCGCCCGGCGCCGCCGACCGGGGCGCCCACACGGAGGAGGGGTTCTCCTGCTACGTCGGCGCGCCCGTCACCGTCGACGAGCGGGTCTACGGTACCTGCTGTTTCACCGCCCGCGAGCCCCGCGAGGCGTTCGCCGATCGGGAGCGCGAACTGGTGGCGGCACTCGCGAGCTGGATGAGCGACGGGCTCACCGCCCGGGCCCGGAAGCTGGCACTCACCTCCGAGGGGGACCGCGTCGACGGCTTCGCCGCGATGATCGACCACGACATCCGGGAGCCGCTGTCGGCCGCCCGGGGACACGCACAGCTCGCCCACGAGGCGGCCGCCGATGCGGACGCCGACGAGGTCACGCGCCACACGGAGGCGACCGTGACCGCGCTCTCGCGGACCGAGCGGCTGGTGGCCGACCTGCTCCGACTGGCCAGCGATTCCGAGCGTGCCGGGGGCGTCGCCCCGGTGGATGTTCGCTCGGCCGCGGAGCACGCCTGGGCGGAGACCACCGGCGGAACCTCGGGTGCCCGCCTGACGACCGAGGCCGGCGTCCGCGTCCCCGCGGACGAGTCGCTGCTGAAGCAACTGCTGGCCGAGACGTTCCGCTTCTGCCTGGAGACGGGCGGCGACGACCTCCGGGTCCGCGTCACCTCGCTCGACGACCGCCCCGGCTTCTCCGTCGCCGACGACGGCCCGGGCTTCCCGGGCGAGAGCGCAGACCGCCCGGAGAACGGGACGGCGAGCCTCGACGGCATCGAGCGTATCGCGGCCGCGCACGACTGGGAGGTCACCGCCGGACTCAGCGCCGAGGGCGGCCTCCGTATCGAGGTCGAGACCGACGAGGGGATCTGGCCGACCACCGCGACGACGAGCCACGCGCAGAACCGACTCCGGACCGGGACCGCCGGCGACGGGTGGGCGGACAGTCCGGAGGAGGGCGTCGACGGCTCGGCGGATGCCGACACCGTCACGGAATCCGACGCCGGCTCTGACGACTGACGCCCGGACTCAGACCCGCGCGCCGGGCGTACTGGATTCGACGGACAGCTCGTCGCGGAGCACGGACAGGAACTCGTCGGGGAACTCCCCGTGCGGCAGGAGGTCGGCGTCCTCAAGGACGACCAGCTTCACGGCGGCGCTCTCGGCCAGCTCCCGGCCCTGCTCGAGCGGCGTCACCTCGGCCGCGCCGCCCCAGCAGATCGTGATCGGGACGCCGGACTCGCGGAGCGCCGTCAGGAGCGCCCCCAGGTCGGCGTCGAGGTTGAGGAAGCCACTCAGGAACGAGGCCGGCGCGTACCGGGCACCCGGCACGTGGGTCGTGGCGTAGTCGTACTCGACCCACTCCTCGGGCACGGCCGCCGCGGAGGAGAACCCGTGGTCCGCGAGGAAGTACCGGATGGACGCCCCGGAGCTGATGAGATTGTGGACGGCCTCACCGACCAGCGGCGCCCGGACGAGCGACCGGATGGCCGGCGAGCGTCCCGGGAACGCCGTCGCCGTCGGACAGACGAGGAACAGCTCCCTGGCGGATGCTCCCTTCTCCGCCACCGCAGCAGCGGTGTAGGCGGCCGACAGCGACGAGGCGACGACCGCCGGCGGCTCCCGGCTCCGCTCGCCCTCCTCGCCGGTGCCGTTCGTCCGGTCGCCGTCGGTGTCGCCAGCCCGCTCCCCGGTGGGCGCGTCCTCGCCCCCCTCGGCGCCGAGCGTCCCGTCGGCCACGTCCCGGAGGAAGTCCGCCACGAAGGTGACGTACAGCGTCCCCGAGTAGAGGAGCGGCGGGCGATCGGAGTGTCCGAAGCCGGGCAGGTCCGGCGCGAGGACGTGGTGGTCCTCGGCCAGGTCGTCGACGACGTAGCGGAACTCGTGGCTGGAGCCGGCGGCGTTGACACCGTGCAGCAGGACGAGCGTCGGGTCCGCCGGGTCGCCGGCTTCGGTGTAGGCCACGTCGAAGCCGCGCCAGCGGTAGGTCGAGAGCGGCCGGCCCAGCGGCACGTCCAGTTCACCGGCGTCCCCGCGGAGCAGCGCGTTCCCCCCGGCGACCGCACCGACGACGCCAGCAGCACCCGGCAGGGTGTTCCGGAGCTTCATACCCGGCCGGACGGCCGCCGTCCGGTTAAATCGTACCGACCGCGGCCGCCGGAAGAGCCCGTCGTCTCCGGGAGCCGCTCACTCCTCCTCGTGGTCCAGACAGTCTCGGAGCGGCTGGACCACCTCGTCCGCGACGGTGTAGGGGTCGGTCTCGCGCGCGACCACGTCGTTGACGAACGCCTCGATGCCGCCCCGGGCCTCCAGTTCGCGCTCGAGGAGCGAGCGCGTGTCCTCGCGGAGGAGGCGACGGATCTCCTCGGCGTAGCGGCTGCGGGCCTTCGCGTCCAGCGTACCGGTCCGCTCGAGGAACGCCCGGTGCCCGTCGAGCGTGTCGAGGAACCCCTCGACGCCCTCGCCGGTGTCCGCGACCGACTGGACGACCGGCGGAACCCACGCCTCGCCCTGCTCGGTCTCGACGGGGCCGCCCTGGTCGGTCGTGCTCCCGGGCGTGCCGGCGCTGCCGGGCCCGGTGATCTGGCTGGCCGGGTCGTGGTCGGGGCCGTCGTCCCCACCGTCGGGCGCCCCGCCCTCGTCGGGGCCGTGGTGGCCCGTCACGTCCGTCCCGGCGCCGTGGTAGCCGCCGGTCCCGGCGGCGGGCGAGGCGTCGCGCATCATGATCATCTCCTTCAGTTCGGAGACGGTCCGGTCGGCCCCGTCGAGGTCGGCCTTGTTGACGACGAACACGTCGCCGATCTCGAGGATGCCGGCCTTCAGCATCTGCACGTCGTCGCCCGACGACGGTGGGACGAGGACGGCGACCGTGTCGGCCGTGCGGACGATGTCGATCTCGTTCTGCCCGGCGCCGACCGTCTCGACGATGATCTTGTCCTTGCCGAAGGCGTCGAGCGCCTTGACGGCGTCCGTGGTCGCCGTGGAGACGCCGCCGAGCTGCCCGCGCGCGGACATCGACCGGAAGAACACGTCCATGTCGCCGACGTTGGAGGCCATGCGGATGCGGTCGCCCAGCACGGCGCCGCCCGTGAACGGCGAGGACGGGTCGATGGCGATGACGCCGACGGTGAGGCCGCGGTCCCGGTAGGTGGCGGCCATCTTGTCCACCAGCGTCGACTTCCCCGCGCCCGGCGAGCCGGTGATGCCGACCACGTCGGCGTGGCCGGTGTGCTGGTGGAGTTCGCGGACCAGGTCGCGATAGCCGGGCGAGCGGTTCTCGATCTCGGTGATGACCCGCGCGAGCGCCCGGTGCTCGCCTGCGAGGAGGTCGTCGATCAGCTCCACCATCTTACCGTTCGGGCGCGTTCTCGCGGACGAAGTCGATGGTCTCCTGCATGGACGCCCCCGGCCCGAAGATGGCCGCGACGCCCTCCTCCTTCAGCCCCGGTCGGTCCTCCTCCGGGATGATCCCGCCGACGATGATGAGCGTGTCCTCGAAGGCGCCGTACTCCTTCAGGCCCCCGACGATCTTCGGGACCAGCGTGTTGTGTGCCCCCGAGAGGATGGAGATGCCGAGCGCGTCGACGTCCTCCTGGACGGCCGCCTGCACGATCTCGTCGGGTGCCTTGTGGAGGCCGGAGTAGATGACCTCGAAGCCGGCGTCCCGGAACGCCCGTGCGATGACGTGTGCGCCGCGGTCGTGCCCGTCGAGTCCCACCTTGGCCACCAGACAGCGGATGGTCCGCTGCCCGGGTTCCTGTTCCGTGCTCATACGTCACACTCTGCACCGGGGAGCGTTTGACTCTGACGGAGCCTTCGGCCGTATCGAGCCTACTTGTCCTGTTTCAATCGCAGTTGTGCAACGGGGCGTCTCCCGCCACAGGAGCGTCGTGCGGCCGGCCCACGCGACCGTGGCGAGAACGGAGAGGGACGGCGCCCGGCGATTATTCGATACTGTCCGAGATTACTGAGTAATATCGAGGGTCCGCTACCTGTGCGTGAAGTACACGACGAACTCGTCGCCCTCGGTGGAATCCACGCGGACGAAGCCGACGCGCTCGAACTGGAGCAGGTCGTCCACGTCGTAGCCGGCGACGCCCCGCTCGGCGTGGCCGGCGATGTCCCCGTCCATCGTCCGCATCCGCACGGGGACGTTCTCGCCGGCGTCGACCCAGTGGACCACGTCCACGTCGCCCTCGCGCACCACGTCGATGGACTCGTCGGTGTAGACCAGGGTGCCGTCCTCGTTCCGGACCGGCCCCCAGCCCTTCAGCCAGACGCGCTCGCCGTCGGCGGGCACGTCGGCCGGCTCCAGCAGGACCGCCTCGCCGAGCGGCACGTCGCGCGTCCCACGGTCCTCGTGCTCGGGGTGGACTGGCGGGTGCCCCTCGTCCGGCCCGCCCTCGACCGGGACCCGTTCGCCGTCGCGGACGAGGAACGCCCGGTCCGTCCCGTCGTCCACCCGCTCGCGGTTCGCGCTGTACACCGACGACATCGCGAGGTCGGCACTGGAGGTGGAGACGCCGAGTTCCGTCATCGCCTCGACGACGGCGTCGCCGCGGATGCCCCGGCGTTCGAGCGACGCGAGCGTTGGCGCGCGCGGGTCGTCCCAGCCGTCCAGTTCGCCCTCGGCGACGAGTTCCTTGATGCTCGACGTGGAGAGGGGCACGTCGTACTCGTCGACCTCGATGCGACCCCAGTGGGTCACCTCCGGGTACTCCCAGCCGAAGTAGTCGTAGAGGAACCCCTGCCGCTTGGCCGAGTCCTGCAGGTCGATGCCGCGGATGATGTGCGTGACCTCGAACAGGTGGTCGTCGACGGCCGACTGGAAGTCCAGCATCGGCCAGCAACGGTACTCGGCGGCCGCCTCGCGCGGGTGGGGCGTGTCGACCATCCGGAAGGCGACCCAGTCCCGGAGCGCGGGGTTCTTGTGCTCGATGTCGGTCCGCACGCGCAGCACCATCTCGCCGGAGTCGTACTCGCCGGCGACCATCCGGTCGAACTCCTCGTGGATCGTCTCGGGATCCTGGTCGCGGTGCGGGCACGACTCGCCGCCGTTCTTCAGGTCGGAGAACTCCCCCTGCGGACAGGAGCAGGCGTAGGCGCCCCCCTCGTCGATGAGGTTCCGCGCGTGCTCGTAGTAGGTCTCGACGCGGTCGCTGGCCCGGACGACCTCGTCGGGCTCGAAGCCGAGGTAGTCGATGGCGTCGAGGATGCCGTCGTACGCGTCCAGGTCCGGCCGCTTCGTCTCGGGGTCGGTGTCGTCGAACCGGCAGCACATCCAGCCGTCGTACATCTCCTTGTAGGAGCCGATGACCGCGGGCATCCGGGCGTTGCCCAGGTGCCACGGGCCGTTCGGGTTCGGCGCGAGCCGCATCCGCACCTCGTCGTCCGCCTCGACGTTCGGCAGGTCCGGGAGGACCTGCTCGTCAGCCCCGGCCTCGGTCTCGAGTTCGGCGACGGCGTCCGGGTCGAGTTCGGCGAGGCGCTCGCGCTTCTCCCCGTCGGAGAGCCCGTTGACGCGCTCGCAGACCGGGCCAACGATGCCCGGTATCTCGTCGCCGTGCTGGCGGAACTCGGGGTTCTCGCCCATCAGCGGGCCCATGATGGCCCCCACCTGCGCGTCGCTACCGTGCTTGAGCGCGTTGAACAGCGCGGCCGTCTCGGCCTCGCGCTCGACCCGCTCGCGAAGGTCCTCGTCCATGACGGATGGTTCGCGGGTGGGGGTGAAAACGGGTGTGGATTGGCGGGGAGCGCGTCGAGCCGGGCGGCCGACCTACGATACCCGCACGACCCGCACGCCCAGTTCTTTCGCCGCCCGCGTGACGTGCGCGCGGTCCTCGTCGCTGACGTAGACGAGTCCCTCGACCTCCCAGCCGGGCCAGTCGGTCCGGACGAGTTCCCGGGCGGCCAGCAGGTCGCCGAGCGTCCCGACCCGGGCCGCGCCGGGGTCGAACGCGACCAGCCGGACCGCCTCCTCGGCGAACGTCCCCTTCCCACGGAGCGTCCGGAACAGGTCCGCCTTCGTCACCTCAGGCTGGCCCTCGGGGTTGACGTACTCCGTCCCGGGGTGGGCGGTGTACACCTCGGGGAGCTCCTGCTCGCGGTCGGTGAGACAGACGGCGTCGACGACGTGGTGGTCGCCCTCGTCGCCGAGCGACAGTCCGGCCGGCACGTCGACCCACCACTTGCCGTCGGGCGAGGCGTCGGACTCGATGAACGCGCGCCGTAGCGAACCACGTGCGTCGGTCATGGGCGAGCGGTCGGCGGCCGACCGACAAGTCTCCATCGGACGTCGCCCGCGACAGGGTCGCCCGGTCCCCGACCGGGGCCGGTGACTCAGGCGTCGGGACGGCTGCAGCGCGCCGAGCCGGCTCAGGAGTCGGACCGGGGTGCGCCGAGCCGGCTCAGGAGTCGGACCGGGGTGCGCCGCCGTCCCCGCCCTCCTCGATGTCGACATCCGGGGGCGCACGTTGGCCCTTGCCCTGGTGGATGAGCTTGTAGATGGGGGAGAGCACGCGGTCGATGGCGCCACCCTGGTACACCGGCTCCACGCGGCCATCCCTGATGGCGTCCGCGACGCTCTCCGGGGTCAGCTCGTCGGCGTCGACGCGGGTGTAGGCCCGGCCGACCTCGAACGGGAAGTGGGCGTCACTGCCGCCGGTCATCGGGATGGACCGGTCGTCGGCCATCGGCCGGACGCGGGTGTGGGTGTCGGCATGCTTGCCGTTCAGCTCGAAGGCGTCGAACGTCGCGTCGCTGTGTCGGACCGTGCTGTTGCGGAACGGATGCGGGAGGATGACCGCGCAGTCGTGGTCGCGCGCCAGGTCGACGGCCTCCTCCGGCCTGAGCTCTCCGGGTGCGGTCCCCTCCGGCGGGTCGGGGCCGACCACGAGCACGTGTCCCCGCGTCGTCGTGATCTCGATGCCGGGGATGAACGTCACGTCGTCGTGCTCGAACTCCTCGTAGTAGTCGTGGTTAGTGGTCGCCACGGCGTCCATGCCGCGTGTGCTCGCTACACGTCCCAGGAGTTCGGCTCCGATGGGGTCGTAGGCTGTCGGTCTCCCGGGGAAACTGTGGAAGAACCGGGTGTGTGCGTGGAGGTCGATATCGTACACGGGCGGACCGAGGTGAGCCACCCGGATACGGTCCGGGGTTGCAAACTGGAGACGGCCTGTACGGGCCGAGCGACGCCGCGAGACGGTGTGGAGCCCATCCGCGTGAGCCGAGTACGCAAGGTGAGGCCCTTTTTCTCCCCGCCCCGAACCCTGCGAGCGATGAGCAACGACCGTGACGCCGCCGAGCGTGCAGTACCGCCGGATTCCGGCTCCGTGACCACTGGCACGATCGTCCTCAACCCGGTGGCCGGGAGCGGAGACCACGCGCCACGAATCCACGAACTGGCCGAGCGAGCCGGCTACGACATCCACGAGACGGAGGGCGCGGGCGACGCGACCGACCTCGCCGCGCGGGCCGCGCCCGAGACCGACCTCCTCGTCGCCTGCGGCGGCGACGGGACCATCCAGGAGGTGCTCCGGGGAGCCAGCCGCGCGAACGCGCTCGACGACGTGACGCTCGGCGTGCTCCCGGCGGGGACGGGTAACAACTTCGCGGGAAACATCGGCGTCGGGAGCATCGAGGAGGGCTTCGACGTGCTGACCGACGGGGAGGCCCGCCGCGTCGACGTCGGCGTCGCGACCGCCGAGACGCCCGGCGAGAGCGACCGCAGCCTCCCGTTCGTCAACTCCTGCGTCGGCGGCCTCACGGCCGAGGCCAGCGCCAGCACCGACCCCGACGAGAAGAGCCGGATCGGCGTCCTGGCGTACGTCGTGAACACCTTCCAGGAGGCCGTCGAGTTCGACGGCATCCGGATGGAGGTGCGGACGAGCGACGGGATCGAGCGGCAGTGGGACGGCACCACCACCTGCATCCTCGTCGGGAACGGCCGGCGGTTCCTCGGCGACGGCCGCACGCAGGCGGACATGGAGGACGGCCTGCTGGAGGTGACCATCTTCGAGGGAGAGGGGGCGCTGGACCTCGCCGGCAGCGCGACCATCGAGCGCCTGCTCGACGATAGCGCCGCCGACGTCGTCCGGCTGGACACGCCGGCGCTGGAGGTCACGGTGGCCGGCGAGGAGCCAGCCACCTTCAGCCTCGACGGGGAGATGCTCACCGCCCGGACACTCACGGTCGAGACCGACCACCAGGCCCTCTGGCTCCGCGTCGGCGAGGCGTACGAGCCCAATCCGGAACCCGGTGACGAGTCGCCGTAGTGGGCGGACGGTTGAGGGCTACGAGTAGAACAGCGGCGGCCGGCGCTCGGACCCGCCCTCCTCGGTGGGTGCCGGGCCGTCGGCGTCACCAAGGAGGTGGTCCAGCACGTCGACGGCCGCCTCGCGGTGGAGCGGCTGGTTGTCGTTGCCGCAGTTCTCGTCCATCACGCAGGCCGGGCAGCCCTCGGGCCGGCCACAGGTGCAGGCCGCGATGCGCTCGCGGGTCCGCAGGGCGAGCGCCTCGAACTCCTCGTAGACGGCCCGCGAGAAGCCCAGGCCGCCCTCGACGCCGTCGTAGACGAACCAGCCGGAGGCGGAGCGTTCGAGGTCGCCCTCGCGCTGGCGCCGCTCCAGCGCGGTCCGGACGGCCTCGACGCTGCCGGGGCCGTCCGCCCGCTCGCCCGGCCCACCCGTCCCGTCGACGAGTCGGCCGTCGGTCGCGTCGTCGCTCGCACCGTCCGCGCTGGCGCCGGCACGCTCGCTCGGTGCGAGGTGGCCGTCGAGGACGAGCGTCGACAGCCCTCCGAGGTCGCCGGGGTCGAGCATCAGCTCCAGCGGCGCCGCGCCGATCATCCCGTGCTCGGCGGCGTGGAGCCCGCCCACGTAGCCCAGGTGCGGCGACTGGCTCGCCTCGGGCAGGTCCGGTACGCGGTAGTCAGCGTAGCGCTCCACGAGGCTCCGCTCGACCGGCTCGGGCACCGCGACCCAGCAGAGCTGCGTCTCCATCGTCAGCGGCGGCAGCTCCGTGGGGATGCCGACGCCCAGGCGCTCGTTGTCGCTGATCCGCACGCGGTCGTACTCGGCGTGGTGGACGAGGACGGTCCCCGTGCCGAAGTGGAAGGTGAAGCCGTTCACCTCGCGGGTGGCCTCGCTCGTCGCGTCGAGCACCGTCACCTCCGAGCGCGTCCGGGTGTAGTAGTCCACGTCGACGGGCTGGAGCCGGACGGACGGCTGCTGGCCGCCGTGTTCGATCTCGACGACCTCGTACTGGCGGTCGTCGTGGACACGGACGGCGCCCTCGTGGTAATCGCGGAAGGCGCGTGCCTGCGAGAGCGGTTCGAGGTCCGGCGCCTGCGCCTCCGGCGTCCCCTCGGTGACGCGGACCTGGTACTGCTCGTCGTCGGTCGCGTAGAGGTTCACGTCCGTCTGCGGGCGCGGCGGCCCCGTGTACGAGACGCCCGTCTCCAGGTGGCCAGTCAGCCGGCCGGCGCGGCGCCACATCTCCACCGCGCGCTCGAGCCGGTTGCGGTCGGCGAACCCGACCGGCCCCGCGTCCGTCCCGTCGACGGCCACCTCGTCCGCCGCACAGAGCAGGTGCTGTGCGAAGACGCGGTCGTTGGCCGTGTCCACGACGGCGTCCTCGACGTCCGTCTCCAGCAGGTACTCCGGGTTGTCGACGACGTACTGGTCCAGTGTGGCGTAGTCGGCGACGAGGACGGAGAGGGCATCCGCCGCGTCCCGTCCCGCACGGCCGACGCGCTGCCAGAACGACTGGCGCTGGCCGGGGTAGCCCATCAGCAGCGTCGCGTCGATCTCGCCGACGTTGATACCCAGTTCGAGCGCCGACGTGGCGGCCACACCGTCCAGCGCGCCGGACTTCAGCGACCTCTCGGTCGCGTGCCGCTTGCGCTTGCCCTGGCCCGCGTGGTACGGCTCCAGGCTGCTCGGGCCGCGCCCGCCGTAGACGCGTGGGTGCTCGCGCCGGTGCTCTCGCGCCCGACCCACCGACAGCTCCGCGAGCTTCCGCGACGGGACGAACATGAGCGTCCGTACGTCGTGGGCGGTCAGGTGCGAGAGGAGCCGCGGGGCCTCGACGGAGGCCGGCTGTCGCTCGAACGTCCCCCCGTCCTCGCCGGTGTCCGCCTCCCCCGTCCCCGCTCCCTCGTCGCTCTCCCGTCGGTCCGTCGGCGGCGGGTTCCACAGCACGAGGTCGCGACGGCCGCGGGGGCTGCCGTCCTCGTCGACCACGGTGACGGGCTCCCCGAGCAGCGCCTCGCTGTGCTCGCGCGGGTTGCCCACGGTCGCCGAGGTGCAGACGAACGACGGGTCGCTCCCGTAGTAATCGAGCACCCGCTTCAGCCGCCGGATGATCCAGGCGACGTGCATCCCCTGAACGCCCGTGTGCGTGTGTGACTCGTCGACGACGACGAGGTCGCAGGCGCCGAAGAACCGCGACCAGCGGTCGTGGTCGTGGAGATACGTGTTGACGCCCATGAAGTTCGAGATGATGACGTCCGCCGTCTCGCGGATGCGCCGGCGGGGCTCCCCGGTCTCCGTGTCGCCGTCGTAGACGGCCACCTCGATGTCCAGCCCGAGCCGGTCGTACAGCGCCGCGAGTTCGCGCTGCTGGTCCCGGGCGAGCGCCTTCGTGGGATAGACGACGTACGCGGTCGACGACTCCCCGGCGGCCCGGGCGTCCAGAACGTCCCGGGCGATCTGGAGCGCGTAGACGTCCGTCTTCCCGGAGGAGGTGCTCGTCGCGACGCAGACGTTCTCCCCCCGCTCCAGCGCGTCCAGCGCCCGGGCCTGGTGGACGAACGGGTCGTACGGGTACTCCGCCGCGAGCGCGGGCCGGAGCACCTCGTCGACGGGGACCGTGCGGGCCTCGCGCGGCGCCAGCCCGCGGACGGTGGTGTGCTCCGTCAGCGCGGCGCGGGGGAACGTCTCGACCAGTTCGTGCCCCGTCAGCGGCAGGGCGTCCCCGTCGCTCGTCGCGCTGACCTGTCCATCGTGCCTGTCGGCCTCCCCGGTCTCGGAGTGGTCACCCGCCATGTCAGAAGTCCCCCAGTCCGGCCTGTTCGGAGTCGACGTTCCGGGCGTCGGCGGCGGAGCCGTCCCGCCGGTCGGCGTCGCGGAGCGCCCCGTAGACGTGCCAGAGCGCACGGCAGTCGTCCTCGCAGTACGCTTCGTGGCGCGCCCAGTCGAGCGGTTCGCCCGTTCGCACGAACCGCTCGTACGCGGCGGCGGTGGCGGCGCCGTCGAGCCCCGTATCGGAACCCGTGTGTTCCAGCCGGCGCGCGACGTGGTCGAGCTTGTTCGTCCGCCCCGGCAGGAGTGCGTTGTCCCGCCGGACGGCCCAGTCGTAGAGGTCGTGGGTCCGGTACTCCCCCCAGGCAGCCGCGTACGACGGACAGTACCGCTCGACGAAGCTCGTCAGGTGGCGGTAGTCGAACCGGTGCCCGTTCCACGTCAGCAGGTCGCGGTCCGGGTGGCTGCCGAGCAGCCAGGTCAGGAACCGCTCGATGACCCGGCCGGGCTCGTCCGGCCTCTCGCGCTCGGTGAACGCGCGATGCTCGTCGGTGGCGGGGTCGTAGACGCCGACCTGCCAGATGATCGTCGGCGAGAGGCCGTCCGTCTCGATGTCGAGGCAGAGCGGCGGGCGCGACGCCGGTCCGCCGGGGAGCGGCGCCGTCGTCAGCCGGAGCGGTTCGCCCGTCGCGAGCACTTCCGCGTGCTCGTGGGCGCGCTCGGCGGTCTCGCGACCGACGCCGCGGACGTCCGCGAGTTCGCGCAGCGGGGTCCGGCGCAGCGCCGCCCGCGAGCGGATGCCGGCATCGCGGAGGCGCTCGGCGGTCCGCGGCCCGACGCCCTCCAGTGCGCGCAGGCCGAACCGGTCCGTGCCGACGCGCTCGGTGCCGACCGCGCCCGACGGCGAGAGCGTGAGGCAGGCCACGTCCCGGCTCCCGTACCCCTCCGTCGCGCCCAGGCCGTGGAGACGGACGGTCACCTCACCGCCGTCCGGCGCGTCCAGCGACCACGCGTGGTCGTAGTCCGCCGGGAGCAGAGCACTCAGGACGACCACGTCGCCCGGGACGTTCGCGGCGAGCGCGGCCAGTTCGTCGGCGGCCGGCAGCGTCGCCGACAGCCGCGTCTCGTCGACTGCCACCTCGACGGGGCAGGCGACGAACGTCGTGCGGTCGGTCTCCGGCTCCGCGCTGCCACGTTCCCCGAGGTCGCCATCGCGGCGTCGCTCGCCGACGTCCGGGAGCAGCGCCGGGTCGTGGACGCTACCCACCTCCACGCTCCCCTCGTCGTCCGGCAGGCGGTCGTAGCGCACTGCCGCCCCGCGGCCGAGCGGCGTGTGGACCACGGGCGTCCCCTCGTCGGTGACCGAGCGGACGGTCGCGTGCGCACGCGGCGCTCGCTCGGTGGCGAGGACCCAGACGCCGTCCGGGTCGAAGTAGTCACAGGCGTCAGCGACGGCGTCGGCCGACCGGTCGGCGACGACCGACGGCGGGAGTGCGAGCAGTCTGGCCGACCCTCCTTCCATCGTCACACGGGACGTGAGCGACCCGCTTCAACGTTCGGAGCCCGCGGCGGAAGTGGAGCCGCGGCTCCACCGGAGGACGGGACGAGAGGGGAGAACGTCGCCTCAGGTCTCCTCGGCGAGCTGGACGTTGAGCCGCTCCTCGAGCGCGGTGATGAGCGAGCCGCCGACGCCGGCGCGGGTCGCGCGCCCCTGCTCGACGGCCAGCACGTCCGCCTCGTCGACGCCGAGTTCGCCCGCGAGTTCGTCGGTCTGGAGGCCGGCCTCCTGTCGGGCCGACTCCAGCCGGTCGCCGTAGCCCCGAACGAGGTAGGGGAGCGGGTCGTCGTCGTAGTCGGCCCCGCCCTGCTCCCAGTGCTCGGGGTTCCCCTTCCGGGCGTCGTTGAGCTTCGCGGCGTTGCGGGCGGCCTCGCGCCGGCGCTCCTGCTCCTCGCCCTGCTCGCGCGCGTCGTCGTCCTCGCCGTGACGGGCGCACTCCCCGCACACCTGGAGTTCCGCGCCCGCGACCGTCGCCGTCCGGAGGTCGCGGTCCTCGGCGCCGCACAGCTCGCAGCTGTCGCTGGCACCCCCGCTTCGTCCCCCGGTCGAGTACTTCGCCATGCCGCCACAGAACCGACCCAGCCACTTCAAATTCGCGCTCCCCCCGCTCTCCGGACGCTTCCCGTTCCGGACGCCCGCCCCGTGTCATCCCGCCCCGTCCCGCCGGTGGAACGAAAACCATATGAGCAAATCCACCCTCGGTCCGGTTGGCTTCGGCACACGGCAGCGTGCGTGGGTAGCCAAGCCAGGCCAACGGCGCAGCGTTGAGGGCGCTGTCCCGTAGGGGTCCGCCGGTTCGAATCCGGTCCCACGCACTGCCCGACGCGCTCTTCGCGTCATCCAGTGCAGGTGACGTCCCTCTGGGACGGCACCCACGCAAACTCTCACCGAACGCTCCTCCGACAGCGGCGACTCCGTCGCCCGGCGCCAGGCCCAACTGCATCGCGAGTTCCGGGCATTGGTAGGGGTCCGCCGCCGAGCGCCCGGCAGGGCGCGAGGGCCGTCGTGGAGCGAGCGACGCGAGCGGAACGACGGAAGTTCGAATCCGGTCCCACGCACTGCCCGACGCGCTCTTCGCGTCACCCAGTGCAGGTGGCGTCCCTTTAGGACGGCACACGCGCAAACGCTCACCGAACGCCCCTCCGACAGCGACGGGTTGCTCCACCTGCGGTCCGACGGGGACCGGCCGACGCTGGCGGGCGATACCGGGGGTGTCCTGAACGGATGTTTCGAGGAACTGGCGAGTATATCGGATGTTTCGAGGAAATGGCGAGTGTATTGGGGATATATAGGGAGATCAGCGATAATATTTGGTATATCGGTGGTGATTCGAGAGTACGTTCAACGGTCCCGGGCCATCCCGAGGTTCGTCAGATACCCGCCACAGTCCGGGCAGAGACGGCCGTCGATATCCGACGGCCGGTTCCCGCAGTCCATGCACTCGTAGATCGGGTCGTCCGCGTGGTGGGGGTCGGTGTAGGTCATGTCCCGTACGGGCCGCTTGCACACGACATATGTTAAGTGTTGCCACACTCCCGACGGAACCGGACGAACGGCCAGTCGGGTTCCTGGGTTTCCGGTTTCCGGTCTTGTAACTTCCATTACCCCTCGGCGTGTACGACCGGGTATGACCACTTCCGAGTCGGGCGGTGGCGCGGCGCTCCCGCAGCTCCGACACCACGTCCCGGCCGTGACGGCGGTGCTGTCGGTCGTCTCGCTGGCGCTGGTCTTCGCCGCCGCGCTGGGCGCGGTCCCCGCCGGGCTCCTGCCCCGGGCCCCGGACGCGGTGCTGGACGCCATCCCGCCGGTGAACGCCGTCATCAGTCTCGTCGCCATCGGGACCATCGTCGGCGGGTGGCGGGCCATCCGCCGCGGGGACGCCCGCCGCCACGCGCGGCTGATGGTGGCGAGCTTCGCGCTGTTCGCCACGTTCCTGGTGCTCTACCTCTACCGGGTGGCGCTGCTGGGGCCGACGGAGTTCCCCGGGCCAGCAGTCGTCGAGCAGTTCGTCTACCTCCCGGTGCTGGGCATCCACGTCCTGCTGGCCATCGTCTGCGTGCCGCTGCTGTACTACGTGCTGCTGGTCGCGGCCACTCGCCCGACGAGCGAGGTGTACGGCTCGCTCCACCCCCGCGTGGGGCGCGTGGCGGCGTCGCTGTGGCTCGTCTCGTTCTCGCTGGGCATCGTCGTCTACGCGCTGCTGTACGTGGTCTACTGACGGCCGTCCCGTCCGGGGAGCGACGCTCCGGACGGAGCGTTGAAGGGCTCCGCCCCGGTCCCGTGGGGTATGGACCTCGGCGCCGAACTCGCGGAGCTCCGCGACCAGTTCCGCGAGCAGCCGCGGGTGGTGATCCGTGGGCTGGGGGAACTGGTCGTCGTTGCAGTGCTGCTGGTCGGGACCTCCCTTCTCCTCCCGCGGAGCGTCACCGGGACGACCCGGGCGTTCTGGCTCGCGCTGGTCGTGCTCGGAGTCGCCTTCGTGCTCCTGCCGACGCTGATCGACCCGCTGCGACACGAGTACCGGCGGCTGACGGACGGACGGGACGAACAGGAGTGAGAGAGGACGGGGCGGCGGTCGAGTCGGAAGCGGGTGGGGCCTGCCTCAGTCGTCGGCCGTCGCGGGTTCCCCGCCGATGGCCGGTCGCTCCACGTCGCGGTCGGCGCTCTCCCCGTCGATGTCGTAGGGGTACTCGCCGGTGACACAGCCCAGGCAGAGGTCCGCGCGCGACTGGTCCAGCGCCGCCGCGACGGCGTCGATGGAGAGGTACTCCAGCGAGTCCGCGTTGATCTCGTCGCCGATCTCATCGGTCGTGCGGTCCGCCGCGATGAGCTCCTCGCGCGAGGCCATGTCGATTCCCATGTAGCACGGGGCGACGATGGGAGGCGCGCCGATCCGGACGTGGACCTCCCCGGCACCGACGTCGCGCATCAGCTGGACGAGCTGCGTGGAGGTCGTCCCGCGGACGATGGAGTCGTCGATGAGGGTGACGGTCCGGTCCTCGACGACGTCCTTGATTGGGTTGAGCTTCAGGCGGACCGCGCGCTCGCGGGCGTCCTGTGTCGGCATGATGAACGTGCGGCCGACGTAGCGGTTCTTCATCAGCCCCTCCGCGAACTCCACGTCGGCGCCGTCCTCCTGGGCGGCCTCGGCGTAGCCGGAGGCGAACGCGCGGCCCGAGTCGGGTACCGGCATGACGACGTCCGTGTCGACCCCGTTCTCGGCCCAGAGGGCGCGACCGAGGTCCCGTCGCACGTCGTAGACGAGCTGCTCGTCGATGACCGAGTCGGGGCGTGCGAAGTAGACGTGCTCGAAGAAACAGTGGGCCGAGTTCTCCCGCTCGAACAGCTGGTAGGCGTCGAACCCCTCGCCGCCGGGCTGGAGGATGACCAGCTCGCCTGGCTTCACGTCGCGGACGAGCTCTCCGTCGAGGACGTCGATGGCGGCCGACTCGGAGGCCAGCACGTAGCCGTCGTCGGTCTCGCCGATGCAGAGCGGCCGGTTGCCCTCGGGGTCGCGTACGCCCAGCACCGTGTCGTCGTGCATGATGGTGAGCGAGTACGACCCGTGGATGCGGCTCATCGTGCGCTTGACCGCGCGGACGAGATCCTCCTCCAGCAGGTTGCGCGCGAGGTCGTGCGCGATGACCTCCGTGTCGCCGTCGGAGGTGAACGCGTGGCCGAGCCCGGCGAGTTCGTCGCGGATCTCGCCCGCGTTGACGAGGTTGCCGTTGTGGCTCAGTCCCAGTGACCCGGACTTGAACGAGACGGAGAACGGCTGCGCGCAGCAGGTGTTGACGCTCCCCGCCGTAGGGTAGCGGATGTGGCCGATGCCGACCGGCCCGTTCAGCTGGTCGAGGTCGTCCTCCTCGAAGGCGTCCCCGACCAGCCCCATCTCGACGTGGGAGTGCTGCTGGAAGCCGTCGTGTGTGACGATGCCTGCGGACTCCTGCCCCCGATGCTGGAGCGCGTAGAGCGCGTAGTAGAGCGGCCGCGCGGCGGCCCGGTCGTCGAGGGACACCCCGACGACGCCGCACTTCTCCGTGGGGCCGCCCAGGTCTCCATCCCGGCCTGTCATTGTGCGGAGGGAACGGTCGAACCGGCAAAAAGATTCGCAACTGGGCTATCTCAGGTGACACGACCGTCACCGGCGTGAGACGGCCGCGATCTGAGCGGCCCGCGACGCGACGAGAACAGCCGCGCTGCTCGCGGGTCGAGCGCGGGAGGAACGTGACGCGCGGTCGGTCGTGCGTTCAGTGGTCGCCGGTCTTGTCCTGCCAGGCGTAGTCGCGCCGCTTCGCGGACTTGCCGAAGCCACAGGACGAGCAGACCTTCTTCTGCTTGTGGTAGGACTTCTCGCCGCAGCGACGGCACTTCACGTGGGTCGTCTTGTTCTTCTTCCCCTGCGAGGGCGTGCCGGCTCCAGTCATGATTACGGTTGAATCGAGACGACGTTGTCGCCGCGGATAATCGTTGTGTTATCGCCCTCGACGACCAGGTTCATGTGCTGGTCGTACCCCTCGAGGATACCCTCGTACACCTCGCCGCCCTTCAGATGGACCGTCACTTGGTCTCCGAGCGTCTCCTCGAGCACGTCGAGCGGTCGCCCCGGCATACCACAGTTAGCGCGCGCCGCCCGGATAAACGCACCGACACCCGGCACGTGCCGTCCCGCGAATCCCCCCGCTGACACGGGATGACGGGGGTCTCGAGAGCCGCCCCACGGGTGGTGGGGACCGGGTGCCTACCGTCCGGGGCTCGTCCCGCCCCTGGCCCCACAATCGCTAAACCCCAGCCGACTGAACCCCGTCCATGGTCGAGCTCACCTTCCTGGAGGTCCACGTACAGGACGCCTCGTTCACCAAGGGCGGCGGGCAGGACGCGGACGAGGACGTGGCGTTCGAGGCTGCCGCCGGGGACCACCCGCCCGAGAGCGGCAGTTCGAAGGGTACCGTGATCGCCGCGCTCGTAGGGCTCGTCTTCCTCGCCGTCGTGGCGTACCTAGTGAAGACGCGGTTCCCGGCCGAGGAGGACGAGGTGGAGTACGAGTTCGACAGCTACGACTGACCCGACTCAGTTCTCGTGGGCCATCGTCCCGGAGTCCCGCTTGAACGCGCGGCGGGTCCGTTCGTCCAGGTGGACGAGGTGGCAGATGGGGTTCCCGGGGTAGACCAGCGGGTTCTCGACGATGCCGACCAGCAGCCCCGTGAACGGCGCCTGGATGGTCGTCGAGTCGGTCTTGAACGGGTTGGTGATGGTGCAGACGGCGTCGCCCTCGTGGACCAGCGAGCCGCGGTCGTGGTGCATCTCCACGAGGCCGCCGGCGTCGGCCCGGAGCCAGGTCTTCTCCGCCGAGCCGTCGACGACGGTGCGCCAGCCGGGCCACGCGACCGCCTTCTCGGTGCGGAGACCGAACTCGGACAGCACCGACAGCGTCCCCGCCAGCGCGCGGTCGATGAAGTGGCGCTGGAACCGGTGGGCCTCGCCCATCTCGACGGTGATGGTCGGGGTCCCCCCCTCGGTGGCCTCGTGCCGGAGCGTGCCCGACGGCCCCTCGTCCGCGATGATGACGTTCGAGGCGAACGCGTTGGCAACGCGGGCCGTCCGCTCGTGGTCCATGTCGGCGCGGACGTGGAGCGTGTTGCTCCGCCCCCGCGTCGACGTGTGGAAGTCGATGCCGAGGTCGCAGGGCGCGACGAAGTTGCGGTAGATGCTGTGGGCGATCCGCTTGGCGGAGGTACTGTCCGGGTCGCCGGGGAACGACCGGTTCAGGTCCCGGTCGTAGATGGGGAGGTAGCGCTGCTGGGCGATGAACCCGGGGACGTTCAGTACGGGCAGGCAGACCAGCGTCCCCACCAGCCCCGAGTGGTCCCACTCGTGGGCCACCTCCCGCACCACCTCGATGCCGTTCAGCTCGTCGCCGTGGGCCGCCGCCGAGAGGAACACCGTGGGCCCCGCCTGCGCACCGTTGACGATGGTGACCGGCATGCGGACCGGGTCGCCGAGGTACGTCTCGCTGACGCTGTAGCGGAGGTTCTGGACCTCGCTGGGGTCGACGCGGCCGCCGTCGTAGGTGAACGGCTCCGGTTCATCGTCCGGACCTGGCAGCTCGGGCGGCGAGTCGGCCCCCCCCTCGTCGTCGCTCATGCCCGGGAGCGGGAGGCGCAACTACAAAAGCACCCGACTCGCGGCGGCGTGGCTTGACCGGCCCTGCTTGCCCGGCGCAACTGCAGGGTCCACGGGCGCTCCTCCCCGATACAATCGGTCCGTCCTCTCGACACGCGCGCTCGTGGGTGTGGGGTCGACGGCGGAACGGACCACGGGACCCACTATGGCACAGGACGACGGGCGCTGGCGCGCCCATCCACCTGCCGCTCGCGGCCGGCCCACTGGCAGTCGCCGGCGTGCCGGACCTCTCCGCGACCATCACGACCGTCGGTGTCGGCGGCGCCCAGCACACCGTCTCGGTCTCCGTCGAGGACCGCTCGCACATGGACTACCCGATGCTGCTCGGCCGGGACATCCTCGAGCACTACCGCGTTGACGTCCGTCGCCGCGCGGACAGCGACCAGCCGGCCGAGCGGTCCGGCGAGGAGTGACAGTAACTGATAGAGATAGATAACTTCCCCGAAACATCGGGCGTTCGCCGCATCTCCGGAACATATCTCTGTAATCGCGCCTGCGAGCGGACGACCTACCGGTCCCCGGTCGCCCCCGGACATGGAGCCGGACGAAGGTTCACATACGAGGACGGGACCAGCGCCCCCGTGCCCTGACGAGTCACCCCCGGGCCGCCGGCCCGCGGGAGGGGTCGCACCCGCCCGTGGTTCCGCCAGTGCGGCGCCCGGCCCGGGGTCCACAGTCGCGCCGCCTGTCCACAATGGGAGCCTGTTGTCCACTGACCCGCCAGGCGCACTGGTCGTCCGCAGTCCCCGTCGTGAGCGAGGGGCCTATCCCTGTCGGCCCCTCCAGTCAGTGTCGATGGCCCCCGACGCCGACGACTCGGACACCGAGCATGATACCTCCCGGCGCGTCGAGGAGCCGGTCCCGCACGCCCATCTCGCCCGGGACGAGACGCTGGCGCCGCTGGTCGAGGCGTACGGCCCGCTCGAACTCGACCCGGAGGGTGACCCGTTCGAGCGGCTGGTCGTCTCGCTGGTCAACCAGCAGCTCTCCACGGCCTCCGCGGCCGCCATCCGCGAGCGGCTGTTCGACCGGTTCACCGTGACTCCCGACGGGCTGCTCGCCGTCGACGAGGCCGCGCTCCGTGAGGTGGGGCTCTCCGGCCAGAAGGTGGACTACATCCGGAGCGCCGCCGAGGCCGCACGCGAGGGCCGCCTGGCCCGCGACCGCTTCGCCGTGATGGACGACGCCGCCGTGGTCGACGACCTGACCGACATCCACGGCGTCGGCACCTGGACCGCGGAGATGTTCGCGATGTTCGTCCTCGGGCGGGCGGACGTCTTCCCGGTCGAGGATCTCGCCATCCGCCGCGCGATGGAGTCGCTGTGCGACACCCCCTCGCGCGAGGCGATGGTCGAACGGGCCGACCCCTGGCGTCCGGTCCGGTCGTACGCCGCGCTCTACCTCTGGCACCACTACGAGGACGGGGACCCGAACGTCCCGACTGCCTGAGTCCCGTCAGTTCTGTCTGCCCGTGGAGTAACGGTCCCGCTCGAGGCCGTGGTCGGGTACGTCGTCGTCCAGCAGCAGGGCGTGGACGATGACCGCGAGCCCGGCCGCAGTGAACAGGCTCTCGACGGTCCGGCTCTGGACGACCGGCAGCTCGACGACGGTGTGGAGCAATCCGGCGGCGATCGCGCCGGTCGCCAGCAGCGCGAAGCCGACCGCGAGCGCTCTGAGCGACTGATGGCCCGTCCGCTTGTAGGCGCGGTGGGCGACGACGGCGACTGCGGTCCCGAGTGCCAGCGTGGCCAGTTTCGTGGCCGCGAGCAGCGATTCACTGGGAAGCATGGCGGAGCATCGTCACCAGTAGCTGAATCCCCCTTCGCCGGCTCCCAGTGGCTGGGAACGAGTCACACGCCGCTCACTCCCGGTAGAGGGAGTAGGTGATGACGGCGAACCCGATGGCGGTGACGGTACTCTGGATCAGGACGCTCGTCCGGAGGTCGGCGACGCCGGTGAGGTCGCCGATACCGGCCATCACCCCACCGAATGCCACGATGCCGAACCCGATCGCGAGCGCCCGGAGCGCCGGAGCGCCGGTCCGTCGGTATGCCTTCGCGGTCAGGTACGTGATGAGGCCGCCCAGCAACAACGTCGCCGCCTTCGCAGCCGTGATTGCGAACGGATGTACCATGGTCAGCTCTCCCTCCGTACTTCCTCCCACATCGCCGCCAGTTGTTCGTCCGCCGACCGGGTCGGTCGGTCGATGCCGACCGTCAGGTTCCGGTCCTCCTCGAGCGCGATGACGACGCGCTCGAAGTCGATGTCGTACAGGGTCGTGTGGTGTCCGTCGGGGCGGATCTCAGTCGCTTTCCGGAGGAGTTCCGCCTCCGTCAGGAGGTCCAGTTTCCGGTAGGCCGTCGACGACGGGATGTCGCACTGCTCGGACACCTCTCCGGCCGACAGCGGCTCGTCTATCGCCCGGATGATGGCTCGACAGTCCTCGTCGTCGAGCGCTGTGAGGACGTTGTCCAGGGGCGGCGGCGACTCCGAGCGCGGGTTCCGCGCCATACTCGTCGGTCCACACCCCCGGTTGAAAACCTCCACGAAGGCGGCGTGCGGCGTCGCTTCCTGCGCGCTTTCCACGGTCGCCCCGTCGTCTCGCTGGATACGGTATCACGGCGGCAGGATGTCTGAGAGGTAATTCTCCTATCCGGTGAGAACCGGGAGCAGGTTCATAGGAACGTAGTTGCAACGTTGATACATGACCCCTAACGCTACCGGCCTCGCGGAGTCCACACCGCCGGCCGAGCAGTCCGCGGACGAGTCCGAGCAGACGACCGTGGCGGTCCGTGCCCGTGGCCGTTTCCGCCGCCAGTTCGACGACCAGCGCTTCGGGTTCACGTTCGAGGGCACGACCCTCCGCGAGTTCGTCGGGGCGCTCCTCGGAAGCCGACCGGAACTGGCCGACCTCCTGATCGGCGAGACCCGAGCCGACGACGACGCCGGCTGGACCGACCTCCGGGACGATACCCCGGAGGGCGAGCGGCCGTTCGTCCGGGTGATGATCAACGGGACGTTCAACGAGTACCACGGCGGCGCCGACGCCGACCTGACTGACGGCGATCGGGTCGAGTTGGTCGAACCGCTGACGGTCTGAATACCTCCCGAGGATTCCTCCCGCCTGTCGATGCACCCCGCAGAGCGACGACTGGGCGCTCGTGCTCCGAACACGTTCGGGAGTAGGTTCACACGGATGCTATCGAAGTGGAGCGTATGAGCACGACCACCGGCACGACGACCGGGGACGAGACGACGACAGTCGACGTGAAGGCGACCGGTCACGTCCGTCGCGAGTTGGACGAGCACCGGTTCGACTTCACCTTCGAGGGGGACACCCTCGGCGAGTTCCTCAACGCGCTGTTCGTCGAGCATCCCGCGCTGGAGGAGATGCTGGTCGCGGAGACCGAGGCCGAGGCGGGCACCGGGGGCTGGGTCGACGTGTCCGAACTCCCGGGCGACTGGGCGAAGAACCCCGAGGGCGAGCAGATCCGGCCCTACGTCCGTGTGGTCGTCAACGGGACGTTCAACGGGCATCTCGACGGGTTCGCCACCGAACTCGAGGACGGGGATCGGGTGGCACTGATGTACCCGTTCATGTTCTGCTACTGACCTGCGACTGTCCCTGACCGCTGCTGTTCAGTCCGCGGGCTCCCCGCCCGGGCAGCCCGGGCCACAGACCGACAGCTCCTCGTGGTCGACCGGCTCGGGCGGGGCTGGTTCGGTCCCCGTCGTCCCGTCGCTGCCGACCGGCCGTGCCGGGTTCCCGACCACGGTCGCTCCGGCCGGAACGTCCTCCGTGACGACGGCACCGGCCCCGACGGTAGCGCCCGTACCGACCGTGATGTCGCCGATGATGGTCGCGTTGGCACCCAGTGTGACGTCGTCCTCGACGGTCGGGTGGCGCTTCACCGGGCGGGGCGAGTCGCCGCCGAGCGTCACACCGTGATAGCAGGTCACGCCGTCGCCGATCTCAGCGGTCTCGCCGACGACGACGCCGATCCCGTGGTCGATGAAGAATCGGCGGCCGATGGTCGCTCCGGGGTGGATCTCGACGCCGGTGAACAGCCGGACGAGCTGGGAGAGGAGCCGGGCGGCGAACCCGTGGCCGCGTCGTGAGAGGGTGTGGGCGATGCGGTGGCACCAGACGGCGTGCAGCCCGGGGTAGAGCAGTACCTCCGTGGTGTTGGTGGCGGCGGGGTCGGTCTCTCTGGCGGTACGGACGTCCTCGCGGATGCGGTCGAACATGTGGGGTTGCGTGGGGGGAAGGTGGTCGACGGATGATGCGGGCGGCGCGGGCGGCCGGAAGGCCACCGGGTCAGGAGAGTCGACAACGGCAGCACGGCACCGAGCGGACCGCGGGCTGGCGGACGCTGCGGCGTCGGCGCGAGGTGCGCGTGCTGCCCATGGGTGTCACCCCTTGAATCGTCCAGCGGATAAAACGTGTCGCTCGTTCAGTGCTCTCGGGGCCGGGGTCAGTGGTCGTCCTCGCGCCACTTCTGTCCGCACTCCGTACAGGTGAAGAACCGCGTCTCGGACTCGTCGGCGGCCCGGATTTGTTTCATCTCGTAACGCGCGCGGTCGTGGCCACACTCCGGGCAGATGACCTTCGTCGTCGGCCCGATCTCCTCGTCGTCGACCTCGGACATGTCGACCGGGCCGCTGTCGGTGTCCTGGCCCTGCGTGGTCGTCATGGTGGCCTCCTTCGCGCTGTCGCGGGGTTTCGTCTCCCCGCAGGACGTGCACTTCCACTCCTCGCCCTCGGTTCGCATCATCGAGCCGCATTCGTCGCAGAACTCCATGCCGGAACCTTTGTCGACTGGCGGTACTAAACACACCGGTAATCCAGCACCGACGTGTCGCCGTTCGAGCACCCCGAGCGCGTGTGATACGCTATCGGTGCCTCCATCGCCCGGACCTGCCATCCGGAATCCAACAGGTCTAGGCTCCGATACCGATTTAACTCATGGTCGTATACCCGAAGGCAATGATAGAAGCCACGAGTGCGGGAGCCATCCTCTTTCGTGACACCCGTGGCTGTCGTGAGTACCTCCTGCTCAAGTCCCGGCCGGGGGACTGGGAGTTCCCGAAGGGCGGCGTCGAGGGGGACGAGGAGTTACAGCAGACGGCCATCCGAGAGGTCGAGGAGGAGGCCGGAATCGCGGACTTCCGGCTGATCGACGGCTTCCGCCAGGACTACGACTACGTGTTCGAGGCGAACGGCGAGACCATCCACAAGACCGTCCACCTGTTCATCGCCCGCTCGTTCGAGGCGTCCGCGGAACTCTCGAAGGAGCACCGCGATCTCCAGTGGCGCGACTACGAGCAGGCCATCAACACCATCACCCAGGACGGCCCGCGGGACATCCTCCGCGACGCCCACGAGTACCTCGACGAGGTGCTGGAGGAGGACGCGGACGACGAGGCAGACGAGGGAGCCGCCGAGGAAGCGGGCGAGGCCGCCGAGGAAGCGGGCGAGACGACGGACGGAGCGACGTAGGAGGACTCGGACCGCCGCCCCGACGCCGTCTGGGTGAGCCGTCGGCTTCGAGCCCTACTCTGCTGCCTCGACGGAACCGTTTAGCCGGGCGCCTCCCTCCCGCCGTCCGTGACCGACGCTGGCGACGGTGCGCCGACGGTGGGCGGCTGGCCGCTCCCGGACCGCGAGTTCCCCTTCGAGCTCCGGGTCTGCCGCTGGGCGGAGGCGTGCTGGCCACCCGGGGAGACGTTGCCCGACGACCGGACCGTCGTGGTCGCCCGCCAGCTCGGAATCCGGGACCGCCGGTGGGACACGCTCGTCCTGGAGTGCGACCGGGCAAAGTTCGCCCAGCGCGCCGTCTTCGGCGAGCGGGCGCTGGACTCGGACCTGCTCCACGTCGTCCGGCACGCGCCGGCCGACTGGGCGTGGTACCGGGACGCGCTCCCCGACCCGGGGTACCCGTGGCAGTACGTCCGCGAGGCGGTCCATCAGGCCGCCGACCGGGGCCTAATCGAGAAGCGCAAGCGCGGGAACCGGATCGAGTTGCGGCGGCGCTGGCGCTACCCCGAGTGGGTCGAGCGCGTCGTCGCCATCGAGAACAAGCCGGACCTGGACGCCAGCGCCGCCCGCGCGCTCGCAGACCAGCTGGAGCGGGACGTGGCGCTCGGCCTCGCGGACGAGGTGTGGGTCGCGACACGCGCGACCGGGGACGGGAACGGCGACGCGGGGGACGGGGGGCGTGGCGTCGAGCCGTCGCTGCTGGAGCGGCTCCCGGTCGAGGCCGGCATCCTCGCGGTCCACGAGGGGGACGGTCCGGGTGGACTCGCCGTCGACCCCGTCTGGCACCCCAGGTCGCTCGCCGTCGACCGGCCGGGGACGCGCATCCTCGACCGGCCCGTGGGCGGCGACCACGACCACTCGGCCGCGCGATTCGAGTACGCCGACCCGGCGTGGAAGGCCGCGAAGCGCCGCGAAATCTCCGAGCGCGCCTACGAGCGGGGCTGGCGTGGCTACCGCGACCACGTCCGGACGGACTGCCGGCAGTTCCGGCTCGCCGACCCCGGGGCGACGCTCCCGGCGTGTGCGGCGAAGGGACGATGTGTGACGGCCCGGGAGTGCTCGGGCTCGTGCCCGGAGTTCGAACCCGAGCCGCCCGCCTGGCGGACGCAGGGGTGGCCCATCGACGGCGGCCCCGGAGCGGGTGCGATGCGGCTGCTGGCACGACAGCGGGACCGACAGCGGGAGTGATATCCTCGATAACGGCCACCTGAAGGAGATATACGGGGAATTCCGGACCTGTCGTTCCGGTACGACGATATCGCGGGTTAAACCGAGAGAATTCCACCTCCTACCCGTCAGTCACGACGGCGTCCTCGTCGTCGACGGTCGCGTCCGACTCCTCCAGCACCGCCTCCTGGAGATGTAGCCGACGGACACACACGAGGCCCAGCAGCACCGGCAGCGCCACCGTCATCGCGGACTCGGCGACCGCGGGGACGCCCGGCAGGACGTCCGCGTTCTCCAGTACCTGCGCGCCCAGCACGGAGGCGACGGTCGCACCGATCTGGCCGAGCGAGAGGATGACGCCGGCCATCGTCCCGACGTGGGCGTTGTCGATGTCCGCGAGCGCGCCGGGGAGGAGGTAGAACATGGCGTTGAGGCCGCCGCCGAACACGCCGGCGACGACCATCCCGAGGATGAACACGGGGAGCGCGGGTGCAAAGCCCGTGAGGAGGATGCCGGCCGCGAGGCCGACGACACCGACGCGGAGGACGGGTCCGCGGCCGAACCGATCCGAGAGGACGGGGAGACAGAGCGCGCCCAGCGTCGCGAGGAAGAGCGGCGTCCCGAGGAGGAGTTCGGGCACCGCGTACGGCATCGCGTCGGCGAACTCCGGGAGGACCGACAGCGAGCCGATGATGGCCCAGAACGCGAGTACCGAGAGGAGGACGACCCACGGGGTCGAAGGTGACCGGGCGACCGCGCCGAGTGACTCGCGCAGGGGGACCCCCGTATCCACCTGGAACGGCACCCCGGTCTCGGGGTCAAGCGGGCGCTCGGAGTCGGTGGGCGAGCGGACGGTGACCAGCCAGAGCAGCCCGGCGACGACGGTGAGGCCGCCGTAGAGGACGAACACGAACTGCCAGGTGCCGACGGCCGAGAGGACGACCCCGGCCGAGAGGGAGAACGCGAGCCCGGAGGCCAGCGTGTTTCCGGACATGAGGATGCCCTGGCCGAGTCCCAGGCGCTCCGGCGGGAACCACTCCGTGACGACCTTGATGAGGTTCGGGTTGACCAGGCCCATCCCGATCGTGGCGAGGAGGCTCAGGGCGATCTGTCCCTCCAGCGTGGGGACCAGCGCCCGGACCACGGTCGCGCCGCCCGCGAACACCGCACCGACGGCCACCACGTACCGGAGCGGGTACCTGTCACCGAGCGCGCCGCCGGGTAGCTGCGTCAGCAGCATCCCGAAGCTGAAGGCGGCGTACACGACGACGACCGCGCCCCACTCCGTCCCGAGCGTCGGCGCCATCGCCTGCTTCAGCGGCGGCACCGCCTGCCAGATGAGCGCGATGCAGGTCGCGTGGACGAGGAAGGCGACTCCGAGGACGACCCAGCGGTACGTCCCAGGCCGCAACCCTGCACGCGTCGAGAAGGCCATGGCCGTGACAGCCGGGCACACGGCCCTAACTCTTTCCCCGGGCTGGGCCCTCGGTTTAAATACTCCCGGCGGCCGACAGCCGGCAACTGACGCCCTGTTCATACTACGGCTGCTCGTCATCCGCCCGCCGGGCGGGGTATCGCGACCACCAGTACCTATTTGCCGACGGGCGGGGAAACCCATCGTAGACTATCGGTGCAACTTTGAACTATAGGATAGTTGCCCGGTACAACGAGCCATGGACATCACCATCGAGGACGAGACCGACGAGGAGATCGCACAGGCCATCGCGACGGCCGTCTCCGAGCATCTCGGGGTGCCCGTCGAACTGAAAGACCGCAGCGGCGGCGACCTGGCGGCCGCGGGCGAGAACTGGGACGAGGAGGCCGCCGTCGTCACCGAGCGGGAGGAGCAGATCCGCGAGGAGGTCGAGGCTATCATGTCCGGCGGGCCGGACCGCGGCTTCGACAAGATCGACGAGCTGGGGAAGCTGTTCGTCCGCGAGCGGCTCGACATGATCTTCGACCGCATCGAGTACGAGGACGGCACCTTCGCCCGTCACTCCGACGACGACGAACTCCCGTCGGACGGGCTCCTCACGGGCATCGGCACCATCGACGGCCGGAAGGTCGCCTTCACCGCCAACGACTACACCGTGAAGGCGGGATCGCTCGGGCAGATGGGCGTCGAGAAGGTCATCCGTATCCAGGAGCGGGCGATGGATCTGGACATCCCGATGCTGCGGCTCGTGGACTCGACGGGCGCCCGCCTCAACGCCGAGGAGCGCGAGCCCGGCGACACGCACATGGACCGCTACCGCGGCGGCAGGATGTTCTACAACCAGTGTATCATGTCCGGCCAGATCCCCCAGATCGGGGTGCTGTACGGTCCGGACGTCGCCGGGTCGGCGTACACGCCGGTCTTCTGTGACTACCTCATCATGGTCGAGGACATCTCCGGGATGGCCATCGCCTCACCGCGCATCGTCCGCGCGATGACCGGCGAGGACGTCTCCGGGATGCAGGAACTCGGCGGGCCCGAGGTCCACGCCCGGCACTCGGGGAGCACGGACCTCGTCGTCCCGGACGAGGAGACGGCCGCCCAGCGGGTGAAGGACGTGCTCGGGCTCATCCCGCAGAACTACTCCGAGCGTCCCCCGCAGGTGCCGGCCACGCCACCGAAGAAGAACCCGAAGGGGCTCGACCAGGTAGTTCCCGACGAGCCGAACAAGGCCTACGACGTCCACGACGTCATCGACCGCATCGTCGACCGGGACTCCTGGCTCGAACTGAAGCCGGACTTCCGGCCGGAACTCGTGACCGGCCTCGCGCGCATCGACGGCCGCACGGTCGGTATCGTCGCCAACCAGCCCAACCACATCTCCGGCGCCATCTTCCCGGACTCGGCGGACAAGGGCGCTGGCTTCGTCTGGACCTGCGACGCCTACAACATCCCGCTGGTCTACCTCTGTGACACCCCCGGGTTCATGATTGGCTCGCAGGTCGAGAAGGAGGGCGTCCTCCGGAAGGGCCGGAAGTTCATCTACGCCACCTCCAACGCGCAGGTGCCGAAGTTCTGTGTCATCACCCGCAAGGCGTACGGCGCGGGCATCTATGCGATGGCCGGCCCCTCCTTCGGCCCGGACGCCACGCTCGCGCTCCCCTCCGCCGAGATCAGCGTGATGGGCCCCGATGCCGCCGTCAACGCCCTGTTCGCCGACCAGATCGAGGACATGGACGAGGACGCGAAGGACGCGTTCATCGAGTCGGCCAAACAGGAGTTCGACAGGTACATCGACATCCGCGCGCAGGCGAGCACGATGCAGGTCGACGAACTGCTGCCGGCGGGCGATCTCCGCCAGCAGCTCGAGCGCCGGCTCGACACCTACTGTGGAAACAAGCGCCGCGAGGAGCGACCGCGACACCACGGAACCGTCTTCTTCTAACGCACCTCTCTTGCGGTCGGGTCCCGCGCCACAGGCGCGGGACCGCTCCCGCAGAAAATCTGCACCAAAAAAGGCCGCTCCTCGCGCCCTGCGGGCACTCACGGCACGCAGCGCCGCTCGCACGTGGCGGCGACGCCGCCACGCTGCTCGGAGCGGGGAAACGCGCTCGCCCCGCTCGCCTGTATACAGTCGATAACGTGAAGAAAACGACAATATAATTAATATATTGGATACAAGCGCCGAAAACTATGATTTTCTATCTAGGGGTGTGGCTTATTATATATCTATCCGCACGTAGATTCAAGTACGGGAACGGGACGAACCCCTCGCATGACCTGACGAGCCATCGCCGGACCGCCGACCCGACCGGTGGGCACGCCGTTCGCTGGTCGGTTCCGTTCGTGCAGTACCACGGTCCGGCGTGCGGAGCGGTACTGCCTGTTCGCCAGTCACAGCACCGGCTTCCGCTGTCGCGTCTCTTTTCGTCCGCCCGCCCGTAGCAGGCGCTATGACCGACGAGTTCGCAGTCCTGGGAGACTGCGTCGCCCGGGAACGCCGGAGCGACCGACCGGCGCTCCGCCATCCCGGCTCGGGTCGGGCGTACGACTGGCGGCGGTTCTGCACGACGGCGTGGAAGGTCGGGAACTACCTCCGGAACGAGGGTGTCCGTGAGGGCGCGGTCGTCGGCGTCGCGGCCGATCCGGTTCCCGAGTCCGTGCTGACGCTCGTCGGTACCTCGCTGCTTGGAGCGACCGTCCGGTTCGACCCACCACGGGTTGGCGAGCAGGGATCGCTCAAGGCGCTCGTCGTCCCGACGGCACGCATCGGGGAGTACGACCACCCGCCGGGGACGCGGTACGTGGCGTACGGGGCCGAACCGGCCGACCCGAGCCACACCTACTTCGAGCGTGAGGTCTGGAGCGAGAACCCGACTGCCCCGCCGGACATCGTTCGCCCGGAGACGGCGCTGCTGGCCGTCGACGAGCGGGCCGTCTCCCACGGGGCAGTCATGGACGCTGCGCGTGCCACCGTGGAACAGTGGAATCTGGACGCGGACACGACAGTCGCGGTCCGGGGGCCGCTCACCCACCCGGGGGTGGTCGCCGCAGGTGTCGCGGCACCGCTGCTGGCCGGTGGGACGGTACTTCTCCCTGACGGTGACGCGACCGCGGACGCCGCGGTCGTCAGTCCCGGCGTGGAGGGGGCGCCCGAGCGCCGGACGCTCGCAGCGGACGCGGTGCTCTGAGCCCGGCGGTCAGTGTTCCACGAACTCGACGAGCACGCCGCCCGTATCCCGCGGATGGAGGAAGGCGACATCGTGACCCCAGGCACCCCTGCGGGGCTCCTCGTCGATGCACCCGATGCCCATGTCGCGTGCTCGGTCCAGTGCGGCGCCGGCGTCCTCGGTGGCGAACGCGATGTGCTGGACGCCCGGCCCGTTCCGGTCGAGGTAGCGCGCGATGGCGCCCTCGTCGTCCAGTGGTTCCAGGAGTTCGAGATAGCCGTTCCCGCAGTCGAGGAAGTGGACGTCCATCCCGTCGAACTCCTCGCTGTGGACCGCCTCGCATCCGAGCAGGTCGACGTACAGGTCGGCGAGCCCGGCCGCGTCGTCGGTCGCGACGCCGGCGTGGTCGATGTGCATACACGGTGTCCATCCGGCGGTGAGGAATAACTGACGCCACGAGGAGCGACCCGGGGTCGAGGTCACAGCGCGGAGACCGACGGCCGGGTGATTCCGTCGTCAATGGGGGAGCCGGCAGCCCCGGCCGTCAGATGGTCGCGCCGCGGTACTCCCCGAACACGTCCCGCATGGCGTCGCAGATCTCGCCCGTCGTCGCGTACGCCTTGACCGCCGTCACGATGTACGGCATCACGTTCTCGTCGCCCTCGCAGGCCGTGCGGAGGTCGTCCAGCGCCTCCTCGACCGCGGCGTCGTCACGCTTCGCGCGGAGCTGCTGGACGGTCTCGCGCTGGTGCTGCTGTTCCTCCTCGGAGACCTCCTCAATGTCCTCGGACTTCTCCTCGTCATCGACGCGGTACTCGTTGACGCCGACGATGATCCGCTCGTCGTTCTCGATCTCGCGCTGGCGTTCGAACGCCGTGTCCTGGATCTGCCGCTGGACCCAGCCGGCCTCGATGGCCTGCCGCATCCCGCCCCGCTCGTCGACCTCCTCGAGGATGGCAAACGCCTCCTCCTCGAGTTCGTCCGTCAGCGCTTCCACGTAGTAGCTCCCCGCGAGCGGGTCGATGGTGTCGGCCGCGCCCGACTCGTGGGCCAGGATCTGCTGGGTCCGGAGTGCCGTCCGCACCGACTGCTCGGTCGGGAGACTGAGTGCCTCGTCCTTCCCGTTCGTGTGCAGCGACTGCGTCCCGCCGAGCACCGCGGCGAGTGCCTGGTACGCGACCCGGACGACGTTGTTCTCGATCTGCTGTGCGGTCAGTGTCGACCCCGCGGTCTGGGTGTGGAACTTGAGCTGTTTGGAGGCCGGGTTCTCGGCGTCGAACCGCTCCTCCATGATCCGGTACCACATCCGGCGGGCGGCCCGGAACTTCGCCACCTCCTCCAGGATGTTGTTGTATGAGGCGAAGAAGAAGCTCAGCTGGGGGGCGAACTCGTCGACGTCCTGCCCGGCCTCGATGGCCGCGTTCACGTACTCGATGCCGTCGCCGAGCGTGAAGGCGATCTCCTGGGCCGCCGTCGACCCGGCCTCGCGGATGTGGTAGCCGGAGATGGAGATGGTGTTGAAGTTCGGCACCTCCTCGGCACAGAACTCGAAGATGTCCGTGATGAGCCGCATCGACGGTTCCGGCGGGTAGATGTACGTGTTGCGCGCGACGTACTCCTTGAGCACGTCGTTCTGGATGGTCCCCCGGAGTTCCTCGCGCGGGACGCCCTGCTTGTCACCGACGGCGATGTACATCGCCAGCAGGACCGAGGCGGGCGCGTTGATGGTCATGCTCGTGGAGACCTCGTCAAGTGGGATGCCGTCGAAGACGGTCTCAAAGTCGTCCAGCGAGTCGATGGCGACGCCCGACTTCCCCACCTCCCCCTCGGCCATCGCGGCGTCGGAGTCGTACCCCATCTGGGTGGGGAGGTCGAACGCCATCGAGAGTCCGGTCTGCCCCTCGTCCATGAGGTAGTTGAACCGCTCGTTCGTCTCGCGGGCGGTCCCCATCCCGGCGTACTGGCGCATCGTCCAGAGCCGCCCGCGGTACATCGTGGAGTAGACCCCCCGGGTGTACGGCTCCTCGGCGGGGTTGCCCAGGTCCTCCTCGTAGTCGAGATCGGCCACGTCGGCGGGCGTGTAGAGCGGGTCCACCTCCGTCCCGCCGGTGTCGGTGGTGAACGACTCCTTGCGCTCCCCGAAGCGCTCCACGGTGGGGCCGTAGGTCTCCTCCTTCCACTCCTCGTGGCCCTCCTGGATCGCTTCGAGGTCCTCCTCGTCGAACATGCCCCCGCCTACCGTGGCCGGCCGCTTGAATGTTGGCGGGTTCCGTAGCCGGGCCCGCGGCTGCCCGGGTTCCGGGGTTGTTGCGAATCCCTACGGGACCTCGAACGAGCCGAGGGGGGCCGAGG
>PXRM01000007.1 GCA_003020985.1 Halobacteriales archaeon QS_4_70_19 | reverse complement strand
CGGTCGATGTTGTCCTCGTCGACCACCAGCCCGCAGTCCTGGCAGACGACCTCTCCGTGCTCGGTGTCCGTGGCCAGGTCGCCGCTGCACTCCGGACAGCCGTGCGTCTCGTCGGTCTCCTCCTCGGCCGTCTCGGTCGGGTCCCACTCGCGGGTGCTGATACGTTCGCTCATTCTTGCTGTCGGGGGGACGAGCGAGGCTGACCGCTCGTCCTGTACTCCCCAATAACTAATTGAAACTGTTATTTAGTAGTGTCGAGTTCTCGCCGTTAGCGACGATAACTGTCACAGTACGGAGATGAACCTGCTACGGAGATCCTACCACTCAATCCCGTTCTATGGTTCGGACGCGGACTGTAACCGGTTCGTTCGGGGGTACATATCCATCAGATGGTTCTTGACGGTGTGGACGGCACATCGGCGAGCGGCGGTATCAGGTAGTGTTACAGTCCGTGACGAACTGACTAGAGGGCCAGTTTCCGGACGGACGGTCAGTCGTCTCTGGGGACGGCCTCCTCGCTCTCGACCTCGGCCGACTCCTCGACGGCCTCCATGAGCGAGACGTTGAGCAGGAGCGTCGAACCGATGCCGCCGACCAGCGTGACCACGTTCTTGACGGCGTGGTCGACGATGGCGATGCCGAGGGCGGCGCCGGCGCCGACCGGCGTGAGCCCGACCACGAGGACCGTGAACGCCCCCTCGTAGAGGCCGACGCCGCCGGGCGACAGCGGCAGCACCTTCGCCAGGTTGCCGACGCTGACCGCGAAGAAGCCGACTGCGACGAACAGGGCCGGCTGGGCGGCCATCAGGCCCGGCTCGAAC
Source organism: Halobacteriales archaeon QS_4_70_19 (assembly GCA_003020985.1). Taxonomy (GTDB): domain Archaea; phylum Halobacteriota; class Halobacteria; order Halobacteriales; family Haloarculaceae; genus Haloglomus. Next base: position 11,575 of record PXRM01000007.1, on the reverse strand, counting down.
GCGGCGAACACCAGGAGCGCCGTCACCACGTCCAGCGACCAGATGGCGACGCTGCTCGCGCCGACACGGGTGAACGCGGCGCGGTCGCCCGCGACCCGCTGGACGTCGCCGACGAACTGCTCGATGATGCTCGCCACCCAGTCCGCGTACGAGTCCGTGCTCACCGCGCGAACGCCCCGGCGAACGAGGTTGCGGTCCGAGCGCGCGGAGAGGACGATGGCGACCACCGCCAGGATGGCGGCGAGGCCGACCCCGGCGGCGACGAGCAGTGCCGTCCGCCCACTCTGGCCGACGCCCCCGGCGGTCGCGGCCGTCGGGTCCAGCCCGACGAGCGCGAACCCGACGAGGACCGTCCCCGCGAGGCCGGCGATGGTCAGCAGGTCGAAGACGCGCTCGACCGCGAGCGACGCGAAACCGGTCGGGTACGGCACTGCCCGCCGTGTCTTGACCACGTACGCACGCACGGCGTCACCCGCCCGCGCGGGGAACACGAGGTTCCCCGTCTGGGAGATGAACACCGCTCCCGTGAGAAAGCCCACGCTCCCCTGATAACCGAGTTCCTCGAGGATGTCGCGGTAGCGCGCGCCCCGGAGCGGCCAGGACAGCGCGTAGACGACCGCCGAGGCCGCGACCAGCTCCGGGTCCGCGTCCGCGATCCGATCGAGGACGGTCGACGGGTCGAGGTAGACGGTCATCAGCGCGACCGCCACGAGCACGAGCAGCGTCCCGACGCCGACCGTGACGCGACGGGTGATCCGCGGGGCGACCGCGAACTCCCACCAGACCCGGAGAATCTGGCTCCCCATCCCGAACACGTCCCGCACGAGGTCGACCTTCGTGTCGCCCTTCGGCGTCCAGTCGACGGGGAACTCCTTCACGCGGTACCCCCGCCGCTGGGCCCGCACCAGCACCTCCGTGTCCCAGAACCAGTGCTCGTCGCCCACGTCGTCCAGCAGGTCGAACAGCACGTCGCGGTCGAACGCCTTGAACCCGCACTGGTGGTCGTGCAGGTCCGACCGGAGGAACAACCGGACGAGCCCGTTGAAGCCCGTCGACGCGACCCCCCGCTCGGGGTCGCGGTCCTGCTTCTTCCCGGGCATCCGCCGGGAGCCGGTCGCCACGTCGTACCCCTCCGTCCGGATGCTCTCGACCAGTTCCTCCAGGTGGACCATGTCCGTCGCCAGGTCCGTGTCGAAGTAGACCAGCGTCTCCCCGTCCGCGGCCTGGAAGGCCCGTTCGAGCGCGCCACCGCGGCCCAGTCGCTCGTCGCTGTGGAAGTGGTGGACGCGGGGGTCCTCGTCGGCGAGGCGCGAGGCGATCTCGGGGGTGCGGTCCTCGCAGCCGTCCTCGGCTACGATGACCTCGAATGTGTCAGTCGGCAGGAACGAGGCGAGCGTCTCGAGCGTCGTCTCGACGGTGTGTTCGATCGTGTCCTCCTCGTTGTACGCCGGGAGGACCACGCTCACCTCGACACTCATCACTCTGGCCTTGTCACGATGGCGTAAGAGCCTTCCTCTCCTGTGAATCCCTTAGTCCGCTCCTAACCGTTCCGTGCCGCCGTTCCGGCCGTTCCGAACGTTCGAGGGGAGCCCCTAACCGGCGGCTGCGACCGGTCCCCGGACCGGTCGTGGAACGGTCCGTCCGACCTCCGGGGTCCCCGCGACTCGTCGTGGGGCCCTACGCGTCGGCCCCCGGCCGCTCGAGCGCCCGTTCGGCCGTGGCGACGAGTTCGCGCACCACCTCGCCGGCGGGTCGCACGTCCTCCGTCACGCCCGCGCTCTGCCCGGCGTACTGGGCCCAGGCCTCCGTATCACCGGTCGCGCCCGCGACGGGCAGGTCGTCGCCGTACCGCTCCACCGGGTAGCCGTCGGGGGACGCCCCCACGACGTCGTCCTCGCCGGGACGCTCGCCGCTGGGGGGCCGGCCGGCGGCATCCCAGGTCTCGACGGTGCTGTTCTCCAGCACCCGGTGCTCGCGGCCGGGCCACCCCTCGTCGAACAGGTCCGTCCGGACCGTGTCCGTCGCCCCGGCCGCCACGACGCGCTGGCGGTAGTCGTCGACGACGTTCGCCTCCTCGGTGGCGACGAAGCGGGTCCCCAGCCAGGTGCCGTCGGCGCCGAGGGCCAGTGCCGCCGCGACCCCCCGGCCGTCCGCGATACCACCCGCGGCCACGACGGGGACGTCGACGGCGTCGACGACACGGGGCACCAGCGGCATCGTCGCCACCTCGCTCTGGAGATGGCCGCCCGCCTCCCACCCCTGGGCGACCACGACATCGACCCCGGCCGCCGCGGCCTCGCGGGCCTCCTCGGCCGTCCCGACCGTCGCGAAGACGGTCGCGCCGGCGTCGTGGACGCGGTCGACGTACGGCGTCGGGTCGCCGAACGACAGCGAGACGAACTCGGCGCCGGCGTCGAGCACCGCGTCCAGGTGCTCGCCGGTCGGGTGGTGGGTCGTCCGGTCGTCGAGCGCGAGGTTGACCGCTACGGGGCCGTCTGTGGTCCCCAGCGTCTCCGCGATGACCTCGCGCGTTCCGTCGAGCGACCGCCACGTCACCGCCAGATGCCCGAGGCCGCCGTCGTCGGCGACTGCCGCCGCCAGTCCGGGACGGGTCGCGCTCCCGATGGGTGCCTGGACGATGGGGTGGTCGACGTCGAGAACGTCGTGCAGGGCGGTCCGCATACGACGTACCAGCCGTGGCAACGGGTAAACGGTTTCGTCGGCGGCGGGGACACGCCGCGTGCCGCGTCAGTCGGCGCCCGCGGGGGGGCGGGCGGTGACGAACCGCGAGAGGTCCGTCTCGACGTGGGTGCTCGCCGCCTCCGCCGAGTCGAACGGCCGGTTGACGACGATGTCGCCGGCGCGCTGCCTGCCGATCCCCGGAATCGCGGCCAGTTCGTCCATCGTCGCGCTGTTCACGTCGAGCGGGTGCGGGACGCCCGTCACGGAGCGGTAGCCGTGGTCGGTGACCGCCACGTCCAGCGTCCGCCCGAGGTCGTGCTCACCGGGGATAGCCACGAGCAGCGGGTACGTCCCCGGCTGCCGGCCGAACGTCCGCCCGTCCTGGTGGTACTCCAGGTGGACGTCCGGGAGGACAGTCCCGGGCGGCGCCACCCGCTGGAGCATCGGGTTGTCGATGGTCTCCCGGATCTCGGACTTGTACTCCTTGAACTGCTTCTTGTGCGCGTGCGCGACGGACGCGCCGGTCTCTGCCATGTCCGTCCCCTCGAACGCCATCACTTGCCGGACGTTCACCCGGCGGAGCATGAGTCCCTCGTCCAGCACGCGCTGGAGGAACCGGCGGTTGTGCTCGTAGGTCTCCATCCGCTCGCCCTTCAGCCCGTGGAGGAGGTTGATGCCCGGCAGCAGCTTCGGGAGGCGCCGGGCGGCGTCGGACCCGAAGTTGGGGGCCGTCTCACGGTTGCCGCCGGGCCGCCAGCCAGCCGCCTCGTTGACGATGCGGACCGCCCGGAAGCACTCCTCGGCCGTGACGTTCAGGTTGTTCTCCTCCTGGACGAGCGGATCCGCGGATTCGAGCCCGAAGGCGGCGGTGTCGCCGGGCGTGTTGTGCTCGGCGATGACCTCGATCCCCTCGCGGGCCAGGTCGGGCCACTCGACGACGGTGATGGGGTTCATGTTGTCGAGGTGGAGCGTGTCGAGGTCGGGCGCCACCTCGCGGATGCCGCCGTACAGCTCCCGCAACGCCTCTGGGTTGGGCTTCTCCCCGTCGCCGCCGTAGGCGAGGATGTCGGCCTGGCGGCCGAGACGGAAGTCCCGCACGCCGTGTTCGTAGAGCGCCTCGACCTCCCCGGTCACGGTGTCGACGGCGCGGAACGAGGGGTCGCCGTACATCGGCTCCGTGCAGAACGAGCAACGGTACGGGCAGCCCCGGGAGGTCTCGAGCTCCGCGATGAGGTAGTCCGGGTGGTTGGGGTGCTGCTCGACGACGAACGCGCCCTGCCGTGCCCAGCGGCCGATCTCCTCGTTCGAGCGGTAGCGGTCCTCGAACCCCTCCAGTCCGCCGTGTGCGAGGTCGTACGCGGCCGCCTCCACGTCGGCCATCGCGAGGAAGTCGAAGTCGAGGTCGTCGCGCGCCGTCTCGGTGGCCCCCTCGTTGGCCTCGCCGACGCCGAACCGGACCGGGCCGCCGATGAGACTCGTCCCCTCGGCGACCCAGGCGAGTTCGCGCACCTCGTCCGGTTCGGCGGGCGTCCCGCCGACGTACTTCCCGGGGACGGTCATGCCGCCGATGTAGATCATTAGGCCGGCCCCGGCCACGTCCTGCCAGCGGGAGCGCTCCTCGCGCAGCGCGTCGATGGTGTGGTACGTGATGTTCTCGCGGGGGACCCCGGCGTCGACCAGCGCACCCGCCGTGTACCGCGGATACGTCGAGATGTACGGCGGGACGCCGAAGTGGGCCGGCTCGTCGACGTAGCCGTCAACCAGCGTCACGTCGAGGTCGGCGGGGTCGTTCATCATCCGTCCCTACCGGGTCGAGAGACAAGAGCGTGACTACCCGTTCGTCGCCGACCCGCCGTCCGGAACGCTCCACGAGCGGATCGTATCACTGCGGGTGCTCCTCCCGCCGACAACCGCCGCCCGATACCGACTCCCACAGTACTGCCGAGAAAGTATTTATATCTCAAATATAGCATTCTACACGGACTGTATGGATATCCGCCGAAGAACCCGCCTCACCGCGGCCGGCTACTTCTCCATCGGGCTGCTGATCAACACGAGCAGCATCGGTGAACTCGTCGGCACCCCGGCCCCCGTCAGTCGAACTGTCTCGATCGTCCTCAGCCTCGCCGCTGTGCTGGGGATCATCTACCTGATCAGTGCTATCGAACCCGGCCGGTCGCTTCTCACACCCGCGGTCTACCTCGTCCCGACGCTGTTCATCTACCCGTCCGCCCTCCTGGTTCTACGACGAACCGCCATCTCCGGTGCCGCGCTGCTGATGGTCGCGCTCGCCGCGCACGTGTTCATCGTCGGGACGCTCTACACGTACAACGCGGCCATCAACGCCAGCCGGGTGAGACTCGACGAACTCGACCGCGCGATGGACGACTGACGCCAGCCGTCCGTTCACTCGGCTCGGTCGCTGCGTCCGGGCAGGGAACCGCGCGACTGATGGCTACGACTCCGGCGATGCCCCGACCGCGTCGGCTATCGCTCGGAGGTCCGCCTTCCGGAACGTGGTGTCGTCCGCCGCCTCCAGCGACTCGGCAGTGCCGATTCGCACCCTGATCGCTCGTCGCATCCGCGACGTCGACGGCCGCCCGTCACCACCCGGGTCGGTCTCGAGCGCCGCACAGATCGCCTGTAGCTCCTCCTTCGTGAACGAGGCCTCGACCTCGCGCTCGAAGCGGTCCGTGGCCGCGCGGATCGCGTTGCGAACCTCGTGGGCTGTGGGACTCATGATCGTCCAGTCTACCGCCACTCCCGTCAAGATTCCCACTCTACGGAAGTCGGACGGTTCACGAATGCTGACCGCCCACCCCCGTCCGTTCCCGAACTGTGCCTCAGGTCGGCGGAATCGACGGGCCGCCGGCAGTGCCGAGCGGCGGTACTGCGGGGCTGGCGCGAGTCGGTCACGAGGACCTGGTGCTCCGTCAGGCCTCGATGGCCGATTCGGTGGCGTCCTCGTCGAGGAAGCCGCGGTCGGCCAGGACGTCGTCGATGACGCCGAAGAAGTCGTGCTCGGGGTCGAGCGTGTTCGCGACGCCGTCGGTGATCGCGATCACGCGTAGCACGAGCGCGAGGTTCGGCGGGAGCCGGAACGGCATCTCGTAGAACGCCTCCTCGAGGGCGTCGACGAGCGCCTCGAACTCCTGGGCGTCGAACTCGCCCGCGCGTGTGCGCTCGACGAACCGTTCGACGACCTCGCCGAGAGCGTCGTCGCCGGTCTCGGCGGCCGCCGGGTCGAGCGTCCCCAGTTCGACGAGCGCCTCGAGGATGGCGGTGACGTCACCCTGACTGATCGCCACGAAGAAGTCGACGATGTCGGCCTGTACGTCGGGGTCGAGTTCGCCCGCCATCCCGAAGTCGTAGAGGACGAGGGTGCCGTCGGGCTGGACCGCGACGTTCCCGGGGTGCGGGTCGGCGTGGAAGACGCCGTCGACGAGCGTCATCTGCAGGTAGGTCTCCCGCAGCCGGTTCGCGAGGTCGGCGCGGTCGATGGCCATCGAATCGAGCGCCCCGTGCTCGGAGATCTTCGTCCCGTCGACGTACTCCATCGTCAGCACGCGCCCGGTGGTGTGCGAGTCGACGGCCGCGGGGACCTTGACCCGGTCGTCGTCCGCGAAGTTCGCCCGCACCTGCTCCATGACCTCGGCCTCGCGTTCGTAGTCCAGCTCCTCGCGGAGCGTGTCGGCGAACTGGTCGACGATCGTCTCGAGCGTGAACGCCCGGCCGTCGTCGAGAAACGCGGAGGCGACCGGCACGGCGGACTCGACGAGCCGCAGGTCCCGCTGGACGCGCGCCTCGATGTCCGGGCGTCGGACCTTCACCGCGACCGGCTCGCCGTCGAGTTCGGCGCGGTACACCTGCCCGAGACTCGCGCCCGCCAGCGGCTCCCGCTCGAAGTCGTCGAACACCTCGTCGACGGGCCCGAGTTCGTCCTCGATGACGGCCTCGACGCGGTCCCAGGGCGCCGGCGGCACCTGGTCCTGCAGCTCCTCGAGGGCGTCGATGTACTCCTCCGGGACGAGGTCGGGCCGCACCGACAGTGTCTGTCCCAGCTTCACGAACGCCGGCCCGAGGTCGGTGAACGCGGATCGGATCTGCTGGCCGCGGCGCTCCCGCTGGGCGCTCGACGTCTCCCGGCGCTGGTCCCGGGCGATCCCCGTCACGACCGGAGCGGTGGTCAGTACGATGTCGGTCGCACGCGGCGCCTCGGTGACGAGCAGCGGGTCCTCGACGAACAGGTCGAGGCTCCGCCTCGATGCCTCGAACCCCTGCATCGTTGCTTGCATCCCCGTCACGCCGAGGGCGAGTCCTCGCGAGGTGACTCTCAGTCCCGACTCGACCGCCGAGAGTCCCCCTGTGACCGCGTACTGGAGTGGCATCGCTGGTTCTGGAGAACCCTACGGTTGCGACACGGCTCAATCTTCCGCAGGCTATCTAAGGGGGTATCAAGACCCGTCGGCCGGCGCGCCCGGCCGGTTCCGGCCTCGCTCGGAGCAGTGGTCTCGCCCCGGATCGAGGCACGGAGGCGTCGACGGGCCGTGGGTACTCGGGAAGAGATTCCCATCCCGCCTGGCACTTTTGGATGATATTCCGAATGTTTCCCGTTTATTTCGATGACAGAATCCCAAGATGGCCAGTAAGTATCACAACCGGCCGTCGCAAGCGGTGAACGCGCCTCCGCAGCGCTCGGTCCACGCGACGGCTCACCGGCGGTCGTTCTCGCGGGAGGCCACTGATTGGCGGTGGCGTGCCCGGCTCGCAGGTGGCTGTCTCCTCGTAGACGGCGACCCGCGTGTCGCGACGTAGCACCGTCTCCCGGAGCGCGGCCGTTTTCACGCTCGACCGCCTAGCCTGTGGCATGACACTGACGGCCGGCGTCCTCGCGGTGCAGGGCGACGTCTCCGAGCACGCCGCGGCCATCGAGCGTGCGGCGGCCGCACGCGGCGAGGAGGCGGTCGTCCACGAGATCCGCCACGCGGGGACGGTTCCGGACTGCGACGTGCTCCTCATGCCGGGTGGGGAGTCGACGACGATCTCGACGACCATCGCCCGCGAGGGCATCGACGAGGAGGTCGTGGCCCACGTCGCGGCCGGCAAACCCGTGCTCGCGACGTGCGCGGGACTCATCGTCGCCAGCCGCGACGCCGGGGACGACCGCGTGGCGACGCTCGACCTCGTGGACGTGCGCGTCGAGCGCAACGCCTTCGGCCGGCAGCGCGACTCCTTCCAGGCGCCGCTGGACGTGGCGGGCCTCGACGAGCCGTTCCCGGCCGTCTTCATCCGCGCGCCGGTCATCGAATCGGTCGGCGAGGGGGTCGACGTGCTGGCCACCTGGGACGGCCGCCCGGTCGCGGTTCGCGACGGGCCGGTCGTGGGGACCTCGTTCCACCCCGAACTGACCGAGGACTCGCGGCTCCACGACCTGGCCTTCTTCGAGGGGACCCCGGCCGAGCGGGACGGCGTCGCCGCGGCCGACGGCTGACACCGCACCCGACACCGATCGGGGCTCCGGCACCCGTGCCAGCCCGGGACCACGCCATCCGGTGCCGGCGCCGGCCACCCGACGCCGGAGCGGCGTGCACAACAGGGTAGGCTTTTCAGCGCTGCCGTCTTCGCCAGCCCATGGACACGGACGCCTCCGACGACGCCCCCGACGCGGACGGTGGCGCCGACGCGGACACCGAGGGACACCCGGCACGGATCGACTCCGTTCGGGTCGCGGGAACGCCGAACGGGCCGGTCCCGGTCGTCCTCATCGCCGTGACGGTCGGCGGGACCGACAGCGCGGGCGGCCCCGAGGGACCGCTCACCGGCGAGGTGCTCCCCGTCTTCATCGGCTTCGAGGAGGCCCGCAGCATCATCCGCGGGATGGACGCCGAGAGCCCCGGGCGGCCGATGACCCACGACCTGACGCTGGACATCGTCGAGGAGCTGGGCGGCCGGGTCGACCGCGTCGCCGTCTCGCGGCTGGAGGCGGGCACCTTCTTCGCGGACCTCCGGCTCAACACCCCGCGCGCCGACGTGACCGTCGACGCCCGGCCGAGCGACTCGCTGGCGCTGGCCGCCCGGACGAACGCGCCGCTGGTGGTCGCGCCGGACGTCTGGGAGTCGGCCGCGGAGAACGCCGACCGGTTCGCCGAACTCGACGACATCCGGGAGGTGTTCGAGGATGACGAGTGACGGGAGCGGGAGCACCGACACGGACGCCGTCGTCGACGACCTGTTCGCCGTCATCGAGTCGCGGAAGGCGGAGCTGCCCGAGGACTCGTACACGGCCTCGCTGTTCACCCACGAGAAGGGGGAGAACGCGGTGCTGGAGAAGCTGGGCGAGGAGACGGCGGAGCTGCTGCTGGCCGCGAAGGACGACGACCGCGAGGCGCTGGCCCACGAGGCGGCCGACCTGGTCTACCACCTGCTCGTCCTGCTCGCGATGAAGGACATGGACGTGGCGGACCTGCGCGCGGAACTGGCCGAGCGCCGGTAGCCGCTCGGACGACGCTCAGTCCTCGACCGGCTCGAACCGGTACCGGACGACCGTGCTGGAGTCGTCCCACTCGAAGTTGCCGCCGTGGACGCGCTCCATCCGCTTCTTGTACGCCTCCAGCGAGTCGGAGCCCTCGCGGCGGGCGTCCTCGTCGGTCATGTCCCCGAGCGTGCGGTCCTCGACGCCGGTGACCTCGAACCGGGTGCCGTCGATGACGAACGCGTCGCCCTCGTCGGCGTAGTGCTGGCTCGCGCCGCGGTGGATCTGGGTCACCTCACCCGAGAGCGCCAGCTGCTGGACGTGCTCGTTCGGCAGGAGGTCGCCCGCGTCGATGTCGGCCTCGGCTGCTTCGCTCATACCCCTCCGTTGGGATCGAGGCGACAAAAAGGGCCAGCCCGCAGCAGCCCGACCGGAGGCCAGTCGATCCCGCTCTCAGTCCGCCACGGCGCCGCCGACGGCGCCGCCGATAGCCGAATCGATGGCGAGGATGAGCGCGACGACCACGCCGACGACGAGCGCGCCGGCGCCACCGAGGAAGCCGAGACCACCGCCGACCAGCACCTCGAGGATGACCGTCAGCCCGACCGCGACGATGATCGCGACGAGGATACCGCCCAGCGACCCCGCGATGAGGCCGTTCCAGGCGCCGTTCCCGATGCTACCACCCGCGAGGTAGCCCGTCAGGAACCCCGCGAGCAGTCCCACGGCGACGTGACCGATACCGGGCGCGAGGAAGGCGAAGACGCCCAGTACCACGTGCGCGAGGAACCCGAGGCCGACGGCTTTCCAGTGGACCATGCCGGCGCTGCGGGGGTCGGCGACAAATTCCTTCCGGCCGGGCGCCGACAGCTACTCGTGGCACACGCCCGTAGCCGCGGGCAGTGACGCGAATCGCGCACGACTACCACACCCACTCGACGTACTCGGACGGGAGCTTCCTCTGGTCAATGATCGGAGCCGCGGCGGAGGCCGGCCTCGACGGCATCGGCATCTCCGACCACTGTAACGTCTCCGCCGGCGCCACCCACGACCGCCGCAAGAAGGTGATGGGGTTCAACCTCGACCGGACCTACGAGCGGCGCCGGGAGGGCATCGAGGCGGTCCGCGAGCGGTTCGACGTCGACGTCTACGACGCCGTCGAGATGGACTACGAGCCCGCGGACGAGGCCGACATCCGCGAGTTCCTCGCGGCGGCCGACTTCGACTACGCCATCGGTAGCGTCCACTACCTCGACGGGATGAACGTCCACTTCGGCTCCTACTACGCCGACAAGTCCCGCGAGGAGCGCCGCGACCTCGTGGGCCGCTACTTCGAGAAGCTGGTCGCCCTCGTCGACGCCGAGCTGTTCGAGATCGCCGCGCACCCGGACCTGTTCGAGCGCACGGCCGAGTTCCGCGGCCTCGCCACCGACGACCACTACCACGAGGCCGCGGAGGCGTTCCGCTCCTCCCGGACCATCCCGGAACTCAACGCCGGGCGCGTACTGGACGAGTACGGCGAGTTCCATCCCGCGCCCGGGTTCGTCGAGACGCTGCTGGAGCACGGGGTCGAGTTCACCGCCGGGACGGACGCCCACGACCCGGAGGTCATCGGTCCCCGCGTCCGGGAGCTGGAGGCCCAGTTCGAGCGGTACGGCATCGAGCCCGTCACGGTCGTCTGAGCGGACGGCGACAGCGGCCGACGGGAGACGACTCTCTTCCGGGCGGCTGCAGCCGCAGTACGTACCCGTTACTCACTGACCCCGGTCGTGTCGCCCTCCAGATGGGCGGGGAAGTGCCCGCCGGCCCGGTCGACCCGCTCGCGAGCGTCGTCAGCAGCGCCGTCGGTGCCTTCCTCACCACCCTCGTCGTCGGCGCGATCCTCGTCGCCGTCGCGCCGGACTCCCTCGAACGGATGATGGCCACCGTCACCGAGGAGCCGGTCGGCTCGTTCGTCTACGGGCTGGTCGCGCTGCTGGCCGTCGTCGTCGCGACCGTCATCCCGGTCATCACCATCGTCGGCATCCTCCTGGCCGTCCCCTCCGCCATCCCGGCAGCCATCGTCCGGGCCGTCGAGGCGGTCGTCGCCCACCTCGCCATCGCCGACCGGCTGGTCGGGCGCGAGGACGGCTGGACGAAGCCGCTCCTCGTGGCGGCGGCCATCGACGGCAGCCTCACGCTGACCGGCATCGGTGGCATCGTCTCGTTCCGCATCGGCGCCGCCGGGTTCGGGGCGGTGTTGAAGGATCGCCTCTGATGGAGCGGACGATCCAGCAATCTGCCGTATAAATCCACAATATCCAGAATTAGTAGACGGAGTATCGTTCCAATACGAAAAACGCCATAGAAATTGCATACGTCGGAGCGGAGCGAGCGCGTTTCACCGTCGGCGACCGGAGTCCTCGCGAGCGCAGCGAGCGA
>PXRM01000006.1 GCA_003020985.1 Halobacteriales archaeon QS_4_70_19 | reverse complement strand
CGGCCCGGTGCACTTCCAATACGAGATTCCACGGAAGGACGAAGGCGGCCACGAGCAGGCGCGACTCGGCAAGGTGGTGCCGACCGAGATACGCTGGACGGCACTTGACCGTCTGTTTGAGGAGCGGATTCCGACCCTCATATCCGAACCGTAGTACGAAGCGATTCTCGTGGCGTGGGCACGACCGACGAGGCTATCGCAAACTCGGCACGCTGCTGACGATGGATATCGTCCCTTGAATGACGCTAGAATACGTGATGGTTCGTCCGGCTTTCTCGATGGAGGCGTTCTACTACGCCCGCGACCCGCACGCGGCGCTCCGCGAGCTCCGGCGCGTCCTCCGCCCCGGCGGGACGTTCTTCTGTGCGGTCAACTACTACGAGGAGAACGTCCACAGCCACCACTGGCAGGAGGACATCGCCATCGAGATGACCCGCTGGTCGCGGCCCGAGTACCGCGACGCGTTCCGCGACGCCGGCTTCCACGTCGCCACGCAGGACAACGTCCCGGACCGCGAGACGGAGATCCCGCCCGCCGACGTGTTCCCGACCGACGACTGGGAGCGCCGCGAGGCGATGGTCGAGCGCTACCGCGAACTCGGCACGCTGCTGACCGTCGGCGTCGTGCCCTGACTCGTCGCGTCGGCCCGCCCGTCAAACGGACCGCGCCAGCCGCTCGCCCGCCTCGATGGGCACGTCGAGCGCGTTCTCCGGCGGCGCCAGCGGACATGCGAACGCCTCGTTGTAGACACAGAACGGGTGGTAGGCCAGGTTGAAGTCCAGCGGGAGTTCGTCGGCCTCCGCCAGGTCACCCTCCACCTCGAACTCCATGTACCGGCCCGCGCCGTACGTCGTGTCGCCGGTCGTCCCGTCTCGGAACGGGACGAACAGCGTCGTCGCTGCCCCGTCGTCGGACTCCTGCTGGCCGGCCTGCCGGTAGGCGTACAGGTCGCGTTCCTCGCCCGCGAGGTCGAAGCCGAGCCGCGCGACGCGCTCGTACTGCCGGGGCTCGCCCTGCGTCATCTCCAGTTCGATGGTGGCCTCCCCGTCGACGGGTTCGATGCGCGCCGGGACGCGGTACGTGGGGTCCGGGTCGTAGTAGGTGAGCCCCTCGAACGTCTCGCGGTCGTCCTCCGGGATGGGCGACTGGGAGTGGTCCGCGAAGAACTCGTCCTTCCGCTCGCGGTGCTCCTCGAGTTCCGCGGCCCAGGCGTCGGCGTCGAACCCGGCGTCGTCAGTGGCCATACAGGATGGTTGGACGGGTGGCGTAGTAAACGGTCGGAAGGCGATGTGTCGGCCCCGTCGAGGGCGATGGACAGTGAGCCCACGGGGTCCCCGCCGGGCGACCGCTTGAAGTTACGTCACCCGCCAAACGCGTTCCATGACCGTCTACGAGACCGACGTGCCGGGCGTCGGCCGGAAGGTCGAGGTCGAGGGCGGCGACGGCGCCCGCGCTGCGGTCCTCCTCCACCACGACGGGCGGGTGGCGGTGTTCAACCGGCCCCACCCGGGCGCGGACTCCGAGAAGGTGTTCGACCTGACGAGCCAGCAGGCCGACTACCTCGGCTCCATCCTCGAGGGCGCCTACTTCGAGACCGTGAACATGGACCGGCTCTCGGTCCCGCCGGGCGACGCCATCATCGAGTGGGTCGACATCGACGCACGGAGGACCTCGTCATCGCGGTCTACCTGGCATTGCTGGCAGCCGTCGTCCTGAGCGGCGGCGGGCTGGCCAGCGCGCTCGTCCCGCTCGCGGTCATCGCCGCGCTGGTCGCGCTCGCGACGGCCGGGACGCCGCTCGTCGTCGGCGACGTGCTGGCCACGAGCATCCTCGGGACGGTGCTGATGCGGCTCTCCGGGCGCGTGGAGCGGCTGGTCCCCAGGATACGGGGAAGTGAGAGTACGGCGCCGGCCGCCTGACGGCGTACCAGGCGGGGACGTCCCGCCGCCCTCTTTTTCTGTATTATGTACCTACTAGGCGATTTGTTCTCCGTACGGATAGAATATGGGAGTATTATCACCGATTATCGAGTATCTGACCACGAGAAAACAGATATACTACAAACGGTGCACCGAACTCAGAGCGCCGGCAGCACTCCCTGCAGCTCAAGCCCGACCGTCATCGTCACCGCCGCGGCGGGCGGGATGGTGAGGTTGTCGTCGAGGACGTACCCCCGGATAGAGGGCTTGACGCCGTCGGCGAACGTGGTCGCCGCGCCGCCGAGGACGGCCGCCAGCGCCGGCACGAAGAAGCTCGCGATGGCGGTGGCGATGCCGAACGTCGCCAGCAGCACCCACCCCTGTTTCACGTCGCGGAGCTCGCCCGACCCCAGCAGGCCGGAGACGGGGTCGGCCAGCGCCAGCGCCAGCACCGCCGGGAGCGCCACGCGAGGCTCGAACAGGAGGACGACCGCGGTGAAGCTGACCACGTACAGCGCGTACGCCGCGACGTTGTCCTGCTCGTAGTCGCGGGTGAGCCGGTCGTAGATGGCCAGGTCGAGCAGGCCGGAGAGGCGCCCGGCCTCCAGCAGCGCGACCAGCACCGAACAGCCCAGCAGCGCCAGCTGCAACTGCTGCCAGGTGAGCACGTCCAGCAGGTAGCTCGCCGGGGCCAGCACGCCCGTCACGTGGACCAGCCGGCGCTCGACCTCCGGGCGGCGGAGCCACGCGCGGACCCCACCGCCGAGCTCGTTCCCGTCGGCGCCGGCCGTGTCGGTCATCGTGTTACAGGTCGGCGATATCCGTGCTCCCGGTCCGGAGCGCGGTCAGCGTCGCCGGCAGCTCCTCGACGGCGACGCGGGCCTGTTCGGTGGAGTCCCGCTCGCGGACGGTGACGGTGTCGTCCTCTAGGGTGTCGTAGTCCACCGTCACGCAGTAGGGCGTGCCGACCTCGTCCTGGCGGCGGTAGCGCCGGCCGATGTTGCCCGAGTCGTCGTAGAAGACGGCCAGGCCCGCCTGGCGGAGGTCGGTCTCGACCTCGCGGGCCCGCTCGCCGAGGCCGTCCTTGTCCATCAGCGGGAAGACGCCCACCGCCCGGGGGGCCACCTCCGCCGGGAGCCCCAGGTACGCGCGCTCCTCGCCGTCGACGACGTCGCGATCGTACGCGTGGGTGAGGACGGTGTAGACGATGCGGCCGATACCGAACGAGGGCTCGACGACGTGGGGCGTGATGTGCTCGCCGGACTCCGTGACCTCCTCGCGGGTGAAGTTGACATCCGCCGTGTCGACCGTACAGGGCTCGCCGTCGACCTCGACCTCGACGGTGTCGTCCTCGAACGCCCCGGGGTCGCGCTCGACGAGGTCGTACAGCGCGTCCTGGACGGCGCCGGCGTCGCCGCCGAACTCCGGCCCCAGCACGGACATGTCCGGGTCGACGGTCGCGCGCTCGACCGTCTTCGGCTCGTCGTACTGCTTGAACAGGGTGAACTCCTCGTCGGAGTACTGGCCGTGCTTCGAGAGGTCGTAGTCCGAGCGGTAGGCAAAGCCCGTGATCTCCACCCAGTCGCCGCCGAGTTCCGCCTCGGCGTCCCAGCAGTCGGCGGCGTAGTGCGCGAGTTCGCCGGAGAGGTGCTGCCGGTAGCGGAACCGGTCCATGTCGACGCCGACCCGCTCGTACCAGTCGCGGGCCAGCCCCAGGTAGTAGGCAACCCAGTCGCTGGCGACGACGTTCTCCTCGACGGCCTCTCGGACCGTCATCGTCAGGTAGTCGCCGTCCTCGGCCTCCTGCTCGTCGGCAGGGTAGAGCGTAAGTTCGACATCCGCGACCCGTTCGAGGGGCGGCTCGTCCGTCTCCGGGTCGATGAAGTGCTCCAGCTCCGCCTGTGTGAACTCCCGGACCCGCACCAGGGCGCGACGGGGGGAGATCTCGTTGCGCCACGCGGTGCCGACCTGCGCGACGCCGAACGGGAGCTGGTTGCGGGCGTACTGTTTCAGCTGCGGGAACTCCACGAAGATGCCCTGTGCCGTCTCCGGGCGCAGGTAGCCCGGCGAGGACGTGCCGGGGCCGATGTTCGTCTCGAACATCAGGTTGAACTCCTCGACCGGCACGTCGATGAGCGACTCGCCACAGACCGGACAGTCGAGGTCGTACTCCTCGATGAGGGCCTCGACCTCCGGGATGGGGAGGGACTCGGCCTCCTCGACGGGCGTGGCGTCCTCGACGACGTGGTCCGCGCGGTGGGAGGTGCCACACTCGGGACACTCGATGATCATGTCGTCGAAGCCGTCGAGGTGGCCCGAGGCCTCGAAGACGGGCTCTGGCATCACGTCCGGCGCGCTGATCTCCATGTGACCCTCCTGGGTGACGAAGCGGTCCCGCCAGGCGTCCTCGATGTTGCGCTTGAGCGCGGCCCCCTCGGGGCCGTACGTGTAGAAGCCGGCGACGCCGCCGTAGGCGCGCGACGCGGGGAAGAAGAAGCCACGCCGCTTCGACAGCTCGGCGACCGTCTCCAGCTCCTCGTCCGTGGGGACGGCCGTGGTGTCGTCCTCACTCATCCTCGATCACCGCCGCGAGCAGGTCCACGTCCCGCAGGATGCCGACCAGGTCGTCGGCCGTCATCAGGGGGAGCTGTTCGATGTCGTTGGAGATCATCAACTGGGCGGCGTCCTGCGCGGTCCGCTTGCGCGTCACCGTCACGAGGTCCCCGCTCATGAAGCGGTGGGCCGGCTCGGTGGGAATCTCGACGTTCCGGGTCGGCAGGTAGCGGTTCCCGGTCGCCTTGATGCCCTCCCACTTCCAGTCGTCGTCCTCGTCGGCGATGGATTCGCCGGTGTCGTCCTCGCCCTCCTCGACGCGGGCGACCTCGATGATGTCGACCTCCGTCAGCATGCCCTCGGGGCCGCCCGCCTCGTCGAGGACGACCGCGTACGGCACGTCGGCGTGGTCGAGTTCGGCCTGTACCACCGGCAGCGGCGTCTCCCGGTAGGTGGTGTTGACCGCCCGCGTGACAAGCGGGCCGACCTCGATGTCCGTGCCCGCGGTCTCGCCGTTGGCCAGCGCCCGGATCACGTCCGTCACGGTGACGATGCCGGCGAGGTGGTCGTCGGACGAGGCGGGCCACGTCCGCCAGCGAGGCGTCGCTGCCGACGGTGGGCACCTCCTCGACCAGCAGCGCGAGCTGGTCCTCGTCGGGCTGCTCGATGAGTGCCTCCCGGGTGACGAGCCCCCGGAACGACTCGCCGTCGTCGGTCTCCTTCACGACGGGAATCGAAGAGAAGGCACCGCCCTGCAGGTA
This sequence comes from Halobacteriales archaeon QS_4_70_19, assembly GCA_003020985.1. GTDB lineage: Archaea > Halobacteriota > Halobacteria > Halobacteriales > Haloarculaceae > Haloglomus. Next base: position 30,494 of record PXRM01000006.1, on the reverse strand, counting down.
CTCCAGGGCGTCCTCGCGGGTACCGGGGACGGACACCGTCACCACCGCCTCGCGGGGCGTCATGGCGTCTGCGACGTTCATACGGACTCCTGTCGGGCCGCGTACTAAGGCCTTGCAGTATCCCGGCAGGAGCACCCACGGCCGCCGGCCACCGGGCGTGGCCGTCCGCGTCCCCCGGGACGCGACACCGCCGCCGGCCCCCCGTTTCGAGTCCAGATTCCTACCTGTCCGTCGAGAGAGAGTCTCAGCATCGGCGAGTAACACCCACTGTGTGGAGGTTCGACGGCTTCCGTGTGATAAATTCACGTTCGGACCGGCTAGCTCCACCGGAAGTGGAGGGGTACGCGGCTGCGATGAGGGCGGAAGGGTGGCCGACTGCGGTCGGACCGGTGGTGTGACTCACTGCAGTCGGAACGATGGTGTGACTGACTGCGGTCGGAACGGTGATGTGGCCGACCGCCCGACCCACGACCATGCGAATCGCCCCGGGCGCCGTCCGGTACGCCGTCGGCGTGTTCCTCGCGAGCCTCGCGGCCGCCCGCCGACTGGGCCGCCGTACCGCCGCCACGCTGGGGCTCCTCGCAGCCGGGGCCGTCCTCGCCTTCCACCGCGACCCCGACCGGACCCCACCCGCCGACGGGGTGGTCTCGCCCGCCGATGGCGTCGTCTCCGTGGTCCGCACCGAGGAGCACGGCAGCGACGCTCGCGTCCGCGTCGGCGTCTACATGAACGCCCTGGACGTCCACGTCAACCGTGCGCCGCTGTCCGGGACCGTCGACGCCGTCGAGCACGTCCCCGGCGCCCACCGGCTGGCGTTCTCGAAGGAGTCCGAACGCAACGAGCGCGTCCACGTCGACGTGGCCCGGGAAGCCGGTGACTACCGCGTGACCCTCATCGCCGGTGCGTTCGCCCGGCGTATCCACCCGTACGTCGCGGCCGGCGACGACCTGGCCCGGGGCGAACGGCTCGGCCACATCTCCTTCGGCTCCCGGGCCGACGTGCTGTTACCCGCGGGCGTCACCGAGGACGAGGTGCTGGTGAGCGAGGGCGAGGAGACGCGAGCGGGAGAGACACGGATAGCGGATAGTTGACCACTTCGGCAGGAAATTCCAGTACAGCTATCGAAGCTCTTCTCACCGACAGACAGGCTTCAAAGACGGCCTCATCCACTGGCCATATATCCGGGTACGGACAAGTGCCGTACGACCAGTGGAGTCCCGGTCGATCGAACTCTTCGCCACGAGACGGACATACTCCGGACGTTCGTCTACGATCAGTCGCTCTGGATACGGGGTGCTAACATGTACGTTACCTGACCGTTCCCCTCCGCGATGTCGAAGTGCATCTTGACGGGAAACTCCTCGCCGAGTTCGATGCGGACCTCGGCGTCGCCGGGGATGGCCTTGTCCATGTCCTTGAGGTAGTCCAGCGAGAACAGCGAGCGGGCCTCGCCCGCCTCCAGCGAGATGAGGTCCTCGCGGGTGAGCGTGAGGTGGACGTCGTCCGTGTCCCCCTCGGCGTCGACGTAGAAGACCTCGTCGTCGACGTCCACGCCGAGCGCGATGTGGTCGGAGACCATGTCGGCGGCCTTGACGGCGCGGTCGATGTCCCGGCCCTCGACGACGATCTCGGCGGGGAGATCCAGGTCCGGGAGGTCCGGCTCCTGCCGGATGGAGTCGGGGTCGATGAGCGCGAGGGTGCCCTCCAGCCCCTCGATCTGGATGTGGAGCTTGCGGGTCTCCTCGTCGAGTTCGAGCTGGACGAGCTGGCCGGAGTCGGCCATCCCCACGAACTCCTCGAGCCGGGCGAGGTTGACGCCGATGACGCCGCCGTCCGTCTCGTAGGACTCGAAGGCGTCGGCCGACAGCGAGAGGTCCACCATCCCCACGTTCGCCGGGTCCACCGCGCGGATGGCCAGTCCGTCCTCGTTGAGGTTGATCTTGCACTCGTCGACGAGCACGCTGACGGAGTCGAGAGCCGACTCCAGCGTGTCCGCGCTCACGATGGCCTTGAACATGCCGACCGGTTCGGCGTCCCCCGATAAAAAGTCACCCCTACGCGCGCGGGCGCGGCCCGACGGCCGATGGGGTCGCGCTGCCGGACGTTCCGGAGAACCGTGTCGCACTGCCGGGCGTCGACCCGTTCGGCCCGGGCGCCACGGCGGCGTCAGTCCCGGGCCAGTCCGGTCACGTTCCGCCGGGGCTCCGTCAGGGTGCTCGAGAGGCCGGAAATCACGAAGCGGGCACCGCCGGTCTCGCTCTCGACTGCGCGGACCTCCCAGCCGTGGTCCTCGCGACGTTACGGACGATGGTGAGCCCGAACCGGGGGTCGGCACCCCCGGTCGAGCCGGTTTCGGACAGCTCCCCCCGTTCGTCGGGGGGGATGCCGGGGCCGTCGTCGGCGACGTAGAAGCCGTCGCCGGCCGCCAGCGGCCCCACCTCGACGGTGACCTGAACGGCGCTCACTAGGTGTCCAGTCGCGGGCTCGCGTCTTCGGCCGCCGTCCTGGGCACCCGGGGACGGCCGTCCGATGTCCATTTCCGCGTCGACACTGTTTGGACATCCGTGACCACGGAGATGTCGCAGGAACCCGCTGGAGACACGCCCGCCGTCGCAGCGAGGAACACATGACCGGGAAGGACGAGTACTACAACCGCGCCAAGCAGGAGGGCTACCGCTCCCGGGCGGCGTACAAGCTCCAGCAGCTGGACGAGGAGTGCGGCCTCCTCTCGCAGGGCGACATCGTCGTCGACCTGGGCGCCGCGCCGGGGGGCTGGCTGCAGGTCGCCGCGCAGCGCGTCGGCGCGAGCGGCAAGGTCGTCGGCGTGGACCGCCAGAACGTCCGGAACTTCTCGGAGGACGAGGCCGGCAGCGGCGACGGCGCCGCCCACGTCGAGACCGTCCGCGGCGACATGACCGAGGCGGACACGCGCGAGCGGGTGGGGGAGACCGTCGGCGAGGGCGGCGCCGACGTGGTCCTCTCGGACATGGCGCCCAACGTGAGCGGCGAGTACGACCTCGATCACGCCCGCTCGGTCCACCTGGCGCGGCAGGCGTTCCAGACGGCGACGACGGTGCTGGAGGCGGGGGGCGACCTCGCGGTGAAGGTGTTCGACGGCCGCGACCTGGACGACCTCCGCGAGGGGATCGAGGCGGAGTTCGAGTACGTCCGCGAGGTCCGGCCGCCGGCGTCCCGGGACAGCTCCTCCGAGCTCTACCTGGTCGCGAAGAACTACCTCACGGCGCCCGTCCGGGCCGGCGACGAGGTCGTCGTCGAGGTGACCGACGAGGGCGCCGAGGGCGACGGCATCGCCCGTGTCGAGGGGTTCACGCTGTTCGTCTCCGGGGCGCGCGTCGGCGACCGCGTCCGCGTCCGGGTCGAGGAGGTGAAGCCGCGCTTTGGCTTCGCCGGGGTCGTCGAGCACGAGCCCGACTCGTAACCGCCGGTGGCTGGCTACTCCTCGCTCGCCTCCTCCAGGCGGCCGTGCCGGGCGTCGATCTCGTCGAGCACGTCCAGCGTCTTCCGGACGGAGGCGCGGATGGCGTCGCTCCGGTTGACGAACTTCCCGTCGTCGCCGACGTGGGCGTCCAGGTCGTCGAGCAGCTCTTGGGGCATCTCGACGGATATCTTGGGCATGACTGACTCACCTTCGAGAGACGCTCTCGTTTACTGTCTGAACGATGCCGGCTCGTGCCGACTGTCCGAATGCTCGCATGATATTCTTGTAGGAATATTTGCCGTAGACGATTAAAAACTCACTGTTCGTCAGCCAGTGCAGTCCGGCGGTGCACCGGGAACTCGTTTTATACTGCCGACTGTAGCTTCGTGAAGATCTTCAACACCCCGGATGGTGAAATCGGTCACAGACGCACAGCCGGTAGTATTCGTGTATCGTTCACGACATCAAGCAGTCTTCGAACGCATGAGATCAAGCGACTCCTGGCGCGTCACCACGGCCGCCGAGAGAGAATCGAGTGACTGCACTCCGTTCTTGGAGTGCGGGGTGTCTCTGAACACGGACGGACACAATTACTTTGCTGGTCTCTTCCGTATTCACACACGTGTCATCGAACGATACTGATAGCGCTGAACATGCGGAAAGCGGGGCACCTTCTGAGGGCGAAATCGTTGCTGATCGCTTTTCGACGGACGAGATATTCCAGCGAGTGTTGGCGACCGGTAGCGAGGAGATCAACTCTTCGCTACGGATACTGACACTCAGCGGTGTTGCGGCCGGCTTTGCCATCACCCTCACGTTCGTCGCCCACGCCGCCCTCGCGGGCGCAACGACGAGTGCGGAGATAACGCCGGTCGATCACTTGCTGTACCCCGTCGGATTCCTCTACATCGTCGTCGGTCGGTATCAGTTGTTCACGGAACAGACGATCACACCGGTATCACTGGTGTTGACCCGACGGGCGAGTGTTCCAGCACTGCTGCGGGTGTGGGGACTCGTCCTCGTCGCGAACCTCGTCGGTGTTGTCGTCGGGACCGCGTTCATCGTCTTCGGTGCCGTCCTCGACCCCCCGGCTGTCGAGGCGGGGCTCACTTTCGGCGAAGAAGCGGTAGCAAAAACGCCGCTGAGCCTCTTTTCGCGGGCAGTCATTGCCGGGGTCATCGTCGCGGGAATGGTGTGGCTCGAACACGCGGCTCGCGAATCGGTCGCCCGGCTTCTGCTCGTTTACATCCTCATGCTGGTCATTCCCACGACGGGGCTGTATCACGTCGTCGTCTCGACGGCCGATGCGACGTTCCTCCTCCTGCACGGCGTCTCGTCAGTGTCGACTGTCGTCTTCGAGTTCCTGCTTCCGGTGCTGGCGGGCAACACCCTGGGTGGTGCCGGGCTCGTCGCACTGCTGAACTACGGTCAGACCGAGGACTCGTTCCCCGAGGCGATGCGCGAATCGCCGCGACTCTCGTGGCGAGAGTGGGGTCTGAAGATCACCACGACCGACCCCCGAGCCAACGAGAAGGAGTGACCGCTGGCAGGACCGGGCTTGATGACCACCCGCCACTCCGTCGGCTGGTCAGACGAGCACAGCGGGTCTTTCGGCGTTGACACATCCCGGGGACCGGAGACGACGCTGCTAATCGGCCGGTTCGGGCCCTCCAAGGACCCGCCGACCGCCGAGGGTGTACGGCCACAGCAGGCCGAGACCGGTCAGGAAGGTGACGGTCACTGGCATGGCGACGACGACCTCAGTCCTCTGAGACGGATAGGATATTAATTTATAGTATATTTGATACTATACCGTGGGCATGCCACACGCTTCGGAGCGGAATGTCTTGGACGTTTACGCGGCGGGACGGGAGCGCCCCTGGGGGCATAGTCCGCAGCCTCGGGGGCCGTGGGGTCTTCGCCCCGCGCGAGGGGCTTCCGAGCGAGCGCCGGGCTAGAGGTCTAGTCCGCAGCCTCGGGGGCCGTGGGGCGGGGGCCGCCGCGACGCCCGCCCAGCGTGACGACGTAGAGGAGCGCCAGTCCCGCGAAGTACGCCAGCAGGACGGGGATGCCCACGATGAACATCGAGAAGACGCTCTTGGGCGTGAAGATGGCCGCGCCGCCGAGCACGATGACGGTGAGCTCCCGCCAGCGCTCCAGCTGGGTCCGGTAGGGGACCAGCCCGCCGCGGTGGAACAGGTACATCGTGACCGGGATGTCGAACAGCAGACCCACGCCGACGGTGGTGAAGAAGATGAGCCAGCCGAACGAGTTGATCTGGTAGGCGATGACCATGTTCGCGCCGAGCGCGTCCGCGACGAGCCAGGAAATGATGTTCGGCGCAACGTAGAGGAAGCCGGCGGCGCTCCCGGCGACGAGGCCGATGACGATGAGCCCGCCCCACAGCAGCAGCACGTTTCGGTCGCCGGCGGCGAGTCCCCGCTCCTTCATCGCGGGCCACGCGTAGTACAGCAGCACGGGCAGGGTCGCCACGGCCGCGAAGATGACCGAGACCTTGATCTCGAAGACGAGCACCTCGACCGGGTGGAGCGCGACGATGTTGATGCTCTCCGGGTCGATGACCTGCGAGGGGACGCGGCTGACGAACTGGTCCTTGAGGTAGCGGATGCCGCCCAGGTAGAGCGCGCTGAACGACACGGCCAGGACGGTCATGAACAGGCCGACGATGACGAACGCCTTCGAGGTCAACGACTCGACGATGAACTGGACGTCGTAGAGGTAGCCGCCGATGTCCTCCTCGTCGGTCTCGTCCTCGGTGAACGCGTTGGCGACGCCGGCGGCCGTCCGGGTGCCGACGCCGGCCTCCTCGCTGTCGGCGGCGACGCCGGCCTCGTCGGGCCCCGGGCCGTCGTCGGCCGGCTGGCCCACGTCGTTGGCGGCGGCCGCGGTCGCCCCCTTCTCGACGGCGTCGGCCTCGACGAGTTCCTGGGCCTCGTCGAACCGGTCGAGGATGGCCTCGGCCCTGTCGGGGTCGTCGTCCTCCATCGCCTCGCCCGCGAGTGAGACGGCCTCGTCCTCCTCCATGTCGGCGAACGCCTCGATGGGTGCCGCCCGGATGCCCGCGGCGTCGAGCGTCGAGAGGTCGATGTCGGCCGGGTCCCCGGTGGAGGCGGGCGCCGGCGTGCCGTCGCCGGTCGCCGAGCGATTGAGGCCGCGTTCGACGGCCTTCAGGCCGCCCTCGGCCTCGATGAGTTCGTCCACCGCCGCGATCGTCAGGTACGCGAGCGTGCCGAGGAACGCCCCGAACGCGACCACGAGCGCGCCGATGGCGAGCGCGACCTCCGGCGAGAGCCCGAACATCGGGTCCGGGGTCCACTCCGCGCGCCCGCCAGCACCGCCCGGTAGCCGACGTAGGTGGCGGCGGCGGCGAGCGCCGACGCCCCCGCGAGGACGTTCCAGCGGGCGCGGGCCACGTTCCGGACGCCGACCCGCTCGCTGGACACCTTCGCCGTCACGACGAACTTCGATATCTGGAGGCTGACGGCGTACAGCACGATGAGCGGCGTCGCCCACAGCAGCTGCGTGAGCGGGTCCGGCGGCGTGAACAGCGCCCCGACCGCGTACAGTCCCACGACGGCGTGGCGCCAGTAGTCACGGAACGTCGTGTACGGGACGACCCCGGCGTACGACAGCGCGCTCATCACGAGCGGCAGCTGCGCGGCGAGGCCGAAGGAGACGGAGAGGAGGATGATGAACTGCGCCCACTTCACGATGGAGTAGGTGGGCGTGAACCCGGAGTCGACGGCGTTCTGCGCCAGGAACTGGAACGCCGTCGGGAAGAAGACGCCGTAGCCGTACGCGACGCCGCCGGCGAACAGCAGGCCGCTGAAGGCGGCGACCGTTCCGATCTTCCAGCGCGGGATACCCTGCGGCCAGATGCCCCGCTCGCGCAGCGTGTCCCGGGAGTAGTACAGCAGCAACGGCAGCGCGACGAGTATCCCGACGAGGAGGCCGATTTTCACCTGGAGGAGGATGACGTCGAACGGCGTGACCGCGACCACGACGATGTCCTCCTGGACGTTGAGGTCCGCCTTCAGCCGCGCCCAGACGAAGTTCCGCAGCAGGTAGATGGTCCCCATGAGCCCGATGACGAACAGGATGAACACCTTCTGGAGGTGCTTCTGGACCTGCCGGAGCATCGTGCCCGCCGTCTCACGGCCGCTGTCGAGCGCCCGGGCCGTGTCCTCGTCCACGTAGGATGACACTGGTCGCCCGTTACGCGGACGCGCCTATCAATCTTTCAGATGGCGCTCTCGCCGGCTCTCCGGGACGACAGTGCGAGGACCGGCGACCATCGGTACAGGAACACCAGTACGGTGGCCGGCTCCGGATTTCGGGAAAGCTCCGGTCGTATCTCCGGTACGTCGGAGGTTCCCGGGGTATCCGTCGACTGATGGCTGTACGGAGGAACTGTCCGGCTATTCCGCGTCGCGGACGGCCGCCAGCGCCTCGGCGGCCTCCCGGGTCGCGGCGAGGAACTCCCGCTTGCGGCCGGGGTCCTCCTCGGCCGCGGCCTGCTCGGCCAGCCGGTTGACCGTCCGGGTGAGGTGCTGACGGGCGGGCAGCAGCCCCGACGCGGTGCCGCCCGCCTGGGGAGTGGTCGGGGCCTGTGCGGCGGGGTCGGTGGCGTCCACTCCGCCCTGCGGCGTGGCCGCCGCCGTCTGTCCCTCGTTCGGCTGTCGTGGCGCCCCCTGTCCGGACTGGGCGGAAGTCGCGGCGTCGGCATCGCCGGCCGTGTCCGCGGTGGCGTCGGGACGCTCCCCCTCGTCGGGTGCCGGCCCGTCGGTCGCCCCGTCGCCCGCGTCGCCGGGCGTCTCCACCTCGACGGAGTGGCCGTCGGTGGCGGGCTCGGGCTCCGACCCGTCGTCCGCCAGTGGGTCCCGTGTCGCCGCCTGCCCGGCGGTCGCCTGCTGGCCCTCGCTGCCGGCGACCTCGCGCTGGCAGGAGGGACAGAACTGCCGGCCCTCGTGGCGGAAGATGGGGTCGCCACACTCCGGGCAGTGGATGTCGGTCATCGTCGCTCCCTTCAGCAGGAGTTCGCTCAGGCGCTCGGTCTGCTCGCGGTCCTCCTCCTCGCCGAACTTCTCCTCCAGCTTCCGCCGTTCGGCCTCGCGGTCGAAGTCGTCGCTCATACGGGTGAGTTGCTCGCTAGCGGGCAAAAGGGCTGTGGGGCCCGTTTCGGTCCGGAACGGCGGAGCGGTTCTAGAACCCCTACAGTCCGAATATAGTCGTCACGTATTTACAAATTCATACATAGTACAGAAAATTCACACTTAATACAGCAATCAGGGTCGCACTGCACTGAAAGATGAATTATTGCATCCGGGCGAGCAGAGCGAGTGCGGTCTGGTTCGAGAGACGCCTTCGGCGTCTCTCGTCGTCACGAAAGGCGGCTGCGCCACCTTTCGAACGACACCGGCACGAGGGCGCGAAGCGCCCGAGTCGTGGCTTTTTTTGAACGTCCTCTGCGCAAGTGGTGCCCGGAGGCCGAGCAGAGGACACCCGCAGCACAAAAAAGCTCGTTTAGAGCGCGTGTTCCGTGTCGTACGAGCCGAGCATCTTCACCCAGCCCTTCTCGCAGAGCGCCTCCAGGTCCTCGAGCGCGGCCGCGGCGCGGTCCTCGTAGAGCCCGGCGTTGAAGTCGATGTGGAAGACGTAGTCGCCCAGGCGCTCGCCGGAGGGGCGCGACTCGATGCGCGAGAGGTTGATGTCGCGGTCGGCAAAGCACTCCAGCAGCTCCAGCAGGAGGCCGGGGTAGTCGTTGCCGGGGTAAGCGACGATGCTGGTCTTGCCGCCCGCCTCGGTGCGCTCGGACTGGGGCGCGATGACGACGAACCGGGTGGCGTTCGAGTCCCGGTCCTGGATGTCCTCGGCGAGGACGCGGAGCCCCTCGCCCGCCGTGTCGGGGTGGCCGATGGCCGCGATGCCGGCATCCTCGCGGGCGCGCTCGACGCCGCGGGCGGTGGAGGCGACCGCCTCCAGCGTGGCGTTGGGGTACTCGCGGTCGAGGTAGCTCCGGCACTGGGCCAGCGCCTGCGCGTGGCTGGCGACGACCTCGAACTCGCCGGTCCGGGCGAGCAGGGCGTGCCGGATCGGCGTGACGATCTCCCGGACGACGGCGACGTTGCGCTCGGCCAGGGCGTCCAGCGACTCCGAGACCGACCCCTCGATGCTGTTCTCGACCGGGATGACGCCACGCTCGAACTCCCCGCCGGCGACCCCCTCGACGATGCTCGTCACGGACTCGGCGAACTCGATCTCGTCGTCGGTCGCGATGGCTCGCGTCGCGCGGTGCGAGTAGGTCCCGGCGGGACCGAGCGTCAGCGCTCTCATACCCCGGCGAAACACCGGTGGCGGCAAAAGCGCGTCGGGTCCGTGGGAGGGCCGGTCGTGGCGGCCAGTCAGGCGTCGGGGTCGTACTCGGAGTCGATGTCCGAGTCGTACCCGGGTCCGGAGTCGGGGTCGTACTCGGGGTCCGCGTCGGCCCCGGCGTCAGCCCCCTCGCCGCCCCCGTGGCCGTTCGTTTTCGCCCCGTTGCCGGGGACGCCGGCGGCGAGCGCCTCGACGTCGTCGAGGCCGAGCAGTTCCCGCTCGTCGGCGTCGAACTCGCGGCCCTCCAGGGTCGACTCCAGGTCGACGATCCCCGCGTCGCTCCCGGAGAGGCGCTTCCCGTACCGCCCGACGAGCGAGGTCAGTTCCTGCGGGAGGACGAACGTCGTGGACTCGCCCCCGCCGATGACGTCGAGCGCCTCCATCCCGCGGTCGATGACGGCGCGCTCGCCCATCGAGTCCGCCGCACGGGCCCGGAGCACGGTGGCGAGGGCGTCACCCTGAGCCTCGAGCACCTGGGACTGCTTCGACCCCTCCGCGCGGATGATGTTCGCCTGCTTCTCCCCCTCGGCACGCTCGACGGACGAGCGACGCTCGCCCTGCGCCTCCAGGATCATGGCACGGCGACGGCGCTCGGCGGCGGTCTGCTGCTCCATCGCGCTCTGGACGGCCTGGGAGGGTTTCACCTCGCGGACCTCGACGGCCTCGACGCGGATCCCCCACTCGTCGGTGGGGCCCGCCAGTTCGTCCTGGATGCGCTCGTTGATGCGCTCGCGCTGGCTCAGCGTCTCGTCCAGCTCCATGTCGCCGATGACCGCCCGGAGGGTGGTCTGGGCGAGGTTGAGCGTGGCGCGGCGGTAGTCGTCGACCTGGAGGAACGCGCGCTCGGCATCCATGACGCGGATGTAGACCACCGCGTCCGCGCGTACGGGCGAGTTGTCGCGCGTGATGGCCTCCTGGCTGGGGACGTCCAGCGCCTCCGTCCGCATGTCGTACTGGTAGACCCGGGAGACGAACGGGGGGACGAAGTGGATGCCGGGGTCCAGCAGGCCGCGGTTCTCGCCGAAGACCGTCAGGGCGCGTTTCTCGTAGGCCTGCACGATCTGGACCGACGAGGAGACGCCCGCGATGACGATCCACAGGAGGACGAGGCCGGCGATCAGGGTGGGTGTGAGGTCCAGCCGGCCCAGGAAGAGTCCACCCAGGACAGCGGCGAGGACCACGTAGAAGACGAGGCGACCGGCGCCGGGCCCCTGGTCCAGCGTGGCGGAGCTGTCGCTGCCGGGGTCGGGCATCTCCTCGTCCCCGTCGGAGAACTCGCTCGACAGCCTGCCGAGCTCGTAGAAGATACCGCCGGAACCCGAGGTGGAGGACGAGGACCGCGAGCGGGACATGTGTGTCGCTTGTGCCCGTCGGGCAATAAAACTGCACCCCCGATCGACATCTCCCTTCGATAGGAACGGAGAGCAAACACAGAACGGCAACAGTGAAAGACGCACACGGCCTGACGTGGCGAGGACTCGTCATTCAGGGCGCGAAAGCGGTTGGACACCGAGGGGCCACTGGAAGGCGAGAGGTGGCCTTCACGAACGCGATTCCTCCCCGCCGTGAACGGAGAGGGACTCCACCCCTCAAGCAGTCGGGCGTCGCCCGACGACGGCGGGGTTTCCTCGCTACAGCAAGGTGGTCACGCACCACCCGGGTAGTCGACAATGCCTAGTTCGTCGACATGGTCGAAGTGGCTGTCGCCCGTCGCGAGGTCGGCGCCGTAATGCCGGCACGTCCCGGCGATGACCACGTCGGCCGTATTTATTTCGTCACCAGCATCGAGGAGCTCGGCCTCGACTAGTGCGGCCTCGGCGGCGGCGGCCTGGTTGAACTCCAGTGGCTCCAGCCAGCCGAGCCCGTCGACGAGGTCGCGGACGGCGCCACGGCGATCTCCGGAGACAGCCCGCGCGCCGCCCCGGTACACCTCGTAGAGGATGAACGTGGGTGCGTACAACTGCTTCTTCTGGTGCTGATCGACGAACGCCTCCGCAGCAGGCTCGCCGTCGAGGTGGTCGATGAGGACCGACGCGTCGAGGGCTATCATTCGCCCCTTCGGTCGGCGCGGTCGCGCAGGTCCTCGTCGAACTGTTCGCGAGTGCCCTCGACCGCCTCGCGGAAGCCGCCGACCTCGGCCATCATCCCGAAGCTCTCGCTGGGGTCGCCCCGCTCGGTGATGCGGATGATCGTGTCCGTGAAGCTCTCTCCGGCCCGCTTCTGTGCTTTCAGGCGCTCATACGCCTCCTCGGTGATGGTGAGTGACTTGGTTCCCATGCGTGGATATAGACGTACACCTATTACTAAGTAGTTGGGGCTCAAGGCGGTTGCTACGCACCGGGAATCGCCCGCAGAACGGCGACGGGTGTAGAGACACTCGCCGACCGGTGCCGTCCGACCATGACGGGAGACCGGAACGCGCAGGCCAGTTCCACGGTCACAGATTCATCTTCGTGGTCGTGGAGCGATTCAGACCCTACGGAAGCGTCCAATGAATACAGTTTGACTCTGAGTGATTATTCAAAATCAAGATCTGCTCAATCGAAAAAATAAGTGTGGTGTGATCACATGTGTCATAGAGGCAAATGAAGCGGAGATCATTACTGCAGGTACTATGTGCGAGCGGGACTGGGATAGCAACGATGGGAGCCGTCTCCGCGGAATCGGAGAACGTTGTCGACTTCGTCAACCTGCAGTTGGTAGCGAGTCCGAACGAACTAGTTCCCGACTCCGTTGTCACGGGATCAATGCCATCAGTCGTGGGCCATTATGTCGACCCACAACGCGAAACTATCCATCTGAACAAGTTCATGTCGGACGAGGATAGTATACCAGCGGAACATAATGTCGGAATCGTCCTCCCCGGAACGTTCGATCTCAACAGCACACCCATGTGCGCGACCTACCCGGATCGTTGCTCACAGGGCGCAAGCAAGTGCATAGAGGATTCGACGACGGCAGGCTGGGATTCACAGTTCTCAGCACGCACGGTCGATGCAGTTGAACTCAGCTATCAGCATGCGAACGGGAACCACTAATCGGGTGGAGACAGGATGAAACGTCGCGGAATCCTCACGACGGTTGGCGCCGTTCTGACCGCGGGGTGTGTCGAAACGGGAATCGACGGTGGCAAGTCGTCATCTAACGGGACCGGCGAGTCGACGGGATCGGCCAGCAGTTCGGCCACTCCCACCGACAGGTCGACGCCGACGAGGACACGAGAGCCGTCCCCGATGCCGACGCCGACCGAGTCGCCCACCGCAACCCCCACACCCGCCGGGCCGAAGGCGGCGATAGTCGATCTCTCGAACCGGCGAGACGAGACGGAGACGGCCTCGGTTCGGGTGGTCGATACGGCGGACGGAACCGTACTGCTGGACGAGACGGTGACGGTGGCGCCGCCCGAATCTCGGGGGTGGGACGATGTCGTCGATCCCGGGACGACGGTTCGGGTGGAGGTGCAGGTCGAGGGTGGGAAGTCCATCGAACGGGAGATCACGATCAACGCCAGGGACGACGGGCGGAGGCCAGCAGGGATATACATCTACCTCCAAGGAAGGTACAACGATTCCGAGGAGATACGCATCTCCCGGCCGGACCTGTGACGCCGGGCCTCGATGCGGATTCCGTCACCGGTCGTTCGAACCACCCGGTCGGAGCAGGCGACGATCCGTCCGAGCCCCGAGGGCGAAGAATAAGTATCCGGGCTGGCGTGTCCTACAGAAAGATGAACCGACGACAGCTCCTCGCGTCGCTCACCGCCGCGCTCGTGGCGGGGTGTACCGAAACCCTGACCGGCGCGTCGGGAGCTACCTCAAGTAGGACGAACCGGGAGACCGTCTCGATACGGGTGACCGACACGGGGATCGGTGCGGTGCTGCTGGACGAGACGGTCACGGTCACCCGCCGGTGTCGCGGTCGTGGCAGGACCTCGTCGAACCCGGAACGACGGTCCGAGTATCGGTCCAGGTCACGGGCGGCGACACGGCAGAGGAGACGTTCGATGTCAGGGAACGCCGGGACGGACGAACACCAGCCGGCATCTACGTCGACCTCGAGGGTGGTGGCGCGAAGTACGACGACATATTCTTCCAGCGGCCCGACCTCTGAGCCGGTCGCTCCGGACATCCGCGGCGTGAGCGGCGGCTCGGTCACAGCGCCCGGTCGACCCGCGCCGCGGTCGACGGGCCGACGCCATCGACGGATGCGAGTTCCTCACGCGAGGCCTCGCGCAGCCCCTCGACGCTGCCGAACCGCCGGAGGAGCCGCTTGCGGAGCTCGGGCCCGATACCGTCTACCTCGTCCAGCGGGGTCGACACCTCGTCCCGGACCTGCTGGTGGTATGAGACGGCGAAGCGGTGAGCCTCGTCCCGGACCCGCTGGAGGACGTGGAGGTGGGGTGCGTCGCCGGGCCAGCGCTGGACGCCGTCCGGGGTGACCACGAGCTCCTCCGCCTTGGCCAGCGCGACGACCGGCACGTCCCAGCCCGTCTCCGCGAGGGCGTCCTGCGCGGCGCCCAGCTGCCCCTCGCCGCCGTCGATGAGCAGGAGGTCCGGGTCCGGGCGGTCGTCCCGCGCCTCGATGGCCCGCTCCGCCCGCCAGGCCACGAGCCGGCGCATGTTCGCGTAGTCGTCGTTCTCGTCGGCGAGGCGCTTGCGGCGGTAGCCCGACTTGTCGGCCGTCCCGTCGGCGAACGTGACGTCCGACCCGACGACGGCCTTCCCCCTCGCGTGGCTCACGTCGAACCCCTCGATTCGCTCGGGGCGCCGGGGGAGAGAGAGCGCGTCCCGGAGCGCGCCGAGTTCGTCGCGGCCACTCTCGCGCGAGCGGGCGTTCTTGAGCGCCAGGTCGACCAGCGTCGCCTCGCGGCCGGCCCCCGGGACGCGGACGGCGCCCCCCTCGGCCTCGAGCCACGCGGTCACGTCCGTATCGTCGGGGCGCTCCGAGAGGAGGAGCGCGTCGGGGAGCTCGCGCTCGGCGTAGAACTGGGTGAGGAACGCGGAGAGGACGGCCGCCGCGCGGTCCTCACCCTCGGGTGCCGCCAGCGAGTGGCGCTCCCGGTCGACGAGCTTGCCGTCCGCGCTGTGGAGCCGGGCGACCGTGGCCTCGCCGCCGGACATGGCGACGCCGAGCACGTCGATCGCCCGCTCCTCGCGGTCGCCGGCGTGGACGGCCTCGCCCCCGCCCCCGTGGAACGCCTCGACCGCCTCGAGGCGGTCCCGGAGGTTGGCCGCGCGCTCGAACGCCTGGTCGGCGGCCGCGGCCTCCATCGCGTCCCGGAGGGGGTCGGCCAGGACGCCCGTCTCCCCCTCGAAGAAGCGCCTGACGGACTCGACGTCGCTCGCGTAGCCGGACTCGTCGATCTCGCCCGTACAGGGAGCCGTGCAGAGCCCCATCTCGTAGTCCAGGCACGGGCGGTCCCGTCCCTGGAACTTGTGGTCGGAGCAGCCACGCAGTCCGTACGTCTCCCGGAGCGCCTTCACTACGGTCTCGACGCGACCCATCTCCGTGTACGGGCCGTAGACGGTGGCGTCCGGGTCCGGGTCGCGCGTGACCTCGATGCGGGGGAAGCGGTGGGCGGTCAGCTGGACGAGCGGGTACGACTTGTCGTCCTTCAGCCGGACGTTGTAGCGCGGCTGGTGGCGCTTGATGAGGTTGGCCTCCAGCAGCAGCGCCTGCGTCTCCGTGTCCGTGACGGCGGTGTCCACCCGGGTGGCGCGCTCGACCATCCGGCGGATGCGCTCGCCGCGCGGGTCCGCGTACGACCGCACGCGGTCCCGCAGGTCGACGGCCTTCCCCACGTAGAGCACCGTCCCGTCGGCGTCCTCGAACTGGTAGACGCCCGGACTGGCCGGGAGTGCCGAGGCGCGTTCCCTGACCGCGGCCGCGTCCATGCTACCCGGGACTCGGACCGGGATGGACATGTGGGTGTCGCCTGCGGACGCGGGGAGTTGGTTCCACGGCGCGGACGGGACACGAAACCGTCCGACTGCGCGTCCGCGTGCGGGGGTTTAACTACCTGCATGCCCAGGCCTGGACCATGGACGTGCGGGACGCCGTCGAAGCCGATGCCGACCGCCTGGCCGAGCTGACGGACCACCCGTCGGACGTGATGCGCAATCTGGTCCACGACCGGACGGTCCGGGTGGCTACGGAGCCGGACGCGGACGGCGCCGAGGAGGGAGGCCGCGTTGTCGGGTTCGTGAGCTACGACGCACAGAACGGCGTGGTCCACATCACCCAGTTCGAGGGAGCGCTGCAGGCCTGCGAGCGGCTCCTGGAGGAGCCCCTCCGCTTCGCTCGCGGCGAGTCGATGTCGGTCGAGCTGCTGGTCTCGGAGAACGCCGACGAGAAGCGCGACATCGCCGAGGCTGCCGGCTTCCACAACGACGGTCGCGGGCCGGCGTTCGACGGGATGCCGACGGTCCGGTACCGGCACGAGCCGACCCGGGTGGAGCAGTAGAGAGCCCCGCTCACAGGATACGGACCCCCCCAGTGCGCCCACCTACAGCACGGCGATTCACAGCACACCGATCCGCAGCACACCGACTCATAACACGCTGACTCACAGCACGCCGAGGACGTTCGCCAGCGCGACACCCATGACCGCGGCGAAGCCGAAGTGCAACACGACCAGCGGCGCCGCCGACCGGAACTGGAGCCGGTAGACGGAGCTGACGGCGATCCCGTCGGCGACCAGGGTGGCGAGGATGGTGACGCCGGCCAGCAGCGAGGGGTCGATGCCGAACGCCCCGCCCTGCAGGCCGTACTGCTGGAGGAGGATGGAGACCACGGCCGGGACGGCGGCGGCGGTGGCGGCCTTCTGCGAGGGGACGTCGCCGATGAAGAACGTCGCGGCGAGATGGAGTGTGAACGCGTAGAACACCCACGTCAGCAGGAAGGTGACGATCAGCGCGAGCGGGCCGCCGCCGGTGACCGACTGGAGCGGGACGAGCGGGAGGTCGACGGCGGCCGGCACCGACGCGACCGGGAGCCCTGCCATACAGGACGTGGGTGGGCGGGAGACATGTAGCCTGCGCTCCCGGGTGGCGAGAGCGGGGAGGAGAGCCGCGGCCTCAGCCGTCCAGCAGACCGAGCTTGTCGAGCTCGGAGACGATCTTGTCGACGGCGTGCTCGGCGTCCTCGGGCTTCTTGCCGCCCGTGATGACGAGCTTGCCCGAGCCGAACAGGAGGGCGACGACGTCGGGCTCGTCGAGCCGGTAGACGAGACCGGGGAACTGCTCGGGCTCGTACTCGATGTTCTCCAGGCCGAGCCCGATGGCGATGGCGTTCAGGTTGAGATTGCGGCCGAGGTCCGCCGAGGTGACGATGTTCTGGACGACGATCTCGGGGTCCTCGTCGACCTCGATGTTGAGGTCGCGGAGCTTGTCGAAGACGATGCGGAGCGACTCGTGGACGTCGTTCGTACTCTTCGCGCCCGTACAGACGATCTTGCCGGATCGGAAGATGAGCGCCGCGCTCTTGGGCTCCTGGGTGCGGTAGACGAGGCCGGGGAACTGCTCGGGATCGTAGTCGGCGCCCTCGAGGTCCATGGCCACGCTCTGCAGATCGAGCTCCTGGCCGATGCCCGTCGAGGCCACCACGTTCTCGATGTTGATGGTTTCCTTGGGGTCGGTCATCGTATGCCTTAAGCCACGTATTTAACCTTTATAAATATGGGTGGTGAGGGTTGACAGGTCGAATACCGGAGACGTCGGGCCCCAGGCGGTGGTTCTGTTTATAAAGCGGCAAGGGATGCCGGTTGAAGTGGGGGTGCCTGTCATACCTAAACCCCCGTCAGTACGGTCGGTCGCCGTGTACGTCCTCGAACTGGGGGGCCAGGACGACCGGTTCGCACGCCGCGAGGCAGAGAGCGCCTGTACCGCCGTCACCCCCCTGGCGACGGGACTCGCGACGGCGCGGGGGGTAACCGACCGCGCCCGCGGGCTGGCGTTCACCCGGCGCGTCGTCGAACTGGTCGGGCGGACCGCACCTCGTGTCGAGGACGCCACCGCCCTGCTCGACGCCGCCGCGCTCGACCGCACGGGCTCGGTCCGGGTGCGCGCCCGCGACGTCCGCGGCCTGACCGGCGTCGACACGCGGCAGGCCGAACGTGACCTCGGCCAGGTGCTGGTCGACCGCGGGTTCGCGGTCGACCTGGAGGAGCCGGACCACGAACTCCGGGCACTGTTCGCCGCCCCCCCGGGGCACGACGACGATGACGACGGGACGATTGCGCTCGGGCTGGCGGACGAGCGCGAGGTCGGGGTGGTCGAAGACGAGTCCGAACCGGGGACGGGGCCCGACGCCCCCGACGCCGCAGCCCTCGAGAAGGCCGACCTCGAGGGACTCGGCGACGACGAGGACGGGGTCTGCGCGCTGGGCTGGCTGAGCATCGAGAGCCGGCGCGACTTCGGCGACCGCCAGCCGACGGAGAAGCCGTTCTTCCAGCCCGGGAGCATGGACCCGCTGCTGGCCCGCGCGCTCGCGAACATCGCCGGGGCCCGGCCGAGCCGGAGGCTGCTGGACCCCATGTGCGGGACCGGTGGCCTGCTCGCGGAGGCGGCGCTCGTGGGCGCGGACGTGGTCGGCATCGACGCCCAGCGCAAGATGGTCCGGGGCGCCCGGGAGAACCTCGGCCACTACCTCGGCGGAAACGAGGCCCTCTCGGGCGCGGCCGACGAACCCGGGGCGTTTGCGGTCTGCCGGGGCGACGCCCGGCGACTCCCGGTCGCAGGCACGGACGGCGAGGGGCCGGTCGACGCCGTCGTCTTCGATGCGCCCTACGGCCGGCAGTCGTGGGCCAGCGACGAGCTGGCGGCGGTCGTCGGCGACGCGCTCGCGGAGGCCCGCCGGGTCGCTCGGCGCGCAGTGGTCGTCGGGGACCGGCCCTGGACCGACGCCGCCACGGACGCGGGCTGGACCGTCGCGGACCGCTTCGACCGGCGCGTCCACGGGTCGCTGACGCGGCACGTCCTCGTGCTGACGGCAGACGACGGGGGGACGGCCGACGGCGAGGGAACGGCCGACGACGAGACTGACTGAGGGGCACGGGACACAGCGGCCGGCCCTTCGACCGACTTTTCTCCCACGGCCGGGTATGGCGTCTCGTGCGAGACCGGTACGTCCTCCTCGCGTTCGACGCCCTCACGACGCGTGCGGCCAGCACGCCGGCGGGCGCGTACGGGCCTCCGGACGACGACTGGGCCGGGGCGCTGCGTGACGTGCTCGCCGCGAGCGACACGGCCCGCTCGGCAGCGCCCGACGCGATCCGCCCGCACCTGACGTTCCCCTGGCACCGCCCGGACCGGATGCACGCCGACCGGGCGGGCGAGGACTGGTGGCGCCACCACGAGTCGACGTTCGCGGACGCTCTCGCGGCCGTCGACGTCCCGCGCCGACAGGCCGACGCGGTCGCGAGAACCGTCCGGGACGCGTACCTGGATGCGGCCGCGTGGAGCGCGGTCGACGGCGCGGCCGACGCGCTGGACCGGCTCCGCGACGCGGGCTGGAACCCGGTGGTCTACCTGAACGGGCCGCCGGAGGTCGACGCGCTGCTCTCGGCTGCAGGACTCGACAACCGCGTCACGGCGTCGTTTACGTCGGCGCTCACGGGCTACGAACTGCCACACGCCCGCGCCTTCGAGACCGTCGAGGACGCGCTCGGCGGCGGCCGGGTCTGGTTCGCGGGCCGCGACCCCGACCACGCGGCGGGCGCGCTCAACATCGGCGTCCCGGGCGTCGTCGTGGCCCCCGGCGACCGCGACGTGGCCCCCAGCGACCGCGACGTGGCCCCCAGCGACCGCGACGTGGCCCCCAGCGACCACGACGTGCCCCCTGGAGCCCGCTCCGTGGCCTCTCTCTCCGGACTGGCCGACCTGCTGGAGGGGCGGTGACGCAGCCGGGGCGGCGACCCGGTGGCCCGCCCCGTGAGCACTCCGCCCGGGTCCGGGAACAGAAAGCGCGCCGTCGGCCCCCGGCCGAGGCCGCGAGCGAAGCGAGCGGGTCCAGTCTCCCCGGCGACGGCGCGGGGAGGGGGGGGGACGCTAGCGCTCCGCTGGAACCGCCACGCGATCCGCTCGACCCGAAACAGGGGCCTCAGCGCCAACGCCCATTTTCTACTTTGTATCAGTATTTTATACTAATGGGTCGAATTGGGAGTGAATGGCGGAGGTATCCAGCAAGCTTGGATCGTTACGAACTACCTTCGGACCGGGCCAGTTCCGCGAGCAGGTGCGAGAGGTGGGTGCGGTCCGAGATTCCCTCCACGAGGTCCATGTCGACCTCGCCGGCGAGTTCGTGGAGCCGCGCGAGGTCCCAGTTGCGGTTGCTCTCGCGGGCGACCCGGAGGAGTTCCGCGAGGAGTTCCTCGCCGGAGAGCCCCTCGTCCTCCAGCAGGTCGTCGAGGGTCGAGCGGGCAGCGCTGAAATCACCCGACGCGGCGGCCGCGAGCATCTCCTCGACGTGGGCATCCACGCCGACCTCGCCCAGCGCCTCGTAGGCGGTGTCCATCGTCACTACCGCGTCGCGGTCGTCGTCCTCGGCCTTCGTCGCCACCAGCTGCGCGCCGAGGATGGCCCGCCGGAGGTCGCCGTCGCCGTAGCTCGCGACGAAGTCGATGCCCTGGTCGTCGTAGGAGATCTCCTCGGCGTCCAGAATCGAGCGCAGGACCGTCGCCGTCTCCTCGTGGGTCGGCGCGCGCATCGGCACCGGGAAGCAGCGCGACTCGATGGGCGGGATCAGTTTGGAGGGTCGGCGCGTCGCGATGACGAACTGCGTGTTGCGGGCGTACTGCTCCATCACGCGGCGCAGCGCCTGCTGGAAGTCCTCGCGGATGGTTTCGGCGTTGTCCAGCAGGACCGTCTTGTACTCGCCCGAGACGGGCTGGTGGGCCGCGGACTCCTTGAGGACGTGGTTGATCATGTCGCGCTTGCTCATGCGCGAACGGCCCTCGAGGAAGTGCGCGAACCGGGGGTCGTCCTTGATTTCCGACTTCGTCCGGCTGAAGAAGTCCGCGACGTTGATCTCGATGAGGTCGTTTTCCGGGTCCGCGTGGGCCGCGCGGGCCAGCGCACGGGCCGCGGCGGTCTTGCCGACCCCCTCCGGGCCGTGGAGGACGAGGTTGATGGGCTCGTCGACGGCCCCGGCGAGGTAGTCGCGGACGTCAGGCTGGGGGAGGTCCGCGAGGGCGGGCGCGTGCGTCTCCGTCCACAGCGGCGCGTCCATCGACCCGGGGTAGGCGAGTCGGCCGTATCAATCCACCCGTTCGGGAACAGGGGGACGGGCACGGCGGCTGCCCGCTACGCGTGCAGCCGGGGGCAGCGGTGACTGGTCCGCTGCAGCGGATGGACGGCAGACGGCCCTGAACGTCCAGTCGCAGATTCGGGGGAGGGATTTTTCATCCTATCGCGATTCGGTGGTATCCGATGCCGAACGCGCTCTGCGTAGACCCCGACGAGGGAGCCAGGAACGACACCGTAGCCGTGTTGGAGGACCTCGGCGTGACCGTGACGGCGTGTCCCGACCTCGGGACCGCCGTCGACGAGCTCGACGCGCCGTTCGACTGCGTGGTGAGCGAGTTCGAACTGCCCGACGGCACCGGGCTGGACCTGCTTTCCACGCTCCGCGAGCAGCAGCCGGACGCGGCGTTCGTCCTGTTCACCGACGCGGACCCGGACACCATCGACGCCTCCGCGTCGACGGGAGCCGTCAGCGAGTTCGTCCCGAAGGACTCGCCGAACGCCCATCACCGACTCGCCGACCTGGTCCAGCACACCGTCGCCTTCCGGACCCAGACCGCCTACCCGCTCCCCGACGACGAGTCCGAGCGCGTCGCGGCGCTGGACGCCTACCGACCGGTGCTGGCGGCGGTCGAGCCGACGTTCGACCGGCTGACGACGCTCGCGGGCAGCCTGCTCGACGCGCCGATGACCGCCATCGGCATCATCGACGACCGGGAGCAGGAGTTCCCCGCCTGCTACGGTGTCGACTTCGACGTCTTCCCCCGCGAGGAGACGGTCTGCACCTACGCGCTGCTGGAGCCGGGAGTGACGGCGATCTCGGACCTCAGCGACGACCCCCGGTTCGCGGGGAACGAGGGACTCGAAGCGCACGAACTCCGGGCGTACGCCAGCGCCAAACTCACCACGCCCGACGGACGCATCGTGGGGACGTTCTGCGCTTACGACCGCGTCCCGCGCGAGTGGACCGACGACGACTGCGACCGCCTCGAGTCCCTGGCGGCTGAGGCCATGGAGGTACTCGAACTCCATCGGCGTCTCCACGAGGCGGGCGACGCGAGCCTCCCGGACCGGGACGGACGGGGAGCACTCACGGCGCCGGGTGGTGAACGCGAGGACCCATCGGAGCAGGAACCGTAACCGGACAGCGGCTCGAGCAGCCGACATCCGACGGAGCCGACGACGGCTCGGAGCCGCGGCGTCCCCGGTCTCCGCGACTGGACGGGGTTCGAACCGGCGCCACGCTGGCCGACCGCTCACCGAACGGGCGACGGGGGCTTCCACTGGAAACGGGGGGGGTTGAAGCCGGACGAGGTTCCAGCGCCCCCATGAGCGACGATGCCGACGCCGACGAGGTCCGGACGTGGCTGGTCGAGCGGTCCTACGACAGCCGGGACCTCGTCACCCTCGTCTACGCGACGCCCGACGGCGAGCGCGCCGTGACCCGGGAGCTCTCCTCCACGATGCTCGACCGGACGGCGGTCACCGCCGCCCGCGACGTCGACCCCGACGACCTGGCTCCGGTCCAGACGTCTGAGCAGGAACGCTACCGGAAGGAGGCCGAACGCGTCCGGGAGAACAACGACCCGGACGACGAGATCTGACCACCGGTCGAGGACGCCGGGGGTTCATCCAATCAGCGGACGGGACTCACTCGGACCTGGCGAGCGCGTCGAACGTCTTCTCGGCCCACCGGACCGCGAACGCGGGGCCGTTGCGCTCGTAGGCTCCCGTGTCGAGCGCCGCGAAGGGATCCGGCAGGTCGAGGCCGTGCTTGAGAGCGGCGCAGGCCAGTTCCGCGGCGGCGGCGAAGCCGGTCTCACCGTGCGCGACCTCCCCGGGGAGCCCGTTCAGACGCGGCTGGAGGCGCTCGCCGGCGTCCACCCACGCGTCGTGCAGGGCCGGCAACTGCGGGTGGTCGCTGTCTCCTCCGTTCGTCTCGCCCCACGCCTCGAAGACCGGCCGGGTCAGTCGGCCGACGTAGGCGGTGTCGAGGGCCGTCGCGAGCTGGTAGGTGTCGGCCGGGGAGAGCGGCGTGGCCGCTGCCAGTTCGGGGTAGTGCGCGCCGAAGAAGCCGAGGAACGACTCCGCGGGCGCCACGTCCGTCTCGACGAGCGCCTCGGCGACGAGGAAGTCCACGAACGAGTCCGGCGAGCCCTCCAGCCGCGGCTTGACGATGATCGTCGGCGGGACGGTCTGTCGCGTCCAGGCGACGCCGCCATCGCCGGGGAGCCCGACGGTGAACTCGTCGCCAGCGTAGCGGCGGAGCATCTCGGGAGCGTCCGCCGGGAGCCACTCGTCCGGGGCCGCGAACGGGTCGAGCTGGTCGGCGATGAGCCCGAGCTGCTCTGCTGCGGCCGGTTCCAGCGTCTCGAAGTCCCGTACACAGTCCAGAACTGCCGCGTCCGGCGCGTACGCTCCGCGGACCGTCTCCAGGTCGGGCGAGAGAGGACGGGGCTCGAACACGTCAGGCCATGTAGAGAACGACGTAGAGCACCGCCACTATCGCGAGGAACGCCGAGGCGCCGATGGTGCCCATGACGATCTTCGTCGCATCGCTCATTGGTGGGTCTGTGTCCGGGCCCCATTTAACAACTTCAGTTCGCGGGCGCCATCGACGCCCCTCGGCTCGTCCCGGCGTCCAGCGACCCCCCGAGAGGCGAGACTGCCGGGCCACATCACGTGACTACGCAGCGACAGCGCCTGACTACGCGGCGACGGAATCGGCGTCGACCGTCGCGGTCAGCGTCTCCGAGCGGGTCTTCAGGGCCTCGTTGACGGCTTGGAAGCCGGCTTCCGTGTCGGCACCGTAGCGCCGGAGCAGTAGCCCCGCGAGCAGCCCCGAGAACGACTCGGACTGGATCAGCCGGGACCGACCCTCCCCCAACGACTCGGACTGGATCAGCCGGGACCGACCCTCCCCCAGCGACTCGACCCGGAAGGAGTGCTCGCCGTCGAAGAGCTCGCGCATCCACAGGTGCCTCAGCCAGCGGAACTCGAAGCCCGCGTCGGGGGCCTCATCAGTCCGTCCGCCGGCGTAGTCGGACCGGCAGCCAGCACGCGGGGCCGGAAGGTCGGCATCCCCTCGGCGTCGGGGCCGGGGGCGACGACGAGTCGCTCGCCCGGGGCTGCAACACCC
Organism: Halobacteriales archaeon QS_4_70_19; assembly: GCA_003020985.1. Classification (GTDB taxonomy): domain Archaea; phylum Halobacteriota; class Halobacteria; order Halobacteriales; family Haloarculaceae; genus Haloglomus. Next base: position 6,283 of record PXRM01000006.1, on the reverse strand, counting down.
GTGATGCGCGAGCGCGGGTTCCACTCCGGGTACGCCTCGAAACCGGTCAGGGTTGCCCAGACGCTCGCGGCGGGTGCGTCGATGTCGATACGGGTTTCGATGTGGTTCATGGGTTTCCGGAACGCGCTCTCGGAGCTTACACACCGCCCGAGACGTGCTCGCACCCACTGCGGCCGTCTGACGCACGGCGGACAGATCGCGGACAGCCCGTTGTTTTCTTATAAATGGCCCGTTCTCCACGCGAAACAGGGGGGTTCTATCAGGTCACACGCCGGGGCGGTCGGGGAGCTGTCGGGTCGGGCACACGTCGGGAAGCACACGTCAGGAGCCACACGTCGGGAACGTTACCATGCTGGCGTCGGAGGAACCGATATGGCCCGGAGACGTGTCTCCTCGGGGACGAGTGAGAGTCGACCGTAGGGTACTCGCGAGCCGTCCGCGCCGACGGCCGTGTCTCGGTCGCCGGGACGACCGCCACCGACGACGACGGTCGCGGCCTCCCGACTCATCCACCCGGACCTCGTCGTGGAGGCGGCGGCGGTGGTCGAGTGGAATAACTGGCGTCGACGTTCGATAGTTCGATGATCGGGGTCGTTTTTGACTAAATTCGAGTGTTCCCAGTGTTCGCGTTCTCTATCTCCGTTCTGGGGTCAGTCTCCCCCCGCACTCACGGCGGCCGCACGGGCGATGGCCTTCCAGCGGCCGGTCGCGAAGCGGGCGGCGTTGACGCCGGCCTTGGCGTAGAAGTCGATGAGGACGGCAGCGTAGATCGCGACGACGCCGAGCCCCCGGCCCGGGGCGAGTGACAGCGGCCCCAGCGTGACCGCGTAGCCGACCGGGAGCGCGAGGAAGGCCAGCGGGAGCCGCAGGAGGTAGGTTCCCAGGATGGTCCCGTAGAACGGCCAGCGCGTGTCGCCGGCACCGCGGAGTGCGCCGCGGGTGGTGCGGGAGACTGCGAACCCGGCGACGCCGAGCGCGAACACGCGGACGAACTCCGCGGTGAGGGCCACGTTCTCGGTGCCGAACAGCGTCGCGATCGGCGCGGCGAGGGCGGCGAGCAGGACCGCGACGAGCAGTTGCGTGGCCAGCGCGACGCGGACGGTCGCCCAGCCGTCGCGCGTGGCCCCGTCCTCGTCACCGCTGCCGACCGCCTGCCCGACGAGCGTGCTCGCGGCGGTCGCGTACCCCCACGCCGGCATCAGCGCGAACAGGACCACCCGGCGCCCGACGGCGTACGCCGCGACGTACGGCGTCCCGAGGACGCCCAGCACGAACAGGAACGGGAACCGTCCGAACGTGCGGGCGAGCCGGGTCCCCGCGAGCGGGGTGGCGACGCGGACGATCTCTGCGGCGAGTCCGGCGTCGAACTGCGGCCCGCCCACCCGGAGTCGGACGGGCCAGCGCCCGGAGAGGAAGATGGCGACGAAGACGGCCGCGCCAGCGGTGTTCGCGACGACGGTTGCGATGGCCGCCCCCACTACCTCCAGCCGTGGGGCGGGGCCCAGCCCGAACACGAGAACGGCGTTCAGGGCGATGTTGGTCGGGAGGGTGAGGAGCCGGACGTACATCGGGGTCCGGGTGTCGCCGACGCCGGCGAGCGCTCGCGCAGCGATCATCGACCAGAAGCGGGGGACCATCGATAGCATCACGATGCGGAGGTAGGCCGCACCGATGCGGGCGGCCTCGGCGTCGGGCGTCAGGAGATCCAGCAGCGGCCGGGCGTACACCCACGAGACGACCGTCAGCGGGAGCGCGATGGCGAGCGCCAGCCACACGGACTGTTTCACCGCCAGGTCCGCTCGGGCAGGTTCGCCGGCGCCCGTCAGCCGCGAGACCACGCTGATCGTCCCCGAGGTGAGCGCGAGCGACAGCCCGAACGCGACGAAGTAGTACTGGAAGCCGAGTTCGAGCGCCGCGATTCCGACCGCACCCGTCGCGAGGCCGACGAAGACGAAGTCCGAGACCCGCAGTGCGACCCGCAGTCCGCCCGTGACCATCACCGGCAACGCGAGGTCGAACGCCCGGTCCGCCCGGTCGCGCTCGACGAGGCCGAGCCGAGCCAGGAGTGCGGGGAACCGCATCGCCGCCCGGCGGAGGCGCGTTCCTGCCGTTTCCAGGAGCGTCGCGATGTAGGCCAGACTGCTACTGGACAGCAGGAGGACCACGAGAACCGGCACCGGGCGAGGCGGGCGGGATGCCACACTCGACGGGAGGGCTGGTTTCCCCCTCTTTCTTCGGATTCAGCTCTCCCGGTTCGGCATCGTCCCCCCACGACGAGGCTCGACTAGAAATTGAGGCCTTCATGTTATGCACTTCCTAAAATCGAATGAAGTGGCCTGTTTCACGATAGAGTGGATGTTCTACGTCGAATCCGGCTGAGAATACACCATACAGCATTCTCCATCGGAAATGAAGGGGTCGGCCAGAGCCAGGGTGGGAAATCCTATGCGTCCCCGGGCTGGTCACCCAGCCACTGCTCGGGGACCTGGATGACATAGCGACCGTTCTCCTGAAGCGCGATGATGTACTCCTCGCGATCGTACAGCTCCATCAGGTTGAGCTCGTACTGCCCCGGTTCGAGAATCTTGATCGACTCGAACTGGTCGTTGAGTTGCTCGCGGAGTTCGGCGATGTCGGGGTGGTCGTCGTCCGGTTCGCTGACGACCCGCCCCTCGGACGGGCCGCCGGTCGGCCGACCGGCGGCCCCACCGTGCTCCGTGCTGGCTACCGGTCCCACGCCGTCGGCCCCGTCCGGCTCGTCCGTCCGGGTGGGCCCGTCCATCTGGGGGGGCTCGCCCGGCTGGGCGAGTTCGTCCCTCTGAGCGGAGTCACCCATCTCGGCCGGCGCATCCGTCGTGTCGGCCTCGTCCGCCTCCGACACGGCACGGGCGGCCTCCCGGGCATCAGCATCAATGATGCCATCGTCGTCGGGTTCGAGCTCCGAGTCCTGGTTCCGGTCCTGGCCCTCCTGCTCGCTGGGCCAAGTGGCGTTCGGGTCCGGCGTGGACCCGGTGCCAGACCCGGCGCCGGCAGTGCCGGTGCCGTCCCCGCCGCCATCAACGCTCCCGCTGGCAGCCGGGTCGCCGACACGGCCCGGGTCGGCCGGTGGGCGTTCGGGGGCACCCGCCGTCGAGTCGGCGCCGGTGCCGCTGTCGCTCGACACGAAGTCACGGACCTTGGTGGCGGCCCGCCCGACCGTGTTGGCGGCCGTCGACCCCTCCGGTTCCGGCGGCTCGGCATCCGGTGGGGTCTCGGGTATCTCGGTACCCTTCGGATGGAACTGGAACGTGTTCCCGCCACAGTCCGGGCAGCCGCTGAGCATCTCCTTCGAGCCGTCGTCGAAGACGTGCCCGCACGTGGTACACTGATGTGGCATCGGTCGTGGCGTGTCGTGGCCCGTGTCGTCGTGTGGTCAGTTCGTGTCCCTGTTTCGGCGCGTCGTCAGCGCCGCCGGATGAGCGTCCGGATGAAGTTCTCGTCCTTATGGAGCGTCTCGATGCGGTTGGCGGGGCCGATGACGGTCAGCTTCGACTCCTCGCCCTTGCCGAGGACGCGGCCCAGCAGCCCGGACTCGTTCCGGGTGCCACCGGGATACGTCTCGATCTCGATCCCGGTGAAGCCGTCACCGTCCGGCTGGATCTCGCCCATCGTCACCTCGATGAGCTTCGACTCCTCGTCCGGGTCGAGCCCGCGCTCGAGGATGACGATGTTGCCGTCTCGGACACCGTCCAAGATCATCCGGATCTTCTCCATCGTCCGCAGCCCCTCCATCCGCTCGGCGCTGATCAGGTCGATCTGGACGCCGTCGAGGGGTGCGTTTCCGTCGTCGCCGGTTGTCAGTTCTGCCATCCTATCACCCGAAGTACTCCGCGATCTTGTCGTAGACCTCGTCCATGTTGTCCCCCTCGAGGGCGGACAGCGGGACGGTCTCGTGCTGTGGGAACGCGTTCCGAATCCGCTGCACTGAGGCGTCCTCCAGGTCGATCTTGTTCGCGAAGATCAACACCGGCAGGTCCTGGCTCTCGATGATGCCGATCAGCATCGTGTTGACCTGCGTGAACGGATCGGTCGTGGCGTCCAGCACGTAGATGACGCCGTCGACGTCCTCCCGGAGCCAGTGCATCGCCTCGGCGACGCCCTCGGTCGCCTCGCGCGACCGTCTGATGGCGTCGTCCTCCTCGATGTCGTGCTCCAGGAACTCCGTGTAGTCGACCTTGGTGGTCACGCCGGGCGTGTCCACGATGTCGATGTTCACCGAGCTCCCGTTGCGCTTGATCTCGACGTTCTCTTTCCGACGCGCCCGGCGCGTCTCGTGCGGTACATGGCTCTCCGGACCGACCGCGTCGCCCGTCCAATCACGGGCGATACGGTTCGCGAGGGTGGTGTTATGAACGACCAACCCGTCAGCGGTCGCGAACGTGTGCTCCCCCGGAACCGTCAGGTCGTAGATGTATCCGTCGTACTCGATGCGCTCGATTTCCGTCACCGCGTCCCAGGTCACGTCCGCCCCGGCGAACCGATGGACGAGGTCGAACGCCTCGGTCGAGGGGAGCGAGCCGGCCATCGACTCGATCCGGTCCTGACTGATGCTGTTTCGTCGTCGCATCCGGGCGACGTGCTTGCTGTCGCCGTAGAACTCCGCCTGCGTCAACCCAAGGTCCGTCCGGAGCGTTTCGAACCGCTCCATCAGCGGGAGCGTGTGGGTCGTCGGACTCGACTCGGCCTCGCACAGCGAATCCAGACGGTCGGCCTTCCGGTCGATACCGAAACCGACCGCATCCCGGAAGCGGCGGTGTTGGTCACTCCGGCCGATGCAGAGTTCGTGGTACGTCTTGCCGTCGTGCCGTTTCCGCCGGAGTTTACCCACGATGTCGAACCGGACCAGCAGCGTCTGGACACCGACGAGTAGCTCGCGACTCGCGCTGGAGATCGTGACGTACCGGCCACGTTCGGCCCCGTCGGCTCCCTGAACGCTTCCCTCGCAGTCGAACAGCGTTCGGAGGAACTCGGCGACGATGTCGTCGTCGGCACGGAGCACCGGCTCCGGGACGCGCTTTGCTGCGGATGGGGCCGGTGGGCAATCCAGCCGCCGGAGGTGTTCCACCAGTGCCTTCGAATTGACCCGAACGATGGGGGTCTTGTCCTCGTAGTCGTAGGTCGTCGTATCGACCCCGAAGCGTTCGACCGTCGTCCGGAACGCCGTCCGGAACCGTTCGTTCTCGTTCGCGAAGGCGACGAACGTCTCCTTGTGCTGTGCCTCACCGATCGTCAGTGCGAGGAACCTGGCCACTTCCGCGTCCAGCGAGAGCGGAACGATCGACTTCGGGTCGTGATGCGTTGCTTTGCAGGTGACGAGTTCTCCCTCGAATCCGGGACTGGAACCGTTCTCGGCGGTAGCAGTCCCGCCGTCGGCCACGAGTTCCGGCGTGTCCGGCAGCGTCCAGTCACTGGGTTCGGGCGTGAAACTCGACAGGTGTGCGACCTGCGTCCCCGGCTCCAGTTCGGCGGCCGTCAACTGCTCGGCCCCGTCGCTCGTTACAGCGATAAACGGATGCTTCGGGCTCACCGTCACTTCGCGTCCCTTCGCCGTCCGAACCCGGTACATCGGGCCGGCGTATCGCTGCCGGAAGACGTGAGAGACTGGACTCGGTTCGACGCTCAGGTCCGGTCCGAGCGCCGGAACACGGACATCGCCGTCACATTCCAGCCACTTCTCGTCCGGTTCGTCACTGACATCTGTCGGATCCGTCTCCGCCACGGACTCGAAGATGTCCTCGATTCGACGATGCGTTCCGTCGGCGAGCATTATCGACTCTCCCGCGGCGAGACACTTCCCCGCATTGGGGGGACCGTAAATGCCGATTCGCTTCGGCTCGTTGGCCGCGAAGAGCTCCGAAATGCTCGATCTGATGCTTGTGAGCAGACCCATCCTATCCTCCCGCACCCTGGCCTCGATGGACCGGGGCGCTCTGCCGCAACTGCCGAACCCGAACCACTTAAGTCTGCGTCAGACATACATATCCAATCAGATAATTACGTGACGAATACGGCCGTCTCGATGCCGAAAACGGCCGTCTGACGCACGTCATCCGAGGTGTGTATCACATACAGGACAATTTCGAGGCGATCCTCTCTCCTTGGCTCGGTCCTTCTCTCGAGGTGACTCTCCACGAGTCGGAGCGGGACCTCTCGGAATTCACACCTGGCCTTCAGGTCGGGATTCTCTCGCTGTCTGAAGGGGGGCGGATGAAGGGGGGCGGATGAAGGGGGGCGGATGAAGGGG
>PXRM01000005.1 GCA_003020985.1 Halobacteriales archaeon QS_4_70_19 | reverse complement strand
CAAAATCCGCGTCTTCGGCGTGGTGTCGTTCGAAAGACGGAGTCTTTCGTGATCACGAAAATCTTCGATTTTCGGACGACGACGGGAGTTGTCGGGCGGGGTGGAGCCGCCGACCCTCACGGACGCACCGAGCGTTCGGGTGTGAATTCCAGCCGACCCACCGTGGGAAGGTCGAGGGGAATTAAATTCGCCTGCGACGGCACGGCCCGGTTTGGGACGTGCGGTCAAGACGGTGAAGCCGCGGGGCTTGTCCCCGCGGTACTTCACCTCGTCTCCCGGCTGGTCGACCTGTACGGCGGCACCGTGGCGCCGGCCGAGTCGCCGAGCGGCGGCGCGCAGTTCGACACCACGCTGCCGGCCGCGGACTGATTCGCCCGCGGGCCGGGGCACCCGGCGCGCTGGTCACGCCCTGACCGACCGTCAGGACGGGTTCTTCCGCGAGAGGTCGCTCCCGCAGATCTGGCAGCGCTCCCGGTGCTCGTCGTACTCGCGGCCGCAGCCCTGGCACTGGTAGCGCCAGTCGCGGCGCTCGTCGATGCCCTCCCGGGCGATGGACTCGACGCGGACCTCCAGCGCGTCGGCCACGTTCTGCATGGCGTAGTCGTCGGTGACGAGGGTGGCGTCGAGTTCGAGCGCCGCCGCCAGCAGCCGGGTGTCGGTCCGGGATAGCTCGGTCGCGTCGCCGGTCGTGTTCGCCGCCCGCTCGACGCGCTCGACGGTCTCGCCGTCGGGCACGTGGATTCGCATCCCGCCCCCCTCCAGCGCGTCGAACCGGTAGCCGGAGGCGTCGTCCTCGAGTTCCTCGCGGACCAGCGGGATGGTCGCGGTGTCGTCGTCGGTGTGGTAGTCGCCGATGAAGGCGGAGGCGTCGAGGACTCGCACTATGCACCGCTTGGACCGGGCCATTTTGAGACTGTCGGGTTTCGCCGGGTTCGCGGGGGTGTGGCTCCGCCCGGACGCGCCGCTTTTCACCATCGGGCACCCAACTCGGGGCGTGCAGTCACTCGAAGCCGACCTCGCCGCGGCACGCGACCTCGACACCGCCGACCTGGCCGACGCTATCGAGACCATCGGCTTCGAGTGCACCCGCTGTGGCGCCTGCTGCAAGGCGGAGACCTGCGGCGACGGCGCGGAGGCGGAAGGAGACGGGGACGGGGAGGCCGCGGCCGGGGACGGGGAGCCGGAACCCCACACGGCCACCGTCTTCCCGGACGAGGTGCGCGACCTGCAGGCCGCCACGGCCGCGAGCGACGAGTTCGACCGCGAGTACGACTGGCGGGACGCGGCCCGCCCGATGCCGTACGGCCTCCACGAGGGCCCGGAGGGCGAGGAGGGCGAGACGTTCGAGTGGGCGCTCCGGACCGACTCGTGTGGCGACTGTACCTTCTACCGGGAGGCCGCGGACGGGACCGGCGCGTGCAGCGTCCACGGCTCGCGCCCGCTCATCTGCCGGACCTACCCGTTCAGCGTAGTGCTGGACGGTGCTGTGGAGGGTGATGATTCGGCGGGGCCCAGCGAGGCGGGGACGGAACTCGCCCAGCCGATGGGCGCGGCGGTGGACCGGGAGGGTGCGGTCAGGGCCCACGAGTGCGAGGGGCTCGGACTGGACATCTCGCGGGCGGACGCCGAGGACCTCGCCGCCGCGCTGAAGGAACGCGCCGTCCGCGAACTGGAGGAGGCCATCGCCGTCCGGGACCGATACGAGCCCGTCGGCACGGGGGAGGGCGAGGTCGTCGTCCACGACTCCGAGGGCGCGAAGCGACCCGACGGCGCGCCGCTCGGCGGCCGGGACGAGCCGGGTAGCGAATAAGCGATATGGTTGCAGAATTGTGCATGAAAATCGAAAACAACTGTTATACTGTCGATATTCTCGGGTAATGTCGGCCTCCGTCAACTACTGGCCGGCACCCCGGCCGTCGAGCGCGCTCAGCGAACGACGCGTGAGGCCGCCGACAGCGTCGTTTCAGCGGTAGCTTGAATACGCGCCCGCCGGACCACCGTGATAGAGCTCTCATGGAGATCTCCGACAAGCTGCTCTGTCTGTTCAACGCGGACGTCGAGGCCGAGGACGACCGGTTCGTCGTGGAGGTGCCGCGCCGCGAGATCGACACCGGCGCGGTCGAGGCGGGAGACACCTACCGGGTCGCGCTCATCAGTACCGAGCGGGAGGGGAGCACCGAGGTCGAGGAGGAGTCGGCCCCCTCGGCCGCCCCGGACGAGCCCCAGCCGCCCGTCGAGCGCGGCGAGATCCGCTACGTCGAGGTCGAGGACCTGGGTAAGCAGGGCGACGGCATCGCCCGCGTCGAGCGCGGCTACGTCATCATCGTCCCCGGTGCCGAGGTCGGCGAGCGCGTCAAGGTGGAGATCACCGAGGTCAAGTCCAACTTCGCGGTCGGCGAGATCATCGAATAGCGCGGTCCTCGGTTCCGGCTCTCCTCACTCGCCGGCAGCCGCCGAGCCACCAATCGAAAGCGGCTTTCCGGCGCATCCGGTAGCGTCGCCCATGCAGATCCGCATCGTGACGGGGACCGGGGCCGGGCGGACGGCGCTGTCGGCGTACGACGCCGCGCTCGCCGCCGCCAACGTCCACGACTACAACCTCGTCACGGTCTCGTCCGTTGTGCCGGCCCACGCGACCGTCGAGCGGGTGGGGACGGCGCCGGATCTCGGCCCGGTCGGCAACCGACTGACCGTGGTCGAGGCGCGGGCGACCGTCGGGCCGGACACGGCGGCCCCGGCGTGTGCGGCGCTCGGGTGGACGCGGGCAGCCGACGGCCGGGGGCTGTTCTACGAGGCGTCCGGGCCGGACGAGCGGGCCGTGCGCGAGGCCGTCGAGGTGGGACTGGCGGACGGCGTCGCGCTCCGCGACTGGGAACCGACGACCCGCGGTATCGAGACGGTCCGGGCCGCCCCGGGCGCGGCCGACGTGGTGGCGCCGGCGGCGACCCCGGAGGACGCCTACACCGTCACGGTCGCGCTGGCTGTCTACGGCGACTCGACACCGATCGCGTAGCCGGTCGCCGGCCGGTCGGGGACGGACGACCAGCCCCGGGTCGACGCCGACGGGTTTATCCGGGCCCCACTACTACGAACGAGCCGTTCAATGCACGGAAACACGCCGTACGCGGGTCGGCCGGACGAGGGGGAGACCACGAGCGACAGGCGTCGCTCCGTCCGGCGGGACCTCGCGTCGGTGACCGCCTCGACGCGCTCGCTGCTGACGGACGACTTCGTCGTCGGCGGCGAGGTGACCGACGGCGCCGACGGCCTCAGCGCGACCGTCGCGGTCCGCCCGCCCGTCGGGCAGGTCGTGACCGTCGAACTCGCTCCGGAGGACCTGACGGGTGACCTCGCGCCGGAACTCGCGGCCGGCGCCGCGCTGCAGGTGCTCAACGCCCCGAAGGGCGTCCCGGACCACGCCTCGTAACGGGCCCCGGTTCAGACCGGGGCGGCGAAAAACAGCGCCCAGCCCACGATTCCTGCCGCGACCAGACTCCCCAGTCCCATCGCCAGCGCCACCGACAGCGAGGAGAACAGCCCGACGAGCGCGCCGACAGCCACCGGTGCAGGGACCGCGGCCAGCATCGCGTCGTAGCCGACATCCCGCGCCGCGGCGGCCTCGGCCTCGCTACTCGCGGGGTGGGCCTCGGCGTGGACGTGTGCGGCCACGGGGTCCCGTGCCTCCTTCTCGAACTCGGCACGGTCGCTCGGCGTGTCGGGCGACTGCGTCACGGTTAGGACGACTCGCGGGAGCTAATTAAATATTATTGCTCTACGACGAAGCGATCCTCGCACCGGCCCCCCCTTCCGAACCCCACACCCGAACCGGCGACGGCCGGGGCCGCCCGTGACGAGCGTCGAATCACCCCCGTCGGAACCGGACGTCCGTGGCTGAACCGGGGACGAACCAGAACTAATTGCCGCCTAACGTGGTAGGTGATGGCATGGAATCGCACACTCTTCACCTCGGGCTCCGCGTCGAGGCGGTCGTGGCGGCTACCGGCGGGACCGGGCTCATCATCCTCGGCGGTCCGGCCCTCACCGCGCTCGGGGTCGTCCTCGGGCTCGTCAGCCTCGTCCCGGTCGTGGGCCTCTCCATCGAGGAGTGGCAGCCTGAGCGTCGGCCCGCCGAGCCCATCGGGCGAATCAGGAGGGGCGTAGCGGCGACAGTGACGGGTGCAGGCACCCGTCGTTGCTGGCTCCCGTGACTCGCTTTGCGGCTACTTCCCCCAGAAGGGGTCCCGCTTGCGGTGTTCGTCGAGGTACATCCCGAGCGCCTCCAGTTCGTCGGCGGGGATCTCCTCGGAGAGTTCCTGTTCGAGGATCTTCGCGTGTTTCTCGGGGAGTTCCGTCCAGAGTTCGTCGCCCTCCTCGATCTGGCGGCCCACGGTGGGGCCGTCGATGGAGACCGCGGCGCGCTCGCCCGCGCGGAGTTCGTCGACGTCCTCCCCTTCGTCCTGGATGGACTTCAGGTCGCCCACCCGCTCGGGCCCCCCACTCTCCCACCTGACGACCTTCGAGTTGCGCTTCAGCGTGCCGGACATGACCTCGACCCCGACGACGGCGGGGTTGGACTGGCGGAAGGTGTGGTCCCGGAGGACCTGGAACCGGGCCGGACGCTGGATCTTGTCGAGGACGTTCTCCTGCTGTGCGCGCTCGATCTCGGCGACGTGCTCCTCGTACTCCTCGACGAGCTGGTAGATGACGTCGTCCTCGAACAGCGTCACGCCGGTCTCCTCGGCCCGCCGCCGGGCGTCGGGGAGTACCTCCACGTTGAACGCGAGGATGGCCTCGTGCTTTGGCTCGTTGGCGGTGTCCGCGACGGCGATGTCGCGGGGGGCCACGTCGCCGACCTCCGCGCGGACGATCGGGACCTCGGCCTCCTCCAGCGCGTCGGCGATGGCCTCCAGCGAGCCCAGGGTGTCGGCCTTCACGACGATGCCCTCGTCCGTGGTCTGGACCTCGAACTGGGCGAGTTCGGCCTCCACCTCCTCGATGACCGCGTCCACGTCCCGGTTCCGGACCACGCGGACAGGGGCGCCGGCCATGGCCCGGTCGAGGTCGGGGGCGGCGATCTTGATCCCCGCCGCCGCGACCACCTCGTCGACCTTCTCGAACCGGCTCTCCGTCCGGATCTCCGCGAGCGGCCGGGGCTGGAGCAGCGCGCGCACGTCCGTCACGATGGGGTCGTTCTGCCCGCCGACGACGATCTGGTCGTCCTCGCGGACGGTGCCGTCGTACAGCACCACGTCGATGGTGGTACCGAAGCCCTGCTCGTCTTTCACCTCCAGCACCGTCCCGGCGCCGGGCCCGGAGGTGTCGATGGACATCTCCTCTTTCATGTAGCGCTGGGAGAGACCCATCATCACCGCGAGCAGGTCCGGGACGCCCTCGCCGGTCATCGCCGAGCAGGGGACGACGCCGATGTTGGAGCGGAAGTCTTGCACCCGCCAGTACATGTCCGAGGAGAACTCGTTGTCGGACATCTGGCCGATGATCTCGTAGAGGCGCTCGTTGAGATCACCCTCCGCCCGGTCGGACTGGGACTCGATGGACTGCTGGATGGGCGTGTCCGGCTGCGGGTTCCACCCGGGGACGGTGTCCACCTTGTTCGCGGCGACGATAAACGGCGTCTGGGTCCGCTTGAGGATGTCGATGGCCTCCAGGGTCTGTGGCTGGAAGCCGTCGTTCACGTCGACGACGAGGATGGCGATGTCCGCGAGCGCGCCCCCGCGCGAGCGCAGCGTCGAGAACGAGTGGTGGCCCGGCGTATCGATGAACAGCAGTCCGGGCAGGTCGAAGTCGTCCGGATCGACCAGCGCCCCCGACAACTCGGAGATGACGTCCAGCGGGACCGCGGTCGCGCCGATGTGCTGGGTGATGGCGCCGGCCTCGCCCTCCGTCACCGCGGAGCCACGGATCTTGTCGAGCAGCGTCGTCTTCCCGTGGTCGACGTGTCCCAGGACGGCCACGATGGGCGTCCGGAGTTCGCCCGGGGCGGTGTCCTCGGCGTCGTGGTCGGCGTCGGCGTCTGACATGTAGAGATCACCCGAGAAGGTTCGTTGGCTCCTGCTGCGTTCCGAGGGGGTTTGAACCTGTCCAACCCGAGTCGTCGCGCCAGCCCCGCTCGTGGGGCGTCACTCGACGGTGAACGACCCCCGCATCCCGCTGCTCTGGTGGGGGACGCACTTGTAGTCGTACGACCCGGTCGTCTCGAACGTGTGGACGTAGGTGTACCCCGAGCCGTACGTCTTCAGGTTGTCGCCGGGGGTCCCCGACCAGTCCGACTCGTCGGGGATACCGTCCGGCTTGACGTTGTGCCCGCTCCCGTCCCAGGTCCAGAGCACGGTGTCGCCGGCGGAGATGGTGAACGACTCCGGCTCGAACTCGAGGCTCCCGCCCGGGGCGACGGTCACCTCCATGTCCGGTTCGGGGGTCGGTGTCCCGGTCGCCGTCGGACTCTCGGTGTCGGTCTCCGTCGGGGTCTCCTCGTCCGTCGGTGACGCGGTCTCCCCGTCGGTCGGGGTGGGTCCCTCGGCGTCCGTCGGAGTGGGGGTGGGTTCGTCGGTGTCAGTCGGGCCCGTCCCGCCGTCGCCACCGTCGCCACCGTCGCCGCCGTCGTTCCCGTCACTATCGTCGGTACAGCCAGCGAGCGCGACCGGCACGCCGGCAGCCGCGGCCGCGCGGAGGAATCGTCGTCGGTCCATGTCCGTTCGGGCGCGCGGAACAGTGAAAAGCGTTGACCAGATTTCCACCCGAAACTCCCGGCCGACGGCCGCGGGACCCACCGGTACCCGTCGAGTGCCCGACGGGCACGGCCGGTGGACGGCCGGCGGCGGACAGCGGGCGACGGGCGACAGACGGCCGTCTGACGCGCCAGGAACGTTGAAGTGGGGGCGACGGTACCGACCGGGTATGTCGGAGATTCTGGCCGAGAACCTCTCGGGCAAGACGGTGATGGGCGCCGACGGGGCCGAACTGGGCATGCTGTACAACGTCACCATGGACCTGAAGACCGGGACGTTGCAGAACCTCATCGTCGACCCCGGCGAGACCGGCGCCCGCGAGGCCTCCTTCCAGCGCAACGACCACGGCCACTTCCTCGTCCCCATCGGCGAGGTCCAGGCCGTCCGCGACCACATCGTCGTCGCGCGGTAGGCGAGGCCCTTCTCGTTCGGTCGCTCCCGGAGGAGAAGTCGCTACTGTTCTCCCTGCGCCCGGTCGGGAGCGTCAGGTGCGTTCTGCCGGCAGAACGTCGAATTCCCCGGATGAATGGAATACTTCTATCGTATGCTGGGTTTCATCGAAACATGTCCCAGATTTATCCGATATTGGCTGGATTACTGGAATCCCTCGCACCGGAATCGCCGGCCCCACTCCCGGTCCCTCTATGTATTGTTCCAAATGCTCTTATTCTGTGCATGGAATTTCGGTTTTTCGTACCGAGTTTCGCCGTTAGGAGCCGCGACTGATCGTGAGAGGGGACTCAGAATCCACATCGCAGTCAATCAGAAGAATCTGTAACGAAAACTGAAGGTGACGGGCGCGATGCCTCTCTGGGGTTGCGATCTGGCGGGACGTGTACGACTATATTAATTTGTCCAGCCGCCGGCTCAGATGACGGCGGAATTGATCGGCCGTCACCCGCGGCGTCGGCCGGAACTCAGCGACATCCAGCGAGACTTGCACGAGGAAGTCTACGAGTAGCCACATACTGTAGAGTAACACGACAAACCCAAAATGGAACGACCTGACCTCGTACGCCCGCGAGATCGTCCATGCGGCAAACTCCTTGATCTTCTTGTACGACGTCTCGAGCCCGCCCCGTTTGTTATACCGCTTGAGCTTTCGTTTCGTCCGCCGCCGGTTGAGACCGATCTCGTCGTCGACCTCCGAGTTCGTGATGAACGGTTGTGGCGAACCACGGTCTGCACCGGCGGGTAGGCCGACCGACGTGGTCGTCACCCGCTCGTTGGTCACGCCGCCCTTCACCGTGCTGTAAAACGCATGGGCGTCTTTGACCGGCGACGGTCCGCGAGGAGCCGGTGGTGGCGAGCGTGCTGTAAAACGCATGGGCGTCTTTGACCGTTACTTGGCCATCCATTTCGTCGACGAATTGCTTGACAGCTTCGGTCCGCGGGGCGGGAATCACGTACGGTCAGTTTTCTCGAACGAACTGAAATCAAACTCCGTGGGTCCAGCCTGCACGCGCCCACCTTTGAATTGACAGGGGCGGTCAGTGCCACGGTCAAACGCCATGCTCTCGTTCGTGTCCACATAGGCGACTGCTCGAATGGTGTGATTCCCGTGCAGAGACTTCTGCAGCTCTATCTCCGGCGTCCAGTCATGGACCCCTGCTCTGCCTTCACCAATCCCGAGGAGCGTATCCCCTTCATAGGCCACGATGAACACCTGTTTCCCTTTATCGTAGGCTGAGTGAGTGACCCGTATCAAGTCCGACGACCACCCTTCACCTTGGTTTCCATGAGGGTCCCAAAACGAAACAGAGGATGGACACTTATTGGTTGAAACTGGTTGTGGTGTCGCTGAGGGAGTCGCCGACTCCGTGGTAGTCGTCACTGTGGGACTTGATGTATTGGTATCACCGGGTGCGACCGGACTTGACACACAACCGGCTAACACCCCAATGGGAACCGATGACAGCAGTTGTCGTCGTTTCATACAGTGAACTTAGAGGGCCAGTAGCAACGGGCTTTTTGATATGTCAAAGATGGGTTGTCCCTATCAACCATCCTCATCGCCAACTACGCACGCTCAAGTTACCGGGGTTTCCATCATGATTCATATAGAAAGATATGCCTGCAATACAGCCGGAACTTTCCAGATGAGCGAAACTCCCCGATTGCGGAGGGATACGTCAGCGAAACTGCTCGGTGAGCGACCGCTCAGCGTCGGTCGGTTAATCGAAGACCGGCGCGAGAAAATTCGAGACGTTCACGCGCGTTTCGGGAAGAACATAATGAAGCGAGTGGCTGAAGGGTATCCCGAATTCCGTGTGCGAAGAACTGGGCTGGAATATGGTAATATGAAATTCAACTCCGTGTTCCTACTCACTCAAAAAAGGTAGGGACCCATGCACAGATAGTGGCATTCGCATCTACATTGCTATGGACAGCGACAGCGTTTAGCGCGCCCCGGTGCACCGTCGGGGACGAATGCGGGTCCTCAACTACCTCGAACTGGAGGACCGGTTGGAGCGCAGCGGCATCGGGACCAGTACCGCCCACCAGCGGGCGGCGCTGGCCGACACCGGCCACGTCGTCGAGACCTCGCCCTGGACCGGGGGCTCGCCCCTCTCGGCGGCGGGGCGGCGCCTGCTCGGCGACCGCTTCTTCAGGGCGTACGACCTCGCGCACTGCAACGTCATCGGCCCCGGGAGTGTCGCGGTGGCCCGGCACGCCCGGCGGAACGACATCCCGCTGGTGCTGCACGCGCACGTCACTGCCGAGGACTTCGCGGAGTCGTTCCGCTTCTCCTCCCGGGTGACGGGACCGCTCCGGCGCTACCTCCGGTGGTTCTACTCGCAGGCCGACCTGGTCCTCGTCCCCTCGGCGTACACCCGCTCGAACGTCACGTCCTACCCGGTGGACGCGCCCGTCCGGCAGATCACGAACGGGGTCAACGCCGACCGGCTGGCGGGCCACGAGCGCCTCCGGGACGAGTACCGCGACCGCTACGATATCGAGGGGATGAGCGTGTTCTCCGTCGGGAGCGTCTTCGAGCGCAAGGGGCTGACGACGTTCTGCGAACTGGCGCAGCGAGTCGACTACGACTTCACCTGGTTCGGGCACGTCGACGAGGGGCCGCACGCCTCGCCCGTCGTGAAGCAGTGGACGAGCGACCCGCCCGCGAACGTGACGTTCACCGGCTGGGTCGACGACGTCCGCGGCGCGTACGGCGCCGGCGACGTGTTCCTCCTCCCCACGAAGGACGAGAACCAGGGCATCGTCGTGCTGGAGGCGATGAGCTGCGGGAAGGCGGTCGTCCTCAGCGACATCCCCGTGTTCCGGGAGTTCTACACGGACGGCGAGGACTGTCTGATGTGCTCGTCGTTCGAGGAGTACGTCGACGGCGTGGCCCGCGAACTCGACGACGCCTACCGGTCGGTCGCGTCGGGCACGCCGGACTGAGCGAGCGGCGCCGGTCGACCGCCGTCGCCGGTCGTCGACGCCGGCCGCCCGGTGCCGTCGCTGGCGGATCGGAGAACGGGGAGAAGCCGGTCCGGCCTACGCGCTGGCGCGGGACTCGACGACGTCCAGCACCTCGGCCTCGACCTCGGCGAGGCCGCCGGTGGGACGGACGAGGACGTGGCCGCAGACGGCGCACGCGACCTCCGTCGAGGCCTTGCCGAAGACGGTCTGCTCGTTCTCGCAGTCCGGGCACTTGACGCGGAGGAAGTCTCCCGACATCAGTCGGTCAGCTCCAGTTTGCCCGCGCGCCATCCCTCGCGGAGGTGGGCCTTTCCGCAGTCCGAGCAGCGGTAGCGCAGGTCGGTCTTCTTGGTCGGCTTGTCGCCACCGGGCACCTTCGAGAAGCGCCCGGCGTTGCCGATGACGCTCTTGCCCCGGCGGGTCCGGCGGGCGTCCCACTTCGTCCCCGAGGAGCGGCCGGTGCGGACCTTCTCCACCTCGACCTGGTGGTGTTCGTTACAGAACGGGCAGTACGTGTTGAACCGGCGTGGCATCTCCATAGTTTGCCGACGGTAGCGCGTCGGGGGGTAAAACGGGTTCGGTTCCACGATACGCCCGCGGGCCCGATTCCACGATACGCCCGGCGAGGCCAGCGACGCCCCGGCCGGCGTTGCTACACGTCGGGCCGCTGGCCGACCACGGGACGGCCGGTCGGCTCGGCGCTTCGACACGCTTAACCACCGATGCTCGCAACGTGGGCGCATGAAGCGGCTCATCATCCACGGAAACCCCGGCATCCGGAAGGACGCCGTCATCGAGGTGGACGGCGAGGAACTGGTCTGCTTCGGGGTCGCCCGGCAGGGCGACTGGCACGGCCCCGACCGTGTCCAGCTCTGGTGCACCGTCGGCACCGAGGACGAGCGCGAGACCTTCGAGCGCCGGGACTTCATCCCGATGCACATGGACGTGATGGACGTCGACGCCGCCGCGGTCGACGTGCTGAGCGAGAAGAGCGACCTCGCGGTCTGAACCCGGCGAGGTCCGCGCGCTCGCTCCCCGGCCAGCCGGGAGCCTTTTCGCCGCCGCGCTGCAACGGGGAGACATGTCCACGCGCGGCGCGACCGTCGAGGGGATGCGGTTCCGCGACCGCGCGGTCTACCTCGACCGCGCCGACGCGCTGGTGCTCGCCGACACCCACCTCGGCCGCGACGAGTCCTCGAACGTCCAGCTCCGGCTGGGCGAGGACGGCGACATCGTCGAGCGCGTGGCGGCGCTGCTCGACAGGTACGAGCCGGAGGCGCTCGTCGTCGGGGGCGACCTGCTCCACTCGTTCGGCAGCGTCCCCACCGGCGTCCGCGAGTCGCTCCGCGACCTCCGGGAGGCGATCCGCGAGGCCGGCGCCCGGATGGTCGTGACCCCGGGCAACCACGACACGATGCTAGCGGAGCTCTGGGACGGCCCCACCGAGGACCGCGTCCGGCTCCCCGACGGCGACCGCGAGACGGTCGTCTGCCACGGCCACGAGCCACCGGCCGCGGACGACGCCGACCTGTACGTGGTGGGCCACGACCACCCGACCATCGAGATCGAGGGGCAGCGACGCGCCTGCTACCTCTACGGCCCGGACAGCTATCGCGGCGCGGACGTACTGATGCTCCCGTCGTCACGAACGCGGACGCGTTCCGGCCCGTCGTCCGCGACGAGGACGCCGACGAGACGCTGGCGTTCCCGCCGCTCGGGCGGTTCCGGGAGCTGCTGTGACCCGTCCGCGCCGACGGCGGCTCATACGGATTACGCTACCTGTTTCCCACGATGACCGCCTGAGGGCAAGCGGTCAATGTGGAACGGACGTAGCGTAATCCGTATCAGACGCCCTGCTCGTCCAGCACCGCCCCGGCCGCGTGGCCGCCCGAATCGAGCGCCGCGTGGATGGAGGACCAGCCCGTGTAGTCGCCGGCGAGGTAGACCGGACCGGCCGGCTCGCGGGGTCCGGGGAGACGGTCGCGGAAGCCGGGGGGCTGGTCGAACTGGGCGAACTCGACGCGGCTGGTGTGCTCGTGTTCGAGTTCGTCGAAGCGGTGCTCCGGGAACCAGTCGGAGAGCGCGCCGCGGGCCTCCTCGGCCAGTTCGGCGTCGTCGGCGTCCGGAATGCCGAGCCACGTCGCGCTCAGGAGCCGTCGGTCCTCGGGCGCGTACTCCGGCGCGACCGCCGAGAGCGGGACGACCTCGTTGGGGCGCTCGTCGGCCGCGTTCAGCAGAATGCGCCCGCCGGTCCGGAGGTCCTTGTGCGCCGGGAGTGAGTAGTACGCGGTCGTGCAGCCCCGCGTCTCGTCCGGCGTCGCGACGTCGGTCAGCTCCGTCGCCGCCTTCGGGTTCGTCGCGACCACGCAGGCGTCGAACGTCCGAGTGCCGCTCACCCCGTCCAGGGTCAGCGTGACGGAGCCGGTCCGCGGGTCGGCCGCGGTCGGCTCGACGGCTGTCACGGGCATCTCCGTGTGGAGCGTGGCGTCGGCGCGCTCGGCCCGGCGCGCGAGCTGTTCCGGGATGGCGCTCATCCCCGCCGCCGGGACGGCGATGGCCCCCTCCGAGAGGCACCGGAAGGTGTACCGGAAGACCGCGGCCGACGAGCCCAGCGACCGGTCCAGCGTCACCCCGCCGTAGAACGGCTCGGCGAAGTTCTCGACGAACGCCCGCGAGAAGCCGTAGTCGGCGAGGAACTCGCGGATGGAGCCGTCCTCCCCGGCGAAGAGCTCCCGCTCGGACCGTCCCTCGAGGTCGCGCTGGAGCCGGAACAGCCGGAGCTTGTCGGCCAGCCGGACGTCGCGGTTCAGCAGCGTCTCGACGGCGGCGCCGGGGTCCCGCAGCGGGTCCGACAGCGTCGAACGCTCCCCCGGTCGGCAGATGATGGCGCCGGGTGGGAACTCCCGGAGGTCGAGCCGGTCGAGGTCGAGCTCCCGCCGTGCGGCCGGGTAGGCGGTGAACAGCACCTGGAACCCGCGGTCGAAGGTGTAGCGGCCGTCGTGCGTGCTCCGGACGCGGCCACCGAGCGTCTCCCGGCGCTCGAACAGCTCCACCCGGGCACCGGCCTCCGCGAGTCGTCCGGCGGCGACCAGCCCCGCGAGCCCACCGCCGACGACGGCGACATCGGTCATGGACGCCGGTTCTCCCGGCGGGGACTAAACCGCTGTCGTCGCGGCCGCGGGGAGGGCTCGTCACAGGGGTGGAGCCGGAGGAGTGAGCTACTCGGGGTATGCTCCGAACCATGGCAGGTAAGGTGAGAACATTGGGGATTTCCCGAGAATCTGCCGCCGGTGGTGTCGTTCGAGAGAGTACGAAGAACATCCGCTTCTGGAGTCGAGACGGAGCGCTTCCGGCGCACCCCGCGTCAGCCGAGCGACCCGACGACCTCGAAGACGAACAGGAGGTAGTAGACCGAGATGGCCAGCAGCGCCAATCCGGTGGTCGCCTCGACTGCGCGGCGGTGGCTCGTCAGCAGGTCAAGGACACGGTTCCGGGCGCTCTCGGAGACGACGGCGAACGCGAGCAGCGGCGTGGCCATGCCGACGCTGAAGACGCCGAAGCTGGTGACGCTCGCCACCGGGTCCGCGAACAGGAACGCGCGGGCGAAAAAGACGGACATGAATCCCGGGTTGCAGGGAAGGACGATGGCGCCGAAGAAGGCGCCGTAGAGGAACGCCGACAGCGACGGGTAGCGGGTCCCCGGTGGCTCGACGGTCGGGAGCCGCGACTGGGGGTGGAGGTCCGCCACCAGGACGACCCCGAGCAGCGCGAGCAGGGCGAACGCCGGCACCGACACCTGCTCGACGACGGCGGTCAGCGAGACCTCCAGCAGCGTGGTGAACAGGACGCCGACGGCGGCCATGAACACGATGACGCCCAGCGCGACCAGCCCCCCGAGGACAGCGATGGAGGGAGTGTCCTCGTCCTGGCCCGACAGGAACGCGAGGAAGCCGGGGTACAGCGGGATGACGCACACCGCCGAGAGCGGCGTCGCCAGACCGAGGGTGCAGGAGGTCGCCAGCTGCCCGAGGAGGCCCATCTCAGCAGTCCTCGGCGGCGCTCCGGAGTTCGCCCGTCGACTGCCGCCCGACATGAACGACGCGCTCCCGTCGCCGCAGGCGGCGATGATGGGCGTGCTCGGCGCGTTCGTCACGGTGGTTCCGAACGCGTCGATGAGCGACTCTGTCATCCCGGTCGGCGCGACGGCGAACCGCCAGTCGAAGCCGTTGCGCTCGGCGTGGTTCCGGACCTTCTCGGCGTCCTCGTTCGGGTCCGTGTTCAGCCCGAGCACGGTGACGGAGTCGGCGACCCCCGCCAGCCGCTCGGACTGGCGCTGGCACTTCGGGCACCAGACCGCGAACGACTGCACGAGGACGGGCGCCGACAGTTCCTCAATGGTGGACGACTCCCCGCCGCGGACGGTCGTCAGCTCCGTCGTCCGCCACGCGGCCATGCCGTCCGAGCCGTCGCCGCCCACTCCCCCGTCGCCGTCGGTACTTCGGTCGCCGCTCACTCCCTCGTCACCGTCGATACTTCCGTCGCCATCGGTACTTCCGCTACCGTCGCCGTCAGTACTTCCGCCACCGCCACCGTCGCTGCTACCGCCATCGCCACTCCCGCCGTCGTCACTGCCACCGCCGGGGGTCCCGGTACAGCCGACGAGCAGCGTCGCGCCGAGGCCGCCCGTCGCCGCAAGGAGTCGGCGCCGCGACGGGCTGTCGCTCCATCCGCTGTCGGGGTCTGCAGGACTCATACCCGATACGACGGCGAAGTCCGGTTAAGCGGTTTTGCGAACTCCGTTCGAACTGCGTCTATGTTTCGGTCGGCCCGGGGGCCGGAGAAGCGTCCGTCGACGGCGACGAACAGGTCTTTGCCCGCCCGACTCGAAACACGGACATGCAGACGACCGAGGCGTTCGTCGGACTGGAGTGCCTGGACTGCGGGGGGTCGTTCGACGCCGCCGACGAGCCGGGGCGGTGCCCGGACTGTGGCGGCATCCTCGACCCGACGTACGACTACGACGCGCTGGACCCGTCGCGCAACTCCTTCGCGAGCGACGCGATCCGCGCCGGGCGGGCGGGCATCTGGCGCTACGAGTCGCTCCTGCCGTTCCCGCGCGAGGCGGCCCTGACGCTGGACGAGGGCGGGACGCCGCTCGTCGACTGCCCGCGGCTGGCAGCGGAACTGGGCGTCGGGCGCGTCCTGATAAAGGACGAGGGCCGCAATCCGACCGGGAGCTTCAAGGACCGCGGCGCGGCCGTCGCGGTCTCGGCCGCGGCCCAGCACGGCGCGACGGACGTGGCGCTCTCGTCGGCGGGCAACGCCGGCCAGGCGGCGTCGGCCTACGCCGCCCGCGCGGGGATGGAGTCGCACGTCTTCGTCCCCTCGCGCGCCTCGTTCGTCAACAAGGCCATGATCAACGTCCACGGCGGCGACATGTACGTCGTCGAGGGACAGATCGGCGACGCCGTCGAGGCGTACGAGGACGTGATGGCGGAGCGCGACGACTACTACTCCCTCCAGACGTTCGTGACGCCGTACCGCCACGAGGGCAAGAAGACAATGTACTACGAGCTGATCGAGCAGCTCCAGTGGGAGACGCCGGACGCCGTCGTCTACCCGACCGGCGGCGGCGTCGGCCTCGTCGGAATGCACAAGGCCGCCCGCGAGCTCCGCGAGCTGGGACTGGTCGACGAGCTGCCGCCCCTCTACGCGGCCCAGTCGGAGGGCTGTGCCCCCATCGTGGAGGCGTTCGAGGAGGGCCGCGACGAGCACGAGCCCTGGGAGTACCCTGACACCATCTGCGGCGGCATCGAGATTCCGGACCCCGGCGCGAGTCGGTTCGTGCTGGAGGCCGTCCGCGAGTCCGGCGGCGGCGCGGTCGCGACCGACGACCAGGACGTCATGGACGCCGCCGCGACCGTCGCGCTGCACGAGGGGCTGGAGATGGGCGTGTCCTGCGCCGCCGCGGCGTCCGGCGCCTGGGAGCTGGCCCGGACCGGCGAGTTCGACGAGGACGACACCATCGTCCTCCTGAACACCGGTGCCGGCAACAAGGACGCCGACCTGATCCGGAGTCGGCTGATGGCGAAAGGCATGTAGAGCTGGCGGATACGTGAGATTATTGTATTAATCCGGACGTTTCCGGAGTATCGAGCCCCTATATTCACTAGTAGGGGGAATGGTTCCCCGAGCATCAAAGTCTGATACATTCCTGACAGCTATTGCTGATTCCGGCATCTGTGGCCCGGATCGAGGCGTATACTTCCTGCTGGACGTATAATAAAAGTTTAACAAGATTGATACTGGTAGATACGAGTCCTCCGGATTGAGGTGTGATACCATGAAACAGGCAGAGCCGCTGGAACGGTACGTGTCCGGACTGCTAATCGCGACCGGTGTGCTGTACACCGTCGCCGCCGTCAACACGAGCGTGGTGTTCGTCCGCGAGGGGTACGACTACCAGGCGCTGAGCGGGCCGCTGCTACTGCTCGGCCTCCTGGCGTCGTTCCTCGCCCTGCTCGGCATCTACTCGAAGGCGCGCGACCGCGAGCCGACACTCGTAAAGGCGACCGGCGCGGTCGCCTCGCTCGCGGTGGTCGCAGTGACGGTACTGCTCGCGTGGGGCATCGCGAGCAGAGTCAGCACGGTATCCGACCCGCCGGCGCCGCTCGCGATCGCCTCGCTGGCCCTGTTCATCACGGGCTTCGCGCTCGCCGGCGCGACGGTCCTCCGGTCGTCGGTCTACCCCCGCCCGGTGGGGTACCTCCTGCTCGGCGAGGCCGTCGCGCTGGTGGCCGTGATCGTCGGTCCGCTCGTCGTCTTCGAGGGGGCTGCACCGGACGAGTACACTGTCGGCATCGAACTGACCCAGGCGGTCCTGCTGTTGCTGGCCGGCTGGCTCACCCGCGGCGACGTGGAGCCGCGGACGCAACAGGCCACGACGGGAGCGAAGGAGGCCTGACGGGTCGGGTCCCCCGCGGGGGACGCCCCGTCCCCGCTGTCGGCACGACCACCCTGGGCGCCAACTCACTCGCTCACCAGAGGTAGCGAGGTCCCACTCACCGACTCACGACGCGAACCGGCTCCTCGTCGGTCCGTTCGACGCCGTCGACCTCCAGTACGAGGTCCGGGCCGTACACCCCGCCGGGCGTGCCGAAGCCGGCCTCCCAGTCGCCGTCGAGGACCTTCCGCGCGACGACGAGCGCCGCGTCGACCGTCAGTGTGTACGTGTTGGGCGTGACGAGCCGCGAGACCACGCGCTCCTCGTCGTTGGCGGCCTCGCCCCGGACGTAGCAGCTGGTGTGCTCGCGGGTCTCCTCGCCGGGCCCCTCGACGGTGTTCCGAACGAGTTCCCGGAGCGTGCCCGTCACGCCGGGGAGGTCGAAGACGGGGGCGAACAGGTCCGAGGAACGCATGAACAGCCGCGCGACCCCGGGCACGGCGGTGTAGACGGTGACGTTCTCGATGCCGGTCGTGTGGTAGGCCGTGGAGACGTCCCCCCAGGGGATGGTGACGGCGCCGGTCTCGCCGCGGCCGAAGTCGATGCGGCGGACGTCGTAGGCCGACCCGACGGAGCGGATGGCACCGTTGCGGCGGACCGCGCCCCCTTCGCCCAGCGAGTTGACGGCCGTCGCAGCCGTCCCCGGGGAGAGGCCCCCCTCGGCCTGGAAGCCGAGGCGGAGATCCGTCGCGTCCGGGAGTCGCTCGGCGAGGTGGGCCGCCAGGCAGTCCGTCGGGACCACGTCGAAGCCGACGCCCGGCATGAGCTGGACGTCGGCCTCCGCGGCCTCATCGTCGTGGCCGGCGACGGACTCGAACACCTCGATCTCCCCGGTGATGTCGAGGTAGTGGGTCCCCGTCTCGATGCAGGCGTCCACCATCGGCCGGTGGGTGTCGACGAACGGGCCGGCACAGTGGAGGACCGCGTCGATGTCGGCGGCCTCGAGCTCGGCGGCCACGTCGTCCGTGTCGAGGTCGAACGCGCGGAACGGGAGGTCGAGTTCCGTCGCGAGATGCTGCAGCTTCGCCCGGTCGCGCCCGGCGAGCGTCGGCTCCTCGCCCGCCGCGGCGGCCTGCCGGGCGATGAGGTCGCCCGTGTACCCGTAGGCGCCGTAGATGAGCAGGTCCATGGTCGCTGTCTCCACCGTGGACGGCCTAAACCCACCGGAGCCAGTGGGGGAGTCCCCCGACGGGCTTTTCGGGCACCGGCGCCCAGACCCGCCGTAGTGCTCCGCGAGAGCCCGACGGTGGAGACGCTGACGGTCATCGGGGTGGTGTTCCTCGTCCAGACCCTCGCGGGCGTCGTGGGCACGGCGGGGTACCTGTTCGCCCTGGCGCCGCCGCTGCTCGCGCGGCCCTGGACCCTCGTCACCAACGTCTACGCGCACGCCTCGGTCCTGCACCTGCTGGGCAACGCAGTGGCGCTGGCGGCCATCGGCCTCGCGGTCGAGCGCACGAGCACGCGGTTCCGGTTCCACGCCTTCTTCGTCCTGACGGGGATGCTGTCGGCGGTCGTGCAGGTCCTCGTCGACGGGGTCGTGGGGGAACCGACAGCCGTCCTCGGGGCGAGCGGTGCCGTCTTCGCGCTGGTCGGCTACGCGGTCACCGGGAACGCACTGGTCCACGCGGCGCTCCGACGCCTGCGCCCGGACCGGACGCTCCTGCTGGTCGCGGGGGCCGCCCTGGTGAGCGTGGTGGTGCTGGTGACGGCGGCGCCGAACACGGCGCTCGTGGCCCATGCAGTCGGCTTCGGTGCCGGCCTGGCCGCGGGCCGCCGACGGGTCCTCCACGCCCGCACCGGGCGCCGGCTGGCCGACCGGGGGTGATGGCCGGTACCGACCTGCGTTCGCACCGCCCTGGAGGATTCCGCCGTCGGCCGGTTCCTGACGGCGCACCGCGAGACGGGTGCGATCCGGGTGAGTTTCCGGGGAAGTTTCTTAGTCCGCTACCCGGATGTAACGTGTATGCGATGGAACCCGCGTCGCGCACTCCGCCAGCGGCTCCCCGAGCGGGTCGGGGAGTCGTCGTCGGACCTGCGCACGCGACTCGCCCGGGTTGGGGGGCCCGCGACCGACGCGGCCGAGGTGGTGGGGTTCTGGGCTGCCGCCGTCGTGCTGCCGCTCTGCTACGTGCCGCTCCTGCTCACCGGCCTCTCCAGCGGGAAGGACGCCGCACTGCTGGGCGCGCTGGTCGTCCTCCACCTGCTCGCACTGGGGGCCGGACACGCGCACAACCGGGACTGAGACCGCCCTCCCCCCGCGCTCCGCCCGGTCGGCATCGCCCGCCCCGGGCACCGGGAGTGACAGCGCCGCCAGTGGGAACCGGGGAACGTGTCGTGCCCCGGCGTCGCCCCGACCGGCCGTGACCCGACCGACTGCCGGGACGGATTTATGTGCTGGTACGAACATGCCGTTCCATGAACAGGCCGACGGTCGTGATCGGGGTCGGGGCCGGGGGGGCGCGAATGCTCACGGCGATCGCCGATCGGGTTGGTGCGGTGAGCGACGAGAACGGCGCGGGAACGGACTGGACCGGCGGCCCGGACATCGACCCGGACCGGTTCCGGTTCCTCGCAATCGACACCGACGAGGGGGACCTCCGGACCGAAGCACCGGACATCGCCGAGACGGTCGCGCTGGGTCCGCCCGATGCGAACGCCGAACGCCCGTACCTGTCGGCGCCGCCGTCCGCGACGGAACCGGGCTCCGGCCTCCGTCGCCGCCGGGCGCTGGCACGGCTGGCGCTCGAATCCGGGGGGAACATCGCCGGCGTCCGGGCCGCGCTTGAGGAGGCCGTCGGCGCGTGTGCCGCGCTCGAGGACGCCGAGGACGGCATCGATATCTGGCTGTTCGCCGGCCTCGGTGGCGGCATCGGCAGCGGGAGCCTGCCTTTCCTGGCCGCACTGGTCGCCGACATCGCTGGCGACGTGACCGTCCCCGTCTCGACGTACGTTTTCGGGAGCCTCCCCGGGGGCGGCGACGACGCGACGACGGCCATCCACGTGCGCAACGCCTGCGTCGCGGTCAGAGAACTGACCACGCTCCTCCCCGGCAGCGAGGTCGACTACCCGGTCAGCTTCGAACTCCCGCTGGCCGAGGCCGTCCTCGGCCGCTCGACCGTCACCCTCGACGAACCGCCGCTCGCCGGATTATTCCTCGTCCCCATCGACGACGGGGGACGCCTCGCCCCGGTCGAACGCGCTGCCGCGACCACGGTCATCGGCCACGCCCTCATCGACGGGCGTCCGGACCTGGCGTTCGACAACGCGACCTTCGGGCAGGAGCCGGGACCTCCCATCTACGCGGTCACTGCCGGTCGGCTGGCGCTCCCCGTCGACGACCTCGACCGGCTGTTCGACGTCCGCGCCGAGCGCAGGGCCGTCACCGACCAGCTGGAGGACCTCGAGGACCGCATCGAGGGGCTGGAAGCCGACATCGAGTGGCTCTCAGCGGGGTCGTCGACGCCGACCTCGACGCGCTGGCGGCGGAGCGGGTCGAACTCGGGACTCACGTCGACAGTGTCGTGAGCGAGGTGGGGCGGGGAGTCCCGGCACGGGCCCCGACGCGGCCGGTGGTCGCCCTGCTGTTGAGTCACGGCCTGGCCGACCGGCTCGCCGAGACGCTCGAGACCCACCCGTTCCGGGAGCGCCTCCGCGAGACCGCCACCGAGTACGCCGAGGCCGTCGACGCGGTGCTGGCCGAGCAGGACGAGGAGGGACTCCCGTCGGACCCGCTGACGGCGTGGACGCAGGTGGTGGAGCCGGCACTGTCGAACGAGGCGGAGTCGCGTCTGGCCGCGGCCGAGGACCGCCTCAACCCCATCGCCGGTCGTCGCCTGCGGAAGCAGGCCGACGCGGCGAACGCGCGCGCGGCGGAGCTCAGGGACCTGGCCGGGACCTTCGAGTCGCTCATCGGGCTCCGCGAGACCGCACGCGAGGAGACCGACGAGGCCCGGGTGCAGCTCCGGGAGCGCCGGGACGAGATGGAGCGCGAGCGCGACGCCGCCCACCGGGAGCGAGACGGCCTCCGGGAGACGCGCCAGGAGCTCACCTACCGCCGTGACGACATCCGCGACCAGCTGTCGGAGGCGACCGTCACCGAGGCCGGCCACCTCCGCCGGGTGCCGCTGACGAACGTCGCCGACCTCATCCCGGAGACGCTGTCGTTCGCCGACAGCATCGCCGAACTGGTGGCCGAGGGGTTCGTCGACGAGGCGGCGGCCGCCACCGAACTCGTCGCGCTCACGGGGGTCCTGTCGGACCCCATCCACGAGCCGGACGCCGGCATGACCCCCGACAGCCGGCTGGTGATGGCGACCGCGCGGGAGAACCGCTGGGGACCGGCAGGCGACCTGCTGGCGCTGGAACCCGCGGACGGGCCGGCGGTGCAGGCCGCGCTGGCCGACGCCTTCGACGACCGCATCGGCATCGACGACGGCCGCGGGTTCGCGGTCGACCTCGCGGGGCTGTACGCCCCGGTCTCGCTGTCGGAGGTCCGGGCGCTGGGGCGGCTCCACGAGGCGTTCGAGAGCGACGACGCGTTCGTGAGCGACGTCTTCGCGGACCTCACCGAGGCCAGCGTCCGCGACGCCGTCACCTACCCCGAACTCCTGCCGGGCGACGCGCGCGAGGCGAAGCAGCGCGAGGTCGCCGACGCCGTCGCCGACGTCGAGATCGACGACACGGACACCCGCCCGTTCGACCGCGACTAGCGTCTGCCCTGCCCTCGGAGTTGCCGCTTCTCGCCCCGCGTGCTATCCCGCCGGGACCGCCCGGTGCGCCTTTGACCCCCCGGACCGACGCCCGGGACATGGCCATCCGCTCGTTCGACGGCATGGAACCGACCATCCACGAGGACGCGTTCGTCCACCCGGCCGCCGAGGTCATCGGCGACGTGATTCTGGAGGCCGACGCCAGCGTCTGGCCAAACACCACCCTCCGCGGCGACCACGGCGCCATCGTCCTCCGGGAGGGCGCCAACGTCCAGGACAACGCCGTCCTCCACGAGGGCGCCGAGATCGGCCCTTACGCGACGGTCGGCCACTCGGCCATCGTCCACGGTGCCGTCACCGGGGAGCGCTCGCTGGTCGGGATGAACGCGGTCGTCCTCGACGACTGTACGGTCGGCGCGGAGGCGATGGTCGGGGCGTGCGCGCTCGTCACCGAGGGGACCGACGTCCCGCCCAGCACGCTCGCGGTCGGCCAGCCGGCCGAGGTGAAAAAGGAGGTCGAGGAGTCCCCGTGGGCCTACGCCGGCCAGGCGTACACCCAGTACGCCGACGACCACCGCGAGACCAGCGAGCACCTCGCTCGAGGTCACCCGACCGAGGCCGAGACCGGGGCCCGGCGGGACGACGGTTGAGCGGCTCCCGGCGACAGCAGGGGCGACCAGTACTCCCCCCGCGACCGTGTAATAAACTCCCACAGGTAGCCGGCAGAACCGTTACGAGTGCGTCTGACCACGGCTCACACGCGGTGGGTGGTTGCCACCACCAAACACCACCACCACCCTGTCACCACCCACCGGCGCTGCCGTCACCACTCTGCCGCCTACCTCTTTCGTCCGTCTCCTCGACAGTGGCCGCTGTACCTGGATATCCGTCCGGGGTTTCAGATAGAATAGAAATGACTGGCTTATATGTAATATTGAAAGTATCATAGGATTAAAACGACTACTTCTGACGAACGAGTCCGATACCCGCGGCGACCGCCACGAGCCCGGCGGTCGCGAGGACGCCCAGTCCGGGGACGAACGAGCCGGTGGCGTCCCGGAGCGCGCCCACCAGTGCCGGCCCGGTGAAGCCGCCGATCTCCCCGACGGCGAACACCAGTCCGACCGCGGTCCCCGTCCGCTCCGCACCGACGCCGTCGAGTTTGACGGGGAGCGCCCGAATCAGCGGCGCGACCGTCCCGAGGCCGAGCCCGACGCCCGCGACCAGCGCCGCGGCCACGAGCGGGTCCGTCGCGACGGCGACGCCGGCCGTCCCGAGCGCGAGCGTGGCCCCGGCGATCGGGACCGCAGCCCGCCGGCGTTCGAGGCGCTCGGCGAGCGGTGCCAGTGTCACCGTCCCCGCGAGCTGGGCGACGACGAGCAGGGTCGTCACGTGCGCAGCGAGCGCGGGCGCGGCGCCCCGGGCCTCCAGTACGGCCGTCAGCCATCCCTGCAGGCCGTGGACGACGAACAGGTAGACGAAGCCGACGGCGACCAGCAGCCCGACTGCGGGGGTGCGCGCGACGGCCCGGAGCGCCGAGAGCGACGACTCGCTGTCGCTGCGGTCGGGCGTCGGCGCGGTCCGCTCGGCCACTATGAGCGCCGCCCACCAGACGGCCGCGAACGCCAGCACCGCGGCGCCGGTCGCGGCGAAGAAGGGACGCCAGCCGCCCAGCGCCGGCCCCAGCGTCGGTCGGCCGAGCCCGAACGCCGCCGCGGTGCCGACCGTCGAGCCCACGAGGTAGCCCGCCGACGCGCGGCCGACGAGCCGCTCGGGGAAGCGGTCGGCCACCAGCTTCGGGAGGCCGAACGTGATGCCCGTGCCGCCGACGCCCAGCAGGAGCGTCGCGAGCAGCATCGTCGGGAAGTCCGGCGCGCCGCTCCGGGTCAGGTGGGCTGCGCCGACCAGCGTCACGCCGCCACCGACGGCGCGCTCGCCGCCGACGCGGTCCGTGAGCGCCCCGCTGAACAGGCCGACGGGGACGTACGTTAGCGGGACGGCGCCCGCCAGCACGCCGGCCTCCGTCCCCGAGAGCGCGAGGTCGTCCGCGACGACGGTGAGGTAGGCGGGCAGCGAGAACCAGGCGAACAGCAGCCAGCCGTACGCGAGCGCCCCGAGGGCGAGGAGGGCGACCGACGCCCGACTGGGACGCGCGGCGTCCGTCGACACGGGCGGGAGTCGTGGCGGCGCCGGCTTGACGCTGGCGGCCCGGCGGCGCACGGTCGCCACCCCCGGGGCGAGCGCGTCAGCCGAACCGCCCCAGCGAGGACTGCACCTCCCGGTCGCTCGCGCCCGTCTCCACCCCGTGGCCGAGCAGGTCCCGGAGGTCGACAGCGTACGCGCTGCCGGCGTGGGCGAGCACCAGCAGCCGTCCCTGGACGCCGACGACGGTCCCGGTGGCGAGCGTCTCGCGGACCGGCCGCCCGGCCACGGAGAAGCCGTAGTCGAGGTCGAACGTCTCCCGCGGGTCGAACTCGTCGAGCAGCGCCGTCCAGGCGTCTCTGTCGACGGTGCGGGCCAGCGCCGCCACCTTCGTCGGGGTCCGGACGCGGTCGGGGAGTCGGTCCGCGAGCGCGGCCTCGCGGCGGCGCGCCGCCCGGCCGTCCGGGTAGTGTGCCAGGAGCGCGGCCCGGTCGGCGCCCTGCTCACGCAGGCGGGTTTCCAGCCGCCCGGGCTTCGTGACGCCCACCTTGAACGTGTCCGGGGCGAACGCCGCCAGGTAGACGACGTGCTCGCGTCGGCAGTTCTCCAGCGGCAGGTCGCAGTCGCCCGTGCAGCGCGCGCACGCCCACGTCGAGGTGTGGTCCCGGCAGTACGGCGCCCGCGCGGCGTCGCAGGGCAGGTGGTCGAGTCCGGTTCCCTCGGCGGAGGCGTCCCCCTCGGCCGTCAGTGCCCCCGCGCAGCGACGCTCCCCGAGCGTGTACGCGAGTTGGGTCCCGGCCGCAAGCGGGACACGCTCCACGGGGCCGCCGCCGGCCAGCAGCAGCGCGGGGTCGGGCGACCGGTCGTAGCCGACGATCTGCACGCTGCCTCGTTCGAGGGGCCCGGCAAAAGGCGTGCCGTCGGCGTTCCGCGTATAAATACCGGCGCAGTTCCGGCATCTCGTTGAAAAAGGTGGTGGAGCCCGCGGATAGGGTGGTCCGGCGTGTCGACTACACCATGGAACGGGGTGGGCGGTCCAGGCGAAGTGTACTGCGGGCGATCGGGGCGGGGACAGCAGCGGTCGGCCTCGGTGCCGGCGTGGCGGCAGCGGGGGACGGGGGAGGGACCACACGCGTGAACGTGGGCGTCCGGCCGGGCGGGGCCTCGGCCGTCCGCAGCGCCGCGGAGACGGTCCACCGGACCTACGCCTTCGACGCGCTGACCGTCTCGCTCCCGGCGACAGCGGTCGACCGGCTCCGGGCGCGCGAGGACGTCCGCTACGTGGAACCCGACGGCGAGGTCCGCGTGGGCGACGTGGTCGGTGGCTCGGACCTCGTCGAGTCCGAGGACACCCAGACGACGCCGTACGGCATCGAGCGCGTGGGCGGGCGCAGCGTCGACGCGACCGGGGAGGGCGTTCACGTCGCCATCGTCGACACGGGGATCGACGCGACGCACCCGGACCTCCTCGGCCGGGTCGGGGGGAGCTGGACGACCGTCGGGAGCTGGGTCGCCGGCACCCCGGTTCCGGCAGGACAGGACGACAACGACCACGGCACCCACGTCGCCGGCACCGTCGGGGCCAGCGACGACGGCGACGGCGTGGTCGGTGTCGCGCCGGAGGTGACCTTCCACGCGGTCAAGGCGCTCACGGCGGCCGGCATCGGCTACAATGCCGACCTGGCCCGCGGCATCGAACTCGCGGCCGAGCGGGGCTGGGACGTGGTGAACCTCAGCGTCGAGACCACGAGCGAGGCCGGGACACGCATCCTCCGGGACGCCTGTGCGTTCGCGCGCGAGCGGGGCGTCGTCCTCGTCGCGGCCGCCGGGAACTACGGGCCGTGTACGGGCTGTGTGGCCGCGCCCGGCTCGCTGTCGACGACGATCGGCGTCGGGGCGACCGACCGGCACGACCGAGTGGCAGCGTTCTCCGCCACCGGGCGGGGCGTGGACATCGCCGCGCCCGGCGTCGACGTTCTCTCGACCGGCCTCGGGCCGAGCTACACGCGCAAGAGCGGCACCTCGATGGCGACCCCGCACGTCACCGGCGCGGCGGCGCTACTGCGTGCGGCGGGACACGACCCCGCCCGGACGGAGGAACGGTTACTCGCCACCGCCGAGGATATCGGACACGACGGCGTGGAGACGGGCGAGGGTCTGCTCGACGTCCCGGCGGCGCTCCGGCGGTAGCGAGAGCCCGGCCGAACGCGCACAAACGCTTTGCCCCCGCGGTCACAGACTCCCCGTGTGGCACCGCTCGACACGTCGCTGGAGGTCACGGTGGACGGGAACGGCGGCCGGGTCCGGTTCACGCTGGTCGTCGAGAACGGCAGTCACGAGGCCGTCAGCGTCACCTTCCGCGACAGCGGCGAGGCCGACTTCGCGGTCGTGACCGACGACGGCGAGGAGGTGTGGCGCTTGTCGGAGGGCCGGATGTTCGCGCAGGCGCTCCAGCCGGCCGAGTTCGCGCCCGGCGAGTCCGCGGCGTTCGAGGCCGAGTGGCCCGACCCCGAGCCCGGCGACTACACCGCCGTCGGCGAACTCCGCATCCGCGAGGGCGGCATCCGCGCGGAGACCCCGTTCTCGGTCTGACTATGGAGAGGATACCAATACTATAGAATTCACAAGTCGAAAAACAACAAAATATAATGAATGCTATTTATATTGCCTATGAATAAATCGGGCGGGCAGTAATGACATGGATATGAAGTCGGACCACATATCCTGGTGGTACGGAGTGGCAGCGATACCCATTATAACAGGACTTCTTTGGGCCGCTTGGGCTGGGGGGAGGGCTGGATTCCCGGTTCTAGATGGGGTCACGGGTCTAGCACTCATTTTATCAGGTCTCCTAATACCTGTATTTTCTCTTTGCCTAATAATGGATATAAGGTATCTTAGTTCAAAATCCAACACATGGAGCCCATCCAAAAAAGTCTACTACCCTATAGCCGCATTAAGTCTTCTGAGCTACCTAAATGTAATAATATATTTCGTACCACTTATAGGGGGAGTCACATATCTCTTACAGCGTCATCGGGCAACTGGAATCCCATAAGACGGCTATCAGGCACTTTCAACATTAGATGATGGATAATTTTGGATTGTGGGCGTTCTACTCGAAAAAATAGTCACAGATCCCAACTGATGGAACTGCGTCGTGATCGTTCCGATTCTCACAGCAGTCGAATGGATCGCCCGTTTCGGGGCCAAGGCTGGATTCCCGCCCCTCTCAGTCATCACTAGTGTCGGATTGATTCTCGTCGGTGGATCACTGGTGCCGCTCTCCTCGGTGAGTCTGATTATGGATGTTCGTGCGTTAAATCAGATCTGGAACAACTGGCATCCCTCCAAGCCGCTAAACTATCTCGTTGCAGTCATCCACCTCTTCGGATCATTACTCTATACAAAGCTTGAACCGACAACAACGAAGGATTTCGCTCATTCGTTTCTGAGGGACCTCTCCGAGAAACACGGCGTCGGAGACATCGTGTTTCTAGTCAATGGATCGCACTCGTTACAAGACGTCTGTCAGCGTCACGGCTTCGATTTCAGATACGAGAAACGTGGCAATCGGAATGCTGTTGAACGTGTCTTTCGAGAGATAAAACGACGAGCTTTCTGTTTTTCGAACTGCTCCAGTAATGCCGAAGCAGAAACTACTGGCGATTGACTCAGATCGTTCAGCTTCGTATGGAATCAGCTTATTTGAACACTACCGTTACATCCCGGACGAAACTCTTTGTACTGGGGGGAGAAGGGGGGGCCCGTGACCCGTTCCATCGCCCCCGACGACGTACCGGCCCTGGGGCTGGGCACCTGGAGACTGACCGACGACGCCGCGACCGAGGTGGTCGCCGAGGCGGTCGAGACGGGCTACCGCCACGTCGACACCGCGCAGCTGTACGACAACGAGCGGGCAGTCGGGCGCGGGCTCCGGCGCGCGGACACCGACCCCGAGGACGTGTTCCTCGCGACCAAGGCCGCCCCCGAGAACTGCTCGTACGAGGACTGCGTCGCGTCGGTTCGCGCCTCGGCGGAGCGCCTGGGCCGGACGCCGGACCTGGTCTACGTCCACTGGCCGCGCGCCGCGTACGACCCCGCGGAGACGACGCGCGCGCTGGACAGCCTTGTCGAGGAGGACACCACGCGGGCCGTCGGCGTCTCGAACTTCACCGTCGACCTGCTCGACGAGTTCACGGAGCACGCCGACCACTCCCCGGTCGCCAACCAGTTCGAGTGCCACCCGCTCCTCCCGCAGGACGACCTCGTCGCGGCGTGTCACGAGCGCGATGTCCTGCCGGTGGCGTACTCCCCGGTCGCTCGCGGGAAGGCACTGGAGCACCCGGTCGTGCAGGCCGTGGCCGAGGAGACCGGCGCCACACCCGGGCAGGTCTGCCTCGCATGGCTCCGGGCTCGCGATGTCGCCGCCATCCCGAAGACGACCGGCGGGCACCTGCAGGAGAACTTCGAGGCGGGGGACCTGACGCTCACGGACGACCGGGCCGAGCGGCTGTCGAGCATCGAGGAGCGGCACCGCTGTGTGGATCCGCCGAGCGCACCCTGGGACCGCTGAGCCACCCGGTCAGACTACGCCCGTCTCTGGGACCGCTGAGCCACCCGGTCAGACCACGCCCGTCTCGTCGGACCGCTGTATCGAGTCGCCGTCTGCGTCGGTGAGCAGCGTCACCGTGTTCGCACCGCCGACGTATTTCAGTTTCTCGCTGTCGGTGCTCACGAAGACGACCTCCGGGGTGCCGTCGCCGTCGATATCGGCGACCGTCGCGGGTGACTTCCGGGCCACGCCGCCCGTGAGGGTGGTGGTCGCCTCGCCGCCGGCGGCCGTCCCGGCCCCGATCAGCTTCAGCTCGTCGCTCCCGTCCACCCCGACGGCGCGGTGGACCCCGTCGCCGCTCGTCGCCAGCGTCGTGGCCGGGCCGTCCGTGCCGGCCACGCGGACGCGGTCCGCACCGTCAACGTACGGGACGTCGGAGTCGCCGTCGCCGAGGAGGGTCGGCGTCGCCGGACCGAGCGCGTCGACCGTCCCCGGAACCGACAGCGTCTCCAGCCGGTCGTTCGCCGTGTCGATGGAGGTCAGGGACCCGCTGTCGCCGGCGTAGAGGAGCCCGGGGTAGATGTCCGCGCTGCCGTCGGGCGAGTCCAGCCGTGTGAGGACGTACGTCGACTCGCCGTCGGGGGCCTGCCAGACGACGGCCACCTCGTCATCGGTCGGCCGCACGGAGACGGTGTCGCCGGCCCCGAACTCCGAACCCTGCAGGGGTGTGGCGCTCTCGGTACCCCGGAGCCGCACCTGGTCCCCGTCGAGCGTGTTACCCTGCTGGTGGACCAGGTCGACGGGACAGCCATCGCCCTAGAGAGCCAGTCGGCTCTCCGGCGACGTCGAACTCGAATCCGCCAGCCCCAGCACCAGCCCCGAGACGACGACACCGAGCGCGACGACGATCACGAGCATGAGGGCGGCGCCGACGACGGGGGAGATGGCTCTGGAACTGAACTTTTGAGGTCCCTGCACGGGCTTCATACCAAATACGGGCGCCGGGGCAAAAGGGGCCAGCACTGTTTTCGCAGATTGAAAGACGACGGCCAGCCGTGAGAGAACCTGGACTTGCGGGACGTGGTGCGCTCCAATGGGTGGGTCGAACGCCTCTCGGCCAATCAAGCGTCCACCCGGTATGGGACCCCTCCGAACTCGCCGCGAGATCCGGGAGGTCTCTCGTCGACAGTCTCGGGATACCGACCACCGATGGGAATACGTCCCCCGCTCGGGTACTCGGTGGCACGGGAACTGGCGACGGAATCGGCGTCGAGCAGTTTGCCATCTTCCTGATCGGCGTCGCGATGATGGCCGTCGGCGCCTTCATCCTGACCGGTGGGCTCTCGACGGGTGGCCTGCTCGCGCTCGGCGGGGCTGCTGTCGTCGTGCTGCTGGTCCTCTCGCTGGCCCGGCTCGGATTCGAGACCGACGCGACTATGCGGAGACGGTTTAGGACTGAACGCGGAACGCGGTTCGAAGATCGATTTCGGGCGACTCCTTGCGAGAAGGGAGGACAGTAAACTGACGGCGTGTCGCAGTTTACTCCCCGACGCTCATCGCCCGCTCGACGACGTCCTCGCTGTAGAGTTCGGCGAGGTCGTCGTGCTGGTCCGGGCGGTTGTCGTAGACGTCCTGGAACAGCGTGATGGGGGTCTGGAGCGCCTGGTAGGTCGCCTCGTCCCACATGCGGTCCTGGGCGATGTCGACCTCGACGCCGTCGATGCTGACGGTCGCCGACTGGGTCATCGCGATGGCGCCCTTGCCGGCCTCCTTGGCCGCCTCGAACTCCTCCATGGAGTCGACGATGTCGTCCATCGAGGGGACGTAGTCGAGCAGGTCCAGCAGCTCGGCCACGAGGTCGTCCTCGGTCTCGAGGAACAGCTCGTCGCCACCGACCTCCAGCTCGTAGCCGCCGTCCGTCTCCTCCAGTTCGATGCGGTCACCGCTGTAGACCTCGACGCCGTCCTGGCTCTCCAGTTCGACCTCGCGGCCGTCGGCGTCGATGAGCCAGTAGCCCTCGGCGGGCGGCAGCGGGGCCTTGTTGGCCTCGACGACCTGGCCGGGGGTCAGCGACCAGATGCCGAGCATCCCCATCGCGTTGTTGGCCGTGATGCGCTCGTGGTAGCCGTCCACGTCGCGGATGTCGTCGTACGGGCCGTCGACGGAGATGAGGCCGGCCGCGCTCGCGGCGCGGGAGGTGTTGTGTCGCAGCTCCTTCCACTCCGGCAGGCCGCCCGTGGGGGTGATGGCGCGCATGTCCTTCGTGTAGTCGACCTCGCCGTCGACCAGCAGGAACAGGCGTTCGAGGTTGTTGTCGGGCTTGCCGATCTCGTCGCGGAGTTCGCCCATGGCGAGTTCTGCGGCCCCGCTCTCGACGATGACCGACATCGCCAGCGACCCCTCCTCGAGGCCGTGCTCGGTCTCGACGATGGTGACGAACTCGTCGGCCTTCTTCCAGTCGTCGATGCCGCCGACCTCCGGGATCACGAAGCCGTCGATGTGCTCGACGGCGCCGTTGTCGGGGTCGGCGATTTCCAGCATGTGCTGGAACCCCTGGTACCGCGTGCTGGGGTCGTCGCGGTGCCAGACGACGCGGGGGTGAATCTCGCCGGGGAACTCCGCCCCCTGCTCGCTGACGACCTCGACGATGTTCGCCGCCCCCTCGTCGCGCATGTTCGGCGCCGTGGCGTCCTCGTTGTCCGGGACCCAGACGTCGGGCGCCTGGAGACCCCGCAACCGGCCCGCCTTCCGGAGCATCTTCGCGGAGTCGTCCTCGCCCTCCACCGCCGTCGGGGAGGTGAAGAACGACCGGACGAAGTCCCGTTCGTGTCGCGTGTGCTCACTCATGGTTTGCTAGCGGTTGCCATTCGGCGCGTCGGGTGGTAATCCCTGTGGTGCCGGCAGTCCGGGGCCATTCCTCCTCCTCGGTCGTGATGGTAGCGGTGCCCTTGCCGTCGAAGCCGGCGGACTGCTCCATCCGCTCGCGGGCCTCGGGGTCGAACTGCGCCTCGATGTCCTGGAACCTGTCGACGAAGGAGAGTTCGTGGTGGGACTCGGTCTCGTGGCCGAGGTACCGCTCCTCCAGGTCGAACTGGGCCTGCTCGTCGTGCGCCGCAATCGCCCGCATGTCCTCGTAGACGGCGTGGCTGCCGGAGTGCAGCGCGTAGAGGGTGATGAAGATGTACTCGTAGCCCAGCGAGCCCAGTTCCTCGAACGTGAGCGGGTCCGCCTCCTCGCTCCAGGCGAACGACGAGGAGTAGTTGAACGCCAGCCGAACCTCCGGGTGGGTCTCCTGGAGCGTCTCGGCGTACCGGACCGCGTCCTCGCGGGAGGGGTCCGGCATCTCGGGCCAGACGATGTCGACGCCGGCGTCGGCGTAGATGCGGCCGCGTTCGAGGTGCTCCTCCCAGTCGCCGTTGGCCGAGCCGTAGGCGTCGGTGCGGGCGATGATGACCGTGTCATCGCTCTGCCTGGCGTCGACCGCCGCCTCGAAGCGGGCGCGGGCCTCCTCCCGGGAGACGATCTGCTTGCCGGCGATGTGGCCGCAGCGCTTCGGCGTCGTCTGGTCCTCGATGTGAATCGCCGCGACGCCGGCCTTCTCGTACTCCCGCACCGCCCGGCGGACGTTGTGGACGCCCCCGTAGCCGGTGTCACAGTCCGCGACGACCGGCAGGTTCGTCGCCTCGACGATGCGCTTCGCGTTCTCGACCATCTCGGTCATCGTCACCATCTCGAGGTCCGGGAAGCCGAACTGCCCCAGGACCGTCGAGTAGCCGCTCATGTAGGCGGCGTCCAGCCCCGCCATCTCCGCCAGTCGGGCGTCGAGAGCGTGGTACAGCCCCGGCGCGAACACGTAGTCCTGCTCCTCCAGCAGGCGTCGGAACTCGCGGGCTTTCCGGTTGTCGACGTCGCGCTCGACGACGTCGTCGTCGAGTTCGGTCGGGGTCATCGCGACCCCTCCCCGGTGCCCGGCGTCGCACGCGGCACCAGCGGTGCCTCGGCGTTCTCGATGCGCTCCGGCGTCGCATGCGGCACCAGCGGCGCCTTGGCGTTCTCGATGCGCTCGTAGTTCGTCCCGCGCGGGCGGGGGCCGGTCCTGGCTCGGGTCGTCTCGTCGTGGGGCCGTGCCATCGGTGTGCGTCTCTCGGCTCGTGGTACTCGTAAATAAACATAATGGACTATAATGATAATATTTTATAACTCGGTTAAGGTCTTTAAGGACGAGCCGAAATCCCCCACTGGAGGCCCTGAAACGCCCATTGTACACCGTTTCGGAACGCTGTAGTCCGGTGCGGTGTGGTGTGTTAATACGTGACGCACGTGCTCGCGCGGTGTACTTATTTATGACATGTCGAGCAGACATCCGTCAGTGAGACCGACAGTTTGACCCGGCCGGAGCCACAGGTGGCCCGCATGGATGTCCGGCTGACCGGGCTCAGCGGCGCGCTGTTCGACCTGCTGCCGCCGGGGCTGGAGCCGGCGTACTTCGCGGTGACGCTGCTGGGCGACACAGTCGTGGTGACCGGCCTGCTGACGCTTTTGTACTGGGCCTACCGGGACCGGACGGCGACGCTGACGGCCGTCGGCTACGGCTTCGTCGGCTTCGGCGCCATCGTCGCGCTGAAGGGTTTCTTCGCGGCCCCGCGGCCCGAGGTCGCGCTGATCGCGGCCCACGGCTCCGGCTTCCCGAGCGGGCACGCCCTGGGCGCGACGGTCGTCTACGGCGGCCTGGCGCTGGAACACGGCTGGCTGGAGGACCGTCGGACGGCGGCGGGCGTCGCCGGCCTCGTCGCGGCCGTCGCGCTCTCGCGGGTGGCGCTGCGGGTCCACTACCTCGGGGACGTGGTTGTGGGTGTCGCGGTGGGCGTGGTCGTGCTGCTGGCGGCCCGGGGGCTGGCGCGGGGCATCCCCCGGTACACCTTCGGTGTGGCCGTCTGGCTCGCGGTGCCCGCCCTGTACGTGACCGGCGGGTCCGCGGACGCCTGGGGCGTGTTGGGCGGTGCAGTCGGCGGCTTGCTGGCGTCGCTGTACGTCTCGGCGGCGCCGGAACTCCGTTCCCGGACGGAAGGTGCCGCGCTCGTCGCCGTCGGCCTCCCCCTGGTCGGGGTCGCCAGGT
>PXRM01000004.1 GCA_003020985.1 Halobacteriales archaeon QS_4_70_19 | reverse complement strand
CGTGAGACTGGTGAGGCTGAGCGCCACGGTCCCCAGCACCGCCAGCAGGACGACCGTCCGGAGCGACCAGAGCCAGACCGGCGCGAGCGCCCGCGTCGTTCCCCCGGCCCCGTTGCGGAGTTCGGCCACGGCGTCGTCGGCCAGGACCCAGCCGACGAAGAACACGATCAGGAGTACGGCGATCGGGAGGTAGAGATTGACCGCGACGCTGTCGAACCAGCCCAGCCAGTCCGTGCTCCAGGCCGAGGGGAGCCCCAGCAGGAACAGGAGGGTGCCGAGGGCGAGCGCCGTCGGCTTGCGCGCCAGTCCGTGCGAGTCGACGAGGTAGGAGACGACGACCTCCAGCAGCGAGATGGCCGAGGAGAGCGCCGCGATGAGAACTACCAGGAAGAACGCCACGCCGACCGCGCGCCCGGCCACGCCGAAGTTGATCAGTGCCGTCGGGACGGCGATGAACACCGCGCCCGGCCCGGAGGTGTCGGGGGCGACACCCTGGGTGAACAGCAGGGGGAAGACGACGAGTCCCGCGAGGAGCCCGATGGCGGTGTTGGTCACCGCGATGGAGACACCGTCGACCGAGAGGCTGTCGTCGTCGCCCACGTACGAGGCGTAGGTGATCATCACGGCGAAGCCCAGCGAGAGCGAGAACATCGCCTGCCCGACCGCCGCCGGGACGACGCTGGACGCGTTCTCGACGATGACGCCGAAGTCCGGCGTGAGGAAGTAGTCGTAGGCCTCCGCCGACCCCGCGAGCGTCGCCCCGTACCCGGCCAGTCCGACGAGGATGAGGACGACGGCCGGGACCATCAGCGTGGTCGCGCGCTCGATGCCGCCCTGGATTCCGAACGCGACGATGGCGACCGTGAGGAGCATGAACAGCGCGTGGAAGGCGATGGCCTCGGGCCCCGCGGAGACGCTGCCGAAGAACGTCTCCGGGTTCGACCCGTAGCCCCCGACGACGCTCTCGCCGACGTAACGGATGACCCAGCCACCGACCACACTGTAGTACGAGAGCGTCCAGAAGCCCGCGAACACGCCCAGTGCACCCACGGCGCGCCACTTGCCGTATC
Source organism: Halobacteriales archaeon QS_4_70_19 (assembly GCA_003020985.1). Classification (GTDB taxonomy): domain Archaea; phylum Halobacteriota; class Halobacteria; order Halobacteriales; family Haloarculaceae; genus Haloglomus. The sequence continues at coordinate 35,209 of PXRM01000004.1, read as the reverse complement.
CGAGTCGCTCGAACGCGCCGATGGCGCTGGTCTCGGCCCGGCGGCCGACGACGAACTCCGCGAGGATGGCGGGCAGCCCGATGACCAGGACGGCGACCAGATAGACGACGAGGAACGCGGCGCCGCCGTTGGTCGCGGTCTGGAACGGGAACCGCCAGACGTTGCCCAGGCCCACGGCACTTCCGACCGCCGCGAGGATGAACCCGAGGCGTGTCGTCCAGGTTTCACGGTCGCTCATGGGGTGGCCTGCCCGCTCCCCCCACAAAGTTGTGCGACGACTAATCACGTACGAGAGCGTATCTATCGCCGACGAACGGGAGAAGAAACTGTCCGGCCCGCGCGGAAGGACGGGTGACGGTCCGGCCCGGGTCCCGGAACGCTCTTTCCCCTCCGGGTCGACCGCCCCGGCAGGATGGACGAGGGTCCCGGAGACGCCGACGGCGGGGGCGAGGACGACGACCACGAGAGCTACCAGCTCGGGCCCGATGGGACGCCGGTCGGCGGCGGGGAGACCGAGCCGCCCGAGCCGGAGACGGCCGCCGAATACCGGCGGGCCGCGCGGCAGGCACTGGGTGCCGGCGACCCGCAGGGCGCCCTGGACTCCCTCGACCGGGCCCTCGAACTCGCTCGCGACGCCGACGACGCGGCCATGGTGGCGGGGGTGCTGACCGATCGTGGCAACGTGCGGATGGAGCAGGCGGACCCGGACGAGCAAGCCCCGCGAGCCGCCCCCGACGCCGAGGAACTCCGTAAGACGATCGCGGCCGCGGTCGCCGACTACACCGCCGCGCTCGAGGAGGACCCGGAGGCCCGGGAGGCGTACTTCAACCGGGGGCTGGCGCGTGCCCGACTGGGCGAGCGGGAGTCCTCCACAGCGGACCTCGAGCGGGCGGCCGACCTCGGCGCGTCCAACCCCTTCCTCGTCCGCGGGAACGCCTACGTCGAGGCGGGCGCCGACGAGTACGCACGCGATGACTTCGGCCGCGCCATCGACCGCACGGGCGCCGCGCGCGCCTACTTCAACCGTGGGAACGCCAATCGACGCCTCGGCGACGACGCGGCCGCAGTCGCTGACTACGAGTCCGCCCTCGACCGCGCCGGGGACCTGCCGGACGACGGGCGCCGGGTGCTGGTCCAGCTCGGTGCCGTCGCCGGCGAGGGAACGGCGGACAGTCGGTCCGGCGACACGGCCGCCGGTCCGGCCGAGGAGACGGCCGCGACCTATCGCCTCCGGGCGTCGTTCCTCGCCATCACCCACCGGGACGTCTGGCGCGGCGTGGCGCTCGCCGAGCAGGCACTCGCGGACGCCGACGAGGGGACCGAGCCGTGGCTGGAGGCCGCGGCCGTGGTCGTCGCGGGTGACGCGCTCCGTACGGCCGCGGGGTACGGCGCCGACGATGACCTCGATGCCGACGTGGGGCGGCTCCGCGAGGCGCTCGCCGACGCGTCGCTCCCGGACGCGACGGCCACACTCGTCGCGGCCGCCGGCACCGAGGACACCCCGGACGAGCCCGACCTCCCCGGGGCACCGCCGGCGGGTGACCTCGCGGACGCGGTCGCCAGCCGGGACCACGCCGCGCTCCAGGCGGCCGGCGCCGAGGAACTCATCCGACAGCTGCGTTTCTATCGGTAGATCCGGCTACGCCGAGAATGTCGGAGATTTTCGAAGTATCTGTCAACCATCCACCGTCTCTCGACGATTATCCGGTTACACCAGCTCCCGATACGAGTGGTAGAACCGCTGGAGTGCGGTGAGGTGGCCCACGAAGGTGAAGAGGACGAGCAGACCGCCGACGACACCGAGCTGGCCGAGCGGCCCGGCCGCAACGGTGGCGGGGACGAAGGCCGCTACGGCCGCCCCGACGCCGACGATGACCAGCCGGTCCGCCCGGCCGACGAGCCCGCCGTAGACGCGGCCGAGGCCGACGGCCTGGGCCTGCGTACCGAGGTACGAGGTCATCAGGACGCCGGTGACGGCGCCCAGTCCGAGCGCGTAGCGGCCACTCCCGGCCGCCAGGCCGACTAGGAGCAGGATGTCGGCGTAGCGGTCGAGCACGTGGTCGAGCAGGTCGCCGGCCGGGGAGTCGGTGCCGAGTTCCCGCGCGAGTTCCCCGTCGAGCACGTCCAGCGCGCCGTTGAAGAAGACGAACACGCCGCCGAGCAGGTAGAACAGCCGGTTCGCTCCCCCGAGCCAGAACGCCACCGTGGCCGCGCCCGCCAGGGCCACCGCGACGACGCTCACCTGGTTCGGCGTCAGCCCGAGGCGGACGAACAGCGAGACGAACGGGTCCGCGACCCGTTTGGCCGTCGAGCGGTACTGGTCGAGTGTCACGCGCCGTCACCTCTGCCCGGGCCGTCCGCGCCGTCGGTGACGTGTCCGGGTCCGGACGCGGGCCCGCCGACGAGGGAGTCGGTGAAGTCGACGATGCCGGCGGCGGGGTCGCGCTCGCCCCGGACCACGGCAGTGATCTCGTCGGCCACGGCCTCCGGGCCCCGGTCCCTGGTGTCGACCTCGTAGACGGCGTCCCGACCGTGCCGTTCGACGGCCTCCGAAAGCACCACGTCGAGGGCCTCGCTCCGTGCGTTCTCGTCGGCGGAGGCCGCGGACTCGCCGCGGTCGAGCAGGCGCTCGTGGATGCGTTCGGGGTGCGCGCGGAGGACGACCACGCGGTCGGCGTCGAGCAGGTGCGCGAGGTGCGACTCCACGAGGAGGTCGCCGTCCCCGTGTGCGTCGGCCAGCCAGTCCCGGACCGCCTCCACGTCGACGACGAGGCTGTCCCGCTCCGTGTCGATCGCCTCGACGAGGTCGTGCTCCCGGACGATGTCGTTCAGGTGGACCACCTCGGGCATATCCTCGCGGCCGCGCAGGAGGTCGGTCGCTGTGGTCTTGCCGGTGCCAGGGGTCCCGGCGACGGCGACGCGCATCACTCACCACCCGTCCCGTCCGGGTCGGGGGCGTCCCCCCCGAAGCCGCCCCCGGGGGTGCCCGACGACGTGGCGGGGAAGCTACCGGGCGCGCCGGTTCCCTCGTACGGGTCGCGCATCGCCAGCACCTCGTTGAGCACCTCCACCGCGCGGGTGGTCTCCGCCCGGGTCCCGCAGGTGATGCGGATGCAGCCCGGCAGGCCGAAGCTCGTCGCGTCGCGGACGATGACGCCGCGCTCCTTCGCGGCCTCGAACACCTCGCCCGCGTCGCCGACGGCGGCGAGGACGAAGTTACCCTGGCTGGGCCACGTCTCCGCGGCGAGGTTCTCGTGGATGAACTCGCGGGCCCAGGTCGCCGACTCGACGGACTGCTCGACGTGCTCCTCGTCCTCCAGCGCCGCCAGCCCGGCGCGCAGGGCGAGTTCGTTCACCGCGAACGGGGTGTTGATGCGGGCGTACGCGTCCCCCCAGGCCTCGGGGGCGAGGAGGTAGCCCAGGCGCACCCCCGCCAGCCCGTGGGACTTGGAGAACGTCCGGAGGACGGCCACGTCGTCGCGCTCGCGCACGAGGTCGACCTTCGATGGGGCCTCGGAGAACGCCCCGTACGCCTCGTCGACGAGGACGACCGTGTCGTCGTCGACCCCGTCCGCGACCTCGAGGATGGCCTCGCGGTCGACCTCGCGGCCCGTCGGCGAGTGCGGGCTGATGAGGTAGACGATGCGTTGACCGTCGTAGGCGTCCAGCACGTTCGCCGGGCGCTGCTCGAAGTCCTCCTCCCGCCGGAGCGGGTAGGTCTCGACGCGCCCGTGGTGGTAGCGCACGGACATCGCGTAGTAGGCGAAGCCGGGATGCGGGACGAGCACGCGGTCGCCCGGCTCCAGCATCGCGCGGGCGAGGTAGTCGAGCGCGCCGTCGCCGCCGTTGGCGAGCCAGACCTGCTCGGGCGCCAGGTCCCGCTGCTCGGCGAGCGCGGCCTGCAGGTCGGCGTGAGCGGCCTTCGGGTAGTGGTGGACGCCGTCGGCGTGCTCGTGCATCGCCTCGACGGCCCTCGGCGAGGGGCCGTGCGGGTTCTCGTTCGACGAGAGCTTGACGAGGTCGTCCGGGTCCATCCCGACCTCGCGGGCGACCTCCTCGGTGCCACGGCCGGCCTCGTAGGGGGTGAGCGCCGACAGGTCCCGCGGTTGCATGGGTGGACGGAGCGGGCGCCGGCGCTTAAGACTGTCCGAAGCGGGGCGAACGTTCGCTTCCACACGGGTCAGGAGAGTTCGTCGACCGGGGCGCTCAGAACGTCGTGCCGACGGCGATGTCGTACCCAGCGACAGCGCGTGCGTCCTGCCCGCGAGGAAGTGGCGTCGGTCCGTGAAACCGGCCGTCCGGAGGGGCGCTCACGCGATAAGGATTCGCTCCACCCCGACCTGATGGGACCCGCCGGCGGTCATCCCGTCGGTTCGTCGGTACCGCGGCCGCCGGCAGGCCTCACAGCAGCCGGTCGGCGATGACGTTCTTCTGGATCTCGCTGGTGCCCTCGTAGATCTTCGTGATGCGGGCGTCACGGTAGTAGCGCTCGGCGGGGTAGTCCGTGACGTAGCCGGAGCCACCGAAGACCTGCAGCGCCTCGTCGGCGACCTCGACGGCGTGCTCGGAGGCGAACAGCTTCGCCATCGCGGCGAACCTGGCGGCCTGGTCGGGGTTCCCCTCCTCCACGTTCGCGGCCGCGCGGTAGGTGAGCGACCGTGCGGCCTCGATGTCGGTGGCCATGTCCGCGAGCTTGTGACGGATGGCCTGGAACTCGCCGATCTTCTGGTCGAACTGCTCGCGCTCGCCGGCGTAGTCGAGCGCGGCGTCGAACGCTCCCTGGGCGGCACCGACTGCCTGGGCCGCGACGCCGGTCCGGCCGGAGGCGAAGAAGTCCATCAGCTGGTAGAACCCCTGGTCCACCGCGCCGATGACGTTGTCCTCGGAGACCCGGACGTCATCGATGACGACCTCCGCGAGGTCGGAGGCGCGGATGCCCAGTTTGTTGTCGATCCTGGAGGGCTGCCAGCCGTCCCGGTCGGTCGAGACGAGGAAGGCCGTGATGCCCTTGTGACCCTCGCCGGGCGAGGTTTTCGCCATCACGACGGCCACGTCGGCGACGGTGCCGTTCGTGATCCACATCTTGTTGCCGTCGATGACCCACTCGTCGCCGTCCTTCTCGGCGGTCGTCTCCATCCCGGCGACGTTCGAGCCGTGGGCCGGCTCGGAGATGCACGAACAGGACGCGGACTCGCCACCCGCGATGCGGGGCAACCACTCCTCTTTCATCCACTCGTCGCCGTACTTCAGGATCATCGAGGAGCCGAAGCCGGCCGACCCCCCCGCGCCGCCGTACTCCTCCGGGATGTGCGGCGCGACGAAATCCAGCTCCGCGGCCGCCCGACGCAGGTCCTCGGGGTACTTCTTCTCCTCGTCGTGTTCGCGCGCGACGGGCCTGAGTTCCTCCTCGCCGAACTCGCGGACCGCCTTCCGGATCGCCTCGTGCTCGCCGGTCGTGGTGAACGACATACTCCCACTTCGGTTTCCGGTGTTAAAAGAAGTTCCCTGGTGTGCGACTGTTGTTAATCCGTACTCGTGACGGTGCCGGCAGTCGACGGCCGGTTCAAATCCGATCTCAGCCGCCGGTCACTCGCCCTGGAACTCCGGCTCGCGACCCTCCATGAACGCGGTGGCCCCCTCCTCGTGGTCCCGGGTGGCAAACACCTGCGCCTGGAGCGCGGCCTCGTTGTCGAGCGCCTCCTTCAGCGACATGTTGAGCCCCTGGCTGATGGCCTGCTTCGAGGTCCGGAGAGCGATGGTCGGCCCCGAGGCGATGCTCTCGACCAGCTCGTCCGTCTGTGCCTCGAACTCGTCGGCGTCGTAGACGTGGTTGAAGATGCCCTCCTCGCCGGCCTCCTCGGCCGAGAGGAGTTCGCCGGTGAAGACGAGTTCCTTCGCCTTGTTCTCGCCCACGACGCGCGGGAGCAGGTACGACGTCCCGGAGTCGACCGCGAGGCCGACCTGCCGGAAGCCGAAGCTGATGGAGGCGTCCGTGCTCGCCACCGGGACGTCCGTCGCGATGGCGAGGTTGGCGCCGGCACCGTAGGCCACGCCGTCGACCTTCGCGATGGTCGGCAGGTGGAACTGCGCGACGCGCATGATGGCGCGGTGGGTGTTGTGCTGGATGCGCTCGACGGCCTCGTGGAGCTCCGCGGCACCCGACATCATCTCCATCATGGAGTTGACGTCACCGCCGGCACAGAAGGTTCCCTCCGTCCCCGTGACGACCAGACAGCGGACGTCCTCGTCGTCCTCGGCGCGGTCGACCGCGTCGATGATTGCATTGGACACGTCCTCCGTCAGCGCGTTGCGGTTGTCCGGCCGGTTCAGCGTCAGCGTCGCGACGCCGTCCTCGACGTCGTACAGTACGGGTTCGCTCATACGACCGTTGTGTCCGGTGCTTACAACGTAAACCTTCCCGTGGCGGTCGGCGTCAGTCCCGTTCGCTCCCGGGGGCAGGCCCCGGGTCGTCGTAGCGGTCAGCCATCTCGAAGGGGAACACCGTTCGGCAGAAGTCGATACCCATTGTCGTGAGGCGGACACTCCGCCGCTCGGTCATCGGTCGCCGCGCACGCTCCTCGGCCCGTTCGACGTTCGGCTGGGCCTGCAACACCCGGTACTGCTCTAAGTTCTCGAGGGGGTCGTCCTCGAACTCGAGGAGGCCGAGCCGTTCGAGGTTGTCGAGGTAGACGTTCGAGCGCTCCGCGTGGCGGAGACCGGCGTCGATGTCGAGCATGGTCAGCCCGTCGGTGACGAGCGTGCCGCCGCCGACCGGCAGGAACCCGCGGTCGTACACGTCGAGTGCGGGCTGGGGGCCCTCGGTCCCCAGGAGGCGGAGGATACGGGCCTCGTCGGCCGAGAGCTGCTCCAGCACGCGCACGTACGCGGGGTGGAACGGTTCCTCGTGGTCGACATCCGCCGAGAGTTCGAGCAGTCGCGTCCCGCGCCGTCTGAGGTCGGCGACCCTGATTGGTCCGGACCGCCCCTCATCGTCGTCCCGATTGTCGTCCCGGCGGTCGGACCGCTGGTCGCTCCGACGGTCTGACCGCCGGCTGGACCGCCGCTCGTCCCGCTCGGAGCTGTCGTTCCGGCCGGGACTCCCGAAGGGGAAGCCGAGTCGGTCGAGTTCGTCGCGCGCGATGTCGGTGGTCTCCTCGAGGAGGTCGCGGGGGGACCGGGAGGTGAAGGCGGCCTCGGCCATCCGGCTCCCGGCGCGGATGCCCGCGAGGCCGGCGTACTCGCCGGTGTTGGCGGCGGCGGTCACCAGCATCCGGGCGACCTTCAGCGACTCGTCGAAGCGCTCCTCCAGGTCCTCGACCTCGAGGTTCGCCGTGTCGATGCCGGCGTCGTCGAAGGCGCCGAGCATGTCCTCGAAGTCCCGTCCTTCCACCCTGTCCGGGTCGTCCCGGGCCTCGTCGAGCAGTTCGGCGAGACGGTCGAGGTCCTCCTCGTCCACGTTGTCGGTGTCCAGGTCGGACTCGGTGACGTTGAGTGGGTCGCCTTCGGAGCGACGACGCTGGCGCCTGTCACTGCGCTCCGCCCGGTCCCCGTCGAGGCCCTCACGCTTCCGACGGCCGCGGCGGTCCCGTTCCCGGACCCGCTCCCGGACCCGGTCACGGTCCCCTCGTTCCTCCTCCCGGACGGCGTCGAGCCCCTCGCGGTCCCGGTCGAGGTCGCTCCGGTCGTCGCGGGGCAGGTCGCTCTCGCGACGGTCACCCTCCACCGGCAGGTTGTCGTCGCTCGTCGAGTCCGGCTCCAGCTCGCCACGGTCGCTCGTGACGGGTCGACCGGCCGAGTCCGTCACCTCGGCCGCCTCCTCGTCGACGGGCTTTTCCGTCGTACCGGCCGTCTCCGGCTGGTTCTCGTCGTCGGAGGACTCGTCGTCGCGGTCGCCGGTCGGGTCGTCGCTGGGCGATGCCATGTGAGGTCCGTCGTCGGCTCCGACCGCGTGGCGGTCCTTATCCGCATCGGTCTCCGCGAGCGGCTCGATGGGGCTCTCGGCGGGGGTCTCCGTCCCCGGGAGCCGGTCGGAGACGTCGGCGTCGTCGGTGTCGTCGGCTTCGGAGTCGGTCGCGTCGTCCGCGTCGAGCGGCTCGATGGGGTCCTCCGCGTCGTCGATGTCGCGGGGGTCGTCATCTTCGGCGGTCTCCTCGTCTCGTTCGGTCATGCCGCGGTCACCACGATGAGCTGTATCCAGCCGGCCACGAAGCCCAGGACCGCACCGAGGCCGATGAGCATCCACTCGTCCTCCTCGAAGGCGGTTCGCAGTGTCTCGACGTACTCGCCCGGCGGGAGTTCGGCCAGTCGCGAGGCGATGAGCTCCTCGATGGCCTCCGCGCGGGCGCTGTTGAACTCGGGGTCCGTCATGGGTTCCACGGAGAGCTCGGCCGCCTCGGTGGCCATCCGCTCGCGCATCGCCTGGTACTCGTCGGTCCCCGTCGCGACCCGGACGGCCGGACCCATCATCCCCATCGCGCGGTCGACCTCCGGGCGGAGTATCTCGCGCAGCATCCGTCGTGTCCGGTCGGACTTGCGACCGTGGAGCAGGTCGTTGGCGATGTTCTCGAGGGTGATCGTGGTCTGGGCGACCTCTCGTCCGTAGGCGCGCGCGACCTCGGACTGTCGCTGGATGAAGAGGCCCTGTAGCTCGAACGGCCCGATCCGACGCTTCTCGACCGGGTTGAAGATGACCTTCAGCGCGATCCAGTTCGTGATGTAGCCCACGGTCGCCCCGACCACCGGCAGCACCCACTGGCTCCCGATGAGGAGGAACAGCGGGATGGTGAAGAAGCCGAGGAACCCGCCGATGAGGAACCCGGAGTTGATGACGAACCGGAGTTCCTTGTCCCCCGCCTCGAAGAACAGCCGGTTGATCAGCTCCGGATTCTGCTCCATGTTCCGGATGACCATCGTCTTCACGTCGAGCAGTTCGTCGATGTTCTCGCCGATCTCGTCGGTGACGGTGTCGACGATCTCCGGGAGCTGGGCGTCCACGCGGCGGTGGACCAGTTCGTACATGGGGTCGGGCATGTTCCGCCACAGGTCGGGATGCTCCTGTCGGATGACGTCGTCGACGAGGTCGTGGATCTCGTCGCCGGACTCGGCGAGGACGTGCTGGGCGATGAGGTCCGGGTCGAAGGTCTCGTAGAACTCGCGCTGGCTCGCCAGCCGCGAGATACCGGTGTCGACCGAGATGCTCGCCATCTTGTCCGCGCGCGCGGGGATGATCCCCTGCCAGCCGACCCGGCCACGCAGGAGCCCGGGAATCTGCTGGATTCGGTCCGGGAGTCGGAGGACCGCGCCCTTCAGCCCGGGGACACGGAAGCCCGTATGCTCGACCGGGTAGAACAGCATCTTGATGCCGAACCAGTTGGTGATGTATCCGATGATCCCGGAGATGAGCGGGATCAGCAGCAGACGCGGTTCGATCGGCAGGGATGGGATCATGCTGGATGAGAGCGCCATGGTGGTCGGACGCGGCCGCGGGCGGATTCGTGAGACTGGTACACGATGAGGGAGCCGACCGGGATTCCGGTGCATCACGGCCCCCTCGGGTGGTTGAAGCGGGGGTTCCGACTGCACTAACTTAATACCATGGTGAAAGGGACCGCCAGCATCCGCGCCGGCATCTACGGCGTCGGGCGGCGAGACCGGCTATGACGCCGAATATCCGCCCCGTGTCAACGAACCACCGTATCTCTTAGTAACCATTCAATGGAGTACAATGCCATCATGTGGTATTCTACACAACAATTAAGTGGATCGGCGTCGCAGATTCGGGTAGCCGGTACGGCCCGGCCGTGAACGGCGGGCCGCAACCGACGTGATTCACTATGAGCGACGATTCAGAGAACACGGTCATCGGCACGGCGTTCGAACTGCAGCGGAACACCCTGAAGCTCGGGCAGCGGGCCCTCGAGCAGACCGCCGAGACGCGACGGAGCTTCAACGACCTCGTCCTCGGCGGACTCGAGACCCAGGAGGAGGCCCAGAGGCGCACCCTCGAGTTCAGCCAGGAGTCCATCAACAGTCTGCTGGACGCCATCGAGGAGAACGTCGACGGATCCGAGGACACCGTCCAGGACATCCGTGACGCGGTCGACGAGGGCTTCGACGACATCATGGACCAGCAGGGCGAGCTCTACGAGTCGCTCTCGGAGCGCTACGACCCCGACAGCGAGGACGTCCGCCCGCTGAGCGGGGAGTTCCTCGACGCGCTCAACGAGCAGCTCGACTTCCTCATCGACGCCAATCAGGAACTCGAGAACGCGACGGTCGACACCTTCGACGAGGTCCTCGACCGTCTCGAGGAGCTACAGAACGAGTACGAGAACCAGGGCGAGGAGTTCCAGAACCAGTTCGAGGACCAGCTCGACCGCTTCCAGGACCAGTTCGAGCAGCGCCTCGACCGGCTCGAGGAAGTTCAGGACCGTTTCGAGGAGCTCCGGGACGAGGTCGAGGAGGACATCGAGGACGTCAGCGACTCCATCCAGGACGTCGACATCGACGACGAGTGACCGCCGACCCGGTCCGGGCTACCGTCCTTCCTTCGGACCGTCCGCCGTCCCGGATTCCCGCGGTGGACCCCCACAACCTGGAGCCGTAAGCCCGGTTATTCTTATGAATTCCGGGGCTCTGATCGGAAACTCCGGATGTTTCCCATCTATCTCTGCTCTTTCTTGCAAGAGAGAGTACGAGAGCCGCCGGCGCCGCGGTCAGTCCTCGGAACCGAGGTAGGCCTTCCGCACGGCCGGGTCCTCCGTGATCTCCTCGGGCGTGCCGTCGGCGATCCTCTCACCGAAATTGATGACGATCGCCCGGTCGATCAGCTGGAGCAGGCCACGCATGTTGTGGTCGACGACGATGAACGTCGTCCCCTGGTCGCGGAGGTTCCGCAGCAGGGTCGAGATCTCCGCGATGTCCTCCTCGGCGAGGCCGGCGAACGGCTCGTCGACCAGCAGGACGTCCGGGTCGGTCGCCAGGGCACGACCCAGCTCGAGCCGTATCATGTCGGCGTGGGGGAGTTCGTCCGGGGCCTGGTGGAGCCGCCCACCCAGTCCGACGCGTTCGCAGAGTTCCACCGCTTTCGCGCGTGTCCGACCCCGCAGGCCGGAGGTCGAGAACAGGCGGTCGGGGACCAGCGAGATCTGGATGTTGTCGACGACCGAGCGGTCCTCCAGCGGCCGGAACTCCTGGAACGTCCGGGCCATCCCGTTCTGGACCATCCGGTGGAACGCGGAGTTAGTCACGTCCTGCCCGTCGTAGTAGACGGTTCCCTCGGTCGGGGGGTAGACGCCGGTGATGCAGTTGAACGTGGTCGACTTCCCGGCCCCGTTCGGGCCGATGAAGCCGAGGATCTCCCGTTTCTCGACGGCGAACGACAGGTCGTCGACGGCCACGAGTCCACCGAACCGTTTGGTCAACCCGTCGACGACGAGGACGCCGTCGTCCGGGCCGTACCGGTCGCTCTCGCCGGTGGCCGTGTCGGTCTCGATGCTGCTGTCGGTCGCCGAGTCCGCACTCATAGGTCGTCACCTCGGTCACCGGTCAGTTCGCGGAGTTCGCGGACGAACTTCGCGACGATACGCTCGAGGGTCGTCGGTTCGCCCTCGGTCCAGCCGCCGTCGGCCGCGACGTCGGGCCCCTCGTCGTCGTCCTCCGTGTCGGCACGTCTCCGGGCCCGCATCAGGATGCGGGTGACGACGCCCTCGGGTACGAAAAAGAGGACGACTAGCGTCGCGACGGTGAACAGCAGGAAGTAGATTTCGTTGATCGGGACGCCCACGACCGGAACCGTCAGGTCGACCTGCGCGATGTAGGCCCGGAAGAGGAACAGGAAGAGGCCGCCGATGGCGGCCCCGGTGATGGTCCCGATGCCGCCGAGGATGGAGGCGATGATGACCTCGATGCTGATGACCAGCGCGAGCAGGTCGCTCGGTGCGACGAAGCCGCCCGCGTACGTGTGGACGAACAGTGCGCCCGCCAGTCCGCCGACGAGACCGGACAGCACGAACGAGAACAGCTTGAACTTCGCCGGGTTCAGCCCTGCGGCCTCTACCGCCAGTTCGTCCTCGCGGATGGCCGTGAGGACGATGCCCGCGTCCGAGCGCGTGATCGCCAGGAAGAGGCCCAGCGAACCGAGGAACAGGACGAGCGCGATGACGTACCCCTCCACCGCCCCCGAGGTGAGGGGCTCGGTGAACAGCCCGGTCGCGCCGCCCGTAATGTCGGGGGCGAAGGTGAACAGCCCGATGAGGATGATGGGCGTCACCAGCGTGATGAGCGAGAAGTACGGGCCCTGTAGCCGGAGCGACGGGAACCCGATGAGCAGCCCCGCGACGGCGGCTGCCACCATCCCCAGCGGGATGGTCACCAGCAGGTCCATACCCAGTTGGGTCTGGAGAATGGCACTCGCGTACCCGCCGACGCCGAAGAACAGCCCGTGTCCGAAGGAGATCTCGCCGGTGTAACCCGACTGCATGTCCCAGGACATCGCGAAGACGGCGAAGAACATCGCGCCGGTGATGTTCGTGAGCAGTTGCGAGTTGACCACGATACCCAGGAACCCGTAGCCGCGCAGAACCGGCAGGACCGCGAGCGTGGCGAGGCCGACGAGTCCCAGCCGGGTTGGCCAGCCGAACTCGCGCGGATCCATGATCTCGGCCAGGGTCCGCTCTTCGAACTCCTCGTCGCTCGCCGGAGCCTCGGAGGTCTCTGCCCCCATGTTACCCCTCCGTGAGCTCCCGCCCGAACAGTCCCTCGGGGCGGACGAGGAGCACTGCGACCAGTACGACGAGGCCGGAGATGCCGGCCAGCCGCGGACTGACGTACTGGACGGTGATCTGGTCGAGGAAGCTGATGAGGTAGGCGCCGATGACGCTGCCCCGTATCGACCCCAGGCCGCCGAGGACGACGATGGAGAACGACAGCAACAGCGGCGTCCGCCCCATCAGCGGCGTGACCGTCTGGAAGGTCGCCAGGAACACACCGGCGACGCCGGCCAGTCCTGCGGCCACGATCCAGGTCAGGGTGAACACGTTGTCGGCGTCGATACCGACGATCGCTGCCCCCTTCCGGGACATCGAGGTGGCCAGGATGGCCTGTCCGGTCTTCGTCTCGTTGACGAAGTAGAACAGCGCGCCGATGACGAGCCAACTGACTACGAACACCACGAGCCGGTTGAGCTCGACGTTGTCACCGAGGATGCCGATACCCCCCTCGACGATGCCAGGCACGACTAGCGGCTGGGCACCTTCCAGCACGAGGAAGACCTGCTCGACGATGAGTCCGGCCACCAACGAGAGGATGAGCACCGAGACCGGGTTGTCAGCGACCTTCTTCAGTATCCCCTTGTAGAGCGCGACGCCGCCGATCGCGGTGACGATGCCCGCGACCGGGACGGTCACCCACACCGGGATACCGGCGTTGACGAGGTAGTACGCGGTGTACCCGCCCACAGTGAGGAAGGCCCCGTGTGCGAGGTTCAGGATTCCACCGACTCCGAAGATGAGGGTGAACCCGATCGCTACGATGGCGTATAGCGCCCCGAGGAGGAGCACGTTAACTCCGACCGTAACTGGACTAACTGCCATGTGTACTGACGATCATCGAGTAGTGTTAAACGTTTGTCTGTGACCGGTACAGCGCCTGGGAGTACGTGTTACACCCAGGGTGGCGACTTGTACTCCGTCGTGGCGAGTTCGTCGGGCCAGATGACCTCCTGCACGCCCTCACCCTCGGAGTCGGCCTGCCACTGGAAGTAGACGCCCTGCGCGAGTTCGGGTCCGTACTTCAGGTCGTGTGGGAACTCCTCGTCCGCCCCGTAGAACTCCAGTTGGCCGGACGTACCGGTGTGTGACATCTCCTCGAGCGCGGTCACCAGGTCGTCGCCGTTGACGCTGCCGGCCTCTTCGATGGCCTTTTTCAGCATGTACACCGCGTCGTAGGTGCTGTAGCCGCTGTAGACGGGGAACTTGTCGTAGTTCTCCTTGTACGCGTTGGCGTACGGCACCGTCTTCTCGGTGATCTCGGAGGTCGGGGTCGCCGTCGTCTGGCTGAACGTCGCGATGGCGGCTCCCTTGGTCGCCTCGTAGTAGGAGGGGAGCTGCGTCGGGACGTGGATGCCGCCGTAGCCGAACGGCCGCTTCTGCTTGGCCCACTGGACCAGCGACGTGTTACCGATGTGTGCCAGCGCGGTGTAGCAGCCGTCGATGTCCTCGCTCTCGAGCTGGTCGTAGATGGGGCTGAAGTCCTCGGTTCCCTCGGCCACGCGACGGACGGAGGTGACCTCGACGCCGGCCTCGTCGGCGAGCCGGTCCTCGATCGTCTGTGTGACCGGCTCGGTCCACTTGAAGTCCTCCGCGACGAAGGCGACCTTCTCCCAGCCCATCTTCTCGAAGCGCTCCGCCGCGTACTGGACGAGGCTGTCGCCGAGGAACGTGGAGTTGACCGGGCCGGCGCGGAACCAGTACTTGAACCGCTCGTAGTTGTCCTGGAGCTTCGCGGGGGCCTCGGGCGTTGCGGCGCCAGTGCTCAGATGCACTGTCTCCTTGTCGGCGATGTTGCCCATCAGTGCCAGCAGCTGTTCGGAGCCGAAGATGCCGGTCGTAACGTGGGCCGCGTCACCGCCGCTAGTCATCTCGCCGTATCGCTGACGCGCCGTCCCCGGGTCGTCCTTCGTGTCGCCAGTGGTGACCTCGATGGTGGCACCCTTGTCACCGACGCCGCCGTTGTCGTTGATCTCCTGAGCGGCCAGCTCCGCGCTGTTCAGGATGGACGAGCCGAACGGTGCCTCCGCGGGACCGAGCGCACCCACACGGATCGTCTCCGGGATTTCGCCGCCGCCGCCGTCGCCACCGCCGCCACCGTCGCCGCCGTCGCCGTCCGAGGGGCCGGTACAGCCGGCGAGGCCGGCAGCGACGCCGGTCGCGCCCAGACCCGTCGCCTTCAGGAACGTCCGTCGGTCACTTCCGAGATCATTCGCTGCCTCGTTCGCATCCGTACCGCGCTGGTTTCCATCGTTAGCCATTCCGAGGGCACGTTGGCCCAGGTTTCATATAAAGGTGTGGGGCCGTCGTGGACCGGGTACCATATATGGATTTTCGGGCCGTACGTAGCGAGCGGGCAGACGGCACGAACGGCCTATCGGGCCGTCCAGCCGCCGTCCACGGCGATGGTCGCACCAGTGAGATAGCTCGCGGCCGACGACGCGAGGAAGACGGCGGGGGCGGCGACCTCCTTCGGCTCGGCGAACCGATCCAGGGGCGTCCGGTCCCGGATGGAGGCCGCCAGCTCCTCGTTCCCCGTCAGGTCGGCCGTCAGTTCCGTGGCGACGTACCCCGGCGCGAGACAGTTCGCCCGAACCGCCGGTGCCCAGTCCAGGGCAAGGCTCCTGGTGAGGCCGACGAGCCCGTGTTTCGACGCCACGTACGGGTGTTGGCGGGGGAGACCGACGAGGCCACCGACGCTCGCGACGTTCACGAGCGATCCGCCGGTCGTCTCCAGATGCTCGGCAGCGGCGTGGGCACAGGCGTATGCGCCGCGGAGGTTAACGTCGTTAACCTGATCGAAACCCGTCGCATCTACGCGGTCGGGCGTCCCCAGCGCCGCTTCCGGGTTGATGCCGGCGTTGTTGACGACCACGGACGGCTGGCCCAGCTCCCCGGCGACCGTCTCGAAGCAGTCCGTCACGTCCGCCTGGTCGGCCACGTCGGCGGTCGTGACGCAGGTCTCGACGCCGTAGTCGGCCAGTTCCCCGGCGACGCGCTCGACGTCGGCCGCGGTCCGGGAAACCGGTGCCACGTCGGCGCCGGCGGCAGCGAGGCCGTGTGCGATGGCACGACCGATTCCGCGGGACCCACCGGTGACGACGGCGACTTCGCCCGACAGGTCGAACGCCCCCGGGAAGTCGAACCGGGGGGCGTCGTCGTCGCTCATACCCCCCCTGCGAACGGGTTACGGATAAAGCTACATCCCGCTCAACTCGGTGAGCGCGGGTCCGTACGGTGGCCGGTCGATGGCGGGAGCGGTCCTGCGAGGCGTTGCCGTCCCCGAGCCGATCCGGACGCGGAACTATCGTCAAACTGCGGATGTTACTGGAAAATTCTGACTCTTGGACCGTTAACAATGGTATAAAATCCGAACACGGACGCTCTGGACGAAACTGACATCCCCCGCTCAGTCCCGGCCGTGGTTCGTGAGGCAGTTCGAGAGGCCGATGAGCTCGACGGGTTCGGAGTTGTCCGGCGAGTGGACCGCCATCTGGCCCTTCTCGAAGTACGGTACCTTCCCCTCCAGCGCGGTCGGGAGGTTGACCGCGGAGACGGCATCCTCGTCGCCGAGATTGAGGACGAGCCGGGTGTTCACCTGCTTGAAGATGGGGTCGGCGACGTCCTGTGGGTCCTGGGTGATGAGGAAGAGCCCGAGCCGCTCCTTGCGGCCCTGCTTGGCGGCCTCCGAGAACGTCGAGACTACCTTCCGGGCCTGGACGCTGTCGGCGTCGGTCAGGAAGTTGTGGGCCTCGTCCATCCCGACGACGAGGGGGGTCTCCTTGATGCGGGCGTACGTCGGGTCGTTCGAGAGCTTCTGGTCGACGAGCAGGGAGGCGACGGCGAGGACGACGGTGGTCGCCTCGCGCGACGAGGTGATGTGGTAGGTCGGGACGGTCGAGAGCCCACCAGGTCGGACGAACTCGTTGACGAGGTCGGTGATGGGGCGGGCGTCCTGGTCGAAGACGTCCCCGAAGCCGTAGGCCCGCCGCCGGACCGCGTCGAAGGTGGCCTCGTGGACCTGGCCGGACTCGTGGAGCTCCTCGCGCAGCGCCGGGTCGTCGAGGAAGCTCGTGAACTCGTCGTAGGTGCCGTCGTCGCCGCGCTGCCGAAAGAACCGCTCCAGGAGCCGCTGGAGCGCGGGGTACTGGTTGTCGTTCAGTCCCGCGGAGGCGACGAGCCAGGGCCGTTCGCGCACCATCGAGAACGGCACCGTGAACGGGACCTGCTCGGCGCGGTGGTGGCCGCCGGAGTAGCCGGCCGACCCGACCTGCGGGACGAACGCCTTCGTGTCGTCGTAGCCGCCGAATCGGAGCCCCTCGCGCTCGTAGCGGCGGGCGTCCTCGTCGGTGAGGTCGGGGTTGTCGTCGTGCATCTGGGCGTACTCGTCCTGCGGGTCGAACTGGACCACGGCGACGCCGGGAGTGCGGTCATCGTCCATCTCGTACGTGCGCCCGAGGTACTGCCGCAGGACGTTCTTCGTGGCGTGGGTCTTCCCGGAGCCGGTCCCGCCGGCGACGAGCGCGTGCCGGAAGATCAGGGGATCGCCCGACTTGTACGAGTCCGAGAGCCGGTAGTCGACGGTGGGGGGTGACGCCCCGGTACGGACCTTCTCGCCGCCGACCGCCAGATGCCCGAGGAAGACGCCGTCCTCCGGGATCTTCAGGCCGGTCTTGATCTCGGTTTCGTCGGTCGCCTCGCGGACGACGGTCTCCGGTCGGGGCACCCGGTCGGCCATCCGGCGCCGGAGGTCGCCGCCCTCCCGATAGAGCACCGAGAGCGGCTCCAGCGTGGCCATGAACTTGTAGTCGCGCTCGTCGACGGCGTCCTGTCGCATCGCCCGTCGCGCGTGAATCTCGGTGGCGTCGTCCGAGCGGAACTCCTGGGCGTACTCCAGGGCCGTGATGCGCGCGAACAGCCGCTCCCCGTCCGGATACGGCGCGACGAGGTACTTCCCGATGCGGGCCCGCGAGCGGTTGTTCACGGTGACGTACGCCTTGAGCCGCGTGTCGCGCTCGTCCTCGCTGATGACGAGCCCCTCGGAGGCCGAGAGCGTCCCGAGCCCCCGGTCGCTGCCGGCCGGCGATGCGGGCATGTCGTCGAACTGGTCGGCATCGCCCCTGGCGCCACCCGCGGAGTCGTCGGGCGGCCCGGACGTGGCGCCCCCCGAATCCGGCCGGTCGTCGCCCCCGTCCGTCGTGTCGGCCGCCTCGGGCTCGGCCCCGTCGTCGGTGGTGAACTCCGTGAAGTCGCCGAGTTCCGAGTCCGAATCGGTCATGCGGGGACCGTGGTGCCCCACCCCGTATTACCGTTCGCCGCACGGTGGAAGTGGTCGTGCCGGCGAGGGCACCGCTCGGCGCCGCGCGGATTTATCCGACAGGGTGACGTACGGCCGCTCGTGTGTACGCTCATCCTCGCCTGGCAGGCGTTCGAGAACACGCCCATCGCGGTTGCGGCTAACCGCGACGAGGCCGACGAGCGCCCCACCAGCTCCCCCGCCATCCGTGACGGTTCGGACCCCTCGTCGCCGGAAACGGCCGGCGAAACCGTGGACCCCGAACTCCGGTACGTCGCGCCCCGCGACGAACGGGCGGGCGGGACCTGGATCGGGTACAACGAGGCCGGGCTGTTCGTCGGCATCACGAACCGGTGGAAGCCACGGGCGGTCGAGGGGGGCGACTACGACCCGTTCCACCTCGTCGTCGCCGACGCGGACGCCGCTATCCTCCTCGCGTGGGACGGGCACCTCCAGGTCCGCAACCTGCGCCCGGGCGTCCACGTGGTCGTCAACGTGGGCTGGGACGGGAACTACTTCGTCCCGGAGCACCGCCCCGACACGGGGGTCCAGCAGGCCGAGGACACGGACCGCGTCCGGCAGACGCTCCGCCCCGAGCCGGGCGGGAGTGCTCCCGAGTGGACCGACCGCGCCGCGGCAGTGCTCGGTGACCACGGGTACGGCCGCTGCATCCACGGCGACGGCTTCGGTACCCAGTCCTCCTCGCTGCTCCGGCTCGGACCCGAGGGGGCGGTCTACGAGTACGCCGACGGGAAGCCGTGCGAGACCGACTACGAGCCGGTGGCGGGGTTCGAGGGCGGGCTGGCCGGCGCGGCGGCGGACCCCTCGGGACCGCAAGACGGTTAGCCACCGGCCGCCACTCCCCAGGCGATGACGGGGGTCGTCACCGGCAGAGCGGCGTTCGAACGGGCCGCCCGGACGGCACCCGACCACGCGCGTGTCCCGGTCGAGGTCCGGGTGGACGTGGCCGACCCCTTCGGCGCGTACCGCCGGGCTCGCGACGGGCCAGGCGGGGTCCTTCTGGAGACGACCGGCGGGCAGGAGGGGTGGGGCTACTTCGCCGTCGACCCCGTCTCCCGCGTGCAGGTCGGTCCGGACGCGGTGTCGCTGGACACGAACGGCGGTGGCGACGACGGGGCGGCACCGGGACCGTTCGACCCACCCCGGTCGCCGACACTGGAAACCCTCCGTAGCGTGCTCGACGGCGAGACGCTCGTCCGGGGTGACTGCGACGTGCCGTACCCCTGCGGGGCGTTCGGCTGGCTCTCCTACGACGTGGTCCGGGAGCTGGAGGAGCTACCGGACACCACCGTCGACGACCGCGGGCTGCCCCGGATGCAGCTCGCCGTCTTCGACCGCGTCGCGGCCTGGCGGGAGCCCCGCGGCGAGCGGACGAGCCTGCGCGTGACCGCCTGTCCGCGGCTGGACGAGCACGCCGATGCGACCGCCGCGTACGAGTACGGTCGGGCGCGGGCGATGGACCTCGTCGAACGCATCGAACGCGGGGACCACCCCGGCGTGGGCCCGCCGCCGGTCCGCGCCGAGCGGTCGACCTTCGAGAGCGAGTGTGGTCGCGCGGCGTTCCGCCGGCGCGTCCGTCGCATAAAGCGCCACGTCCGCGACGGCGACACCTTCCAGGCGAACGTCTCGCAGCGGCTCGTCGCGCCCGCCGCCGTCCACCCGGTCGACGCGTACGCCGCGCTCCGGCGGGTGAACCCGGCGCCGTACTCGTCGCTACTGGAGTTCCCGGGCGTCGACCTCGTCAGCGCCTCGCCCGAACTGCTGCTGGACGTCGAACCGGACGGGAACGGCACCCGCCTGCTCACCGAACCCATCGCCGGGACACGCCCGCGGGGCGACACCGCCGAGGCGGACCGGGCGCTGGAACGTGACCTCACGGACGACGAGAAGGAACGCGCCGAGCACGCGATGCTGATCGACTTGGAGCGCAACGACCTCGGGAAGGTCTCCGACTTTGGCACCGTCGACGTGCGGGAGTACCGCCGCGTCGACCGGTACGCCGAGGTGATGCACCTCGTCTCGCTCGTCGAGGGGCGGCTCCGCGAGGGGTACGACGTGGCCGGCGCGCTCGCCGCGACGTTCCCCGGCGGCACCGTCACCGGCGCGCCGAAGCCGAAGACGATGACACTCATCGACGAGGTGGAGGCGACCCGGCGTGGGCCGTACACCGGGAGCGTCGGAGTCTTCGGCTTCGACGGGCGCGCGACCTGCAACATCGTCATCCGGACGCTCGTCCGGACGGACGACCAGTACGCGCTCCGCGTCGGCGCGGGGGTCGTCCACGACTCCGAACCCGACGCGGAGTACGACGAGACCCTCGCGAAGGGCCGTGCCCTCGTGACCGCCGTCGACGAGGCGCTCGCGGATGCCGACCTCACCATCGAGGAGGTGTCGGCGGAGTGACCCCGGGAGCCGGTGTCGACGCCGCTGGCAGGGAGGCCGAGTGCGACGAGCCCACGGTCCTCGTCGTGGACAACTACGACTCGTTCGCGTACAACCTCGTGCAGTACGTGGGCACGCACGCGGAGGTCCTCGTCCGGCGGAACGACGCGGTCGACGTTGACGGCATCCGGTCGCTGGACCCGGACGGCATCGTCGTCTCGCCCGGGCCAGGGACGCCCGCGGACGCGGGCGTCTCGGTCCCCGTCTTCCGCGACCTCTCCTCCCCGACGCTGGGAGTCTGTCTCGGCCACCAGGCCCTCTGTGCTGCCAACGGCGCCGCCGTCGGCCACGCGCCGGCCGTCGTCCACGGGAAGCCCTCGACCGTGCGCCACGACGGCAGCGGCGTCTTCGCGGGCCTCCCGGACCGCTTCGACGTCGGGCGCTACCACTCGCTGGCTGTGGAGCGCGAGGACCTGCCGGACGTGCTCGTAGAGACTGCCTGGACCGAGGGGTCGGCGCAGTCGGGGGCGGAGACCGCGGCCGCCGGACGCGAGGTGGTGATGGGCGTCCGCCACCGGAACCGACCTCACGCGGGCGTCCAGTTCCACCCGGAGTCCATCCTCACCAGCGTCGGGGAGCGGCTGGTCGCGTCGTTCTGCGACTCGCTGTGACCACTACAGGTCGATAACGTCGGGCAGTATCGGAAAATCCGAACAGTACGACCGTAACCCGCGAACTACGTCACGTGATGCTGACGTACCCGGAATCCTTGTTGAGCGCGAGGTTCGTCGCGATCTCGGCGTTCCGGACCGCGTACTGGGCGGTCTGCCCGAGGCTGACGAGCACCTCGCGGACCTGCAGGAGGTCCTCGTTGGGCATCTCGTCGAGGTCGCTGAGGATCTCTCGCTCGCGGTCCTCGATCCGGTGGAACAGTTCGCGGACCTCGATGGCGATGTCGTAGTCGCGCTGGACGGCGGCCTCGACGCCCTTCTCGGTGATCTCGTTGACGTCGTCGGTGAAATCACGGATGCGCCGCGTCGTGGCCTGGTCGACCTGCAGGGAGTGGCCCTCCGCCTCGAGGACGATCTCGGCGATGTCCTCGGCGTTGTCGGCGGTCAGTTCGAGGTTCTTCGCGATGGAGCGGTAGCCGATGAGCGGGAACCCCCCTTCCAGCCCGACGGCGCGGGCGAGGTTCGGATTCTGGTAGGAGGTGAAGATGAGCCGCAGGAGGAGGACGAAGATCTTGTTGGCCTGCCGCTCGCGGTTGAGGGCCCGCTGTGCGAGGTCCGGGGTGCCGTGCGCGAGCGCCTTGATGGCTTCGTTCCGCATCGTGCTGCCCGTCGACTCCAGCCGCGTCAGCAGGTTGTCGAGCGTGAAGTCCTCCGGGTCGACGGAGCAGCGGATGGCGATGCGCTCGGGCGTCTCCTCGATGACACCCAGCCCCATCAGTTGGGTCTCGGCGTTGTAGACGGCGTTGATGGTCGCGGAGTCGAGGGTGCCGCCCGCCTCGACCTCGACGTGGATGACGCGCCGGCCGAGCACGTACTGCGCGAGGATGGCGCGCTCGACGGCGTCGGCGTCGAGTTCGCCGGCGTGGATGACCGCCTCGGACTCCTCCTGCTGGAGGGACTCGGGCATCACCGTCAGCGTCCCCTTCGAGCCGATTCGGAGCGAGACCTCGTCGCCCTTCTCCACGTCCTGTGCCTTCGCCCACTCGGCCGGCAGCGTCATCGCCAGCGTCGAGGGGCCCAGGCGCTGCACCTTTCGGGTTTCCATACCGTCCCCTCGACGGCGGACACCTTAATGTTCACTATACAGTATCAGGAAGAGCCGTGATAGGGGGGTATGGTTATACTCGCGGTGGATTCTGCCCCCGCGGCTAAGGGAGAACGGTCCACACACCTCGACGGCGAAGCGTCGCCTGCCCGGTGACACTCACCCCGCCGGGGCCTCCTCACACGACCTCCATCAGCCGGCGCTCGAACTTGCCGACGCGGACGCGCTGCCAGCCGCGGAGCTCCTCGTCGAGGTCCGTGTCCCCGGTGTCGACGCGGAGGACGCCCGTCTCGTCCAGCTTCCGGGAGGAGGCGACCGCGGTCACGTCGCACTGGCGGATGACCGGCGGGGAGATCTGCGGGTTCCCGCGGCCGAAGACGAACCCCTGCCCGCCGATGGGGGAGACCACGATGCCGTTCTCCTCGCCCAGGTTCGCGAGGATGTCCGACTCGCCGGCGTCCCGGACCAGCACCTCGCCGTCCCGCCAGACGTCGACGCCCAGCGGTGAGCCGTCGAAGCCGAGTTCCGTCTTCACCGCGTCGACCGTCGAGCCGGGACCGAGGACGCAGGTCGTCCCCCCGTCCTCGCGGATCTCGGCCGCGACGGCCTGTGCGAGCGCCTCGACGGACCCCCCGCCGATCTGCTTCGAGGACTGCAGCTCCTCGCCGACCGGGACGCTGGCGAGGGCCTTCAGGTCCGTCCGGACGTCGCCCCCGCGGTAGGCGTCCTCGTCGATGTCGTTGACCTCGCGTGTCTCGACGCGGTCGAACGTCGCGGCCAGCCGACCGGCCGCGCGCGGTGTCACCGCGAACACCGACGAGTACACCTTCACGCCGGCCGGGACGCCGAGCATCGGGACGTCGCCGTCCAGTTCGTCCAGCGTCTCGGCCACGTCGACGGCGGTGCCGTCGCCGCCGACGAACAGGAGGAGGTCCACGCCGTGGTCGACGAACGCGCGTGTGGCCGCCCGGGTATCGGCGGCGCCCGTCTCCTCCGGGTCGGTAGGTTCGCCGGGCACCGTCAGCTCCTCGGGGTCGAAGCCGGCAGCGACGGCCGGGTCCTCGCCCATCCGACCGCCCCAGACGAGCAGCTTCAGGTCCGCCCCCTGCCGGCGGAGATGTTCGAGGGCCTCGGCGGCGCGGCCAGCCGCCCGGGGCTCGGCACCGCGACGCCGGGCCTCCTCGACCTTGTTGTCGGTGCCCTTCAGCCCGACCCGACCGCCCATCCCGGCGATGGGGTTGACGACGACTCCGACCCGGCGCGTCATGTGCCGCCGTTCGCTCCCCGGTCACTAACCTCCTCCGGGAGCCGGCGGTCGCTGCCTCGCTGCCGGGGCCTGCTCTCGCACACCGAGCGCATTGAAGTGCTCCGGCGGCGAGGGCGGAGACATGGCACGACGCAGCGTCCTGTTCTCGCCCGGCGACCAGCCGGAACTGATGCGGAAGGCCCCCGAGTCGGGAGCCGACGTGGTCGTCTTCGACCTCGAGGATGGCGTTGCTCCCGGGGCGAAGGCCGAGGCCCGGGAGGCGATCAGCGAGGTACTCACGGACCCGGGGTTCGACCCGTCGTGCGAAATCTGCGTCCGGGTGAACCCCCCGGCGGCCGACCGTGACGTGACGGCCGCGGACCTGAAGGCGGTCCTCCGGGGGGAGCCACGACTCGACGCGGTGATGCTCCCGAAGGCGGAGCGCGCGGAGGACATCCGCGTCCTCGACGACCTGCTCGCCACACGCCGCGCCGAACGCCCGATCATCGCGCTCTGCGAGTCGGCGGCGGGCATCCTCCACGCCGAGGCCATCGCCGCGACGGAGCCGGTCGAGGCAGTCGCGTTCGGCGCCGAAGACCTCTCCGCGGACATCGGCGCGAGCCGGACCCGCGAGGGGACGGAGGTGCTCCACGCCCGCCAGCAGGTCGTCCTCGCGGCCGCCGCGACCGGCGTGGACGCGCTGGATACCGTCTTCACCGACATCGGCGAGTCGGCGGCGCTGGCCGAGGAGACGGCGTTCGCACTCGGACTCGGGTTCGACGGGAAGATGTGCATCCACCCGGCCCAGGTGCCGGTGGTGAACGACGCCTTCACACCCGACGAGGAGCGCATCGAGTGGGCCCACAGGGTTCTCGGGGCTGCCGCTGAGGCCGAGGCCGACGGCGTCGGCGTGTTCCGGGTCGACGACGAGATGATCGACGCCCCGCTGGTCGCGCGGGCCGAGCAGGTCCGCGACCGGGCCGAGGCGGCCGGCGTCTGGCCGGATGATCCCGCCTGAACGACCGGGAACCCCACCGGGGCGGAGCGTGGCAGACACACCCCGCAGGCTTATACCCTACACGGCTGTCGGCCCAAGACATGTCCGAGGAGGCGAATCCCTTCGAGTCCCTGCAGGAGCAGATCCGTGACGCCGCGGCGTACGTCGACGCCGACGAGGGGGAACTCCGTCGGCTCTCTCGCCCGGAGCGGCTGCTGGAGACGAACCTCACCATCGAGCGCGACGACGGCTCGCTGGACACCTTCAAGGCCTACCGGTCGCAGTTCAACGGCGACCGTGGACCGTACAAGGGCGGCATCCGCTACCACCCCGGTGTCGACCGCGACGAGGTGAAGGCGCTCTCCGGGTGGATGGTCTACAAGACCGCCGTCGTCGACATCCCGTACGGCGGCGGGAAGGGCGGCATCGCGGTCGACCCGCGTACGCTCTCGATGGCCGAGCTGGAACGGCTCACACGCTCGTTCGCCGAGGAACTCCGGCCCATCGTCGGCGAGGACATGGACATCCCCGCCCCGGACGTGAACACGGGCCAGCGGGAGATGAACTGGATCAAGGACACCTACGAGACGCTGGAGAACACCACCGCACCGGGCGTCATCACCGGAAAGGCCATCGACTCCGGCGGGAGCGAGGGCCGCGTCGAGGCGACCGGCCGCTCGGTGATGCTGACCGCCCGCGAGGCGTTCGACTACCTCGGGAAGTCCATCGAGGACGCCACCGTCGCCGTCCAGGGCTACGGCAACGCGGGGTCGGTCGCTGCCCGGCTGCTCGAGTCGGAACTCGGGACGAACGTCGTCGCCGTCTCCGACTCCTCGGGCGCCGTCTACAACGAGGCCGGCATCGACGCCGCCGGCGCCCGCGGGTTCAAGGACGAGACGGACGCCGTGAGCGGCTACGAGAACGCGGAGGAGGAGCTGACGAACGAGGACCTGCTGACGCTCGACGTCGACCTGCTCATCCCGGCCGCGCTGGAGAACGCCATCGACGATGACCTCGCCGGCGACGTGCAGGCCGACGTCGTTGTCGAGGCCGCGAACGGGCCGCTCACGCCCGACGCCGACGACGTGCTCACCGAGCGCGGCGTCCACGTCTTCCCGGACATCCTCGCGAACGCCGGCGGCGTCACCGTGTCGTACTTCGAGTGGGTCCAGAACCGCCAGCGGTTCTACTGGGCCGAGGAGAAGGTCAACGAGGAACTGGAACGCCACATCGTCGACGCCTTCGACGGGCTGGTCGCGGCCTACGAGGAACGCGACCTGCCGAACTTCCGGACGGCCGCCTACGTCGTCGGCCTCGAGCGGGTCCTCAAGGCCTACCGGGAGGGCGGCACCTGGCCCTGACAGGGGCGCCAGGTCGCCAGTCGACCTGCAGCCCGTACCGTTTTACCCTCCGCCGTCATCGCTGGAAGCATATGCTCGAACGGCTCCTGCCGGGGCCGCTCGCGGCCGCCTACGAGCGCGACCTCCCGGAACCGACCCACGTCCCCAACCTGCTCGCCTTCTCCAGCAGGACGTGGTACCGCCGGTACGGGGCCGCCGTCTACCCCCTCCTGCGCGCGGTCGGCGGGCGCCCCCGCTGGTTCGGTTCCCACCGGCGCACCTACCACGGCGAGCGCCAGTGCGAGGAGTTCGGCATCGTGGAGTACCCCTCGCACCGCCGGTTCCTCCTGATGATCGGCAACCCCTACTACGCGCTGATCAACCACCTCCGTCGGCGCGGGGTCTCGCACTTCGAGGCCGGCTTCACCTCTCCGGTCACGAACGGGTCGCTGGGCCGCCACGAGTTCCTGCTGACGGTCCGACCCGCCTCACCAGCGACCTCGACTTCCTCGGTGAACCGACCGACCGGGCGGACCCGCGACCGCTCTCGTACCCGGGGATCGCCTGCTTCACCGAACCGAGTCCGACCGCTGCGGAGGCCACCGTCGACGAACTCGGGGACGCGCTCAACGACCTGACGGAGGAGCACGCGCTCTGCCTCTACCAGCAGGGCGACTAGCGGCCACCACGGAAGGTGGTTCTCCGGGCGGTTTCGAATTTATTTCCGATATTATGGATTAATTTCGGGAAGAGAATTCGGAAAGCGGCTATTTCGTGATAATCTGGCCAGACAAGACGGGGGCGCCCCGGAATCCGAAGCCTGAAGCGACCGCCACGCCGGGAGACGGGCATGAAGGCCACCGCCGTCGCCCACCCCATCGAGGGGCTGGTCAAGTACCACGGGATGAGCGACCACGACCTCCGGTTGCCGTACCACGACTCCATCAGCGTCTGCACCGCACCCTCGCGCACGCGGACGACCGTCCAGTTCGAGGAGCGCGAGACGGACCGGTACGTCGTCGACGGTGAGGTGGTCACGGGACAGGGCGCCGAGCGCATCCGTTCGGTCGTCGACCGGGTCCGCGAGCTGGCCGACGAGGACCGGCGTATCCGGATGGAGAGCGAGTCGAACTTCCCGACGAACATCGGCTTTGGCTCCTCCGCCTCGGGGTTCGCGGCGCTGGCCCGGGCAGCGTGCGAGGCCGCCGGACTCGACCTCGACCGACCGTCCGTGTCGGCCATCGCGCGGCGGGGGTCGGCGTCGGCCGCCCGCGCGGTCACGGGGGCGTTCTCGGACCTGTCGGCCGGGCTCAACGACGAGGACTGCCGCTCGCACCGTCTCGCGACCGACCTGGAGGACGAGCTACGCATCGTCGGCTGCGAGGTGCCGGCGTTCAAGCACACCCAGGCGGCCCACGACGAGGCCGAGGCGAGCCACATGTTCGAGGCACGGATGGCCCACATCCACGAGCAGCTCCAGACGATGCGCGACGCGCTTCGCGAGGCCGACTTCGGTCGTGCGTTCGAGCTGGCCGAGCACGATTCCCTCTCGCTGGCCGCGACGACGATGACGGGCCCCGCGGGCTGGGTCTACTGGCAGCCCGAGACGCTGGAGATCTTCGAGACGGTCCGTGACCTCCGCGAGGAGGGCGTCGACGCCTACTACTCCACGGACACCGGCGCCTCCGTCTACGTGAACACGACCGAGGAGGACGTCGACCGTGTGCAGGCCGCCATCGACGACCTGGGCGTCCCGACCCGGGTCTGGGAGGTCGGAGGGCCCGCACGGATCGTCGACGACGCGCTGTTCTGACCGAGGTTCGCTCCAGTTCGGGCTCCCCCCGCCGCCTCCGGCGCGCGTATGGACTCTAGCAGTCCCCTCGACTCCCTCCCGCCCCGTCGCCCGCCCACAGTTATGTACCCGCCACCCCGACGCCCGGATATGTCCGACGGCAACATCGGCGAGCGGCGCCAGCGCGAGATCTTCGTCAGCGGGCACGCCGGCATCGAACCCGACGTGCCCGTCAGTTTCGAGGCGCTCGAAGAAGCCGCCATCGAGGTGATGGACGAGGCCGCGGCGGGCTACGTCGCGGGGGGCGCCGGCGGGGAGAACACGGTCGGCCGGAACCGCCGGGTGTTCGACCGCTGGCGCATCGTGCCCCGGTTCCTCCGTGACGTGGGCGAGCGCGACCTCTCGGTGGACGTCTGCGGCCAGAAGCTCCCGTACCCGGTCATGCTCGCGCCCATCGGCATCCAGTCCATCGCCCACGAGGACGGCGAGGTGGCGACCGCCGAGGGCGCCCGCGAGGCCGGGATGCCGGTCATCCTCTCCTCGGTCGCCTCCGAGACGCTGGAGGACGTGGCCGACGAACTCGGGGAGACGCCGAAGTGGTTCCAGCTCTACTGGTCCTCGGAGCGCGACCTCGCGCGGAGCTTCATCGACCGGGCCGAGGACGCAGGCTTCGACGCCATCGTCGTCACGGTCGATACGCCGGTCCCGGGCTGGAAGGAACGGGACCTGTCGCGGGGGTACGTCCCGCAGCTGGACGGGGAGGGGATGGCGAACTACCTCGCCGACGACACCTTCCTCGACCTGCTGGACCAGCCGCCCGAGGAGAACGAGTTCGGCGCCATCCAGACCTTCCTCGACGTGTTCGGCGACCCGACGCTGACCTGGGAGGACCTGGACTGGCTGGGCGACCAGACGGACCTGCCGGTCGTGGTGAAGGGGCTGCTCCACCCGGCGGACGCCCGGCGGGCGGTCGACCACGGCGCCGACGGGGTCATCGTCTCGAACCACGGCGGGCGGCAGGTCGACGGCGCCATCGGCGCGCTGGAGGCCCTGCCCCGTGTCGCCGCCGACCTCGAGGACACCGACGCGGACGTGCTCTTCGACTCGGGCATCCGTCGGGGGGCCGAGGCGCTGAAGGCGCTCGCCCTCGGCGCGGACGCGGTCTGCCTCGGCCGGCCCTACGTCTACGGGCTCGCCATCGACGGCGCGGACGGCGTCCGGGCGGTCTGTGAGAACTTCGTGGCGGACATGGACCTGACGATGGGGCTGACCGGGCGGACCAGCGTGGCCGACATCGACCGCTCGCTGGTCGTCGACGAGCAGCAGCTGTTCCGCGACCCCACTGCCTACCGGTGACGTCCGGGCTGCGAGCACGCCAGGGGAGGCAGCGCCCGGTGCGCGCGAGCGACGGGAGCGGAGTCACCGGCCGTCGATCACCGCGTCGCCCGGAGCGGTCACCGCATCCCGTTCCGCGGTAACCCGTCAGATTCGTCCATTATCCTACAGACTTGGACGAAGCATGGCAGATTCGCCTCCTGAGACGGTTGTTATGGCCTCACATGGCGGAGAAAACACTAATACACCGGCGACTACACGCCCTGATACGTTCGTCCGGTCCACGGACGATCGGAGGCCACCCATGACCACGCACAGTCGCTACCCGCTGCCCGCCGCCCTCGGCAGCATCGCGTTCGCCGTTCTCGGTGAGCGCATCGCTGCCGGGATTCCGGCCGGGAGCGACGGTGCGTGGTCCGCAGTGGCCACCCGTCGCACTCGGCTCGCGGCCCGATAGGCCGCCGGGGGCCGACCCGGCGCCCCTGGGGCGCGAGGGTCCGCGTGCGACGCTCTCCTTCGTGTCCCAGTTCCCAGCCGGCAGCACGTCCCCGGCCGAGTCACTCACCGCCCACCGGCGACGGGCCCGCCCGTCGTCGGTCGAACAGCCGCAGGCCCGCCCCCAGCCCAGAGGCATCACTGCCCGGCGACACACTCGCCGGGGAGTGCCCCGGGACCGCCCGGTGGAGCGCGCGAGCGCCGCGGGTTCGACTCCCGCCCGGTCCCCTCATGGCACTGTACGGTACCCACCCCGAGCACGCAGCGACGGACGAGCACGCGGACGAGCAGCGCGACGACGCGACCCCGCCAGACCGGGACGAGCCCGCCGATGCGTCCGCGGTCGCCGTCGAGGCCGACGCGCGGGTCCGGGTCCCCCGCGGCGAGATGG
The DNA here is from genome assembly GCA_003020985.1 of Halobacteriales archaeon QS_4_70_19. Lineage (GTDB taxonomy): Archaea > Halobacteriota > Halobacteria > Halobacteriales > Haloarculaceae > Haloglomus. Next base: position 5,371 of record PXRM01000004.1, on the reverse strand, counting down.
GGGACCTGCCCGCCGGCGTCACCGGGGTCCTGGCGGGCGTCGACGGCGCCACGGTGGTCGACGTCGGCGAGATCGACCTCATCCGCCCGGGTTCGCTCGACATCTACGTCGACGTGACCGCCCGACTCGAGGGCTCGTTCGGCGACCGCGACGCCGACGCGATGGCCGACCACGTCGCCGACACTTTCGGCGTCGAGGCGGTCCACGCCGTCGCCGTCGAGTACGCCCCCGACAGCAGGGACGACGCGCCCGACTACGGCTAGCCGGTCCGACAGCCGGCCCCGCTGACACCCCTCCAACGATGCAAGCAGACGCACGCAACGACGCACCGCACGCACAGTATCGACGCGCACCCCCGGTCCGGTACGCGGTCGCCTTCACGGTCGTCCCGGCCGTCGCCGTCGCCGTGGCCGCCTACCCCGCGGTCGCCGCGGTCATGGTGATCGTCGCCGCGATGCTGGTCGCCTCGCGCGGCCGCCCCGGCGCAGGCTGAGCGCGGCTACCGTCCCTCGAACTCCGGCTCGCGGTCCTCCGCGAACGCCTGCACTGCCTCCTCGTGATCCGCGGTCTGCGAGCAGATCCGCTGGGCCCTGGTGGCGTGCTCGTGCGCCGTCTCGAGGTCGACGTCGAACGCCTCGTTGACGAGCGCCTTCGATTCGGCGACGGCCACTGGCGGCCCGGACGCCAGCTTCGTCGCGAAATCGGTCGCGACCTCCTGCAGTTCGTCGTCCGGCACGCACTCCCGGACGAGTCCCCACTCCACGAGTTCCTCGCCGGAGACGTGTTTCCCCGTCATGATGAGTTCCTTCGCCTTCGCCTCGCCGACGATGCGCGGGAGCAGGTAGGCGCCCCCGTCGCCGGGGACGAACCCGACGTCGACGAAGGTCTCGGCCATCGTCCCGGATTCGCCGGCGATGCGGAAGTCGCAGGCGAGCGCCGTGTCGCAGCCGGCACCCATCGCGTAGCCGTTGACGGCGGCGACGACCGGCGTGCCGATGCCCCGGAGCGTCGCGACCACCTCCTGGAACATGCCCAGGCCGCGCTCGTACTCCGCGAGGTCCTGCTCGGCGGAGAGCGGCATGTCCTCGAGGTCGACGCCCGCGCAGAACCCCTTCCCCTCACCGGTCAGCACGATCGTCCGGACCCTGGTGGCTCCGTCGAGCGAGCGGAGCGTCTCGACGAGGTCGTGCAACAGCTGCTCGTTGTAGGCGTTCAACGCGTCCGGTCGCGCGAGCTGCACGCGTGCCACGTGTTCGTGGGTGTACTCCACGTCGAGGACGTCACTGCCGGCAGCCGCGGTCGCGTCCATGGAATCGGTCATCGCCCGTCCGTCGGACGCCGGGGGCTTCCCGCTTGTGGCGGTCGCGGGACGGACCGGGACTGCCGCCCACGGACCCGCGAGGCTCGTGGTCCGGGCCCGTCTACCCTGCCGTGTGGAGGACGTCACGACGGAGGTGTCCAACCCGTTCGGCATCCGCTACCCGGACGCGGAGCGCTACCTCGACGCCGAGGAGGTGACGGGACGGGGGTTCCTGCTGGTTCCCGTGACGGAGCCGAGCGACTGGGCTCCCGCCGACGAGCGGGCGCTCGTCGACCGGCTGGCGACCATCCTCGCCCGTGACTACCGGCAGACGAAGGGCGTGGCGACGACCGTCGGGTGAGCTGGGATACCGGTGGGAGGAGGGCCGATGCGTTCGTCGGGGATGACGTGTCGGGATAGGGGAGGGCCGACGTGTCGCGGGATTACAGCCACGGCGCCCGGTCGCCGTCGGAGATGCCGGGCGTGTGGTCGACGTCGTCGTCGGACTCGTCGGATGCCACGGTGCCGACGCCGGGTGCTCGCTCGGGATCGACGTTCTCGATGGCGATGTCGTCCCCGGAGACGCTCTGCGTCGGGTGCTCGACGTCGGTATCGGCTGCGCCCTCACCGTCAGCAGCGACGATGGGGCCGGGGGCGACCTCGTCCTCGTCGTCGTCCGCGGAGCCGCCACCGAGCAGCGCGCCGCGGTCGTCCGGGTCGAACGCGAGCAGCGCGGTGACGCCCAGGACGGCCAGTGCGAGCGGCGCGTTCTCGGGGATGAGCCCCAGCAGCGAGAGCGGCAGGACGCCGAGCGCGACCGCGCTACCGAAGCGGAAGCGGTCGAGGTCGACGACGCCGCGGAGCCACGGGCCGAACAGGGCGACGACGAGCGCGAACCCGACGCCGACGGCGCCCGCGGCCGTCCCCCGGGCGACGAGCCACGGGTCCGCGATGGGGCGGAGGGTCGCGCCCGAGGGGTCGGCGCTGGCCACCAGCCCGAGGCCGATGATGATGGCCGGACTGGGGAGGTACTCGCCGACGGTGGCGGAGGCGGTCTTCGCGGCGACCGCGAGGATGACGAGTGCGGCGAAGCGGCTGAAGATCTCGAGGTTCAGGAGCGTCCGGATGGTCGGCGCGAGCGCGGCCTCGATGGCGGCCAGCGAAACGACGCCGACACCGACGAGCAGGACGGAGGCGACCTGTTCGCGGCGCGTGCCGTCCATCTCGGCGAGGACGACCGCGACGGTGGCGCTGCCCCCGAAGACGAGCAGGCCGACCTCGAGGATGCCCGTGAGGTCGTCGACGCCGCCCGCGAGCACGAGCGCCGGGAAGATGCCGTCGACCAGCGGGAGCAGCATGACGGTCGCGAGCAGCCGCGTTCCGCGGCCGACGTGCTGCTCGAGTCGGAGGGCGATCGGGTGTCGGGAGACGCTCATCTCACGGACGGAGGCCCTCACCCGAGGCCGGTGGGTGACGTTCCTCGCGATGCCTCACGACAGTCTCCATCCCGATCCCGGTGGCCGGGACAGCGGTGGAGTCGCTGGACTGCCGTTTGGCCGCGAAGGGGTTCTTCGCCGTATTGAATGTCCGCGTCGCGAACGTCTTGCCGGTGCTGAAGGAGTCGGTCGGCTCCCCGGCGATACGCGATGCGACGGGACTGGCGAAGTCCATACGTGAGAGCAATACTTGCGGGGTACTAAGCGTTGTGTGAGACACGCCCCCACTGTGCGCGATATATCGCTCGAAACGGGGTGGATAGGCGACGTTCATCCACTTCCATGTACAGGAGTGGACGTGTGGCCGGCGATCACACACCACCGCGTCCCTCCAGGGTACTGCCGTGGGGCGCGGGCCGGGTGTGGCAGTCGCCTCGACCGCCATGGCTTAGTATGGGCCCCGCCGACGGACGGGCGATGGAGGGACGCGCAGCCGCGCCCGGTGCCGGGACGGTGCTGAACGCACTCGCCAACGGCTCAGGGAGTGCCTTCGCTATCGACGCCCGGACGACGGCGACCGTCGAACTCGACGACTCCGGAACGGTCACCGGGACGGTCACGGGGGCCCCCGACGCGGACACGCGACTCGTCGAGCGGTGCGTCGAACTGGTCTGCGAGCGCTTCGGCGGCGACGGCACGGTGCCGACGGGGGGCCACGTCAGGACGGAGAGCGAGGTCCCGATGGCGGCGGGGCTGAAGTCCTCGTCGGCGGCTGCCAACGCGTCCGTCCTCGCGACGCTCGACGCACTCGACCGGGCACCCGCGGATGCACTCCCGGCCGACGAGCCCGCCTCGCCGGACGCCCCGCCCCGCGGCGCAGCCTGCCGGCTCGGCGTCGAGGCGGCCCGCGACGCCGGCGTGACGGTCACGGGCGCGTTCGACGACGCCTCCGCCTCGATGCTCGGCGGCGTGACCGTCACCGACAACACCGAGGACGCGCTCCTCTCGCGGGAGACGCTGCCCGCGTCGTGGCGGGCGCTCGTCTGGACGCCCGGGGAGCGCGCCCTCTCTGCGGATGCCGACGTGAGCAGGTGCGAACGCATCGCGCCCGTCGCCGACCTCGTGCGCGACCTCGCGCTCGACGGCGACTACGCCCGCGCGATGACGATCAACGGCTTCGCCTTCTGTGCGGCGCTGGGATTCCAGGCCGATCCGGCAGTCGAGGCGCTCCCCGACGCAGCGGGCGCCTCGCTGTCGGGCACCGGTCCCTCGTTCGTCGCGGTCGGCGACGAGACGGCGCTGGGCCCCGTAGCGGAACGCTGGAGCGAGCGCGAGGGGACCACGCGGCAGCTGACGTTGAACACGACGGGCGGCACGGTCGTCCGATGACCCCCGAGGTGGACACCAATCATGAGTGACGGAGACACCGACGACGAGGTACAGGGTGGCGACATCGCGGTCGAGGAGATGGACCTGGACGCGCTCCGGAAGGAGATCCGTGACATCGACCGCGAGATCGTCGAACTGATCGCGCAGCGGACGTACGTCGCCGAATCCATCGCCGCGGTCAAACGCGACGAGGGCCGACCGACGACCGACGAGGACCAGGAACAGGCCGTGATGGACCGCGCCGGGGAGAACGCGGAACTCTTCGACGTCGACTCGAACCTGGTGAAGGCGGTGTTCCGGCTGCTCATCGAACTGAACAAGGTCGAGCAGCGGGAGAGTCGGTAGCCGAAATCGGCCTTTTCAGAACGTTTCACAGGAGTTGGGAGTGACATTTCTCTTCAGATAGCTGCACCACCGGTCGCCGGTAGAGCAACGGGAACCCACTGAACGAGGGTAATCCGTATTTGAGTGTCCCGAAACCTGGCCGCCCTCCGTCTCGGGGATGTTCACCCCAAGACACAATATTCTGTGTATCTATAGTTCTCTGTATGCCCAGTATCACTGTCAACGTCGATGGCGACCTCAAAGACCGGATGGAGAAGCATCCGGAGATCAACTGGAGCGAAGTGACGCGGCAGGCCATTCGAGAGAAAATCGAGACGCTCGAGGTGATGGACGAACTCACGTCAGACAGCGAACTCACGGAGAGCGACGTTGCGGAAATTGCCGACAAGATCAACAAGCGCGAGCGCGAACGCGTCGACGAACGGGCGGACTGAATGCGGCTAGTCGTCGACGCCAACGTCATCATCTCGGCGCTCATCGCCGACTCCAAAACACGGGAACTCATCGTCACGCTCGACCCCGACCTGCTGACTCCATAGTTCGTCCACGACGAGATCGAGAACTACGAAGATCTGATTGCCGAGAAATCCGGGATGGAGCCACGACGGGTGCAACAGTTCGTCGATCTGCTCTTCCAGTATATCGAGGTCGTCCCCGCGGACGAGTTCTCTTCCTACATCGAGGGGGCTGACGAAGCGATCGGTGAGACAGACCCCGACGACGTACTGTACGTGGCGTGTGCTCTCGCCAACGACGCCCACATCTGGAGTGACGACTCCGACTTCGAGGAACAGAATGTCGTCGAAGCCTACTCGACGAGCGACGTGACAGACTCGTTCGACAAGCGCTAGCCGACTCCGACTGTTCGGTAGCGTGCGGACGCTATCTCTTTGTAGGTCGG
>PXRM01000003.1 GCA_003020985.1 Halobacteriales archaeon QS_4_70_19 | reverse complement strand
TCGACGCGGTCGATGGCCTCCTCCGGGAGGAGGTTCGGGACGATTATCTCGACTATCGACTCCGGTTCGGCCATTGTTGATCGAAGGCAGCCACCGTACTTATGCGTGGGGCCCCCCGGAGCAACGACCGCGATTTCCGGATCTGTGGAGCAGCCGAGTAGGATAAATAATTCATAATTAGCCACTGAATCGATTTTGATTCAGATAATTCCATATATTGTAGTAGAAACCTTCAATTTAAGTGGTTCCAGCGCCTACGCTCAATCGAGAGGAAACGAACCATGGCAACGAAACAACCCGAAATCGAGACAGAGATCGAACGGCGGCCACTCGTCGTCCGGCGTGGCCGTCACGACCTCGTACCCGTCCGCGAGCTGCTCGGCGAACGGCTCGCGGTCGCGCTCGTGGGCGACCAGGAGCAGCAGTCGGAGCTGGTCGTCCGGGTCGGCGCTCCCGTCGTCCCGCAGCGTTCGTGTCATCGCTCCGGTCCGTCGGCCCACCCGCTCGGCGGGTCGGCCACTTCGTTGGCCCGTTCCGGTATGCCCGTGAGGATGCCCCGGAGCTCCGTCATCGGGTCGCCGATGTGGAGTCCCTCGTCGTCGATGTCGGTCTCCCGGAGGGTCCGCCCGAACCCGCTCAGGCGCTTCTTCAGCACGCCGACCGCCTTGCGAATCTCCCCAGACTCCAGGTAGCGCATGAACAGGATGCTGTCCGCGAGGTAGCTGATGTTCTCCCGGGTCGTTCTGAAGTCGCCGGTCACCGACCGCTGCTTCTCGATGAGGATGACGGTGACGCCGACGTTCCGGCCACCCCGGAGCATGGAGGCCCGACCCGTCGGGAGCCCCTCGTCCGGCAGCTCGTCTAGGCCCCGGACACCGGTGGAGACGCGGTTGAGGGGCTCGACACGGTTCATTGGTCTGAATTGATAACAGTTGTTGATAAGAGTGCCGACCATATCGGTCCCGTCCGGTCATTTCTGGTCCCTCGGGTAGTCTGACCTTTCGTTCATGCAGGCGGGAGCAGTCGGCCAGTGAGTGGTGGTGGGCGGAGAACCGGCCGCGGGCAGGCTCATATGAACGGGCGTCCTCCACCCGGTCATGGAGGCACTCCTCGCACTGGCTGACGGGCTGCTTGTGGTGTCGCTCGACGACGGACGTACGACCGAGTTGCTGCTCGACCACCGGCCCGAGTGCGTCGCGCCGACGGACGGGGCGGTGCTCGTCGGAACGCTCGACGACGGGCTGTGGCGCGCGACCACACCCGCACCCGGCAGTTTCGACCGGGTCGCCGCCGCGTCGCTGCCGGACCGGGACACGGCGCTCGCAGCCGCCCCGAGCGACCCCACGGCCGTCTACCTCGGCACCGAGCCGTCGACCGTGCACCGCTCGACGGACGGCGGACGGACGTGGACGGCGTGCGCCACCCTGACCGACCTGCCCTCCGCGGACGAGTGGTCGTTCCCGCCGCGCCCGGACACCCACCACGTCCGGACGCTGGCGGTCCACCCGGCGGACCCGGACCGGCTCTCCGTCGGCATCGAGGCCGGGGCGCTCGTCCGGAGCGACGACGGGGGCGAGTCGTGGACCGAACGCCCGCCCGGGAGCCGCCGGGACAACCACGCGCTCGCGACCCATCCGGACGCGCCCGACCGCGTCTACGCGGCCGCGGGCGACGGCTACGCCGAATCACGCGGCGCCGGCGCGACGTGGGACCACCCGACGGACGGCCTCCAGCACGGCTACGTCTGGGGGCTCGCGGTCGACCCCGCCGACCCCGACCGGCGGTACGTCTCGGCCGCCCGCGGCGCCTACGCGGCCCACCGGCCGGACTCCGCGAACGCACACGTCTACCGGCGCGATGGCGAGGAGCCCTGGCAGCGCTTCGACGGCGAGGCGCTGGGCGACGGGTTGCCGGTCGGTGAGGGCGTCTGCCGGGCGGTGCTGGCGGCGCCCGCCCCGGACGAGTTGCTCGCGGCGACGAACCGGGGCCTGTTCCACTCGCGGGACGCGGGCGCCTCGTTCGAGCGGGTAGTCGAAGGCGACGGCTGGGACGCCCCGAGAGCGCTGGCGAGCCTGTAGCTATCTCCACAATCGAGACTTCATTTTACGTATTTCGGATTCTTTCAGCAAAATCCGTTCGTTTCCCGACAATGAGGAATTCTGACGGCTAATCGGCGAGGTGCAGCGGCCACGAGGCCGCTACCGTGACCCGTCCACCGGCTACTCCGTCGCCGTATCCGACCCGCTCCAGATCCCGGTCTCGGTCGGTGACGCCGGCTTCTCCGTGGGGGTCGCGGTGTCGCCGAACTTCACCACCGAGTCCCGGCCGGTGACGACGAACCCGCCGTCGGGCGCCTGAACGACGTCGGTCCCCTCGACGTGCTCCTCGGTGAGGTACGACTCCGTCCACTGGGCGCTCCCGTCCGGGCGCGTCTTGCAGAGGAAGATCCCCTCGTTCCGGTGGCGCTTGTGCGTGCCGGCCACGAGGTGGCCGCCGTCCGCCGTCGCGACGAGGGCGTTCCCGATCTCGTTCGCGCCGCCGTCGTGCGTCCTCGTCCACTCGACCTCGCCGTCCGGGGTGACGCGGGACAGGAACAGGTCCGAGGGGTGGGCCTCGGTGTTCGTGATGGTGCAGGTCGCGGACTGGTCCGCCATCCGCCGTCGGCCGGTCACGAGGAAGTGGCCGTCGGCGGTCTCGACGGCGTCCTTCGCGACCACGAACGGGTCCTCGAGGCGGCGCTCCCAGTACGTCGTCCCGTCCGGTCCGGCACGGAGGAGCCAGGCCCCGCCGGCGTGCTTCCCGACGTGGAGGAACCCGCCGTCGCCCGCCGGGGTGACCGAGCGGAACCCGTCGTGGATCTCGCCCAGCGTGTCCGTCCCCGTATCGTATCCCACATCGATCGTCATCGACCCCTCGGCGGTGAGCGTCGCGAACCGGCCCTCGATACCGTCCGCCCCCCTCCGCCAGCCCGTGAGGGCGTAGCCCCCGTCGCCGGTCGGGACGACCTCCTCGAACGACCCCCAGGGCTGTCCGTCCGGAACGGTGTGCCAGGCGACGCTCCCGCCGGGCCCCGCTACCCGACCGGGAGCGGCAAGCTACTTATCCGCGAATCCCGGACGGAAGCGTGGATGCACGACTTCGTCGTCGTCGGCTGCGGGCCCGCGGGTGCCCGGTTCGCCCGGAGTGCCGCCGAGCGGGGCCGCGACGTGCTCGTCCTCGAACAGGGCGAGATCGGGAAGCCCCTGGCGTGTTCGGGCCACGTCTCGCTGGACGTCTGGGACTACGTCCCGGACGGGGCCCGCGACGAACTGTTCCAGAACGCCATCCGCGGCGCCCGGTTCCACCTGGGGGGCGCCGAGTCGCCCGCCTACGAGTTCTACCGGGAGGGCCCCATCTCCAACGCCGTCGACCGGGTCGGCCTCGACCGCACCCTCGCCGCGGCCGCGAGCGACGCGGGTGCCGAGGTCCGCGACCACCACACCGTCACCGGGGTCGCCGAGCGCCGCGACGCGGTCACGGTCACCGCGCGCGGCCCGGACGGCGTCGAGCGCCACGAGGCGCGGATGGTCGTCGGTGCCGACGGCCCCCGCTCCCGGGTCCGCGACGAGTGTGGCCTCCCCGAACCGGACGAGTTCCTCCACGGCGTGCTGGGCTTCGACGAGGACCCCGACCACCGGGACTTCGTAGACGTCCACCTGACGGTGCCGCGCTTCTTCGCGTGGCGCATCCCCCGCGGCGACGCCGGCGTGGAGTACGGGCTCGCCGTCTCGCCCGGCGAGGACGAGCGTGCCCGCTTCGAGGGGTTCTGCGAGGACTACGACGTCACGCTGGACCGGCGCTGCTCCGGGCTCATCCCCGTCGGCCCCCCGCGGCGCGTGACGGGCCGTCGCTCGCTGCTAGTCGGTGACGCCGCCGCACAGACCAAGCCGTTCACCGGCGGCGGCATCCTCTACGGGATGCGCGCGGCCGACCACGCCGCCCGGACGGTCGACCCGACCGACCCGGGGACGCTGGGCGACTACGAGCGCGCGTGGCGCGACGAGTTGCGGACGGAGCAGCGCCTCGGCCACCTCGTCCGCGCGGGCTACTCCGTCCCGGAGCCGCTCCAGCGGGCCGGCCTCCGGGCGTTCTCCGGAGAGATCGGCGTCCACATGGACGAGCCGAGTACGCTGTTCTCGCGGGAGCAGTTGCGGTCGCTGCTCGGGCGGTAGCCGCCGGCGAGGACAGTTACCGTCAGTTACCTCGTGTGCGCTCGGCTTCGTGGCCGCGTCGCCCGGCGCTCGGCGTGGGCCTCCCCGACGCGGCGACGTGCTCGCCGGGGAGCGTCTCCCGGTCGCGGCCGAACAGGTCGGCGACCGCCCCGTTGGCCAGCGTGAACCGGAGGCCCCGGTCCAGGGTGTAGATGGGTTCGCTCGTCGGCTCCCGGGTCGACCCTCCCGACGAGTCGGACCCGGTCCGGTCGCTCACGATCACCACCCTCGCGAGTGACCCACCCGGGTCCGACCGGTCTGCTCGTCCACCAGCCCACGCCGCCACCCGAACCGCGGATCGGTCACCCCGCGCGAGCGGGCCGACGGCCACCGCGTCGGCCCGGAAGACGGGGAGTACGTTCTGTACGGGAGAAATCGTGTGGTGTCGTAACTCTCTATCGCCGACCGCCGGCGGCTCAGTCGCGCCGCCGGAGCAGCAGTCCCGCCAGCACGAGTCCGAGGACGGCGACCAGAGGAGTGAACCCGGGCAGCCCGACCGCGGGCGTGGCCGTCTCGGTGTCCGCCGGCGTCGGCGTGGGGGTGGCCGTCGGCGTGGGAGTGGCCGTCGGCGTCGGGGTCGCGTCGTCGACCTCGACACCGCGGATGGCGAGCGGTTCGGAGGTCAGTCCGTCTGCCCGCGCCTGGATGGAGTGGTCGCCGGTCGACTCGACCCGGAAGCGCAACTGCCCGTCGGACCCGGTCTGCCCGGTCGTCTCACCGTCGAAGGAGATGGTCGCCCCGTTGACCGGCTCGTCGTAGGCGTTCAGCACGGAGACGGTGACGCGGTTCCCGACCAGCACCCGCGTGCTGTCGGCCGACAGGTTCAGCAGCGGCGTCCGCCCAATCGTCACGTCGACCGTCCGGCTCGTCTCGCCGACGGAAATCGTCCGCTCGACGGTGTCGTACTCGTCCTTCGTGACCGAGACCTTCGGGTTGGTGTTGACCGGGACGGAGAACGTCACGCGGCCGTTGGTAGTCCGCTGGGTGCCGATCCCCTCGATGGTGACCGCCGCCCGCGAGACCGCTCGCGGCTGGTCGAAGTGGTCGTCCGTCACCCGGAACTGGACGTTGACCGTCCCCTGGCGCATCTCGTGGGAGCGGAGCACGTCACCGGTGACCGACAGGGTGGTTTCGTTCCGGTAGTAGCCCGCCTTCCGGAAGATGAGGGTGTACTCGCCCCGCTCGATGGTGCCGCTGTTGAACAGGCCCCTGTCGTTCGTCGTTCCCCGGGCGACGACGCGCTGGCCGGACCGGATGAAGACGGTCGCGTTCTGGACGGCCTGGTTACCCTCCTCGGTGAACGTGAGGGTGGCCGACCCCTTGCGCGCCACCTCGACGGTCACCTCCTGGGCCTCGGCGTCCCTGACGGTCTCGGGGAAGTTGCGGACGTAGGTGTCGTCGCGGACCGTGAGTTCGACGTCCGACCCGCGGGGCACGTCGACGAGGGCGCGCCCGCTGGAGGTGGTCGTCACGCTCCGGCTCCCGCCGTCCCAGGTCGCGTTGACCGTCGCCCCACTGACGGCTCCACCCTGCTCGTTCACCACCTGCACGTCGAGCGTCACCGGTTCCTGTGTCGCGCCGGCCATACCGACGGACGGCGCCGCCACCGACACGACGAGGAGCACAGCGAGCAGCACGGCACGTTGCATACCGGGGTTCTTGTCGGGGTGGCGTAAATATCCGCGGGCTTTCTAGATGTTCCGCGGGTCTCCCGACCGCCGGTTCACCCCCGGCGAACCGGTTCCCTCGCCGGGAAATCCCTACCGCCCGTTCCGCTGGGCCTCGGTCACGTCGCGGTCCTCGATGCTCTCGCCGTCGGAGTCGTCCCCGTACCCGCTGCTCCCGTCGCTCTCGTCGCCGAACCGGTCGTCATCGTCGGTGTCACCGCCGACCCGGTCGCTCTCGTCGCGGTCGCTGCTCGGGCCACCGTGGTCGTCGCCGGACCGGCCCGTCCCGCTGCCGAGGCGGGCCGCGTCCCCGCTCGAAACGTCGGTGCGGCGCTCCTGGTGCTCGTCGTCGTCCGAGCCACCGAGCAGCGTCGACCGGATGTCGTCGGCGAACGACTCGATCTGGTTCCGCAGGGTCGCGACCTCGTCCTCGAACTCCTCGACCGTGCGCTCGACGTAGTAGACGCGCTGGGCCGGAATCCGGCGGACCACGTCCTCGCCGTCCCGCTCGTCGATCTTGAGGAGCCAGTGGTCCTGGAAGTAGACCACGTTCTCGTTCTCGAGGGTCCGCTCGATCGGGTCCCCGTCCTGCTCCGAGTTCTCGTAGACGACCGTCGCCTGACCGAGGTCTTCGTCCATGGGTAGATTCGGCGCGGGTGGGGAATAGGCAACTGGCCTGCACGTGCGAGACGCTGGCAGTCGCCGGCGGTCGGCCGCGGCGCGAAGGTCTAAGTGGGACGGAGGGCAAGCCCCGGACAGGAATGTGGGGTAGCCGCGACCGGGACCGCACGCAGGTCACGTGCATCGCGTGCGGCGAGGAGGTGCCGCGCACGGCGGCGCGGGAGTACGACAAGCAGGGGGACCGCTGGGAGCGGGCCGGCAAGGAGTTCGAGTTCCTCTGCAAGGAGTGCCACAGCGACCTCTGCCACCAGCCCCGCGGCGACCTGGAGCGGGTCCTGGTCGAGAGCGGCGCCGGCGAGGACGACCGCGAGTCGTTCCTCGGGCGGTACACCGACCTCGTGACCGGCGAGGACGAGCCCGCGGAGAGCGAGCGGTAGCCCGGCCGCCCCAACAGGACTAACTAGCCGTTTCTCGTAGCCGGTGCCATGAGCGACACGGACACCGACGCGCAGGCCCAGGCCGGGACCGCGGAGGGGCAGGGGCCCGTCCGCATCGACGAGGAGCTGGCGGCCGAACTCTCGCGCAAGCGCGAGTCCCTCTTCGAGGAGTTCGAACTCAACGACGAGTTCCCCGGCGAGGTACTCCGGGAGGCCCGCGAGCGGACGACCGACACCGGGAGCGAGATCCGAGACGAGATCGGCGAGGACTACCGCACCGACTGCCGGGACCTCACCACCTGCACCATCGACCCCGCCGACGCACAGGACTACGACGACGCCATCTCCATCGAGCGGACGGAGGACTACTACCACCTCCACGTCCACATCGCCGACGTCACCCACTACGTCCAGCCCGGGGACGCGATGTGGGACGAGGCGGTCGAGCGCGCCAACACCGTCTACATGCCGGGCTACACGATGCACATGCTGCCGCCCGTCCTCGCGGAGACGGTCTGCTCGCTCGTCCCGAACGAGGACCGGCTCGCGCACACGGTGGAGATGAAGATCGACGCCGAGACGCTCTCGAACGAGTCCATCGACATCTACAAGTCCGTCGTCTACTCCGACGAGCGGCTCACCTACAGGCAGGCCGAGGACCGCCTCGACGAGCCCGACGCGGACCTCCACGACGAGCTGTCGCTGGCCTACGAACTCGCCGAGAAGCTCCACGAGCAGCGCAAGGAGGACGGCTCGCTCGTCCTCAACCCGAAGCGCGACCGCGCCCACACCATCATCGAGGAGTGCATGCTGAAGGCCAACAAGGCCGTCACGCACGAACTCCAGTGGGTCCGCGGGCTGGAGGCGATGTTCCGGGTGCACCCCCAGCCGACGCCCGAGGAGTGGGACGAGGCGCTCCAGGAGATCCAGGACCTCGACGGCGTCTCCATCCCCGGCGACGCCTGGGACGACCCGCGCAAGGCCGTCAACGCTACCCTCGAACAGGCCCCCGGCCGGCAACTGGACAAGATCCAGTGGGCCGTGATGAAGGTGATGCCGCGGGCGAAGTACATGGCCGACCCGTTCGGCGGCCACCACGCGCTCAACTTCGAGATCTACGGCCACTTCACTTCCCCCATCCGCCGGCTCTCCGACCTGGTCAACCACTGGATCATCTACCGGAGCGAGACCCCCGGCGACCACGCGCTCCCGTCGCTGTGCGACCATGCCTCGAAGAAGCAGCGCGACGGCGAGACCGTCGAGCGCATCTACAAGGACTTCCTCCAGGAGGTCGGCCTCGACCCCCACGCGGTGAACAACCGCGGACTCGAGGTCGTCGAGGACCCCGACCCGGACGGGGACCTCGACCGGCGCAAGAGCGAGGTCAGCCCGGAAGCGTTCGAGTAGCCGGTGTTCATACCCGGAGGAACGCGCGCTCGGGGCATCTACCTGGCGACTGGCTCTCGGACGGTGGGAGTCGGGTCGTCGCTGCGGGGGTGCTACCGCGCGTAGACCGGGCCGCCGACCAGCGACGGGAGTGCCACGTCGTCGTCCGTCGTGACCGCGAGGTACGGGCGCTCGGCGGGGCCGAACACGTCGACGACGCGGCCGACCTCGTCGAGGTTCTCGTCGAGCACCATCGTCCCGATGTCCGGGTGGTCGTCGTCGGGACAGCGGACGACCGCCAGTCCCTGCGCCGTCCGTACCACCTCGCCGAGTCGTCTCATGATGCCGGCTCCGGGCGTGTCGCGGTCATCAGGACCGCATCGCGTTCAGGTACGCCCCGACTGCGCCGAGCAGGTCGGACTTGGTGGCGTCGTCGGCGTTCTCGACCAGGACCCGCCCCCGAGGTTCGAACTCCCGGGCGTAGGTCACGTCGCGTTCGATGACGGCGTCGTAGCCGACCTGCTGGACGGCCTTTGCCAGCTCGTCGACCGTGGGGTCGTCGACCGCGAGGTCCTGTGGGACCCGGCGGCCCTCCCCGCGGGTGTGGGCGGCGTCGAAGTAGGCGGGGTAGAGGACGTTCTCGACCATACTGGCCGATACCGGGGGCGCGGTAAATGGGTTTCCGAAGGCGCGCGCCCGTCGGGCGGTGGGCCCGCACGCGCCGGTCCCGGAGCGGCGCGGCGCGGATACCCCTGTCGGCGACGGCAGAACCCGCCGCGGGGGGCATTCGGATAGCTTTTTACCCGTTTCCGCCCCCACACCGGTATGGGACTCGATGAGGACTCGCTCGACTATCACAGCAGCGAGCCACCCGGCAAACTAGAGATCTCCACGACGAAGCCGACCAACACCCAGCGGGACCTCTCGCTGGCCTACTCGCCCGGCGTCGCGGCCCCGTGCCGCAAGATCCGGGACGACCCGGACGACGCGTTCCGCTACACCGCGAAGGGCAACATGGTGGGCGTCGTCTCGAACGGGAGCGCCGTCCTCGGTCTCGGTGACATCGGGGCACAGGCCTCCAAACCCGTGATGGAGGGGAAGGGCGTCCTGTTCAAGCGGTTCGCCGACATCGACGTGTTCGACGTCGAACTCGACCAGGACGACCCGGAGGCGATCATCCAGTCCGTCTCGTCGATGGAGCCGACGTTCGGCGGCATCAACCTGGAGGACATCAAGGCGCCCGAGTGCTTCGAGATCGAGGAGCGCCTCCGCCAGGAGATGGACATCCCCGTCTTCCACGACGACCAGCACGGGACCGCCATCATCTCCGGCGCGGCGCTGGTCAACGCCTGCGACATCACCGACAAGGACATCTCCGAACTGGACATCGTCTTCTCCGGCGCCGGGGCTTCGGCCATCGCGACGGCGCGGTTCTACGTCTCGCTGGGCGCAAGCCGCGAGAACATCACGATGTGTGACTCCTCGGGCATCATCACGACCGAGCGCGCCGAGAACGGCGACGTCAACGAGTTCAAGCGGGAGTTCGCCACGGACCGCGAGGCCGGCGACCTCGCGGACGCGATGGAGGGTGCGGACGTGTTCGTCGGCCTCTCCATCGGCGGGCTCGTCAGCGAGGAGATGGTCCAGTCGATGGCCGAGAACCCCATCGTGTTCGCGATGGCGAACCCGGACCCGGAGATCGGCTACGAGGCGGCCAAGGAGGCCCGCGACGACACCGTCATCATGGCGACCGGACGCTCGGACTACCCCAATCAGGTCAACAACGTGCTCGGCTTCCCGTTCATCTTCCGGGGCGCACTGGACGTGCGCGCGACCGAGATCAACGAGGACATGAAGGTCGCCGCCGCCGAGGCGCTGGCCGAGCTGGCCCGGCAGGACGTGCCCGACGCGGTCGTGAAGGCGTACGGCGACGAGCCGCTCCAGTACGGGGCGGACTACATCATCCCGAAACCGCTCGACCCGCGGGTGCTGTTCGAGGTGGCCCCCGCCGTCGCCGAGGCCGCGATGGAGTCCGGCTGCGCCCGGACGGAACTCGACCGCGAGAAGTACGTCGAACGCCTGGAGGCGCGCCTGGGCAAGTCCCGCGAGATGATGCGGGTCGTCCTCAACAAGGCCAAGAGCGAGCCCAAGCGCGTCGTCCTCGCGGAGGGCGACGACGAGAAGATGGTCCGGGCGGCCTACCAGCTCACCGAGCAGGGCATCGCCGAGCCGGTCCTCATCGGCGACCGCGACGAGATCTGGGCCACCGCCGAGCGGCTGGGCCTGAACTTCTCGCCCGAGATCGTCGACCCGGAGGAGGGGAACCTGGAGCCGTACGCCGAGCGCCTCCACGAACTCCGCCAGCGCAAGGGCATCACCCGCCGCGAGGC
This sequence comes from Halobacteriales archaeon QS_4_70_19, assembly GCA_003020985.1. Classification (GTDB taxonomy): domain Archaea; phylum Halobacteriota; class Halobacteria; order Halobacteriales; family Haloarculaceae; genus Haloglomus. The sequence continues at coordinate 93,232 of PXRM01000003.1, read as the reverse complement.
CGACGAGCTCATCGAGGACGGCAACCACCTCGGCAGCGTGATGGTGGAGATGGGCGACGCGGACGCCATGCTGACGGGGCTGATGCACCACTACCCGTCGGCGCTGCGGCCGCCGCTCCAAGTCATCGGCACCGCCGACGACGCCGAGTACGCCGCCGGCGTCTACATGCTGACGTTCAAGAACCGCGTCGTCTTCTGCGCCGACGCGACCGTCAACCAGTCCCCCGACGAGGACGTGCTCGCGGAGGTCACGAAGCAGACCGCCAAGCTCGCGCGGAGCTTCAACATCGAGCCCAGGGCCGCGCTCCTCTCGTACTCGGACTTCGGCTCCGTCGACAACGAGGGCACCCGCAAGCCGCGCAAGGCGGCCCAGATGCTCCATGCGGACGACGAGGTCGACTTCCCGATCGACGGGGAGATGCAGGCCGACACCGCCGTCGTCGAGGAGATGCTCGAGGGCGACTACGAGTTCGCCGAGCTGGACGAGCCCGCGAACGTGCTCGTCTTCCCGAACCTCGAAGCGGGTAACATCGCCTACAAGCTCCTCCAGCGCCTGGGCGGTGCCGAGGCCATCGGCCCGATGCTGGTCGGGATGGACAAGCCGGTCCACGTCCTCCAGCGCGGCGACGAGGTCAAGGACATCGTGAACCTGGCCGGCGTGGCGGTCGTCGACGCGCAGGAGGAGGAGGGCAACCCCCGGACGGCGGAGTAGACGCCGACCACCGGGCCCGCCGTTCACGACTGCCCCGGTATTTTGTCCGTTGTTCGGGACGTTTCGACTCTATACGCAGAATTTCCACCACATATCGCGTTTCCGCGGGTCGTTTCCGGAGTATCAGTCGAGGGCGCGTTCCTCACCGCGCCGGACCCATCGTGCCAGCCCCGCACTCGTCACGAGTTCGACGACGCCGAACGCGACCGCCGGGAGCGCCGCGGCCGGGGGGAATCCCGCCGACACCACCAGCGCGGCCGCCACCGCGAAGTCCCGCATCCCGACCGAGAGCGTCGTCGCGGTGCGCGCCGGGCGGTCAAACGGGGCGCTGGCCAGCCAGCCGGCCGTGTAGCCCGCCAGGTTGAGCGCGAACGCGCCCGCGACGACCGCGGCGAGCGTCCGACCCCCTGCGCGGAGCAGGTCGGCGTTCTCGGCCGTGACACCGCCGATGATGACGATCACGAGGACGGCCGCGACGGCGGGGTAGCGGTCGTCGTGGCGGCTCACCCGTTCCGGGAAGCGCGTCCGGAGGCCGACGGCGAGGACCATCGGCAGGACGACCGCCAGCGCCAGCCCGCGGACGATCCGGAGGGTGTCGAACGCGACGGCGTCGCCGACGAGGACCGTGACCGCCCCCGGGACGAGCGCGACGCTCCCGAGGCCGACGAGGACGAGGACCGCCGACGCCAGCGCGGTGTCACCCCCGGCGAGTTCGGTCATGACGGGCGTGACGAGTTCCGGCGTCACCGCGCCGAGGACGACGAAGCCGACGGTGAGTGCCGGGCCGAGGTCGAGCAGTCGAGCGACGGCGAACGCTCCCGGCACCATCGCGGTCTGGACGACGAGCGCCACAGCGAGCGCCCGGCGGTCGACGGCGCGGAACGCGCTCACGGAGAGCGTGAGCGACACCGACCCGACCATCGCGGCGAGGATGGGCGTCGACAGCGCCGTCACGGCGCCGAGTTCGGGGACCGCGAACCCGGCGAGGACGGCCAGGACCACCCAGCCGACGAGGTAGTCCTCGACGAGTCGGGCCGCCCGGGTCGCGATGCTCACCGCCGCCCCCCACCCGGCGGGTTCGGGTGCCGCCTCACGCCTCGGCCTGCACCCGCTCGCGGACCGCCTCGGTTATCGCCTCGACGTCGTACGCGTCGGTCGACTTGTCGAACACCTGCTCCCCGTCGACGCGGACGATGAACACGCCGCCGTCCCCGGGGCGGAGCGAGACGGTCTCCAGCCGCTGTCCGAACAGCGCCAGCAGGTCACGCTGGAGGTCGGCGGCGCGGTCCAGATGTCCGCACGGGACGCAGTACTCGATCTCGACTCGGGTCACGGCCGACCTTGCGGGGCGACCCCCATCAATCCGGGCCAAGCCGGGGCCGAGCGGGTTACCGTCGCGTACCGAACCGTACAGGAGTCCGGCGCCCGTTGCTCCGGGTATGTCCAGCGACCCCGGGACCACCGAGACCGACTGTCTGGCCGACTGGTGTGCCGACGAGACGTGGTGCGGTCTGACCTGCGCGCTGGACGTCCTCGACCGGAAGTGGAGCCCCGTGGTGGTGGCCGTCCTGCTGGAGGAGCCCCGCGGGTTCGCCGCCATCCACGAGGCCATCTCCGGGGTGTCCGAGGCGGTGCTCTCGGAGACCCTGGACGACCTGGCGGCGGCCGACGTCGTCGAGCGCCGGACCGTCTCCGAGCGCCCCCACCGCGTCGAGTACCGGCTCACCGAGGCCGGGCGGGACCTCGAACCGGCGGTGGAGGCGCTCCAGGAGTGGGGCGAGCGCCACGCCGGTGGCTGAAGCGCCGCCACCAGCCGGGGACCGCGAGCGCGCCCCGGCCCCTCACGACTCCCCGTACACCAGGGCGGCGTCCTCGCGGGCGCGCTCGATGCCCGCGTCCAGGTCGAACTCCGCGACGACCTCGCCGTCCTCGACGACCGGCTCCAGCAGCGGCTCCCCGTCGGCCGGGCCCTCCTCGCGTGCCAGTCCGACGTGGTGGGCGCCGTCGGGCGTCCGGTAGGCCTGCTTCGGGAGCGAGAGCTTCCCGCGCTTGGCGGCGGGGTCACCCTCGACGGCGACGATGTCCAGCCCGAAGTCGACCGGGTCGGCGTCGCTGATGGCACCGCCGACGCCGAACCCGTCGACCACGTCGCGCAGTTCGCGGAGGTCGTCGACCCCGAGCCCGCCGGAGACGAAGACGTCGATGTCCTCGTGGCCACGGGTGTCGAGCTCCCAGCGGACCTCCCGGCAGATGTGCCGGAAGTCGCCCCGGCGCGACCCCGTGGTGTCGAGGCGGACGCCGCTGAGGTCGTCGACGGCCTCGGCCGCACGGAGCGCCTCGTCCACCTCGTCGCTGTAGGTGTCGACCAGCGCGGTCCGCGGGACGTCGGGGGCGACGGCGTCGTCGAAGGCGCGCCAGGCGGCCGCCTGCTCGCCGCGGCCGAAGCAGATGACCAGCGCGTGTGGCATCGTCCCGCTCGCCTCCCGCCCGAGTACGTCCCCGGCGGCGACGTGCGAGAAACCGTCCAGCCCCGCCAGCAGCGCCGACCGCTCGAGGACGGCCGCCAGCGACGGGTGGAGGTGGCGTGCGCCGAAGGAGAGGACGGGCGTGTCGGGCGCCGCCCGACGGAGGTCGTGGGCGGCGGTGGCGAACGCGGTCGCCTGCGAGAGAAAGCCCAGCAGCGAGGTCTCGTAGCGGGCGAAGTCGCGGTAGGGCCCCTCGATCCGCAGGACGGGTCCGCCGTCGAAGAACGTCCCCGGCGGGAGCGCGTAGACGTCGACGGGGAGGCCCTCGAACAGGTGGACGGCGTCCTCGATGCCGGCGAACAGGTGCGGGTCGCCCGACGGGAACTGACCGAGCGTCACCTCGGCGACGACGTGCGGGTTCCGGCCGGCGGCGTCGAGCGCCCGCTCGGTCCGGCGGAAGTACGCGTCGGTGGCGGTACCGTCGCGGATGGCCGCGGGCGGGACGATGTCGAACGGGTGGTCCGCTCCCGGTCCCGGGTCCTGGCTCATACCTGGCGGGACTCGTGGCGCGTCGAAAAAGGTGCGGGGGTCGGACGGGTGCCGGCCCGCTACGCGATGGCCTCCCGGACCGACGCGGTGTCGGCGACGGCGGCGAACTCGCCGGACAGGTGGGCAAGCGCCGTCCGGTGGACCGTCCCGGCGTCGAACCGCTCGCCGTCGAACGTCCGGTCGAACGCCGCGCAGGCGTCGGCCACCAGCACGACGTCGAAGCCGCGGTTCTCGGCCATCCGGGTGGTCGTCGAGACGCAGTGGTCCGTCGTCAGCCCGGCGACGACGAGCGCCTGCCGGCCGTGGTCACGGAGCCACCACTCCAGGTCGGTGTCCACGAAGGCACCGTTGACGGACTTGACGAACTCCGGCTCGCCGTCCGCGGGCGCCAGTCCCGGCTTGAACGCGAAGCCGGGGGCTCCACGTCTGAGCGGCGAGTCGGCCTCCTGCGAGTCGTGCCGGATGTGGACGACCGGGCGGTCGGTCTCGCGCCACGCCGCCAGCAGGTCGCGGGCGTTCGACTCCGCGTCCGGGTTGTTGCGCTCGCCCCACCCCGGCTCGTCGAACCCCACCTGGAAGTCGACGAGGACGAGAACCGCGTCGGCCGGCAGCGCGAGCGTCCCGCTCGACATGTCCGGACGATCGGGGCGGGGGGACTTAATCATCCACCGACCCCGCTGCGGGCATCGCGGGGTCGAACCGCTGGTCGGCCTTCGGATGTTCGCGGGAGAAGGTCACCGGGCACTCGTCGGGGGCCTGGGTTCCGTCCTCCGGGAGCATGTACTGGTGCCACTCGCGGTCCCCGGGCGTTCCCCAGTCGCCGAGGTTGGCGTGTGGGCAGACACCGTCGTAGCGTTCGAGGTTGTTCTGGATGGTCTCACGGGCACGCTGGCCGGCCTCCGTGTCTGCCGTGATCCCCTCGAACAGCGTCCGGGGCTGGAAGGTGATCTCCAGACCGACCGGACAGTACCGCGAGCGATACGTGTCGTAGAACGGCGCGCGACAGGTCGGAAAGATCGGCTCCCCGCCGAAACAGAACTCCCAGAACCGGCTGTCCGTCCCCGTCGGGATGTCGTCGGGCCACGGCTCGGGGTCGTGGACGTGCAGCACCTCCAGAACGTGCCACAGTGCCTCGTGGTAATCGGCCTCCGTCTCGATGTCCGCCTCGGGGCGCAAGAAGACGACGAAGGAGGCCCGCGTTGGCGACGGATTCGGCACCGAAGAAGCAGGGGAACGGCTCCCCCTCGTGTCGACCGGTGAGGGCCTCGTGGAACGTCCGCCAGTGGCGGGCGACCCAGTCGGGCATCGCGCCGGATTCGACCCGGTCGGCGAGTGTCGCCTGGTCCATGACCGACTGGAATCCCGGCTCGTTCATGTGGGTCGAGAAGGCCCCAGCGCCGTTCAATCCACCGGTCTGCCGGTCGAGACTCGACGTCCGTTCAGTTCGTTCGCTCGCCCACACCGGCCGTCCCGACCGCGTCCCCGACGGCGACCGTTCCGCCCGCTACGATGCGTGCCCGGAGCCCGCCCCGGTGGACCAGCGCCTCGCGGACCCCCTCACGCTCGAGGTGCCGCTCCAGGTACGCGCAGGGCTCGCACCGCTCCGTGCCGACACAGACCGCCTCGCCGACCCGGAACCGCTCGCCGACGAGGTGAGCGAGCGCGACGCCCTCGGTCGTAACGTTGCGGCGGTGAACGCCCGGTTCGAGGGCGAAGCCGTAGTCGGCCTCGACCGCGTCGAGGGCCTCGCGCTCGATGAGGGTGAGGGCACTGCCGTCGCGGTCGGCGAAGGTCCCCTGTTCGTCGAAGTAGCGGTCGCCCCGGAGCCCGGCATCGGCCACCGCGGTCACCGTCTCGCGGGGCTCGACTGGCGCGCCCGCCTCGGGAGCGACGTGGATGCCGCTGACGACGCCGTCGCTGTGCATACCCGGAGCAGGAGCGCGTTCGACCTGACGGTTTCGGTGGTTCGCGACGCCGTCTCATCCGCCGCCACTCGTTCCGTCCGACCCGTCGTCATCCAGCACGCGGACCCGGTCACCCGGTTCGACGCCGTCGGCCGCGCCGGCGGGCAGTTCGAGGACGGTGTCGGCCCGCGCCCGGCCGACGCCGCGCCACGCCCGCAGCCGCTTCGTCGCCTGCACCTCACCGTCCACGAGCCACAGCGCGTCGATGTCGAACGGGACGAACACCATGTGCAGGCCCCGGACCGAGACACGCCCGAACCGGAAGACGAGCGCGTAGTCGTCGGGCACCGACCGCCGGAACATCAGCCCCCGCCCCTGCGAGAGGAGGCCGTCGGCGAACTCGACGGTGGTGGCGAGCGTCCGCTGGGTTCCGTCGGCCGGCTCGTGGACGGCGCGCACAGGGGCCAGTCGGGAGGGGAGCGGATAGCCGTTGTGGCCACTTTACACAGTTGTATGCCTAACAAACCTATAATATCTCCTACTTCTCTCGAAGCTCCGCTATTGTCATCTAAACAGATAGTTGCATCGGTTTCCTACGTGCGCCACCCGCCGGGGGAAGCGTTTAGCGCCCGGCAGTCGTTCCGTCCGGCAGTGCGACCCGTTCCCGCCATCTGCTGTGCCCTCCTGCTCGCGCTCGCGGGTTGCAGCGTCGGGTTCGGCGGCTCGACCGGCACGAGCGCCCCGGCGGCCACGCCGTCACCCACGGAGACGACCCCGGTGCCGGCGGGGACGCCGACACCCACGGAGCCACCGACACCCATGAGGACCCCGACGGCCGTCACGACGCCGACGCCGCGCGAGCCGGACGGGGGAACGCTGGCGGGGCTCCTCGGCGACGACGGGGCACGCATCACAGCTCGGGGCGGGACCCTCCCGCTGGACCCGACGCTCGTCTACGACCGGACGCGACGGCTGCTGGGGACCGAGGCGCCGCGTCCGGGGACCGTCCAGCTGCTCGACACGACCGCCAACACGACGCGGCCGCCGGAGTTCCAGCGACTGCTCGGCCTGGAGCGGAACGTCTCCGAGGTGGAGGCCGTCGCCTTCGTCGTCGGCCCCCGGACGGTGTACGTCAACCGGAACCTCACGAACCGGCCGGCGCGCCTCGAACACGTCCTCGCCCACGAGTTCACCCACACCGTCCAGTTCCGGCGGGGGGTCGTGGGCCGGGTCACGGCCGCGACCGACGCCGGCCCCGACGGCCGGTTCGCCAGCACCGCGGTCATCGAGGGGGCGGCGACCTACACCGAGGACCGCTACTGGCTGGCCTACCTGGCGAACGGGACCGACGCCGGCACGCGACCGGGAGCGGACGTCGAACGGCGCCACCGGGCGGGCGAGGGGGCCGTCCGGTACGCGCTCGCGCCGTACCGCTTCGGCTACCGCTACGCCGACGCGACCGTCGCCGGGCCGGCCGACCTCGACACCGTCTACGCGGACCCGCCGCTGACGGGCGAGCAGGTGCTCCACCCCGGGACCCGCGAGGCGCCGGTCGCGCTGCAGGTCACGCTCCGCGGCGAGCGGACGGGCACGTGGCGGGAGACGTTCTCGCCGCGGCGCGGGCGGGTCGGCGAGGCCCTCCTCCGGACGGCGCTGGCCACCGAACTCGACGCCGAGCGCGCGGCGCGGGCGGCCGCCGGCTGGGGGAACGACACGCGCATTGCGTTCAACGACCCGGCCGGGACGCGCGGCTACGCGTGGGTGCTCCGGTTCGACGACGACGACGACGCCAGCGAGTTCGACGCGGCCGTCCGGACGTACCTCGACCGGCGGACGGACGGTACGGGCGCGCCTGCGTCCGGCGGACGGGGGTCGACCGCCGACGCCGGAACGCGCTGGGAGGGCACGCTCGACGACCGAACGGTCGCTTACCGGCTCGTGCGGGTCGATACCCGGACCGCGGTGCTGCTGGTGGGGGCCCCGGCGTTCGTCGACCCGGGGACGACCGCCGTCAGCAGCGAGGCAGGGCGCGTCGTCGTCGCGACGGGCGACGAGTCGACGTAGCCCTACAGCGTCAGCGCGAGCGGAACGCCGAAGACGAGGAGGAGTCCCACGAGCGCGACGGCGAAGCCGAACCCGACCTCGCGGGCGGTGTACTCGCTCTGCGGGGCGGTCGTGCGACCCGTCGGCTCCTCGGCGTGACCGTGGTCGTGGTCGTCGGCCATGGTTCGACCTCCGACGGCGCGCACTTGCCAGTATCGGTCCAGTGTCGCGGGCGGGAGGAGTCGGGGAGCCGACGACCGTCAGTCCGAGCCGGTCGCGATCCGGTCGAGGACGGCCTCGGGCATCCGGTCGCGCATCTCCGCCGGGATGTCCTCGGGGTCGAGGTCGCCGGACTCGAGGTCGTCGGCGTCGACGGCACCGGAGGGGAGCCCCTCGGCGACCTCGTCGGGGTCGACCTTCATGCCGGGGCCGAACAGCTCCAGTCCGGAGTTGATGGTGGTCCAGTCGCCCTTCTCGGCGGCCTCGCGGAGGCTCTTGGTCGGGGCGGAGAGTAGCTGGTTGACCAGCGCGTCCGCCATCGCCTCGACCGCGGCCCGCTGCTCGTCGGTCAGGCCGTCGGACTCCATCGCGGAGACGGCCTTGTCGACCTCGCGGACCTTCACCCGCTCTGCCCCCTCGTACATCGCGGCGATGATCTGGTCGGCGCGCTTGCGCTTGTACTGGCTGAGGAGGTTCTCCAGCTCCGTCTCGACTATCGACGACACGCGCTCTGCGGCCTCGGCGCGGGCCTCGCGCGTCCGGTCGGTCACGTCCTCCAGCGCGTCGAGGTCGTGGACGGTCACGTCCGCGAGGTCGTCGGCGGCGGGCGCCACGTCGCGCGGCGAGGCCAGGTCGACGACGAGCGTCTCGCCCGCCTCGGACAGCCGCTCGGCGTCGAGGACGTGGGCGTCGCTCCCGGTCGCCGTGAAGACGAGGTCGGCCGTCGAGACGGCCCCGGGGAGCGCGTCCAGCCCGACCGCGCGGGCGGGCGTCTCCGCGGCGTCACCGGTGAGATGCTCGGCGCGCTCGGGCGAGCGGTTCGCGACGGTCATCGTCGTGACCTCGCCGTCGAGCGCCCGGACCGCGAGCGTCCCCATCTCGCCGGCGCCGACGACGAGCGCGTTCGCGTCGTCGAGGGCGTCGAGTTCGCGCTCCGCGAGTTCGACCGCCGCGCTCCCGATGGAGACGACGCCCTCGTTGATCTCCGTCTCGTCGCGGGCCCGCTCGCCGACGTGGAGCGCCTTCGTGAGTGCGTCCTCCAGGACGGGCCCGACGCCGCCCGCCTCGCGGGCGGTCACGTACGCCCGGCGGACCTGGCCGATGATCTGGTCCTCTCCGAGGACGAGCGACTCCAGCCCGCACGCGACGCGCATCAGGTGCTCCAGCGACGACTCGTGGTCGAGTTCGACGCGGACGTCCTCCAGCCCAGTGGTGTACCGGGCCAGCGCCGCACGGCCCGTCTCCGCGTCGTCCGTGACGACGTACGCCTCGACGCGGTTGCAGGTCTGCAGGCAGAACGCCTCGCGGACCCCGGGCTGGGCCAGCAGCGTCTCGACGCCCCGGCGCTGGGAGTCGACGGCGGCCCGCTCGATGTGGTCGAGACTCGCCGCTCTGTGGGAGACGCTGACGCCGGACACGATGCCAGTCGGAACAGTCACGTTTCGTCACCCACCACGTCGTCGACGACGTCGGTGGCTCTTCGATGGGGATTTGCACTACCCTCACCTAAACCCTTCCAAACGCTCGGGTCGCGGACCACCCGCCGGACAGCCTCCCGGCGGGTGTCGGGGTCGACATCGCGCTCCCGTAGCTCCGCACGCAGTTCACCGGTCAGTTCTGCCAGCTCGCCGGCGCCCGCGAGGTCGGCCTCCAGCCGCTCGCGGAGGTGCTTCGAGAGCGCCGGGCTGGCACCCCCGGTCGCGAGGCTCGCCACCACCGGCTCCTCGCGGACCGTCGCCGGAACGACAACCTCCCCGACCGGCCGGCGGTCGGTTCCGGAGCGGTCCGCGCGGTTGTGGAGGATGCCCCGCTCGTCGGCAGCCGCCGCGATGGCCGCGTTCAGGTCCGCGTCGTCCGTCGCGGCGACGACCAGCGCCGGGTCGGCGCGGTCGAGCCAGTCGGCTGCCTCGTCGGGGGGCGGCGCCGCGCGGACGAACTCGACGCGGGCGGCCCCGTCCTCGGGAACGAACTGGCGATCGGCGAACGCCGGACTGACGACGACCACGCGGGCCTCGCGGGCGAACCGGCGGGCCTTCCGCGCGCCGACGGGACCGCCCCCGAAGACGAGCACCGTCTCGTCCCGGAAGTCGTGGTGGAGCGGGATCATCTAGTCGTCGCCGGCCTCCGGTGGGCCGCCGGCGGTCGTGGCCGCCGTGTTGGCGTCGGCGCGCTCGTCCAGCCGGATGCCCGTCTTCTTCAGGATGCGCGTCGAGAACAGCGTGTCCCAGTCGTCCTCGCCGACGTCCCAGAACGTCGCCATCCGGTCGCGGACCTGCCGGACGCGCTCGGCGCTCTCTTCCTCGCTCCGCCCGTGGGTCATCGCGAAGAAGTTGTACGGCCAGACGCCCTCGTGGCGGGGCCGCTCGTAGCAGTGGGTGACGAACCCCAGCGACGCGATGGCGGGCCCGACCTCGTCGACCCGGCCGTCGGGGACGTTCCAGACGGTCATCCCGTTCTCCGTGTAGCCCAGCGCGTAGTGGTTCGGGACGACGCCGACCCGGCGGACCTTCCCCTCCTCGTCGAACCGCTTGAGCGTCGCGACCACCCAGTCGACGGGCTGATCGATCTCGTCGGCCACGTCCGCGTACGGCGTCTCGGTCAGCGGGAGTCCGTCCTGCACGGCGAGTACGAGGTCGCGCTCGGGGGGCGTGAGGTGGTCGCGGTCCGTCGGTGACACGTCGGGCCCCGGATGCGAGAGGTCCACGTCACCCTCGGGAACGGGCCCGTCGACGAGGAACTTCGCCTCGACGCGGAACTCCTGCTGTTTCGGCAGGTTGTACGTCTCCTGTCCGGTCTCGGCCTCGATCTCGTCGAGCACCTCGCGCACGCGGTCGGCGTCCGCGACGCTCACGACGAACCACATATTGAGGTGGGGGTGCTCGCGCTCGTAGTTGTGCGCGACCTCCCGGTGGGCGTTGACCTGCTCGGCGACGGCGTCGAACTCGTCCTCGGGGGCGTGCATGGCGACCAGCGTCGCGGCGCCGCCGATTGCCTCGGCGTCGACCAGTGCGCCAAAGCGCGTGAGGGTCCCGGCCTCGTCCATCGCGCGGATGCGGGCCAGTAGCCCGTGGGCGTCGATGTCGATGCCGCGGTCGCGGAGCGCCTCGGCGGCGGGCTCGAAGGGGCGCTCGACGACGGGGAACCCGCCCTGGAAGGCGTTGACGATCGCGCGGTCGACCCGGTCCAGGTCCGGGTCGGCGTCCTCGCTCATGTGTTCGAGTCGGAGAGGGAGGCGGATAAGCGTCGCGTTCGTGGTAGTTCACACCACGACAGTTCGGCCCCGTCAATGGGTCACAGGGCCGCTCGCGGGGCCCTCAGTCGTCCCCGCGGACGCCGACCACGTGCTCGACGTGGTCCAGTTCCTCGGCCGCCGCCACGACCGCGTCGTGGTCTACGACGGCCTCGTAGTAGACGACGACCGCGTAGTGGCCGTCCCGGAGGAGCTGCTGGCACTCCCAGACGAACTCCTCGTCGTCTAGCGCGAGCCCCTGGTGCTGGTTGACGCCGAAGTCGGAGTCGTCGTTGCCGGAGTAGACGTAGGTGTCCTCGGGTGCGATGTCGGGGTGGTGCTCGGCGATGCGGTCGCCGGTATCGAGCGTGAGCTGGTGGAGTGCCGGCTCCTCTTCGCCCGAGAGGTCGGTGTGGAGGATGATGCCGTTCAGCTCGATGTCGCCCGGCTCCAGCAACGCCTGCGTCCGCTGGTAGAGGTCCTGGTCGATGATCTCCATGTCGCCCGGTTGGCAGGGGGCGGGTAAACCGATAGCGGTCGCGGGCCGTGAGCCGGCCCACGAGCGTCCAGCGGCCGCCCTGACGGGGGCCGTGGCTGGCTGGCTGTGACTGCGCGCCCGCGACAAATCGCGCGACCGCGCCGCAGTTCCGTGCCGCTACCTCACAGTGGTCGCCAGTTCCTCAGACCCGGCGGGGGTTCTGGGCGCGGGGGCCCTTCTCGGACTCGACGATCTCGAACTCGAGCTCCTCACCTTCCTCCAGGTCGGGGCCCTCGATGTCGTCCATGTGGACGAACACGTCCTCGTCCGCCTCGTCAGTCTCGATGAAGCCGTAGCCGCCAGTGTCGTTGAAGAACACGACCTTACCAGTCGCCATTGCAACCGTCCGGTGGATACGCCCGTATAAAAAGCCTGCGACCGTCCCTGCCGGAGTCCCCGGTTCTACGGATGGATTACCGGTAGCACCAGTCACAAGACCCATATTCGCCGGGGCTCCGTGCATTGACATGACCGGGTGGCTCCGCCGGCGGGCGCTCGCGCTGTACGAGCGCCTGCTGGAGCGCGAAATCGACGGCGCCCCCACACACGTCGCCGTCATCCAGGACGGCAACCGCCGGTACGCCCGCCAGGCTGGCGACGAGGCTACCGACGGCCACCGCGCCGGCGCCGAGACGACCGAGCGGATGCTCCACTGGTGCAACGAGCTCGGCGTCCGCGAACTGACGCTGTATGCCTTCTCGACGGAGAACTTCGAGCGGCCGCCCGAGGAGCGCGAGCACCTGTTCGACCTCATCGAGGACAAGCTCCGCGACTTCGCCGACCGCGAGGAGGTCCACGAGAACGGGGTCCGGATCCGCGCCATCGGCGAACTGGGCCAGCTCCCGGAGCGAGTGCGCGACGCCGTCGACTACGCCGACCGGCGGACGGCGGGCTACGACGAGTTCCACCTCAACATCGCGCTCGCGTACGGCGGCCGCGCGGAGCTGCTCTCGGCGGCCCGGGACCTCGCCCGTGACGTGGCCGACGGGACGCTCGACCCCGCCGACATCGACGTGGCCGAGGTCGAGTCCCGGCTCTACGAGGGGCCCGCCCGCGCGGTCGACCTCATCATCCGCACCGGCGGCGACGAGCGCACCTCCAACTTCCTCCCCTGGCACGCCAACGGGAACGAGGCCGCCGTCTTCTTCTGCTCGCCGTACTGGCCGGAGTTCCGCCGCGTCGACTTCCTGCGGGCGGTCCGTACCTACCAGGCCCGCGAGGCCTCGTGGCGCCGCACCCGTGCCGAGCGCGCGCTCGCGCTCATCCGCGCCGTCGGCGACGCGGAACTCGGCGACGCCCGGCGGGTCCTCCGGCGCGTGCGCGAGCGGGCCGACACCGACGGCACGGAGCTGGACCTGCCCGCCGACCCGGACGAGCCGCTCCGGGAGGCGGCCGTCGAGACCGCCGACTGACCGCTCCGGCTACGGCGCCTCCCAGTCCTCGTCGCGGTGTTCGTCGGCGACGACATCGTCCCGGGACACGTCGATGCCGCCCATGGATTCCGCATCTCCTCGTGGGGTACCCCCACGTCGTAGAGGGTGTTCCTGATCTCCGTGCGGACCACGTCGAAGCCGCGCTCGCTCACCGCCAGGTCCTCGTATGTCCCCCATGCCGTGCCCCGGGGAGACCGAGGGGCCGCCGGAGTACTCGATGGACCGGGCCGTCACGAGGAACTTGAAGCCGGCCTTCGAGGACCGCCGGACGGTGACGACGAGCGTGCCGGCACCGACCGATACTCGTCCGCCCGGGAGCAGGCGGCGGACATGAGCCTGCGCGTCGCCATCGGAGCCCCGTTCCAGCGCGAGGGACCGACTGCCCCTCAATAGGTATCCCGGAACCCGTCTGCCGAGAGGTGCTCCGGTACCGTGTTAGGGCGCTGTTGCCTCGGTTCGGTCACCGCGACGTTCCTGTAAGCGACTGAAACCTGCACCGACAGCATAAAACAGCGCCAACAGCGGCACGCCAAACAACAGGAACTCTCCGATCGGACCCAACATATACTCAACTAACTCGACCGTCGTCGGATAATCTCCCGGTAAGAACAGCCCCGACGGACGGTCCACGAGAACGTTGATCGGCAGGAACAGCAACCAGGCAAGTACGGGAAATCCACACCCACGAACTACCCCTGCCCGGAAGTATCCCGCCGATATCACATATACGATTCCGAGTACCCACCAGACGTTGGCAAGAGCGCTACCGAGGCCTCCCCGGGCATCTGCGAATAGAACGGTTACAGCAACCGTCATTAAGCAGAGGAAGCCACCAGCAGTACTCCAGGACGAGATCGAGAGGGCATCTTGATTTTGCATGTTTTCGGTTAGTCAGCCGCGGGGTAGTATCCTGTATGGTTATATATTGAGTATGTCGACTGTCCCGCATCGTCTTTGTCAAGATAAAAATAGTTGTTCCCCTCACGGGGATATGATATTTTGGCAACGGAACCTCCCCGCCCACCGCTCGAACTTTCTTTGAGACTAACCGTCTGGCTGCGAACGCCGAAAGCCCAGCGCCAACGAGGGTCTTGATTATATCTCTCCGACCCCGTTTGGCGGTTTGACGGTTCAATACCGATCCTACCTTCGGCCGATCATCGTCGGCCATGGATACGAAAAATATTGTCAAAAATATTAGGACTTGTACAAGCGAGTCGGATGGAACGACAACCGTCGGTCGATATATGATACTGCCCGCGTATCGGTGTAGTATGAGCCTGCGCGTCGCCATCGGGGCCCCGTTCCAGCGTGAGGGGACGACGGAGCTCCCCGAGGGCACGTTCTTCAAGAAGCTCTCGCTGGACTGGGAGTGGTTCACGCCGGACCAGGCCCGCCGGCTGGCGGATATCGGTGTCGGCGAGGGCCTCCTGACCCGCGAGGAGAACCGCCTCGTCGCGCAGTTCGACCCCGCCGACGTGGACGTGCCCGAGGAGTTCCAGCCCGACGAGTCGCTGCTGCAGGAGCGGTCGACGTTCGACCGCGTCCTCGCGGCGCTCGCGAGCGAGGGCGTCGAGAAACAGGAGGCCGTCGCGGCGATGAACCGGCTGAAGGCGGAGCGTGAACTGACGATGGACGGCGCCGCCGTCCTGTACGCCCACCGGCGGGGCGCGGACGTGGCCGACCTCGCGGCCCGCGCCCGGGAGGAACTGTAGTGGTCGACGAGCGCGTCACGGACGGCCGGCGCATCGCCCGGCTGCTCGCCGCGGAGCTCCGCGGCCACGAGCGCGGCGCACTCGGCCGGCTGGCCGTCACGGACGTCCGCGACGTCGAGGGCAGCGACCACGGCGAGTTCGCCTACGGCGTGGCGCTGCTGCCGCCCGGGGAACGGGCCGACCGCCGGAATCCGGACGTGGAGACGCGCGAGGCCGTCGCGCGGCTGGCGGACGCGTACGTCCACCGCGACCGCGCGCGTGTCGAGTTCCGACTCTCGCCGGACGCGGCTGCCGACGCGGGCCGCGAGGCGGCCGCGGACGAGGCGTCGGGACTGCGCGTGCGACCGAAGGCGACCACGCCGCCACGGACGTTGCTCTTCCTGGAGTCGGGGGTCGCGGCCAAACGGGTACTGCCGGTGTTCCGGGCGGTCGTGGCGGCGAGCGACGAGTGACCGGCCGAGAGGGGCGCGACACCACGAAGCCCCGAACGGGACGTATTTCACTTCTACTCCGCCCATAATACATCAATTTCCGCCTTTATCAAGCTATCTCTCTTCCTAGACAGATATTCGGGCAGAAGCACGTACCCCGGACCCATCCACCCCCTCTCCGGGCGGCTCAGTCCCGGTGGACCGCGTGCGCGAACACGAACTCGCGGAGCAGTTTCGCCCCCAGCACCGCGGCTTGGCCGTCGTCGCGGTCGTTGACCTCCACGCAGTCGAACCCATGGGCGTGGGGGGCCACGTCCCGGACCACGTCGCGCATCGCGCGACTCGACAGGCCGAACGGCTCCGGGGTCCCCGTTCCGGGGGCCACGCCGGGGTCCGCGGCGTCGATGTCGACGCTCAGGTAGGCGGCCTCGTCGTCGAGGTCGGGCGACCAGTCGGGCACCGCCTCGGGCGGGATGACCGTCACGTCGGACTCCCCGGCACGGTCCCACTCGGCTTCGCTACCGGCGCGGGCGCCCAGCACGACCGCTCGGTCCGCCGTGTCGAGCGCGTGGCGGGTGACGGTGCTGTGCGAGAGCGGGTCGCCGCCGAGTTCCTCGCGGAGGTCCAGGTGCGCGTCGAGGCAGACGAGCACGTCCGGGTCGACCGCCCGGACGCCGGCGACGGTGACGGTGTGCTCGCCCCCGACGAGCAGGGGCGTCGTACCGTCCGCACGCGCGTCGCCCAGCCGGTCGGCGAGGAAGTCGAGGTAGTCGGCGGTGTCGGCCCACGGCTCCACGTCGCCGGCGTCGTGGACCGCGCGGTCCGTGAAGCGGGCGTCGGTGCGGGCGTCGTAGTCCTCGAACCCCCGGGCGTAGCGCCGGACGCGGTCGGGCCCGAAGCGAGCCCCGGGCTGGAAGGAGGTGGAACGGTCCAGCGGCGCGCCGACGAGGACGTAGTCGGCGTCCGGGCGCGCGGCGGCCGCACCGGGGAAGGATGACATACGGAGAGGAACCGTCCCGTTTCGGTGGTGGTGCCGCCTCAGACCAGCTTGCGCTGGCCCTCGTACTCCAGGTACTCGATCTCGTCGTCGGCGCTAATGTCCTCGCTGCCGGGGATGCGCATCGTGATGGTCTCGTACGTCTCGAGGTCCATCACCTGCATCTCGCCACCGGAGGTGGAGACGACCTGCCCCTGCTTGCGCTCGATGATGGGGACCCACACCTTCGCGTCGACGGGCTGGGTGAAGTTGCGCTTCTGGCCGTCGAAGACGCCGGTTCCCTCGATTCGGGCCTTCGCGCTGCCGTGCTTGCCCGGCTTGGACGTGCTGTAGGCCGTGATCTTCGAGGGGACGTCCTCGATCATGACGTAGTTCCCCTCCTGGAGTTCGCGAACCTCTGTCTGCTCTCGCGCCATGCCCGGGCGTTCCGGTCGCGCCGGTATAAACGGTACGGAACGACGGGGAGCGCGGCCGCTGGCAGCGCCGCGCCGGGGCCGTCCGAGCGATCCCTCGAAGCCGGTCGAACGGGTGGGCACCCGAGCAGCGTCACTCGGACAGTTCGGCCAGTACGAACAGCGCCTCGCTCCCGAGTGGGTCGTCGACGAGTCGCTCCCAGACGACGTCGAAGCCGGCGTCGCGCAGTTGCGAGCGCGTCGCCGAGCGGCCGGGCGTGCTCCAGAACATCGGGTGGCCGCTGCCGAGCCAGTCGCTGGCCGTCGAGTTCCCGCTCCCGCGCCCGACCGTCAGCAGCACCCGCCCGCCCGGTCGAAGCACGCGGGCGACCTCCCGGTACACCACGGGGTGCTCCTCGCGGGGAACGTGGAACACCGCGTGGTAGGCAGTCACAGCGTCGACGCTGTCGTCGGCGACCGGGAGCGCCGTCATGTCTCCCTGCAGGAGCGGCGCCCCGGCCACCCGTTCGCGGGCGAGCCCAAGCTGGACCCGGGAGAAGTCCAGGCCGACGGTGCCCGCCGGGAGGTTCGCGAGCGTCCGGGCGCCGTCGCCACAGCCCACGTCAAGGACGGTGGCGTCGTCGGGCAGTGTCGCGACGAGGTCGTCCAGCAGGGCGGCGTCCGGGCCGTCCGGAGTCCGCATCCGGGCGTAGTCGTCGGCCACGGCGTCCCAGGCCTCGCGAACCCGGCGGCGTCGCTGATCGTCCATACCCTGCGTTGGGCCCGGCGTGGCATGGCGGTTCCGCCGCTCAGAACCGCAGGTGCGAGGTGGAGTCCGGGAGGTCGTCGTCATCGTCGCCGTCGTCGGCGGCGTCCGCGGGCCCGGCGTGGCTGAACGTCACGTCGTCGTCCGTGAGGTACACCTCGCCGAGTTCCTCGGTCACGTCGACCTCGGCCAGCGTCGAGCCGGCGGCCTCCCCGTTGTCGCAGTAGCCCGTCGCGGCGTCGAAGACGGAGCCGTGTCGGGGGCAGACGATGCCGCCGTCACGCATCACCGTGCCGACGCCCTCGCGGTAGAGCTCCTGGTCGGTCTCGTGCTGGCAGTAGTTCTTCCAGGCCGCGGTCCCGTCGGCGAGACGGACGAGGAACACCTCCTGGCGGGAGCCGTCGGCCTCCTCGACGGTGAACAGCCAGCCGCCCTGCTCGGGGACGTCCTCGGCGCTCGTCAGGTGCGTTCGAGGCGACACGGGGACGCGTACTGCCGGCACCCCCAAAACTTCGCTGCCCGGCAGCGGACCCCCGGGGACGGGTCGCCGCTCGCTGCACGGACCGCCCCGACCGGACGACTTTAGCCCGCGCCAGCCCTCCGTGGACGTATGCAAGGGCTCGACGGCGAACGGATCGCCGTGATCGGTGGCGGCTTCGGGGGCCTCTCGACGGCCTGTTACCTGGCGGACGCGGGCGCGGACGTGACCGTCTTCGAGAAGAACGAGCAGCTCGGCGGCCGTGCCTCCCGACTGGAGGCGGAGGGGTTCACGTTCGACATGGGTCCCTCCTGGTACCTGATGCCGGACGTGTTCGAGCGCTTCTTCGGCCACTTCGGCCGCTCGCCCGACGACTACTACTCCCTGACGCGGCTCGACCCCCACTACCGCATCTTCTTCAAGGACGGCGACCGCGTGGACATGGTCCCGGACCGCGACGCCAACGCCGCGACGTTCGCGTCCTACGCCGAGGGCGCCGGCGAGACCTTCCACGAGTACCTCGACACCTCCGAGTACCACTACGAGACGGCGATGGAGAACTTCGTCTACGAGGACCGTTCCTCGCTGCGGGACTTCGTCGACCTGGACGTGATGAAGGCCGCGCCGGTCGGCCTGAAGCTGCTCGGGACGATGGATGACTACGTCGCGAACTACTTCGACCACCCCAAGCTCCAGCAGATCATGCAGTACACGCTGGTGTTCCTCGGAGGCGCGCCGGGGAACACGCCGGCGCTCTACAACATCATGAGCCACGTCGACTTCAACCTCGGCGTCTACTACCCGGACGGGGGCATCGGCGCGGTGGTCGACGCGCTGGTCGACCTGGGCGGCGAGCTCGGCGTGGCGTACGAGACCGGCGCCCCCATCGAGGAGATCATCACCCGGCGCGAGGGCTTCGAACTCGTCGTCGGCGAGGCCGCCGAGACGGGCCTACCGACGCGGACCGAGCACGGGAGCGACGAGGCGACCGCCGCCGGGAACCCGCCCGAGGCGCCCGCGACGGACGGGGGCGCGGCGACCGCGACGGGTGGTGCCGGTGCCGACGAGCGCCGCGAGCGGTTCGACTACGTCGTCTCCGACGCCGATTACGCCCACACCGAGCAGGAACTGCTCCCCGAACACGAGCGCGGCTACGACGCGGACTACTGGGACTCCCGCACCTACGCCCCGTCGGCGTTCCTCCTCTACCTGGGCGTCGAGGGCGACGTCGACCCGCTCGAACACCACACGCTCGTGCTCCCGACGGACTGGGACGAGCACTTCGAGACCGTCTTCGACGACCCGGCGTGGCCCGACGACCCCGCCTACTACGTCTGCGTCCCCTCCGAGACCGATCCCACCGTCGCGCCGGAGGGCCACAGCAACCTGTTCGTCCTGGTCCCCATCGCGCCGGACCTGGAGGACGGCCCGGAGACGCGCGAGCGCTACCGCGAGCTGGTACTGGACGACCTCGCCGAGAACACCGGGGTCGACCTGCGCGACCGCATCGTCTTCGAGGAGTCGTTCTCCGTCTCGGAGTTCGCCGACCGCTACAACTCGATGCAGGGGACCGCGCTCGGGATGGCCCACACGCTCCGCCAGACCGCGTTCCTCCGGCCGCCCCACCGCTCGAAGGCGGTCGACGGGCTCTACTTCACGGGCTCGTACACCACCCCGGGCATCGGCGTGCCGATGTGCCTGGTGAGCGGGCAGCACACCGCCGACTGCGTCATCGAAGATCTCGCGGGGAGCGCGCCCGACCGATAGCATGCCCGAGGCCGAGTCCACGCCGGAGTCAGACCCCGGCACGTTCGCGCTGGACCGCGTCCTGCCGCCCGAGGACACGGCCGTCGGCTACCTGCTCCGGCTCTCGCGCCCCCGGTTCTGGCTCTACCTCGCGGGACCGGTCGTCGTCGGGGTGGCGTACGCCGCCTCGTCGGTCGCGGAACTGTTCGCGCCGCTCGCGCTCGCGTTGTTCGGCTACTTCCTGCTCCCCGCGAACGTCTACCTATACGGCGTCAACGACGTCTTCGACGCCGACGTCGACGCCGAGAACCCGAAGAAGGAGGGCCGGGAGGTCCGCTACGAGGGGTCGCGGCTCGTCGTCGGTGCCGTCGTCGTGTCCGGGCTGCTCGGGCTGGCGTTCCTCCCGTTCCTCCCGCTGGCGGCCGTCGGCGCGCTCGCCGTCTTCGGCTTCCTCGCCACGGAATACTCGGCACCGCCGCTCCGCTTCAAGACCACCCCGTTCCTCGACTCCGTCTCGAACGGGCTCTACATCCTCCCCGGGGTCGCAGCGTACACGGCGCTCGCCGGGCAACTGCCGCCGCTGGGCGCCATCGTGGGCGGCTGGCTCTGGACGATGGGGATGCACACGTTCTCGGCCATCCCGGACATCGAGCCGGACCGGGAGGCGGGCATCGAGACCACCGCGACCTATCTCGGACAGTTCAACACGTTCCTCTACTGCGCGATGATGTGGTTGCTGGCAGCGGTGGCGTTCGTCTACGTCCACCCGTTCTTCGCGGTGGTGCTGATGCTGTACCCGCTGCTCGTCTTCGGCATCACCTACGCCCGCGTGGACGTGGACGAGGCCTACTGGTGGTACCCCGTCATCAACACGCTCGCCGGCATGGTCATCACGATGGGCGGCCTCTACGTGCTGGTGTACGGCAACCCGTTCGTCGGGTGAGGCCGGACCCGGACGGCGTTCGCAGAGCGGGAACCGCTCCGGAAGCGAAGCCTTTTGCGCGCAAGCCCACTACCCGAGAACGACAATGAGCGGCCGTGACATGTATCGCCAGCAGATCCTCGACCACTACAAGAACCCGCGCAACTACGGGGAACTCGAGGATGCCACCTTCGAGCACGTCGGGGAGAACCCGATGTGCGGCGATACCATCAAGATGTACGTGAAGCTCGACGACGACGGCGAGACCGTCGAGCGGGTCTCGTTCGTTGGGGACGGCTGTGCCATCTCGCAGGCCTCGGCCAGCATGCTCTCGCAGGACCTCCACGGCCGGACCCTCGACGAGATCCGGGAGATGGACCGGGACGACATCTTCGACCTGCTGGGGATCGACGTGAACCCGATGCGGGTGAAGTGTGCCGTGCTGGCCGAGAAGGTCGCCCAGGACGGCGCCGCCATCCACCTCGGCGAGAAGGACATCGAGCAGACGACCACCGAGGAGTAGCCCGCCGCGGTCGCTCGCCCGTGGCAGTCGGCGGTCGCCCCCGCTGCGCTGGAGCAGGGGTAGTGTTCGGGTAAGGAACGGAGTGTGGACGCCACCGCCCCGGAAACTGGAGTATCGAAAGTCCCCGCGCGCTCGGGACACAAGGAGCTCCACTGGCGCTGCTGGGAGTGTGGCGAGATCGGCGAACTCGACGAGATGCCCGACGAGTGCCCGTCGTGCGGCGCCCCCGAGGAGGAACTCTACTACTGGGCCCAGGACTGAGTCCCGGCCCGGCGACCGTCGGGCACCGCCCGACGACACGCCTTTACTCGCCCTCCCCGACCCCCGCGTATGGAGTTCCTCGTCGTCGGCGCGGGGTCGCTCGGGAGCCTCCTGGGTGGGCTGCTGGCCCGCGACCACGGGGTGACCCTCGTCGGTCGCGAGCCACACGTCGGTGCCGTCCGCGAGTCCGGCCTCACCGTCGGGGGAATCGTCGAAGCACACGTTACTCCGGACGCCCGTACGGACGTGCCCGGCGACCGGTTCGACTGCGCGCTCGTGACGGCGAAGGCGTTCGACACGGCCGCCGCCGCCGCCGACCTCGCCGCCGCCGACTGCGACCTGGACGCGGCGCTGTCGCTCTCGAACGGGCTGGGTAACGAGGCGCGGCTGGCCGACGCGCTCGACTGCGCGGTACTCGCGGGGACCTGCACCTACGGGGCGATGCTGCCGGACCCCGGGGTCGTCCGCTGCACGGGCGTCGGCGAGGTGGTACTGGGTGCCCACGACGGGGGGCCCTCGGCGGCGGCCGACCGGGTGGGCGCGGCCTTCGACGAGGCCGGCATCGGGACGACCGTCACGACGGACATGCCCCGGCGGCTGTGGGAGAAGCTGGCCGTCAACGCCGGTATCAACGCCCCGACCGCGCTCGCACGCGTCGAGAACGGCGCCCTCCTCGATGGCCCGGGGAACGACGTGGCCCGGCGGGCCGCCCGGGAGGTGGCCAGCGTCGCCCGCGCCGAGGGGGTGGACCTGACGGACGAGGCGGCGACGGCCGCCGTCGAGCGGGTCGCCCGGGCGACCGCGGCGAACACCTCCTCGATGCAGCAGGACGTGCTCGCCGACCGGCGGACGGAGGTCGACGCCATCCTCGGCGCGGCGCTCGACCGGGCGGACGCCCACGGCGTGCCGGTGCCGACGCTCCGGACCCTCGCCGACCTGCTCCGGGCGTGGGAGCGGGCACGGGACCTGCGGTGAGCGCCGCTGTCCCCGTCGACGGATTCAGCAGTAACGGGGCGGATAATCCCGTAATATCTCATCCTAATCGACAGTATACATCCTGAGAGATTTACGCGACGTATTTCAGACTACTCCCGCCGTTGCCCCTCGCGGAGGCCGTCCGCGAACCCCTTCATCGTCCGCCGGAACAGGAGGAAGAGGAAGAGCACGACGAACAGTAGTACGGCGACGATGCCGACCAGTACGGGGTCCACCTGCACCATTACGCGTCGCTGGGACGTGGGCGCGCAAAGGCGTTTCGGCAGCCCCACCACCCGCTGCACGTGACCCCGGGGCGCAGGCACACAAGATTGATGCGCGACGGACGGAATCTACGAGGTGATGAGCCTCCTGCCCTCCAGTCCGGAGGTATCCGTCGAGGAGAACCCCCGGGTGGTCGGCCTCGACAGCGACGAGGCGGACGCCCTGATGGGGGCCCTCTCCTCGGACACGGCGCGCGAAATCCTCTCCGCGCTCCACGAGGAGCCCCTACCGCCCTCCAGGCTCGCGAACCAGGTCGACACGACGCTCCAGAACGCACAGTACCACCTCGAACGCCTCTCCGACGCCGGTGCCATCGAGGTCGTCGGCACGGCCTACTCCGAGAAGGGCCGGGAGATGGACGTCTACGCGCCGGCGGACAAGCCGCTGGTCATCTTCGCCGGACGCGAGGAGCAGGCCACCGGCATCCGGGCGGCGCTGCGCCGGCTGGTCGGTGGGCTGTTCGCGCTCCTGTTCGGTGCCGTCGCCGTCCAGGAGGTGTTCGGCCGCGGCGTGGGCCGGCTGGCTCCCTCCCTGTTCGGCACGGGTGCCGATTCGGGCGGGGGCAGCGCGGCCGAGGATGGCGGTGGCGCCGCGCCGGCCACGGACACTCCAACCGACACACCGACGGCAGAGCCGACGGGCACGCCGGCACCGGAGACGACCGGGGGCGACGACGTGGGCGTCTTCCGGACGAACGACCGGAGCGGAACCGCGACGGAGACGGCCGCAGGGGGTGACGGTGGGGCCGGCGGTGCCGGCGGAGCCACACCGGAGCCTACGGGGACGCCGGACCCCGACACCGACGGGCGCCAACGAGACGGTCACGGAGACCGCCCGGCTGGCGACGGAGGCCGCCGGCAGCGACGCCGCGCTGGGGCTCCCGCCGGGGCTGGTCTTCTTCCTCGGCGGAGCGGTGGTGCTGGGCGTCGCGGTCGCGCTCACCTACGGTCGGACGCTCTGACGGCCGGCGAGCGGGGCTCGGAGCGCGGGCGCGAGGGGACCGCGTGTTGGTAAAGCGGTTCTTTGAGTTTCCGGCGGCTACTTTTCACATCCCCTCATAGGCGAAACTGCGCCGGACGCTTCGGCCCTCCACGCCGACTCCCCCCGTTCCCCTGCCAGGTCCCGTTCGGTGCACCCCGGGCCGCGAGGCCCTCACTCGGTCCCCGCCGGGCCGGCGGCCCGGAGCGCGAACGTCTCCAGCAGCGCCCCGTCCGGCTGGACGAGGCGCCCCTCGAGCCCGTCGGCTGCCCGCTCCAGCTCCGCGTGTGCCGGCTGGTACTGCCGCGGGTCGGCGTGGCTGCCGGGGTTGAGGAGCGTCACGTCCCCGAGCGGCCGCAGCGTGGGGCGATGGGAGTGGCCGACGACGACGCACGCGGCGCCGGCCTCGCGGGCGGCCAGCGAGAGCGCCTGCTCGCTGTGCTCGTGCCCGTGGACGACGACGAACCGGACGCCGCCGTACTCGAGGACCCGGCGTTCCGGGAGCCGCTCGGTCACGCCCGGGTCGTCCCGGTTGCCGTGGACGGCGTGCAGTCGCCCGGCACGGTTGTGGAACACGTCGAGAACGGTCTCGGTGGTGAAGTCGCCGGCGTGGACGACGACCTCGGCCTCGGCGACGGCGGTCGCGGTGCGGCCGTCGAGGCGCGGGTCGTCGGTCCCGTGGGTGTCCGAGAGGATGGCGAGCACGGAGAGCTATTCACCCGCGGGGCTCCTAAGTCACCGTGGACCGAGTTCGGGCCCCGACCGTGGCGACGTCGTCCCCCGTCCTGGCCACGTCCACGTGTCGCACTCACTTCCGGTCCGACTCCAGCCCCTCCACCCGCTGCTCCGGCTCCTCGATTCCAGTCCGTGCGCGTCCGGCCGACGATCCAGCGGAGCAGCAGGACGAGCACGACCGCCGTGACGGCCAGGACGGCAAGCACGAGGGCGACGATCAGCAGTTCGATTGCTCCCGGAACCTAAGGGGAACGATCATCCGTGAGCGGACGACGCCGCCGGTTGTAGTTCCTTCGCCCGTAGACGGACGGCATCGCCCGGGGACCGACGGCAAGGCCTTTGCCGCCGTCGTGCGACCGCCCGCACGACCGATGGCCAGCAGCAAATCCGTCGTCCTCGCCGCGCTCGTCGCGAACGGCCTCATCGCGATTCTCAAGTTCGTCGGCTTCCTGCTGACCGGGAGCGCCGCGATGCTGTCGGAGACGTACCACTCCATCTCCGACACCGGGAACCAGGTGTTCCTGCTCATCGGCATCCGCTACAGCGGGAGGGACCGGACCCGGAAGCACCCGTTCGGCTACGGGAAGGCGCAGTTCTTCTACTCCTTCCTCGTCAGCGTCTTCCTGTTCGGCATCGCGGGCTGGGAGAGCCTGAAGCACGGCTACGACGCCATCGTCCACCCGCACCCGCCGGGCGAGGGGACCGCCACGCTCCCCGTGCTGGACATCACCTTCGACGCCGTGTTCGTCAACTACGCCGTCCTCGTCGGGGCCATCGTCTTCGAGGCGTACGCGTTCAAGAAGGCGTACGCCAACATGTCGGCCCAGATAGAGGAGAACGAGTGGAGCGGCTTCCGGGAGGCGTTCCGCAAGACCTCAGACGTGACGGTGCTGACGGCGCTCACGGAGGACTTCATCGCGATGGCCGGGGCCGGCATCGCCCTCTTCGGCGTCTACCTCTCCCGGGTGACGGGCGACCCCATCTACGACGCCGTCTCCGCGGCACTCATCGGCATCATGCTGATGGGGTTCGCCGTCGCGCTAGCCTGGGAGAACAAGCGGCTCCTGCTGGGCGAGTCGCTGCCGAAGGAGGACGAGGTCGAACTCCGTGAACTGGTCGCCGGCTGGGACGGCGTCGAGCGCGTGGTCGACTTCCGGACGGTCTACTTCGGCCCCGACAAGATCGTCGTGATGGCGGACGTGGCGTTCGACGACGGGCTCGACACCGAGGAGATGGACGACACCATCACCGCCATCGAGGATGGCATCATCGAGCACCGGCCCGGTGTCCGGAAGGTGTACATCGAACCGGAAACGTAGTTCTGAGTTACGATGACATAATAGCTCTATAATTGTGGTATTTGGAGGATTACTCATCTATAACACGTCTCTGGTCGGCTACGTCCGACGGGCTGCCCCATCCGTCTCGTATGACTCACTCGCGATCGAGGAACGGTCTCCCGACGCCTACTGATTCAGCAGCCCCCTTCCGGCGTCGCCGGGTCCACATGCTCGACGCGAGCCGAGAGCGCCTGCGAGCCGTCGACCTCGACCGCCGCGGTGTAGTTCCAGTCGAGTTCCGCGACCCTGTCCACGACCGCCTCGTCGGCCACACCGGTTGGGAGCGACGCACGCAGGCGAACCGGGCTGTCCTCGCTCGGGGCCGGCCAGTCGACCTCGGCCGTGGTCAACTCCCCGGGTGTCGTGTCGAACGATCGGTCCAGAACCGTCGTCTCCCCCTGAGTGATTCGAACCTGAACGCGGCGGTCATCATTCGAGTGGTTGGAAACCGATAGGTCGGGAGCGATCTCGGTCGGGGACTCACAATTGGGCTCCGCTCCGCCCGACGTATCGTCTCCGGTGGTCCCAGTACAGCCGCCGAATGCCACGCCGACGAGAGCGACGAAGCTACGACGGGAGAGATTCATGAATCGAGCGTCAATCTGTGCTCAGAAAGTGCTTGTGCCACCGCCGTCCATCGCATCAATGAGTTACTCAGGAACTGCTTCACACAGTTATTGAAGAGGACATCAGCGGCGTCAATACAGAGGACGACGAACACGACCTGGGGAAAGGTATTTCGGGGCTCGTCAGATGTATCTCCCATGGTCACAACGTACGTCGGAACTCATGATACGCACGGGAACTGCAGTTCGAATCAGTCGTTCAATGCGTACGCTCAGACCCTCACGGGCTGTACGCTCGACGCCGCAGACGCCACATTCGATGAGAGGGGCAGCTCTATCTACTGATGACTCGAACGAGGCGGCATTTCCTCCTGCTTGCTGCCGCTACTGGAGGATACAGCGGCTGTCTGGGACTCTCGTCAGGGGGCGAACGACCCACGTCCGCTAGTAGTTCCACCTCGCTTCCGGACATCGTACTCGACAATCGCACGGAGTCAACCGTTACTCTCACTGTGATGCTCGAATTTGAAGAGCGAACGCCCGAAACGACTACCGGTCCCTACTATCAGGAAGCGTTCAGTATCGAGGGGAGCGAGCTACGAACGATTGATATCGAGTGGCCGTTCATCGAAGCGTCGGACCCCACGTTCGTCTGTACCGTGTTGATCGAAGGAGACACAGCCGGTCGGCAGACGGTCGAAGGAGATTTCGTCCGGTCCACCAACTATCGGCTAGAAATACGGATTAATTCCATCGACTCGGCTGATATCTCAAGCGGACATGGGGAGCCAGTCCGCCAGATATGACCGGATTATTCATACATAATGTATCTTTTTGAGCGGCCAAATGAGAAAATTCAGCCAAGACCTGTTCTACTGATGAAAATAATCTTCTATTTGAAGTACCGAAATAACCCGGTTGCTTCATCAGTCAGTACCCTGCTGCCGTAGTCCTGGCGACCTGACTCCACTTCCGCTCCGCCGCACGAACCCTTTTGTCCGGGAGCGAACAACCCGCTCGCGTGGCGACGAGTGACGGGCCCGGCTCCCTCCGCTTTTTCCCGTACGACCAGCCGTACGACCACCAGCAGGACGCGATGGAGACCATCCGCGAGGCGCTGGTCACCGAGCGGGACGTGCTGTTCGAGGGGGCCTGCGGGACGGGCAAGACGCTCGCGGCGCTCGCCCCGGCGCTGGAGTACGGGCGGGCCGCGAACAAGACGGTCGTCATCACGACGAACGTCCACCAGCAGACCCGGCAGTTCATCGAGGAGGCCCGGGCCATCAACGACAGCGAGCCGATCCGGTCGGTCGTCTTCCGCGGCAAGGGGTCGATGTGCCACATCGACGTGGACTACCAGGAGTGCCAGGCGCTCCGGGACGCGACCAGGGAGGTCGTCGACCAGGCCGAGGAGCTGCAGGCCCTGGAGCAGCAGGCCGCCGAGTTGCGGGCGGCCACGGACGGAGCCCCGGACGACGACGGGAACGGGGATACGGCGGCCACGGACGGGGCGTCGCCGGATGCCGCGAACGGCGACCTCGGGGCAGCCCGCGCGGCCGTTCTCGACGAACTGCAGGCCGCGGAGGACCAGCTCGAGACGATGGAGGCCGACGCCAACGTCTGCGAGCGCTACCGGCGCAACCTCACGGCGGACACGAGCGACTTCTACGACTGGCTGTACGCGGGCGTGCGGACGCCCGACGAGATCTACCAGGCGGCCCACGAGGCCGACTTCTGCGGCTACGAGCTGCTGAAGGAGGGGATGGAGGGGGTGGACCTCGTCGTCTGCAACTACCACCACCTGCTGGACCCGACCGTCCGCGAGCAGTTCTTCCGCTGGCTCGGCCGCGACCCGGAGGACATCGTCGCGGTGTTCGACGAGGCACACAACATCGAGGACGCCGCACGCGACCACGCCACCCGCACGTGCAGCGAGGTGACGCTGTCGAGCGCGCTGGACGAACTCGACGAGACCGACGACTTCCGGGTCGAGGCCGCCCAGCGGGTCGTCCGGGCGTTCCACGACGCGCTCGTCGACACCTACGAGGACGGGCTGGGGTTCGGGGGCCGCGAGGCGCTCGACGACGACTGGGAGGACGTCACCATCGACGCCGACACGGGCCGGGACGACCTGACGATGGCGTTCCTGGAGCGCTACGAGGGCCCGGGCTACAAGCAGGACCTCGAGCACGCGCTCAACCTCGGCAAGACGCTCGACCAGTCCTACCAGGAGGCGTACAAGGAGGGCGAGACGACGACGCGCCGGGAGTGCCGGACGCTCGCGGCGGCCGGGTTCATCGGCGACTGGATGGACGGCTCCGCGGAGCCGGGCCAGTACCCCGTCGTGAGCGTCCGGCGGACGGAGGCCGGCGTCCGGGGCCGGGCGGAGCTGTACACGTGCATCCCCCGGCAGGTGACTGAACCGCTGTTCGACGACCTCCACGCCTCCGTCCTGATGTCGGCCACCCTGCGGCCGTTCGGCGTGCAGCGGGAGCTACTCGGGCTGACGGACCCGGTGACGATGGCGTACGGGCTCCAGTTCCCGAAGAAGCGCCGGCGGACGTTCGCGGTCACGTCGCCGGCGCTGTTCGCCAGCGAGCGCGACGACCCCGACGTCCAGTCGACCGTCGCCGGGGCCATCGAGGACGCGGTCCGGTTCACGCCGGGCAACACGCTCGTCTTCTGCCCCTCGTACGCGGAGGCCGAGCGGTACTACGACCGCGTCGGCACGGACGCGACGCCGTACCTCGACCAGCCCGGGGAGCGGGCCGAGGACCTCCGTGAGACGTTCACCGCGGGCGAGAACGGCGTCCTGTTCACCTCGCTGTGGGGCACGCTCGCGGAGGGGGTGAGCTACGACGGCGACGACGCGCGCACCGTCCTCGTGGTCGGGGTGCCGTACCCGCATCTCGACGACCGGATGGCGGCCGTCGAGGACGCCTTCGCGGGCGCGTTCGGCAGCGAGGACCAGGGCTGGCGCTACGCCGTCGAGATTCCCACGGTCAGGAAGACCCGGCAGGCGCTCGGGCGGGTGGTCCGGTCGCCCGACGACTTCGGGGTGCGCGCGCTCGTCGACGAGCGATACGCCCGCTCGCGCGCCGACGGCCTCGGCCAGTACTCGGTCCACGACACCTTCCCGGAGGAGGAGCGCGCCGAGATGGTCGACGTCTCCCCGGAGAAGCTCAAGTTCGCGATGCTGAACTTCTACCGGGAGCTCGACGCGTACGACGAGGGGCCGCCACAGCCGTGATTCGCCCCGGACAAGCGTCGAATATCGTTCATTCGCGGCGGATTCGGATCCTATCTTTCATACGGATATAACAACCATTTAGTAGATGTATCTTGCTCGAAAATACTGTCCCGGGCAGCGCGTCGGGTCGAGGGAACGACGCGCTGCGAGCGTCGCTCGGCGGTGAAACGACCGTCTCGGCGTCGTTTGCCGCCGAACCGGCCGTTCGGAACCCTTTTGCCCGAACCGCAGCCACGTGTGCGCAATGAGCGACCTCACAGAGGAGTACCAACTCGAATACTTCCGGGAGGAGGGGTTCGTCCGGAAGGAGTGTCCGGGCTGTGAGGACCACTTCTGGACGCGCGACGAGGACCGCGAGCTGTGCGGCGAGCCCCCCTGCGAGGAGTACGGCTTCATCGACGACCCCGGCTTCGCCGAGTCGCACTCGCTCTCGGAGATGCGGGAGGCCTTCCTCTCGTACTTCGAGGAGCACGGGCACGAGCGCATCGATCCGTACCCGGTGGCCGCCAACCGCTGGCGCGACGACGTCCTCCTGACCCAGGCGTCCATCTACGACTTCCAGCCGCTGGTCACCTCGGGCAGGACGCCGCCGCCGGCCAACCCGCTGACCATCAGCCAGCCCTGCATCCGGATGCAGGACATCGACAACGTCGGCAAGACCGGGCGCCACACGATGGCGTTCGAGATGATGGCCCACCACGCGTTCAACGCCCGCGAGGACATCGAGGACCCCGACCAGTACGCCTACCAGGGCGAGGTGTACTGGAAGGACCGGACCGTCGAGCTCTGCGAGGGCCTGTTCGAGGAGCTGGGCGCCGACGTCGAGGAGATCACCTACATCGAGGACCCGTGGGTCGGGGGCGGCAACGCCGGGCCGGCCATCGAGGTCATCTACAAGGGCGCCGAGCTGGCGACGCTCGTCTTCATGTCGATGGAGCAGGACCACGACGGGGAGTACGAGCTGAAGGACGGCAACCGCTACAGCCCCATGGACACGTACATCGTCGACACGGGCTACGGGCTGGAGCGGTGGACCTGGATGAGCCAGGGGACGCCCACGGTGTACGAGGCGGTCTACCCGGAGGCCATCGACTTCCTGAAGGAGAACGCCGGCATCGAGCACACGGAGGCCCAGGAGGACCTGATCCACCAGTCGGCCAAGCTGGCGGGCCGGATGGACATCGACGAGGCCGAGGACATGGAGACAGCCCGGCGGGAGATCGCCGAGCGGCTCGACGTCGACGTCGAGCGCCTGGAGGCGCTGATGGAGCCGCTGGAGGACATCTACGCCATCGCCGACCACTGCCGGACGCTGGCGTACATGCTAGGCGACGGCGTCGTCCCCTCCAACGCGGGGACGGGCTACCTCGCGCGGATGGTCCTGCGCCGTACCAAACGGCTCGTCGACGACGTGGGCGTGGACGCCCCGCTCGACGAGCTCGTGGACATGCAGGCCGAGCGGCTGGACTACCGGAACCGCGACACCATCCGCGACATCGTCCGGACGGAGGTCGAGAAGTACCGCGAGACGCTGGAACGGGGCGGCCGCCGGGTCGAGGCGCTCGCCGACGAGTACGCCGACCGCGACGAGCCCGTCCCGCTGGATGAGGTCATCGAGCTGTACGACAGCCACGGCATCCAGCCGGACATGGTCGAGGAGATCGCCGCCGAGCGCGGCGCCGAGGTGGCGGTCCCCGACGACTTCTACTCGCTGGTGGCCTCCCGTCACGGGGGCGGCGCCGCCTTCGGCGAGGAGGGCGAGGGGGTCGACGAGCGGGTCGCTGACCTGCCGGCGACGGAGAAACTGTTCTACGAGGACCCCGACCGGACGGAGTTCGAGGCCGTCGTGCTGGACGTCAACGAGCGGCCGGAGGCGGGCGAGGACGGCGAGACGCTGTACGACGTGGCGCTCGACCAGACGATGTTCTACCCCGAGGGCGGGGGCCAGCCCGCCGACGCCGGGACGCTCTCGAACGACGACGCCACCGCCGAGGTGACGGACGTACGGGAGGTCGACGGCGTCGTCCTCCACCGGACGGACGAGGACCCCGGGAAGGGGGAGTTCGTCCGCGGGCAGGTCGACGGCACCCGCCGCCGGCGCCTGATGGCCCACCACACCGCGACCCACATCGTCGGCCACGCCGCCCGCGAGGTGCTGGGCGACCACGTCCGGCAGGCCGGCGCGCAGAAGGGCGTGGAGTCATCGCGGCTGGACGTCACCCACTACGACCGCATCGACCGGGAGGAGGTCAGGGCCATCGAACGGGTGGCCAACGACATCGTCCGGGAGAACGTCTCCATCAAGCAGGAGTGGCTCGACCGGAACGACGCGCAGGGCAAGTACGGCTTCGACCTGTTCCAGGGCGGCATCCCGGCCGGGACGGAGGTCCGGGTCATCACGGTCGGCCAGGACGTGCAGGCCTGTGCCGGGACCCACGTCAGCCGGACCGGCGAGATCGGGACGATCAAGGTCGTCGGGACGGAGCGCGTGCAGGACGGCGTCGAGCGGCTCGTCTTCGCGGCCGGCGACGCCGCCATCGACGCCACCCAGCGCACCGAAGACGCCCTCTACGACGCGGCCGACACGCTGGACGTGGACCCGCAGGCGGTGCCCGAGACGGCCGAGCGGTTCTTCGAGGAGTGGAAGGAGCGGGGCAAGCGCATCGAGGAGCTGAAAGAGCAGCTCGCCGAGGCCCGCGCCCAGGGCGGGGAGTCCGGCGAGGAGGTCGACCTCGGCGAGACGACGGCCGTCGTCCAGCGGCTCGACGCCGACATGGACGAGCTCCGGGCGACCGCGAACGCGCTCGCCGACGAGGGGAAGGTCGCCGTCATCGGGTCGGGGGTCGACGGCGCGACCTTCGTCGTCGCCATTCCGGACAGCGTCGGCATCAACGCGGGCGAGGTCGTCGCCGACCTCGCCGGTCGTGTCGGCGGCGGCGGTGGCGGCCCGCCGGACTTCGCACAGGGCGGTGGGCCCGACACCGACGCGCTCGACGACGCGCTGGCCGCGGCCCCCGAGGTCCTGCAACAGAAGCTAGAGGCCTAAGTCCCCCGCAGCCGGAACCCACACCGCTTTTGCGCCCGGCGGCCCTGCCTGCCGACAGGGCGCGTAGCTCAGCCTGGAGAGAGCGTCGGACTTCTAATCCGATGGTCGTGGGTTCGAATCCCACCGCGCTCGTTCGCTCGTCGCTACGCTCCTCGCTCACGACCGCGGTGACCCTCGCGAACGCGAGGCGTTCGCTCGGTCCCACCACGCTCGCTCCGAGCGAAGCGAACAGTGCCACCATCGGCGGGAGCGTCCGGGGAACGCTACCGAGGAGCACCGAACGGTTGTTTGACCGCATTCAGCGTCCCGTTTTGACGGGCTTGTCAGAGTCCCGTTTTGACGGGCTTGTCAGAGTCCCTTTGTGGGTCGGCGGCAGTCGTCCACACATGCGAGAGCGCATTACACGCCGAGACCTGCTCAGGGTGGCAGGGTACGCGGGCGCCGCGACGGTCGTCGCCGACGCCGGGGCCGGGGAGGCCGTGGCGGTCCCGAACGATGACTACGAGACCGCGAGCGGCGAAACCGAACCCCAGTACGGGATGGCCGCCGCCGAGCAGCACTACGTGGAGACGAGCTACACGCTGCCCGAGGCCAAGGGCGGGGCCGCGGAGTCGCCGACGCTGTTCGGCGAGATCATCTGGCCGACCGACGACGACGGCGAGATGGTGAAGGACGTCCCCGTCATCCTCACCTACTCGCCGTACAACGACATCCGGAGCCCGCAGAGCGAGGCCGCGAGCATCGCGGCCGACGGGGTGGCGGACTACTACGTCCCGCGGGGCTACGCCCGGGCGAGCTTCGACGTGGTCGGCTGTCGGAACTCCGGCGGCTGCTACGACTACGGGGGCTACCGCGAGCGACTCACCGGCAAGCAACTGGTCGAGTACCTCGGTGGCGAGCCGGACGCGGCCGGCGAGTACGCCGACCGCGACGGGGGGAGCGCGGGCACCCGGAACGTCGGGATGATCGGCGCCTCCTACGACGGCACGACCCAGCTCGCGGCCGCCGTGGAGGCCCCCGAGCATCTGGCGGCCATCGTCCCGCAGGTGGCCATCGACCGCTGGTACGACTACGCCTTCGGCGGCGGCATCCGCTACTTCCTCAACAACGAGTACCCGACGGACGAGGGGTTCGACACGCCGCTGGCGTTCGACCTCGGCTTCGGGTTCGTCCCCGGCGCGAACGTCCAGGACCCGGGGCGGTTCGCCGCGGCGAACGAGCGCCGGTTCGCCCCCTGTGACGGCGTCGAGCACACCGAGCGGGCCTACGAGTACGACCCGGTGTACGACGAGTTCTGGGAGCGCCGGGACTACCGCCGGCGGGCCGAGAACGTCGACTGCGCGGTGTTCCTGGAGGCGGGCTGGCTCGACCACAACGTCAAGCACTGGGACTCGACGCGCTTTTTCGACGCGCTGCCCGACACCGTCCCGAAGAAGCTCGTGATGGGCCAGTGGCCCCACACGGACTCGAACTTCGCGGACGCGCAGGACGTGCGCCACGCCTGGTTCGACCAGTTCCTGCAGGGCATCGACACCGGCGTCACGGACATCCCGCGCGTGGACACGCAGGTCAGCACGGGCGAGCGCCTCCAGCACGAGGAGCTACCGCCGCGCGGAACGCAGGTGGAGCGGTTCGCCCTGACGCGGGCCGATGCCGGCCAGCGTGCGCTCGCACTCGTCGGCGACGGAGCACCGACGTACACGGACACGGCGCCGCCGCTGACCGAGGAGGAGATGTTTGCCACCGACGGGAGCGCCCACAACCACCTCAAGTTCGAGTCCGCGGCGCTGGCGGACCGCCTCCGGGTCACGGGGAGCGTCCCGCTCGGGGAGTGGCGCGCGCCGCAACTGGACCTGCTGGCCAGTTCGACGGCCGACTCCGTCCACTTCACGCCCGTCCTCTACGAGCGGTTCCCGGACGGCTCCGTGGAGGTGGCGACCCGCGGATTCCTCAACGCCCGGAACCGGAACGGGCTGGACACGTCCGAGCCGGTGCCGGTCGGAGAGCCGTACCGGGCGCCGGTCGAGTTCTGGGACGCGGACTACGTGTTCAGCGACGGGTCGCGGGTGGGACTGGTCGTCGCGTCAGACAACCGCGACTGGTGCTTGAACGACCCGGACGGCCGGCCGACGAACGAGGTCGTACTCGGCGCGCCGAACCGCCCCGGCGGGACGGCCCTCCGACTCCCGGTCGCCGACTCGCCCGAGACGCTCGCGGTGGAGGGCGAGCGAACGGACGACGGCAGCGTCTTCACCGCGGGCGCGACGAACCAGGTCTCGCTGTCGGCGAGCGCCGAGCGCGCGGTCCGGCTCCGCGACACCGTCCCGGCGGGCTGGGAGGTCGTGGGGGGCGACGTGGCGGCGACGGAGACGCTTGACGACGGGCGCACCCTGGTCACCCTCGCGGGGACCGGGACGAGCGTGTCGGCCGACTACTTCGTGGAGGCCCCGTCCTCCCCGGGCCGGGACACGTTCGGCCCGGCAGAGGTCAGCCCGCCCGGCAGCGACGAGTGGGTGGCCGTCCCCGGCACCCAGGACACTAACACGGTCGTCGGTATCGGGACCGGCTTCGACGGCTGACGTGGGGAGTGGTCCCGGACCCGGTACGTGATCGGAGGCTCCACCGACGACCGCCGTGCAGTCTGTCGCACCGACTACCGTGACGCCCCGGAGCGGGTCGCCCGCCGGCTCCTCTGCGAGCGCGGCTACGCGAACGCCTGTGCGCGGCCCACCTGACGGCGTCCGTCACCCGTGGGCGGCGGGTCATTCACGCGTGGCGACCTCGTCGCCCGTCATCGCGCCGGGGAGCAGGTCGTCGAGCGTCCACTCCTCGATGCCGTCGCCCACGTCACAGAGCACCCGGAACCCCGCCTCGCAGAGTTCGGCGAGCGTCTGCCGGCAGAGCCCGCAGGGCGTGACGCCGTCCCGGTCGCCCGAGGCGACGGCGACCGCCTCGAACTCGCGGTGGCCGGCGACGACGGCCGCCCCGAGCGCGGCGCTCTCGGCGTGGATGGTGTTGGTGAACGTGACCATCTCGACGTTGCAGCCCCGGAAGACGCTCCCGTCGCGGGTCAGGAGCGCGGCGCCCACGTCGTAGCCCGAATACGGGGCGTACGCCCGTTCGCAGGCCTCGCGCGCCGCCGCGACGAGTTCCTCGTCGGTGACCATACCGGCTCCTCGTGTGGCTCCCGCTTCAACGCCACGGCGGCCCGGATGAGATAACCCCGTAATCGGAACAGTTCGTCCCTTTCTCCGGGTTTTTATCGGTAATCGGCGCGTTTCGATACGAACAGCGCCCAGTCTCCGACTCGGCCGACAGTCGGCGTGTGACGGAGAGTCCGTAGCTATTACCGCCCTTGCGTCCAAGGGAGGGGTAGTGCCAGTCTCCCGAACGTATCGGTGTCTGAACTGTATGGAGGGCACCGTCATCCGGTCGTACGACGTGTCCCACCTCACGCGGTCGTGTGACGTCTGTGGCGAGTTCGACCGGCACGTCAACCAGCGGGTCGTCGACCAGTACGAAGCGTTCGAGGCCGACCCGCCCGACGCGCTCAACTGGGCGTCGCTCGACCGGACGCGGAAGCTGGCGGGGGCGACGCGGTCGACGCGCCCGAACCCGCCGCGGACGCGGCGGACGAGCGGACGCCGGTCGACGCGGCGATCGCCGGGGAGTCCGCCGACACGACGGCTCCCGAGGACGGGGAGTCGGCCGACGCGGCGGAGCGGGACCCGGACGAGGAGACCGACGAGGGGACGGACGCGGACGCCGAGTCCGACACGGCGGGCGAACCGGACCCGGACGAGGAGTCGGGCGACGCGGAGACCGAGAGCAACACGGGAACGGGGCACGACTCGACGCCGAGCGGGAGCGACTGATACGGATTACGCTAAGTCATTTCTACATCGACCGTCTGCACTCAGGCGGTCGTCGTAGTAAACAGTTAGCGTAATCCGTATGAGAGGACCGGCGGAGCCGGGCACGGGGGCGGTGGCGGGCGCGGGGAACGGTCGACGGACACCACGGAAAGCGTTTAGCGTCCCGGCCGACAACCCCGTGTAAATGGTACTCGACAATCTCGGCTCCTCGCTGCGTGGCTCCCTGGAGAAGCTCCGGGGCCAGTCCCGGCTGAGCGAGGAGGACGTCGAGGAGATCGTCAGGGAGATCCAGCGGGCGCTCATCCAGGCCGACGTCGACATCGCGCTGGTGCAGTCGCTGTCCGACGACATCAAGGAGCGCGCGCTGGAGGAGGAGCCACCCGCCGGCACCACCGCGCGGGACCACATCCTCCGCATCGTCTACGAGGAGCTGGTCGCGCTGGTCGGCGACTCGACGGAGATTCCGCTGGAACCGCAGACCATCGTCCTCGCCGGCCTCCAGGGGTCGGGGAAGACGACGACGGCGGCGAAGATGGCGTGGTGGTTCTCGAAGAAGGGCCTCCGGCCCGCGGTCATCCAGACGGACACCTTCCGGCCGGGCGCGTACGACCAGGCCAGGCAGATGACCGAGCGGGCGGAGGTCGACTTCTACGGCGACCCCGACGAGGAGGACCCCGTGAGGATCGCCCGCGACGGGCTCGACGAGACGGCAGACGCGGACGTCCGCATCGTCGACACCTCCGGTCGCTCCGGCCTGAACGAGGAGCTGGTCGACGAGCTGGAGGAGATCGAGGCCGAGGTGGACCCCGACCGGAACCTCCTGGTGCTGGACGCCGCCATCGGCCAGGGCGCGAAGGACCAGGCGAAGGCGTTCGGCGACGCGGTCGGCGTCGACGGCGTCGTCATCACGAAGCTCGACGGGACGGCGAAAGGTGGCGGTGCGCTGGCCGCCGTCGACCAGACCGACTCCACCATCGCCTTCCTCGGGACCGGCGAGGAGGTCCAGGACATCGAGCGGTTCGAGCCCTCGGGCTTCATCTCCCGGCTGCTCGGGATGGGCGACCTGAAGCAGCTGACCGAGCGCGTCGAGCGCGCGATGGAGGAGACCGGCCAGGACGAGGATGACTGGGACCCCGAGCAGCTGATGGAGGGCGAGTTCACCCTCAAGGACATGCGCAAGCAGATGAACGCGATGAACAGGATGGGGCCGCTCGACCAGGTGATGGACATGATCCCCGGCCTGGGCGGCGGGCTGATGGACAAGCTCCCGGACGACGCGATGGACGTCACCCAGGACCGGATGCGGAACTTCGAGGTCGTGATGGGCTCGATGACCGAGGAGGAGCTGGAGAACCCCCGCTCGGTCGGGAGGTCGCAGGTCGAGCGCATCGCCCGCGGCTCCGGCAAGATGATGTCGCGGATGATGAAGCAGTTCCAGGGGATGGGCGACGGCGACATGCAGCGGATGATGAAGCAGATGCAGGGCGGCGGCGGTGGCGGCGGCGGCATGGGCGGCATGGGGCCGTTCGGGGACTGAGCCCCGGCCCATATTTTTCACCTACGTCGTAACTTCCGCAGCTATAGTTCGTTTTCGAGACGGGCTGTGTACTATCGAACGATACTTCGGCATCAATCGCCTTGTAGACTCGTCTCGTCGGACTGCATCGCCGCCAGCCGCGCCTCGACCCACGCCGGCAGTTCGACGCGTTCGGCGGCCCGTGCCGCGGCCAGCCCCACGAGAACGAGGTTCCCCCAGAGTCCGGGCTGGAGCAGGAAGTACGCGGGCCGGAGCGCGGAGAACGCGGGGAGGAACTGCGGGACCACGTCGACGACGAACTTCAGCCCGTAGCTGTGGAACTGCACGCAGAGGAAGCCGACGAGCGGGAGCGCCGGCCGGCCGCTGGGGTGGTCGAACTCGACGGCCAGCAGCACGACGGCCGCCGGGAGGACGACGGTGAAGTAGTAGGTGTACGCCAGCGGCGCCAGCAGCGGGATGGACGCGACGCCCAGCGCGAACACCTCGCGGTCGGCGTCGACCGCGAGGACGGCGTACGTCGCGACGATGGCGCTGGCCACGAGCCGGAGGGCGATCGCCCCGGGAATCCACGCCAGCGGCCGGTAGTAGGGCGGCAGCCAGAGCGCGGGGTTCCGGGCGGACCCGCCCGACTCGACGCCCCACGCCAGCACGTCGACGTAGAGCCGGTGGCTGTCGACGCCGAAGACGGCCAACGAGACGACGAGCAAGAGCACGCCCGTCCCGACGGCGGCCGCGAACCGGCGCTTGCTCCGCAGCAGGTGGGCGCCGGCGGGGGCGAAGGGGAGTTTGAGGAGTCCTACGAACGCGGTGGCGGCGGCGCCGAGCGTGGCCCACGCGTCGTCGAACCGCCGGCCCTTCGAGTCGTTCATCACGCCGGCACCGGCCAGCGCGAGCATCCCGCCGGTGAACGCGGCGGTCTGGCCCATCTTCACGCCGAGCAGTAGCGGCTGGAACCCCAGCAACGCCACCAGCCCGAGGAGCCGCTCGGGGACCGAGAGCGACCGGCCGAGCGACGCGACCAGCGCCTGCATCCCGACCCACATGACTCCGACCGTGACGACGCTCCAGGCGAGCCGGGTCGTCTCGGGCTCGAACAGCTCCACGAACGGGTAGAACAGGAGCACCGAGAACGGCGGATAGAGGAAGCTCCCGTGGAAGCCGCCGTCGTCGTTCCGTGTGTAGAGCGGCTCGCCGGCCTCCCAGCTCGCGACGGCGTTGCCGTACGCGCCGAAGTCCCAGAAGCGGAACTGCGGGGCGACCTCGATGGAGCGGAGCCACCAGTCGACGGCGGGCCAGGTCAGCAGCACCGCGAGCGTCGCGAGCGCGAGCGCGGTCCAGCGCGGCCGCTCGTGGCGCAATCGGTGGAGGGCCTCGAGGGCGGACATGGGCGAGGAATCGGAGTTTCCCGGCATATGTCTTGGGTCGTGTGGCAGCGTCGTCACTGCCGAGGTGATCGGCCAGCGGAACACACCGCCCCGCCGAAGCGCGATCGGTTACCGGAATAACCGCCGCACGCGGTCGGCCAGCGCCTCTCGCGACGCCTCCGGAACCCCACCATCCGCACGCACCTTCGCGGAGAACTTCTCGCGGACCTTCTCCACCTTCGGCCGGACCTGCGCCGCGCAGTACGGCTGGTTCGGGTTCTTCTCGAAGTAGTCCTGGTGTTTCTCCTCGGCGCGGTACCACTCGCCCAGTGGTTCGACCTCCGTGACGATGCCCTCGTAGACGCCCTCGTCCTCCAGGGCCCGGATGAACCCCTCGACGAGCTCCTGCTGTTCCTCGTCGTGGTAGTAGACCGCCGAGCGGTACTGCGAGCCCACGTCGGGTCCCTCGCGGTCCTCCGTCGTCGGGTCATGGATGGAGAAGAACACCTCCAGCAGCTCCTCGTACGTGATGACGTCGGGGTCGTACTCGACCTGGACGGCCTCGGCGTGGCCCGTGCTCCCGGAGCAGACCTCGCGGTAGCTCGGATCCTCCGTGTGGCCGCCGGTGTAGCCCGACTCCGCGGCGTGGACGCCGTCGAGTTCCGTCATCGCCGCCTCGATGCACCAG
Source organism: Halobacteriales archaeon QS_4_70_19 (assembly GCA_003020985.1). Classification (GTDB taxonomy): domain Archaea; phylum Halobacteriota; class Halobacteria; order Halobacteriales; family Haloarculaceae; genus Haloglomus. Next base: position 53,270 of record PXRM01000003.1, on the reverse strand, counting down.
AAGCAGCCCCCTGCGAACGTCGCCGTCTCGGTGTCGCTCATGGCGTCTCCTTGGTCGTCGAGAGGTATAAGCGTCCGCTCGTCGGGGCGGCGGCAGCCCCGGGAGCCGACCACAGCGCTTTCACCGATGCCGTCCAACACACCGCCAATGAGCGGCGTACGCAAGCCCGACTGGCTGAAGATGCGGCCGCCGTCGGGCGAGCGGTTCACGGAGATCAAGTCGACCCTGCGGGAGCACGACCTCCATACGGTCTGCGAGGAGGCGTCCTGTCCGAACCTGGGGGACTGCTGGTCCGGGCGGAACGGGCCCGGGACGGCGACGTTCATGCTGCTGGGCGACCGCTGCTCGCGGGGCTGTAACTTCTGCGACGTGCAGACCGGCGGGATGGAGCCGCCGGACCCCGACGAGCCCGACAGCGTCGCGGACGCCGTCGCGGAGATCGGCCTCGATTACGTCGTCCTCACGTCGGTCGACCGGGACGACCTGCCCGACCAGGGGGCGGGCCACTTCGCCGACACCATCCGCGCGATCAAGGACCGGGACCCCTCCATCCTCGTCGAGGCGCTCACCCCCGACTTCCAGGGCGAGGCCGACCTCGTCCGGGAGGTCGCCGAGGCGGGAGCGGACGTACTGGCGCACAACGTCGAGACCGTCGAGCGGCTCCAGTGGCCCATCCGCGACCGGCGGGCGGGCTACGAGCAGTCCCTCTCGGTGCTGGAGCAGTACGCCCGCGACTCGGACGCGTACGTGAAGACGAGCCTGATGCTCGGCGTCGGCGAGTACGACCACGAGGTGTACCGGACGCTGGGCGACCTCCGGGAGGTGGGGACGGACATCGTCACGTTCGGACAGTACCTCCAGCCCTCCCGGTCGCACCTGGAGGTGTTCGACTACGTCCACCCGGACAAGTTCGACACGTGGCAGGAGATCGCGGAGGCGGAGTTCGGCTTCCGGTACTGTGCCTCGGGCCCGATGGTCCGCTCGTCGTTCAAGGCGGGCGAGTTCTTCGTCGAGGCGCTCGAACGGGAGGACGCGAGCATCGAGGAGGCCCGGGCGGAGGCGCGGTCGCGGGGGGACTGACCTCCCGGGCGCCGTCACCGCCGCGGGACGGTCGACTCCGGCAGTGCGGACCGCTGTGCTGGACAGTCCACACGGAGGCCGGGAACTGACCGAACGTTCGTCCGTTTCGGGCAAATCTTACGTAAACTATACGGCGTCGGGGGCGGCAGTCGGACCCATGCCGTACCGCAGGGTGATACCCTCATGAGCATGTTACAGCGGGACCCCCGCGAGCAGGTACAGGTCCTCGACGAGGACGGCCGCGTCCTCGACGGTGCCGAGGTCCCGGACGTCCCCGACGAGGACCTCGTCGGGATGTACCGGGACATGAAACTGGCCCGCCACTTCGACCAGCGCGCGGTCAGCCTCCAGCGCCAGGGACGGATGGGGACCTACCCGCCGCTCTCCGGGCAGGAGGGCGCCCAGATCGGCTCCGCCTACGCCCTCGACGCGGACGACTGGGTCGTCCCCTCCTACCGGGAGCACGGGGTCGCGCTCGTCCGGGGGCAGGACCTCAGCGGGACGCTCCGGTACTGGATGGGTGACGAACGGGGGAACGAGCTGGACGACCTGAACGTCTTCCCCGTGGCGGTCCCCATCGCGACGCAGATCCCCCACGCGACCGGGATGGCCTGGGCGTCGCGGCTGCAGGGCGGCGACGAGGCGTTCGTCTGCTACTTCGGCGACGGTGCCACCTCGGAGGGTGACTTCCACGAGGGGCTCAACTTCGCCGGCGTCTTCGATGCGCCCGCCGTCTTCTTCTGCAACAATAACCAGTGGGCCATCTCGGTCCCCCGGGAGCGCCAGACCCGCTCGGAGACGCTGGCGCAGAAGGCGATCGCCTACGGCTTCGAGGGCGTCCAGGTGGACGGAATGGACCCGCTCGCGGTGTACAAGGTGACCCGCGAGGCCGTCGAGAAGGCGAAGGATCCGGACGGGGACGAGCTCCGGCCGACGCTCATCGAGGCAGTCCAGTACCGCTTCGGGGCCCACACGACCGCCGACGACCCCTCCGTCTACCGCGACGAGGACGAGGTCGAGAAGTGGAAGGCCAAAGACCCCATCCCGCGGCTGGAGACCTTCCTCCGGGACCGGGGGCTCCTCGACGACGACCGGGTGGCCGACATCCAGCGCGAGATCGAGGAGCGGATCGCGGACGCCATCGAGGCCGCCGAGACGGTCGAACGGCCCGAGCCGGCGGACGTCTTCGAGCACGTCTACGCTGACCAGCCACGCAGGCTGCAGAAACAGCTCGCGTACCTCCAGCGGCTACGCGAAACGCACGGCGACGAGGTACTCCTGGAATGAGCACGCAAGACGCGGACACGGCGGGAAGCACGCAGAACCTCACCCTCGTACAGGCCGTCCGGGACGGCCTGTACGGCGAGATGGAGCGCGACGACAGTGTGCTGGTGATGGGTGAGGACGTCGGCAAGAACGGTGGCGTCTTCCGCGCCACGCAGGGCCTCTACGACGAGTTCGGCGACGAGCGCGTCGTGGACACGCCGCTCGCGGAAGCGGGCATCGTCGGCACCGCGGTCGGGATGGCCGCCTACGGGATGCGGCCGGTGCCCGAGATCCAGTTCATGGGGTTCATCTACCCCGCGTTCGACCAGATCATCTCCCACGCCGCCCGGCTGCGGACGCGTTCGCGCGGACGCTACACCTGTCCGATGGTCGTCCGGGCGCCGTACGGCGGCGGCATCCGCGCCCCGGAGCACCACTCCGAGTCCAAGGAGGCCTTCTTCGTCCACGAACCCGGACTGAAGGTGGTCATCCCGTCGACCCCGTACGACACGAAGGGACTGCTGGCGAGCGCCATCCGCGACCCGGACCCCGTCGTCTTCCTGGAACCGAAGCTCGTCTACCGGGCGTTCCGCGAGGAGGTCCCCGACGAGACCTACACCGTCCCGCTCGGTGAGGCCGCAGTCCGCCGGGAGGGCGCCGACGTCTCCGTCTACACCTGGGGAGCGATGACCCGTCCCACGATGGAGGCTGCCGAGGACCTCGCCGAGGAGGGCATCGACTGCGAGGTGGTCGACCTCCGGACGCTGTCCCCGATGGACACGGATACCATCCTGGAGTCGTTCCGGAAGACGGGCCGTGCGGTCGTGGTCCACGAGGCCCCCAAGACGGGCGGGCTGGCGGGTGAGATCACCGCCACCATCCAGGAGGAGGCGCTGCTCTACCAGGAGGCGCCGGTCAAGCGCGTCACCGGGTTCGACGTGCCGTTCCCGCTGTACGCGCTGGAGGACTACTACCTGCCCGAAAGCGCCCGCATCGCGGACGGTATCCGGGAGACGGTGGAGTTCTGAGCATGGTCCGCGAGTTCAAACTCCCCGACGTGGGCGAGGGGCTGACCGAGGCCGAGGTCGTCAACTGGCTGGTCGAGGTGGGCGACACCGTCAGCGAGGATCAGCCGGTCGCCGAGGTGGAGACGGACAAGGCCGTCGTGGAGGTCCCGGCACCCGTGAACGGCACCGTCCGCGAGATCCTCGCCGAGGAGGGCGAGATGGTTCCCGTCGGCGAGATCATCATCACGTTCGACGTCGAGGGCGAACCCGTCGAGGAGTCCGGCGACGCGGCGTCGGCGGACGACACGGAGACCGCCGTCTCCGCGGTCGACGAGGGGACCGACGCGAGCACGGACGGCGAGTCCGGCGGCGAGGTGTCGGCGAAGGGCGGTCGCGTCTTCGCGGCCCCCTCGGCCCGGCGGCTGGCCCGGGAACTCGACGTCGACATCGAGACGGTCGCCGGCAGTGGTCCCGGGGGACGGGTCACGGAGGGCGACGTACGGGCCGCGGCCGAGTCCGGCGGCGCGGACGAATCCGGCGGTCCGGCGGAGACGGCCGAGGGGACCGAGCCGGCGGTCCGCTCGGCCACGCGGGAGGTGACCGACGAGGGCGACGACGGAGCCGACACGGAGTCCGTCCCTGCGGACGCGCATCCGGGCGGAGCCCCCGAGGCCGCGGGCCGCGACCGGACGCTCGCCGCGCCCGCCACGCGGCAGGTCGCCGAGGAGGAGGGCATCGACATCGACGACGTGCCGACCGACGAGATCCGCGACGGCGAGCCGTTCGTCGACGCCGAGCAGATCCGGGCGTACGCCGAGGCCCAGCGTGCCGCCCAGCAGGCCGACGCGGCCGCCGTGCAGCAGGCGGCCGGCGGGGGGGCTGTGGACACCGAGACGACCCCCGAGGGCGAGGTCGAGCGGGTCCCCTACCGGGGTATCCGCCGGACCATCGGGCGGGCGATGGAGAACTCGAAGTACACCGCGCCCCACGTCACCCACCACGACACCGTCGTCGTCGACGACCTCGTGGACACCCGGGCCCGGCTCAAGCCGAAGGCCGAGGAGCGCGGCATCAGGCTGACCTACATGCCGTTCATCGTGAAGGCCATCGTGGCGGCGCTGAAGGAGCATCCCGTCCTCAACTCGCAGCTGAACGAGGACGAGGAGGAGATCCTGGTCAAGCATTACCACAACATCGGCATCGCCGTCGCCACCGACGCGGGCCTGATGGTCCCCGTCGTGAAAGGCGCCGGGGAGAAGGACATGCTCACCATCGCCAGCGAGGTGAACGAGCTGGCGAGCAAGGCCCGCGACCGCTCCATCAGCCGCGAGGAGATGCAGGGTGGCACCTTCTCCGTCACCAACTTCGGCGCCATCGGGGGCGAGTACGCCACGCCCATCATCAACTACCCCGAAACCGCCATCCTCGGCCTGGGCGAACTGAAACAGCGACCCGTCGTGGAGGACAGCGGGGCGTCGGAGACGCCCCGAGCGAGCGGGGAACCCGCGAGCGGCGAGGTCGTCGCGAAGCACACTCTCCCCATCTCGCTGTCCATCGACCACCGCGTCATCGATGGCGCGGACGCGGCACAGTTCGCGAACACGCTGATGGAGTACCTGCAGAATCCGGAGCTGCTACTCTTAGAGTAGTGAACACCCGCCTTACACCGTCTCGTTGGCTCGTCCGGTCGGCCGAGTCGTTTTCACCGTACTGGCACGGCATAGCACCCCAGGCAAACAGTGTGGGCGGGACTGAAAGGAGCCAGTCGCTCGCTCCGGTGAGACGACGCAAGCACCGCGCGGAATGCCCGGAATGACGCGAGCGTGGTGAGCGCCACACGCCCGGAACCCGAGGAGCGCAGCGAGCCGCACCCGATCGAGCGACTCGGGGCTCTCTGGCTCTGTTGAACTCTCCAGCATCTGATAGCACGAGGATGGCCGACTCGGAGGACGAGTTCAGCAACGGTCTGCGTTCGTTTCACTTGCCCAGCGGTGAGTTAATTCGGGAGAGACGGGGCGCGCTTATACCAAAAATACCCACCTCAACGGCTATTTGCATAAAATTGAGTTAGACTTTGTGGAGCGAGAAGCAAAGGACAAACGAAAGCGGTCGAGTGTACGGTCCTAGTCCAAGGTAAGCAACACTGACGCAGGATCAACCACCCAGTTCGTGCGGGTACTCGGCGAAGTCGTGAGTCAGTCGGACGATGCACTTGTCCTCGCCCCGGTCTGGGTCGGCGGGGCGGTTAGCGCCGAGCGACTCGCGAAACTTCTCGCGCAGCAGGTCCTCAAGAGCGACCGCTGCGACGCGTTGCAGCTGGTTGGTGCCCTCGGCGAGTCTCTGGAGTGCGTCGACGGCGGCGCAGAACTCCGCTCGGCGTGCCCTTGTGTCGGTGATATGCCTACTTCAGAGGCAAAGAGGATAGTACCTCAGCCGCGAGTTCGTCTCGGTGGTTCTGTTCAATTGCTGATAAAAACCTTCGTGCTGAATATAGAGGGTAAGCTCTTGGGTAAAGGATTGTTCGTGGAGAGGCTTTGGGCGATTTTGTCGTCGCTGTGACTCACTCGTGGATGGGATTGAACAGGGCGTCACCGGTTCTATCGAAAGTTCGACCGGCTCCGACCTAGGCGGAAGTTCGCTACCAAATATCTCCGTCACAAGGGTGTAGAGGGTAAGTTCAGCAGCTGGAAGTGATTGATGGGACGGACAAAAGACGTTTCCTGCACGAATCAAATTACTTACCATGCCCTCCAGACGATTTCTCCTACAGACTTTCTCAGCCGGAGCAGCAGCTCTGATCGGGGGCTGTATTGGCAATGCGCAGGTACCACAAACCCAACGCTCCAATACCCCGAGCCAAATCAATGAAACCGAGCCGATTCGTACTGAAGGCACCCGCGCTCGCTTCTGTCAACAGAGAGCATCGGAAACGAGCATCGAACACCTTCTCGAGCAAGTGATTGCTGACAGTGCACCCTGTCTCGAAGGGCGGGTGCCCATTTCATCGTTTGATTCTGGAGGACTGCTAATCCGAACGGAGACGGTTGTGGAGAGGCCAGTCCGGGGCAATATCATGTTCCCGTCACCCGCATATCATCATCTGAAGGACGTTGTCCCTAGTTCGCTGGTGATTGCCTCAGACAGAACTTCCGAAAAATCTGAACAGCGCATTCCGGTCTACATCAAGGGCATTCTTCGGTATGGCAATGGCAAAAACATCCCATATATGCCCTCCGAATGTTAGAGATATCCCGGTCTCTACCACTCGTCGAGACTGATTCGTCCGTGACCGACTCACGTCCTGAACCCGTCACGGCCACGTAGAACTGTTACCTGATCGAGGGCTTCGATGGAGCTGGCTCTCTGCAGAATCCCGCCGTCAGTGATTCCTGCAGTTCTCGCCACGAAACGGACGGATTCGTGCTCCTACTCCCGCAGCCGCTCGACGCGCTTCTCCATCGGCGGGTGGGTCGCGAACACCTTCTCCAGCAGACCGCGCTCGGAGTTGAAGATGCAGAGCGCGCTCATCGTCTCGTCGAGTTCGGAGTCGCGGCCCTCGGCGCCGCGGGAGATCTTCTCCAGGGCGCGGGCCAGCGGGTCGCCGGTGCCGATGACGTCCTTCGCGTCGGAGTCGGCGACGTACTCCCGGTACCGGGAGATGGCGAGTACGAAGACCATCACCAGCGCGTTCGCCAGCGAGGAGGCGACCATCGCGAGGATGAACGAGCCGATGTTGCGCTCGCCGCCCATCAGTACCGCGAAGTAGGCGACGTAACCGACGATCATCCCGATGGACTGGCCGATGACCATCGTCACCACGTCGCGGTTCTTGATGTGGGCCAACTCGTGGGCGATGACGCCCTCCAGCTCGTCCCGGTCGAGCAGGGCGACGAGTTCCTCGCTCACGCAGACGACGCCGGCGCCCTTCCGGCCGACGGCGAAGGCGTTGGGCACGCCCATCCGCATCTTCATCACCGTCGGCTCGGGGACGTCCATCTCGCGGGCGAGATCCAGCGTCGTCTGCCGGACCTCGCCGTAGCGCCCCGTCGCACCCTCGGGAATCTCCTCGGCCTTCCGCGTCGCCAGCCACTTGCCCAACTTGTACTGGAGCGCCGGGACGACGAGGATACCGACGGCGAGGACCGGGATGAGCGGGAGCCCGAGCATCGCCGCGGCGAAGGTGCCCGCCGCGAGGTAGAACGCGAACAGGATCGTCCCGACGACGATCATCCGCAGTCGGAGTCCGAAATCGGTCATACAGTGCGGGCTACGACGAGCAAGGTCATAAACCGATTGGCCGAGCGATACGGGTAATTCCGGTACAGGCAAGGTTTTCGACAAATAATGCGGATATCGGACAGCATAGAGACGTTCTCTGCTTCCCACCGTGGTAGGAGATATCGAACGACCCGTACTGGAGATCCGCCTCAGAGGTCGGCCGACCGGAAGAGGCCGTAGCCGATCACGAGCGGGACGACGATCCACAGCAGCAGGTAGACGACGACCGCGGCGTCGGTGAGGTAGAACGGGATGCCCTCCTGGCTGAGCTGCTGGGCGTACAGCCGCTGGAGGAACCCGGACTGCCGCGAGAGCTGGATGCCGCCGGTGACGGCAGCCCGGGCCGCGGCCGTCGAGTCGGTGACGAGCGAGGCGACCAGGGAGTTGTAGGCACCCAGCGGGTTGAGGAGCTTCAGCGTGATGGACGCCTTCAGGACGGTCGCCTGTCCCCAGTCGAGGGTCTCCGCGAGCCGGCTCACGAGCGGGTCGACCGCCTGGTTCCAGAACACCAGCAGGCCGATGTAGGCGCCGACGGTGCCGACCACCGCGCGGCGGTCGGTGGAGGCGGCCGCCGAGACGCCGACAGAGAGCGCCACGAAGGTGATCGCCAGCACCCCCGTCAGGAGCGCGAAGCCGAGGAAGGTGACGGGCTTGAGCGCCACGTCCGTGAGCGGGAACACCAGCATCGACAGCAGGAGGCCGCCGACCGCCGGCAGGCAGACCACGGCCCCCCGGCCGAGCAGTTTCCCGACGACGACGTCCCGGCGCGAATGGGGCAGCGAGAGCAGGAGCTTCAGCGTCCCGCTCGTCCGCTCGCCGACGATGGCGCTGTAGGAGGCGACGAGCGCCACGACCGGGACCAGGAGCGTCACGGCCGACGAGAGTACGCGGAGGAAGGTGTCCGAGTCCGGCGTGCCGCCGCCACCGCCGCCCTGGGCGGGCGGGGCGTTGCCGGCCTGCGTGGCCGCCTGCGATACCTGGTCCGCGAAGAAGTACGCGCCGAAGACGAACAGGCCGACGAACAGCACGGAGACGAGCAGCACGCCACGCGACCGGACGGCGTCCTCGAAGTCCTTGCGCGCGACGGCGAGCACCGGGTTCACGCCGGCTCACCCCCGGTCCCGGCGGCCTCCTCGTCGGCCTCGTCGCCCTCCGTGTAGGCGGTGAACAGGTCCTCGAGCGACGCCTCGCGGGTCTCGAAGTCGACCACCTCGACGCCGGCGGACTCCAGTTCGTTCAGCACGTCCGTTTTGCGGACGTCGCCGCCGAGCGTGACGGTCACCTGGCCGCCCGCCGCGCGGACCTCGGAGACCCCGTCCAGGTCGCGGACGCTGGAGAGCGCCGCCTCCGGGGCCTCCCCGGCGACCGACACCTCCAGGACGGACTCGGCACCGCTGGCGGCGCGCAGCCCCTCGACGGAGTCGACCGCGATCATCTCCCCGTCGCGGATGATGCCGACGCGGTCACAGACCGCCTCCACCTGCCCGAGGATGTGCGAGGAGAAAAACACCGTCGCGCCGCGGGCCGCCTCCTCGCGGACGACCTCGCGCATCCGCCGGGCCCCGTTGGGGTCCAGCCCCGTGGAGGGTTCGTCAAGCACCAGCAGGTCCGGCTCGCCCACGAGCGCCATCGCCAGCACGAGCCGCTGTTTCATCCCGCGCGAGTAGTCGCCCGCCGGCCGGTCGCCGTCGCCGGCGAGCCCGACCCGTTCCAGCAGCGCGTCGGGGTCGTCGGCGGCGTCCTTCGAGTCGATGGCGAACGCGAGATGCTTGCGCCCGGAGAGCCGGTCGTAGACGCCGAACCCCTCCGGGAGTACGCCCACGCGCTCGCGCACGCGGGCGCTCTCCTCGCGCCGGACGGGTTCGCCGAGCAGCCGCACCTCCCCGGCGTCCGGCCGGACGAAGTCCAGCAGTACGTTGATCGTCGTCGATTTGCCCGCCCCGTTCGGTCCGAGGAACCCGAACACCTCGCCCTCCTCGACCGTCAGTGACAGGTCGTCCAGGGCCCTGAGGGTCCCGTACCGCTTGGTGACCCCGTCAAGTTCGATGGCGGCCATGTACCGCGAGTTGCAGCCTCCTGGTTCAAAAGGTTCCACACTCAGCGCGTGGTGTGTTAGCGTGTTTGTGAGGGGCGATTCCACGTTCCCGTACGCATCAAGGGGAGGAGACGGACCGTCTGCATCGGCGCGAGCGATGCGAGCGCCGTTCACCGGTACGAGGGCGCGTAGCGCCCGAGTGCCGGCTTCCTTCTGAACGTTTTCACGAGGAGTGGTCCGTCGGCGGAGCCGACGAACGGATAGCTGGCCGGCTTAGCCGGCCAGCCGGGTCCCGCAGCGCGCCGGGGGGCGCGCGAGGAAACCCGACGAGTGAGAGCTCGTCTACATGAAATCGGCGATTCCGCTCTGCTTGTTGTGGTCGTTCTCGAAGATGGACTCCAGCGCCCGGTCCAGGATCTCGAGGCGCTGTTTCGTGTACGGGCGGGCCCCGTACTCCTCGGCGACGCGCATAGCCGTCTCCATGTACTTGTTCACGGAGCCCTGGTAGACGGTCAGCGAGACCTCGCCGCCACACTCTCGGCAGTCGCCCGAGAGGGGCATCCGCCGGTACTTCTCACCGCAGTCCCGGCAGCGCGTCTCCTGCCGGGAGAACGCACGGAGGTTGCCGATGAGGTCCGGGAGGAAATGGTACTCGATGATGCGCTCGGCCACGTCCGTCTCGTCGACGGCCCGGATCTTCCGGGCCAGCTCCAGCTGCCCGTCCATCTTCCTGTCCATGTCATCGAGCGTCTTGTACGCCGACAGGTCCGGGCCCGCGGCGATGTCGGTCGTGTCGTGGGTGTGGTCGAAGCCGCGGTACTCGTCGTCCGTCGCGAGCGTGGACTCGGCGATCCGGATGTCGACCTCCTCGGGGTCGGCCATCTCGCGGGTCGCCTCGTAGAACTCCCGGGGGTACGAGGTGGCGATGTCGATGTTGTGTGCCTCGTCGTCGATCTCCGAGGGGTCGATGCGCGAGGACATGACCAGGGGGGCGTCCATTTTTCCTCCTCGCTTGTTTGGCAAATAACTTCGGCTAAAATTCAGTAATCCATCCAATAACAGCATAACACAATCTTCGTCCCCATCACACTGATTTACTGATATGTCTTCTGCAACAAGTGAATGGGTGCTCTCTACCGCCAAGCAGTACGTGTAGTCGATGTCAACCTCAATGTACTCTATCGAGTCGACGACATCGACCAGATAGTCCCCGCTCCCTCCATCGTAGACCCGCGCACCACGCGGTGTGACTGCGGCGACGTTCTGTTCCAGTCGGGTCTGTTTCCGTGAGAGATGGAATCCACTCGTTTCGGCGAACTGAACCACGTCTCCGGAGCTGAGTCTGATGATGAACGACGGAGCAGTCATCGATTCGTCGTCGATGGGGTAGGCGTCGGGGAACTTCCGATGAAGAGGGACAGGGTCAACGTGGTTGACTCTGGGATTGATACCTAGCCTCGTGAGAAGGGCGACGATGTCGTCCCGGAGTTCAGGACTCACTGTGGTCGCTTTTATCTCGAGTGCGCCCTCCGACACGGTGCCGTCCCCACTGAAGTACCCCGAGAGGTACGCCCCGACGATCCCGTCGGGCGCGTCGAAGATACATTGCGGGACCCGCTTCGTGTGTGCCAGTATGCCCCCGTCGAGAACCGTGTCGAGGAACACGCGGAGCAGTCGGCCCGAGGCGGTGACTTTCGCGTGGTTCTCCTCGTAGGGGTCGACACCGAACTCCTCCGAGAGCACGTCAAGGAAGAACTGCCGGGCCTCGTCCTCGGTCCCACAGATGGTCGTCTGGTGAATCATCCCCTTCGGCGTCTCCTGCTTTCTGGCGAACCCCTCGGCGGCGTAGTAGCCCAGGAGCGTCGCGACCCGTCCGTTCAGTTCGACGACTCGATCAATCTCCGTCCCGTCGCGCTTCATCCCGAGGGTGGCGTCCTCGGGGACGAACGCGAGGAGGTCCTCGGTCGTCTCGAAGAACTCCGCGAGCAACGAGACGGGGATACTCTCGCGGTAGAGGTAGTTGCTGAGCGACTTCTTCGTCAGTCCGAGGTGGTCGGCGGTGCTCTGTAGCGCGTAGAACTCACCGTCCCAGTCATCGGCCAGACAGTCGGTGAACAGGTCGTAGAGCCGGTCCTTCTCCATCCCTTTCGCCATCAGGCGGTCCTCGTCCATCTCGTCGGTCGCGATGAACTCCGCGAGGAGGTCGAACCGCTGTCGGTCTTCCGTCGGGCGGAGGCTGTCGAGATGTCGAGGCGTGACAAGTGGCGTGGACTTGTCCAGTTCGCTGGCCTCGGTGGAGACGATACGCCCGAGTTCCGCGTCGTATACGTGGACCCGGTGGTCGGGCGTCACGGTCAGTTCGCGCCCGGATTGGGTCTCGATGCGGACCATGTGGTCCGGAGCCGGGTGCTTGCTGACTGCCTCGACTGGCTGGCGCGACTGTGTGCCGTCATCCGACAGCGACGGCACATGGAGTGTCCCATCGAGGTCGCCGAGATGATCGACCAGCGTTCCGAAGTCGTCCGTCTCGGCGGTTTCCTCGTCCAGATACTGCTTGACGAACGTTTCGATTCGCTCGTGGTGCGTGATTCCGTCCTCGTCCTCGTACCAGAGTTTCGTATCGGGGTGGAAGCAGTTCCGCCGCTTCGCTGCGTGGAAATATGGGTGGGCATAACCGACCGCAGCACTCGTGAACCCGACCACCCGCCCCACCACCGCCGCCGACGTGTGCGGTGCCATCCCGAACACCAGTTCACCGACCAGGTCCTGCCGGTCCTCGACCTCGTAGAACGGGTCGACGCCGTAGTACTGGGTGAGCAGGTCGTCGACGAAGTCGGCCGTCCGGAGCATGTGTTCGGCGGCACCGTCCGAGAGGACGATGTCCTGCACCTTCAGTTCGACCAGCTGGTCGTCGTGACGCAGAGGCTCCCCGTCGATGTCCTCGTGGTAGCCGAGTTCGCGGAAGTCGTCGGCCGTGACGTCGAGTTCCTCCGGCCGGACCGACGTGACCGGGAGGTCGGTCATGTCGTAGCGGACGGTGCCGTCCTTGAACACGCTCACCTCGTTCTTCGCCCTGAGGATGCCCTTCTCGACGGGTTCGGGGACCTTCTCCTTCGAGGTGAGCCCCTTGACCGCCTTCAGCGTCCCGAAGGCGTTCTCCCGTTCCTTCACGCCGGACATGGCGCTCCGGTACTCGTCGCCGGCGTCGAGCGTGACGTACTGGGTGGGCGAGGCGAGCGTCTCGCAGCGGGGGCACTCGGCGCGGTCGGACTCGTCCGGTTCGACGCGGCCGTCGCAGTCCGGGCAGACGTAGACCGCGTCGGTCGGCGTGTTACAGTCCGGGCAACGGGCCCGGAACGTCTCGGTCGCACAGTCCCGGCACCCCCGGCGCGCCAGCTCCACGTCGACGCGGCCCTGCGGGTGCTCCATCGTGGGAGCGTACTTCGCGGCCTCGGCGAACGAGCGCTGGCTGCCGCCGGCCTCGCCGATGGGGAACAGGGTGTGGACCGCCGGCGAGAGGTCGCGGCTCTCGGACTTCTCCGGCCGACCCATCCGGGCGCCGATGCGGGTGGGTGCGCGCTCGCGGAGCCGGAAGGGGGCGACGGCGTTGGCCGCCTCGATAGCGTTCGCCCCGCCGTCGTACTCGCGGGCCTCGCGCGGGAGGTCCGCCAGCGTCCACGTCCGGTCCAGGTCCTCCGTGAGCCCGAGCGAGCGCACCAGCGGGAGCGCGTCCGGGACGGTCAGCGTGTCCTCGCCCTGGGTGTGCTCGACGAGCAGCGCCTCCAGCGCGTCGGTGGCGAGGTCGGTGCGCGGGAGGACGAGCGTCCGCCCGTCGGAGGCGGCGTCGTCGGCCCGACCGGGGCCGGCGCCATCACCGTCGTCGGGCATCGCCAGCCCGTCGGCCTCGGCCCAGGAGCCATCGCTCGCGGCCGCCGCGAGCGCGTCGAACGTCTCGACCGAGAGGTCGTGCCAGCAGTAGGTGTACGCCGGGTGGAGCGGTGCGTCGTGGTCGGTGGCCCACGCCAGCGCCTCCGCGGCCGAGGGGTGGTTGAGGTCGACGTGCGGGTCGTCCTCGAGCGCCTGCAGGTCCGCGTCCGCCGCGCGCATGTCGTGGCGCCACCACTCGACCGTGTAGGAGGCGGGCGCGAGCGGGCAGTTGTTCTCGACGAACTCCCCGTAGTTGACGAGGTACTCGCCCAGGTCGAGGATGGCGTCGACGCCGTTGCGGATCTCCCTGGCCTCCTCAAGGTCGTCGACGCACCGGACCTCGCCGTTGGCGAGTTTCACCGTCGGCCCCTCGATGGAGTCGACGGGGACGATCCCGTGGGCCTTGCCGGGGCGTTCGGTCTTGATCTGGGTGCCGGTGGCGAGGAAGTCGTCGACGAGGTGCATCGTCGACGGGTGGATGCCGCCGGTGGCGAAGCCGTGGTTCCGCGCACGACCGTAGCGGAGGCGGAACCCGCCCGGCTCCGAGGGGTGACCGAAGACGGGGCGGCCGGCGATGAGGTCCCGCAGGAACTTGTCGGACGGGTCCGGCCGGGGCGGGCCCGGCTGCTCGTCGGGGGGATTCCCGCCGGCCTCGTCGCTGGGGTCGTCACCGTCCGCAGCCTCATCGTCGGCAGCGTCACCGTCCGCGGCCCCCTCGTCCGTCTCCTTCTCGTAGTTCCCGTCGATGAGGTCCTGCAGCCAGGGCCAGTCGACCTCGTCCAGTCCGCGGGTGTAGCGCTGGATCTTGGGTGCCTTCAGGGCGATCCCCTCGGCGAGGACGAGACACATCCCCCCGCGGGCGTTGTTGGTGTCGACCCGTTCGAGGTCGCGGAAGCCGGACACCTCCTCGTCGCCCGTGGCCTCCCCGTCCAGCATGATGGGCATGTGCTCGGCGATGAACCTCGTCTCGGGGTCCTTCGGGGTGTACTGGAGCCCGGTCTCCTTGTCGTAGAGACCGATCTCCTCGGCGTAGCGCTCGATCTCGCTGTCCCGGGCACGGTACTCGTCGATGTCCAGCAGCGAGCGGGCGTAGTCGGCAACGAGGACGGAGAGGGCCTGTGCGGTCCCGCCCGCCGAGCGGATCGGCCCGGCGTAGTAGACGTTGACGAACTCCGTCCCGTCGTCGTTCTGCAGGAGTTCGACGCGGTCAATGCCCTCGATGGGGGCCGCGACGACGCCCTCGGTCAGCAGCGCGACGGCGGTCCGGACCGCGCCCTCGACCTTCCCGGCGCGGCCGTCGTAGTCCCCGACGGTGCCGTCGACGAAGTCGGTCACGAGTTCGAGGGCGGCCTCCTCGCGGGACATCTCCCCTTCGAGTTCGCGGACCCGCTCGGCGACTCCCTCGATGCCGAGGATGTTCTCCACCCGGTCGGCCATGTCCTTCGCGACCGGAATCTCGATCTCGGGTGAGGGGTCGCCGCCCCGCGCCTTCGCCTCGCGCGCGGCCTCGAACGCCTCGTCGAGGTCGTCCTCGATACGCTGGAAATAGCGTTCGTTCTCGTCGCGCACTACGACCAACCCCCGATATTACGCGGTTGTTGCATGAATTCGCTAGATACGTCCCGATCCTGTCCGAAATACTCTGCTCCTGTCGTCTCTACCGCGGTTCCACCGATTGCGCGGCACCTCAGAGGCCACCCCACAGGTCGAGATCCGTCGTCTCGTCGTGTTCGCGCTCCAGCGTCGTGTCGAACTCGTGGAGGTAGAGCTCGCCAGCGAACGTGGTCGCCTCGTTCAGGTGCCCGGCCACACAGGAGCCGTCCTCGCGCGAGAGGACCACGTGCGTGTGCGCGAACCGCTCGCCGTCGAGCCAGGAGACGTTCCCCGTGCAGGAGGCGACCTCGAACGGCTCGTCGAACGCCTCCGGGTAGTACTCCCCCTCGTTCTGGTCGTAGAAGTAGATCTCCGCGTCCTGCACCGCGCCCAGGCCGACGAAGAAGGCCGCGTCGATTCCCTCCGCGGCGGCGAACTCCTCGATCTGCGCGCGCCAGTCCCGGCCGTGGTCGAGTCGGGCGACGAACTCCCGGGCGCCCTCGACCTGACGGTACTCCATGTCCTGCCGGTGGGTCGGTCCGGGTTAAAAGCGTTCGGTGGCGGAGCGGAAGTAGTGGTACGACGAGTCATCGGCCGTGGGCTACGGGACCGCCTCGAAAGCCCCCGGTCGCTCGACCCTCCAGGCCTCGCTGTCTCCGGAAATCGGAGATTTCCGGGATGACGAGAGAGCTTCGCTCTCTCGAACCACGCTCCTCACGTCGCTCCCTGCGGTCGCTCGTTGCGGTGCTTGCGTCGTCCGGGAGGGGTCGAGCGATCGGCCCCTTTCGGTCCCCCCCGACGTTGCTGGTGTCACGGACGGGTCGCCCCTGCCCTTCCCCGGGTCGCGCGGGTTCGCGGGCAAGCCGCTCACCACGCGCTCCCGGCCGGCGAGTGGTTGGTCGGCGGGCCGGTTCCGGGACGAGGAAGCGCGCCATCGCTACCCGTGTCGAGCCCCGAGGCTCTCGCGGCCGAGGAGGTGAGACACTCCCGGCGATGGCGCGGGGAGGTGTGGGGACACCCTGCTAGCCCGGAACCGCCACGCGCGAACGCTCGGTGCAACCAACAACAGGGCGGGACCGAAAGGGGCCGCCCATCTCGACTGCTCCCGGGCGACGTAAGCACCGCAGCGACAGCCCGGAACGGCGAACGAAGCGAGCCGTATGCCCGGAACGCGAGGAGCGCAGCGAGCCGCATACCCGAAATGCGAGGAGCGCAGCGAGCCCCGGAGCATAAAGCGGGCGGGGGCCTTTCCACCCGATTCCATCGTCGCTGCAGGCGCCATCGCAGCGAGAGCGGGCGGAGACACCGATACCGGAGTACCGTTCCGAGCCACTTCCCTCGCTTCCCGGCATCCCTTTACCCCGCGCGCCCCCTCTCCCGACGATGACAGCGTCCGGGAACGACCCCGCAGACACCGATGGTCCCATCGACGAGCGTGCGGCCCTCGCGCTCATCGCTGCCGACCTCCCGGCGGCCGGGGACGACGCCGCCGTCGTCGACGGGCAGGTCCTCACGACGGACATGCTCCACGAGACGACGGACTTCCCGGACGGGACGACCCGCTACACGGCGGGCTGGCGGGCGGTCGCGGCGTCGCTCTCGGACGTGGCCGCGATGGGCGCCGCGGCGACGGCGGCCGTCGCGGTCTACGGCGCTCCCGAGTTCCGCCCGGACGAGGTCCGGGCGTTCGTCCGGGGCGCCCGTGAGGTCTGCCGGGCGGTCGACGCCGAGTACGTCGGCGGTGACCTCGACGGCCACGGGGAGTTCACCGTCGCCAGCACCGCGCTCGGGCGGCTCGGCGAGGAGGGACCGGTCCGGCGGTCGGGTGCCAGCCCGGGCGACGCGCTCTGCGTGACCGGCGAACTCGGTCGGTCGGCCGCGGCGCTCCGGCTGTTCGAGTCCGACCCCGAGCGGGCGAACGACCTGTTCCGGTTCACGCCGCGCGTGGCCGCCGGGCGGGCGCTCGCGCCGCGCGCGACGGCGATGCTGGACTCCAGCGACGGCCTCGCGCGCTCGTGCCACCAGCTCGCCGAGGCCTCCGACTGCGGGGTCGCGCTGGAGGCGGATGCGCTCCCGGTCCACGACGCCGTCGCCGATGTCGCCACGGACGACGCGGACGAGCGGGAACTGGCGGCCTTCTTCGGCGAGGACTTCGAACTGGTCGTGGCCGTCCCGGAGGCGGCGCTGGACACCGCGCGGGCGGCCTGTCCGGTCGCCCTGACGCGGGTCGGGACGGTCGTCGAGGCCGACGCGGGGCTCACCATCGACGACGAGCCCCTCCCCGATCGGGGTTACACGCACGGGGGGTGACGGCCGCCGACGCCCGGCGTCAGTCCAGCCAGGTCATGAGCCCCTTCTGGGCGTGGAGCCGGTTCTCGGCCTGGTCCCAGACCAGGGCCCGGTCGGACTCCATCACCTCGTCGGTGATCTCCTCGCCCCGGTGGGCCGGCAGGCAGTGCATCACCTTCGCCTCGGAGTCGAGCAGGTCGTCGCTGACCTGGAACCCGCCGCGCTGGAACCGCTCCAGCTTCTCGGCGCGCTGGTCCTCCTGCCCCATGCTGACCCAGACGTCCGTGTAGACGATGTCGGCGCCGGCGACGGCGGCCGCGGGGTCGTCGGTGGTCTCGGGCGGCGTCCCGAGTTCGGCCGCCCGGTCCAGCACCGCGTCACTGATGGCGTACTCGGGGGGCGTGGCCACCGTCAGGTCCAGATCGACCATCGCCGCGCCGAGCACGAACGACTGCGCGACGTTGTTGCCGTCGCCGACCCAGGCCACGTCCGCCTCGAAGTCGCCGAACCGCTCGCGGATCGTCAGCAGGTCCGCCAGCGTCTGGCAGGGGTGGGCATCGTCGGTCAGCCCGTTGATCACGGGGACGGTGGCGTACTCGGCGAGCTCCTGCACGTCCTCGTGGTCGAAGACGCGGGCCATCAGCAGGTCCACGTACCGGGACAGCGCGCGAGCCGTGTCCTTCACCGGCTCCCCGTGTCCGAGGTGGATGTCGTCCGGGCCGAGGAAGATGGCGTGCCCGCCGAGCTGGGTCATCCCGGTCTCGAACGAGACCCGGGTCCGGGTCGAGGGCTTCTGGAAGATCATCCCGAGCGTCTGCCCGGAGAGGAGGGGGTGGTGCTTCCCCCGGTGCTGGCGCTCCTTCAGGTCGGTCGCGCGGGTCAGCACCGCGTGCAGTTCCTCGGTCGTCAGGTCGTCGATGTCGACGAAGTTGCGGGGCTCGGTGTCGTCAGTCATCGTTCTCCTGGTCGGTGATGTCGGTCGCGACGCGCTCCAGCACGGCCACCGCGCGGTCGAGGTCGCGCAGCGGCAGGTGCTCGTTGGGCGCGTGGTCGAGGTCGGAGTCCCCCGGGCCGTAGGTCGCCATCGGGCAGTCCCAGGCGCCGGCGAAGACGTTCATGTCGCTGGTGCCGGTCTTGCGGAGCAGCCGCGAGTCGCCGCCCGCGTCGCGGATGGCGACCCGGAACGCGCGCGCCACGGCCGTCCGCGGCGAGACCATCACCGGCGGGACCGCGTCCTTCCAGTTGACCGTGCCCGCCTCCAGTTCCGCGACGACCCCCTCGCGGATGTCCTCGACGGTCAGCGCGGGCGGAACCCGCAACTGGACGTCCATCGTCGCCTCCACGGAGAGGCCGTCCTCGGTGAGGCCCCCCTCGACGGCGACGGGCTTCGTCGTCACCTGCTCGAAGACGGGTTCGTACTCGTCGGTCTCGTAGCGGTCCTCGACCCGGGCCCACCAGCGGATGGCCGACTGGATGGCGTTGGCGTCCTCGCGGGAGGTGTGCCCGGACTCGGAGGTGCAGACGTACCGGCCGGCCGCGAGGCCCCGATACCCCAGCGTCACGCCGTCCCAGCCCGAGGGCTCGCCGTTGACCACGGCGTCGGGCGCGTCGCGCTCCTCGACCAGGTGGCGCGCGCCCCGGGAGTCGACCTCCTCGCCGACGACGCCGGCGAAGGAGACGCCCGTGCGGACCGCGGCGACCGCCATCGCACAGAGGGGGCCCTTCGCGTCGACGCTGCCGCGCCCCCACAGCACGTCGCTCTCGTCGCCCTCGCCGGGTTCGACACGGACCGGGATGTCGCCGGGCACGGTGTCGACGTGCGAGGTGAGGAGGAGCGAGTCGTCCGCGGGCGCGCGGACGTTGCCGACCGCGTCGGTCCGGGCCTCGCGGCCGTGCGACTCGAAGAAGTCGACCAGTTCCGCGGCCGCGGCCGCCTCCTCGCCCGTGGGCGAGGGCGTAGCGACCATCCGTTCGAGGAGCGCGCGGGCCTCCTCGTCGACCGGGATGTCGGCCCCCGGCGCGACCTCGGGTTCGGCGTCGCTCACGCGACGATCGCCTCCAGCGCGTCGACGACCGCGTCGGCGTGCTCGCGCTCGATGGTGAGCGGCGGGAGCAGCCGCAGGACCGTCCGGCCGGCGGGCAGCGCCAGGATCTGGTGGTCGATGGCGAGGTCGCGGAGCAGGCGGTTGGCCCCCCGCTTCACCTCGATCCCGATCATCAGCCCGTGGCCGCGGACATCGCGCACCTCGTCGCCGAGCCGGTCCTCAACCTGCCTCATCAGGTAGTCGCCGACCTCGGCGGCGTGCCGGGGGACGTTCTCGCGCTGGAGCACGTCCAGCGTGGCGCCCGCGGCGGCCGAAACGACCGGGCCGCCGGAGAACGTCGAGCCGTGGTCGCCGGCGTTCTCCGCGACCCACTCCTTCACGAGTGTCGCCCCGATCGGCAGGCCGCTGCCGAGTCCCTTCGCCGTCGTCAGGACGTCGGGAACGACCTCGTGCTTCCCGCTGGCCCACATGTGGCCGGTCCGGCCGAGCCCGGTCTGGATCTCGTCCATGATCATCGCGGTCCCGTGCTCGGCGGAGGTCTCGCGGACGGCCTGCAGGTACGAGGGGTCGGCGGGGTTGATGCCGCCCTCGCCCTGCAGCGGTTCCAGGATGACCGCCGCGGTCTCGTCGTCGACGGCCTCGGCCATCGCGTCGGCGTCGCCGTACTCGACGAACTCGACGCCGCCGGCCAGCGGCTCGAACGGCTTCTTGTACTTGTCCTTCCAGGTGGCGGCGAGCGCGCCCATCGTGCGGCCGTGGAAACCGCGCGTGGTCGCGACGACCTTCCGGTCGCCCGTGGCACTCCGGGCGAACTTCAGGGCGGCCTCGTTGGCCTCCGTCCCGGAGTTGCAGAGCCAGACGTAGTCGATGTCGCCGGGGGCACAGTCCGCCAGCGCCCCGTACAGCGCGTCCCGGGCGTCGTTCGGGTACGACGCCTGGACGTACATCAGCTCCTCCAGCCGGCTCGTCGCGGCGTCGACCACCTCGGGGTGGCAGTGGCCCACCGGCGTGCAGGCGTAGCTGGCCCCGAAGTCGAGGTACTCCGTCCCGTTCGCGTCGTAGAGGTGGACGCCCTCCCCGCGTTCGATGCGGATGGGCTTCTCGGAGAAGACGAATCCAGTCATGCGTACGTCGTACGGTCGTGCACTATCGAACCTGTCGGTCCGTGACAGTTCTGCGAGGCGGTCATCCGTCGTCCTCCGTCGCGGGGAGCGCGTCCCGCAGGACGTGCGTGCCGCCGCCCTCCAGCGCCGCGCGGACGGGGCGGTCCGCGTTGGCCGAGGCGATGACGACCTCCGGGGCGCCCCCCTCGAGCGCCTCGGTCGCCGCCATCACCTTCCGGCTCATGAACCCCTCCGCGGCGTCCTCCAGGGTCTCGTACTCGTCGGGCGTCCCGACCCGCTCGAGGAGTGTCGACGGGTCGTCGGGGTCCCGGTAGACGCCCGCCACGTCCGTCAGGGAGACGAGCGTGGCGCCGAGTGCGCCCGCCACGGCCGCGCTCGCGCGGTCGGCGTCCGTGTTTACCGCGGTCCCCTCGTCGGCGAGCATCGGCGGCGACGCGACCGGCGTGTAGCCGTCGGCGAGCAGGGTCTCCAGCAGGTCGGCGTCGACCGACTCGATGGTCCCCGAGTGGTCGCCCCGCCGGATCTTCCTCTTCCCGTCCTCCAGCACCCGGACCGCGGACTTCCGCGAGCCGGTCAGCAGCCCCCCGTCCACTCCGGAGAGACCGACGGCGTCGGCGCCGGCGTTCCGCAGCCCCGTCACGAGGTCCGTGTTGACGAGGCCGGCCATGGCCATCTTGAACACGTCGATGGTCTCCTCGTCGGTGAACCGGCCGACGACGCCGCCCGGCGTCTCGACGTACTCGGGCTCCATGCCCATCCGTTCGAGCGAGTCGTCGACCGCCGTGGAGCCGCCGTGGACGACGGCCAGTTCGACGCCCTCGTCTCGCGGGTCGCTCCGCTCCCCGCCCGACCGGTCGTCGGCGCCCCGCGCCGACCCCTCGACGAGGTCGGCGATGTCGGCCAGCGCCCCCTCCGGTTCGACGGCCTTCGCGCCGCCGATCTTCACGACGACGCGCTCGTAGTCGTCGACGCTCACGCTGCCCCACCCCCGGAAGCACGCACCGACGTGAGGGGGATGTCGCTCGGGGAACCAGCCGCTCGTGCGCCGCTCGGTGCGGCAGGTACGGGCGGGACTGGAAGGGTCGGACCGCTCGACCCGGACCGGCCGACGCAAGCACCGCAGGGAGTGAGCGAAGCGAACGACCGAGGAGCGCAGCGAGACCCGGCCGGTCGAGCGGTCCGGGGCTTCCTACAGCTGTTGATCTGCTTTTTCATCGGAAACATCCAGCTTGCGCCATTTATCTGCATTATTGTCGAATTGTTCCGCGCGTAATTCGCGTACGTTACGGTGCGCCGACGGGGTGAAAGCCCGTCGCCTCCAGCCCCGCCGTCTCCTCGAAGCCCAGCGCGACGTTGGCAGCGTGGACCGCCTGCCCCGCCGAGCCCTTCATCATGTTGTCGATGGCCGAGAAGACGACCAGCCGCCCGTTCCCGGGGTCGACCTCGAAGCCGACCTCCGCGAAGTTCGAGCCCGCGACCGCCTTCGGCTCCGGGTAGCGGTAGACGCCACCGCCGCCTGCGGCCATCCGGACGAACGGCTCGTCCTCGTACTGGCCCCGGTAGGCGCCCCAGAGGTCGCTCTTCGAGACCGGGCCGTCCGGGAAGACGTGGCAGGTCGCGCTCGCGCCGCGAATCATGTCCACCGCGTGGACGGTGAAGGAGACGCTCGTGCCGAGGTAGGCCTCGATCTCGGCCTCGTGGCGGTGGCCCGTGGGCGCGTACGGACGGACGACGCCCGAGCGCTCGACGTGCGAGGATGCTGCGCCGCCGCCGGCGCCACCCTCGCTGGAGCCGACCTTGACGTCGATGACGAGCTGCTCGTCGCCGCCGAGGACGCCGTGCTCGAACAGCGGGAGCAGGCCGACGATGCTGGCGGTGGCGTTGCAGCCGCCGGCCGCGACGAGGTCGGCCCCGGGCAGGTTCTCCCGGTTCAGCTCCGGCAGGGCGTACTCGGCCTCGTCGAGCAGCTCCGGGCGCTCGTGGCCGTCGTAGTACTCGTCGTAGTACGAGACCTCGGGCAGGCGGAAGTCCGCCGAGAGATCGACGACGGTGCCCGCGACGTCGCGGAACCCGTCGATCCGCCCCATCGAGACGCCGTGGGGCGTGCACGCGAACAGCACGTCCACCGACTCCAGGTCCCCGGGCTCGGAGAACCGCAGGTCGAGGTGGCGCAGGTTCGGGTGGACGCCGCCGACGGTCCTGTTGGCCGCCGAGCGCGAGGTCGCCTCGGCGATCTCGAACTCGGGGTGGCCGTCGAGCAGGCGCAGCAGTTCCCCGCCGGTGAACCCCGTGCCGCCGACGACGCTCGCCGTCGTGGTCATGTGGTCGCCTCCGCCGGCTCCGTCTCGGCCTTCTCCTCCAGCCAGTCGACGACAGTCCCCGGCACGTCCACGTCGGCGACCTCGTTGAGCGCCTTGAACTCGACCGTGTGGTTCACCTCGTGGACGGTGAAGTCGTCGCCGGTCTCCATCAGGTCGACACCGAGGAGGCCGCCACCGACCGCGTCGGAGGCGCGCTCGACGAGGTCGCGCATCTCGTCGGTCACCTCGATGGGCTCCGTGGTGGCGCCCTTCGCGGCGTTGGTGAGCCAGTGGTCCGAGGAGCGGGCCATCGCCGTGACCGGCTCGCCGTCCGTGGCGAGCACGCGCATGTCGCGGCCGGGCTTCTCGACGAACTCCTGGATGTAGAACACCTTGTGCTCGTAGTGCCCGAGCGTCTCCTTGTGCTCCAGGATGGCCTCGGCGGCGTTCCGGGAGTCGATCTTCGCCATCAGCCGGCCCCACGAGCCCACGACGGGCTTCAGCACGCAGGGGTAGCCGAAGTTCTCGATGGCCTCCAGCGCGGACTCCTTCGTGAACGCGACGGTCGTCCGCGGGGTGGGCACGCCTGCCTCCTCGAGGACGAGGCTGTTGCGGGCCTTGTCCGCACAGATGGCGGCGGTCCGCGGGTCGTTGACCACGGGCACGTCGCAGTGGGCGACGAACTCCGTGGCGTAGCGCGACCGGCTCGTCGCGAGACACCGGTCCAGCACGAGGTCTAACCCCTCGAACGACTCGGGCATCCCGTGGACGTCGAAGTGCTCCTTGCGGACGTCGATCTTCGTCACCTCGTGGTCGCGGTCGCGCAGCTCCGAGAGGAGCAGCTTCTCGTCGCGTCGGATACGCGAGTAGAGCATCCCGACCTGCATCAGCAGTCACCCCCGCAGGTGGCTCCCGCTGCTGGTGGGTGTGGTCCCCCGGCGCGGTCGCGTCGGGACTGCGGGACGGGACCGCCACTCTCCGCGAGCGACGGCGCCGCGAGCAGCGAGGCACGAATCGCGCCGGGTGCGGTCATCTTACTCCCCCCAGTCCTCTTCCAGTTCGGGTGCCGTGTCCAGCTCGACGGGGTCGTCGTCGACCACTTCGAGCTCGGCACCGCAGGTCGCACAGTCGACGATCTCTCCGACCTCGAGGTCGTCGTGCAGGTCCACGTCGGCCCCGCACTCGGGACAGTCTACCATTGTATCCTCATATCGCGTCGTCGACCACTTAAGCATGTCGAACTTGTCGAATAGTTTATAGAAACGAACCGTTGGCTAACGGCACACAGATCGTCTGCAACCGCGGTCGGGATTCGGATGTCAGATTTCTGTCAGTCCCCGTGGCGGGGACGGTGGCGGCGCGCGTGGGTCGCCCCGCGGCCGTCGGGCGTCGCCTTGGCGCGGGGTCCCGGTCAGTCGCTCAGACATAGTCGGCCACCTCCGCCGACAGGCGGTCGGCCGCCTCGTCCACTGTCTCGCGACGCCCGGCCAGTTCGGAGCGGTCCGCCGCCAGCGACTCGCGCGCACGCTCTCGGTGGGTCGCCATCGTCTCCGGTGCGGGCCCGCCGCGGGAGTCCCGCATCGCCACGCTCTCGGTCGGGGCCAGCGCCCGGCGCACCTCGTCGGGGTCGACGTATTCGGCGAGCGACGAGTCCAGCACGTCCGCGGCCGCCCGCTCGACGGCGTCGTACGCGTCGTCCCCGTCGTCCATACGTTCGGCGGCCGCCGCGACGAGTTCGTGCGCCGTCCGGAACGGGACGCCCGACATGGCGAGCAGGTCGGCGACGCCCGTCGCCGTCGAGAACCCCCCGCCCGCGGCCGCCGCGAGGGCATCCTCCTCCCACTCGGCCGTGGCGACCGCCCCGGCGGCCACCTCCACCGCGTCCAGCACCGCGTCGGCGGCGTCGAACGCGTGGGGGTGGACGCGCTGGAGGTCGCGGTTGTACGCCCGGGGGAGCCCCTTCAGGCTCGTCAGGACGGCCTGCAGGTCGCCGGCGGCGTCACCCGCGACCGCCCGCACCAGCTCCAGCGTGTCGGGGTTCTTCTTCTGGGGCATGATGGAGGAGGTGGAGGCGTAGTCGTCGTCCAGCTCGACGAACGAGCGGTTCGCGAAGAGGACGAGGTCCTCGGCCAGCCCCGAGCAGTGGGTCGCGAGCGTCGCCAGGGCGCCCGTCGCCTCCAGCAGGAAGTCCCGGGCGGACGATGCGTCCATGCTGTTCTCGACGAGGCCGTCGAACCCGAGCAGGTCGGCGGTCCGCTCGCGGTCGACGTCGAACGGCGTCCCGCCGAAGGCGGCGGCACCCAGCGGCGACCGGTTCGTCCGGTCGAACGCGTCCAGCAGCCGCTCGGTGTCCCGCGCCAGCGCCCCCTCGTAGGAGGCCAGCCAGTGCGCGACGGTCGTGGGCTGTGCGGACTGGAGGTGGGTGTAGCCGGGCGCGAGCGTCTCGCGCTCGGCCGCCATCGCGTCCAGCAGCACGTCGCGGGCGGCGAGCACCGCGTCGACGACGTCGAGCAGGTCCTCGCGGAGGCGGTAGCGGATGCAGGTCGCCACCTCGTCGTTGCGCGAGCGGGCGGTGTGCATCTTCCCGCCGACGGGCCCGACGCGCTCGATGACCGCGGTCTCGATGGCGGCGTGGACGTCCTCGCCGCCGTCGAGCGTGCCGTGGCCCGCCCGCTCGATGTCGGCGAGCGCCCCGAGGACCTCGCCGGCCTCCTCGGCCGCGACGATGCCCTGCTCGGCGAGCATCACGACGTGCGCGCGGTCGACCGCCAGGTCGGCGGTGAAGATGTGCTCGTCCTGCGCGAGCGAGGAGAGGAACCCGCGGGCGGGGCCGCCGCTGAACCGCTCCCGGCGAACGACGTCCTCGCCGCCGTCGGCCGCCGTCCGACGAGGTTCGGCCGCGCCGGCCTCACCGCCGTCGGTGCGGAGGCCCGACGGGGCGTGACCGGTCCCGTCGGTGGTGACCGGCTCGCCCGCGCCGCGGTCGTCCTCGTGCTCGCGCCCGGTCATCTCACTCGTCGTCGGGCCCCCCGTCGGCGAGGGGCTGGCCGGCGTTCGCGGCCTCGGCCACCTCGTTCGAGAGGCGCTCCTGGAAGCCGTGGTACTTCGCGACGCCGGTGGCGTCCTTCTGCTCGATGCCGCCGATGACGTCCGCCGTGTTGAACGAGGCCGCCTCCGCGGAGTAGACCGCGTACGGGCTCGTGCGCCCGACCGGGCGCGCCTGCCCGCCCTCGAGGCGGACGGTGACGGTGCCGGTGACGCGCTCCTGGGTCTCGTCGATGAAGCCCTCCAGCGCGCGGACGAGCGGAACGTCGACGAGGCCCTGGTAGCCCTTCTCGGCCCACTCCTGGTCGATCCGGGTCTTGAACATGCGCTCCTCCTGGGTGAGGACGAGCGACTCCAGCGCCTCGTGGGCGTTGAGCAGGGTCGTCGCGGCCGGGTGCTCGTAGTTCTCGCGCACCTTCAGCCCGAGCATGCGGTCCTCCATCACGTCCGTGCGGCCGACGCCGTAGCTCCCGGCGACGTCGTTCAGCGTCTCGATGAGTTCGACCGCGTCGACGGACTCGCCGTTCAGCCCGACGGGGTAGCCCTCCTCGAACTCGATCTCGATCTCCTCGGTCTCGCCGGTCGGTGCCGAGGTCCAGGCGTAGATGTCCTCCCCGGGGACGTACCCCGGTTCCTCCAGTTCGCTCCCCTCGACGGAGCGGCTCCAGAGGTTCGTGTCGATGGAGTAGGCACCGCCGTCGCCGCCCTCGACGGGCAGGTCGCGCTCGGCGGCGTACTCCTGCTCCCACTCGCGGGTCAGGCCGAGTTCGCGGACCGGCGCGACCACCTCCAGGTCCGAGTCGCGCCAGACGGCCTCGAACCGGAGCTGGTCGTTGCCCTTCCCGGTGCAGCCGTGGGCGATGCCGGTGCAGTCGTGCTCCTCCGCCACGGAGAGGATGGCCTTGGCGATGACCGGGCGGGCGAGTGCCGTCCCGAGGGGGTAGCCCTGGTAGGTTGCGTTCGCGCGGACGGCGTCCAGACAGAGCGCCGCGAACTCCTCCCGGGCGTCGACGACGTAGTGGTCCAGCCCGAGCGCCTCGGTGGTCTCGTGGGCCTCGTCGAACTCCTCGCTCGGTTGCCCGACGTCGACGGTGACGCCGATGACCTCGTCGTAGCCGTACTCCTCCTCCAGCAGCGGAACGCAGACGGTGGTGTCGAGCCCGCCGGAGAACGCGAGCGCGACTTTCTCGTGTGTCATGGGTGTGTAGTGCGTGTGGTGTGTGATGGGTCGTTCGATATCCCGGGCGCCACCGGCGGCCGGTCACGGGCGGCGTCGCCAGGGAGCGTTGCGGTCGTCGAGGGAGGTGAGAATAGTCGGGCCTAACGGCCCGGTCGCGGTCGTCGCGGGACGAAGTGACGGGTCCCGGCGCTGGGCGACGGGGCCAGCGGTGCACGGGAGTCCGTCGTCATCGTGGATGTCACTGCGTGGAGGACTCTACTAAACACTTTCGTGACGCGGCCCCCGTCAGGCGTGCGAGCACGCCACACCCCGATATCTTCTAGATGTCCGATATACGTCGTCTGACGCCCTCGTTTACGACTTTTTCCGAGTTTCGTCTCGTACGTCGGGCATCGTACGATCATCCGATCTCTCGTGCCCGGAGGGTCCCGGGCCTCAGTGGTCGGCCTCGTGCGGGTTTCGGACGCTCCCGTACTGGTCGGCGTGCTCCGTGTAGTCGATGAACCGGGGGGCGTCGGGGTCGGACGGCCGCTGCAGCGACTCGAACGCCCTCTTCTCGTCCCGGGACTGGAGGCCGCCGACGGCCGCTCACTCCTCGATGGACTCGACCTTCATCAGCGGGTAGCCGTCCGCCATCGCCATCCCCGTGTGGACCGTGACCCCCTCGTACTCGATGCGCATGCGCACCTCCGCGAACCGGCCGGTCCACTCCGTGTAGTCGGCCGTTCCCTCGGCGAGCGCGGCCGCCAGCGCGTCCTCGCGGGGCTCCACCACGACCTCCTCGCAGTGGGGCTGGTTCTCGATGCTTTCCTCCATCGCCCGGGCGAGCGCGTCCGCGCTGTCGGACGACAGCGGCGTCCCGGCGAACTGGTGGTAGAGCGAGCCGAACTTCACGCCCGCCTCGAAGCAGGCCACCTCGCGGTCGGTCGGAGCGTCGGCACGGTCGGCCGACTGATCCTCGGTCATACCGGCGGGTCGCGGGCGACGCGCAAAATCGTTCTCACCGCGGGTCGGCTGCCGCCGGACGGGTCGCCGCGGCCCGGAACGGCGCAGCGTCGGCCCGGGCGGATCCGTGACACGGAACGCGTATACGTTGCGGCCGGCTCCCTCTCCTATGGACTACGACACCTCACTCACCAGGGCGCTCGACGCGCTCCCCGAGCGGAGCGCGGAGAGCTCCCGCCTCTCCGTCCCGGACCCCGAAGGGCAGGCCGACGGCGCGTTCACCCGCTTCACCAACCTCTCCGACGTCGCCGACGCGCTCGGCCGCGAGACGGAGCACGTCCACTCCTTCGTCCAGCGGGCGCTCGCGACGGCCGGCCAGCTCACCGAGGGCGTCGGCCGCTACAACGGCCGCTTCGACGGGAAGGACTTCGACGCCGCCATCACCGACTACGTCGAGGAGTACGTCCGCTGTTCGGAGTGTGGCCTGCCGGACACCCGCATCGTGAACGAGGACGGCACCCAGATGCTCCGCTGTGACGCCTGTGGTGCCTTCCGCCCGGTCTCGAAGCGCCGCTCCAGCACCCAGCAGCAGGCCGACACCGTCGAGAAGGGCGGCCGGTACACCGTCGAGATCACCGACACCGGCCGCAAGGGCGACGGCGTCGCCAAGCGCGGCGGCTACACCGTCTTCGTCCCCGGCACGCAGGAGGGCGACGTGGTCGACATCTACGTCGAGAGCATCTCCGGTCAGCTCGCGTTCGCGCGGACGGAGTAGTACCGGCCGACGGCCCGGCCCGTCACGCCCCGGCTCCGGCCCGTGTCCGGGCAATCCGCAACACTCATATTGCTCCGCGATGTATGGATATCTGCAAAGTCCTGTGGTGTAGTGGCCAATCATGTAGCCTTCTGGGGGCTACGACGGAGGTTCGAATCCTCCCGGGACTATAATTTCTCAATCGAGGATATTTCCCACTTGTTTCGAGCCGTTGGCTCGCTCCGGCACCCGTCGTTCGGAGCGGGCTCCTCGGCCCGGAGCGGGGTAAGATTGTTGTCAGTGAGCGACCGTCGTCCGGCATGCGGGTCCGGATGGGGACGTGGGGGCGTCGTCTCGTCAAGGTCCTCGTCGTGGGGAGCGCCGCCATCGTGTTCGGGGTGCTCGTCCTGGCCGAGGGGTTCGGCATCGACCTCGAACCGATCATCAGGCGGCTCGCGGCCACGACCGGCCTCGGCGGCCACCAGGCACTCTATCTTGCGATGGGGATCGTCTTCGCGGTGATCGGTGTCGAGACCGTCGCTACCCGTGGGGCGCCGGCGCTCGGCCGGGCCGTCACGCTGGCACAGCACGACCCGGTCCGGGTCGGGGAGGTCCACCTCAAGACCGGCACGGTGGAGGTCGAAGGGCACGCCGAGCCGATGACTCAGACCGGGACCATCGAGGCTTCCTACAGCGGGACGGAGTGTCTCGGCTACCGGTGCGAGGCGAAAGAGCGGCGGCGACGCGCGAGCGACGACGACAGCGAGTGGCGGGTCATCGAGACGGCGGAACGAGCCGTCCCCTTCACCGTGACCGACGACTCGGGGAGCGTCACCGTCGACCCGGACGGGGCGGCCCTGACGTTCGACCGCGACATCGTCGCCAGTACGGGCGGCCGGATCGAGACCGAGTGGCGTCTCGAACCGGGCGAGTCGGTCTACGTCTCCGGGTGGAAGTGCGACGGGGCGAGCGGGACCGGCGGGCCCGGCGGCGCCGCGACCTACCTCAGTGCCGGCGAGGACGCCGCCGCGTTCACCGTCTCCGACGCGGCGGAGAGACGCACCGTCCTCCGGTTCCTCGCGAAGGGCATACTCCTCTCGGGGGCCGGGCTGATGTTCGCCGGCCTCGGCGTCGCGCTGCTGTACTTCGGCGTCGTCTGAGAGCCACTGGGGGGACCGAGACCGGACACCGGGACGGGGACCGGACAGTTTAGGTCGCGCCGTCCCACCGACCGGCATGCACCAGCCGACCGGCCGGGTCCGGCGGGCCGAGCGCTCGCGCATCCGCGTGATGTACGACCTCGCGGAGGCGGCCGACCGTGACCTCGTCCGCCTGGAGGTCGGGGAGCCGGACTTCGACACGCCCGACCACGTCATCGACGCGGCTGCAGCGGCGGCCCGGAACGGGGCGACCCACTACACGCCGAACGCGGGGACGCCGGCGTGCCGGCGGGCCATCCGTGACGCGATGGCCGCCGACTACGAGGTGGAGCACGCGCTCGACGAGATCGTCGTCACGGTCGGCGGGATGGAGGCGCTCCACCTGGCGACGATGGCCGTCGTCGGCCCGGGCGAGGAACTGCTCTACCCGGGACCGGCGTGGCCCAACTACGAGACGCAGGCGTTCCTGGCCGAAGGAGAGCCCGTGGAGGTGCCGATGCCGGCGGCGACGGGGTTCGCGCTCGACCCGGACCGGTTGACCGAGCGGATGGGCCCCGAGACGGCGGCGGTCGTCCTCACGACGCCCTCCAATCCGACGGGTCGGGTGTACGACCCGGACGCCATCCGGGCGGTCGTGGAGGCCGCCGCGGACTGTGGCGCCTACGTCATCGCCGACGAGGTGTACGCCGGGCTGACATACGACCGCGACCCGCGGGGTGTCGCGGCGCTGACCGGCCACCCGCCGCACGTCCTCACGGTGGGCTCCTGCTCGAAGACGTACGCGATGACGGGCTGGCGGCTCGGCTGGCTCGCCGGCGACCGGACGGTCATCGACGAGGTGACGAAGGTCCGCGAGTCGACGACAGCCTGCCCGTCCAGCGTCGCCCAGGCGGCCGCCATCGAGGCGCTCACCGGCCCGCAGGAGCCGTTCGAGGCGATGTACGACGCGTTCGAGCGCCGGCGCGACCTCGTCGTCGACCGCATCGCCGACATCGACGGGCTCTCGGCGCCGCGGCCGGAGGGAGCCTTCTACGCCTTCCTCGACCCCGATGTCGACGCCGCTTCCCTGCCGTTCGCGAAGTACCTCCTCCGGGAGCACGGCGTCGTGCTCGCCCCGGGCAGCGGCTTCGGGACCGCTGGTGAGGGACGGCTCCGGCTCTCCTTCGCCGCCTCCACCGAGCGGCTCCGGACCGGGCTGGACCGGATCGCCGACGGCATCGCGTCGTACTGAGCCGTCAGCCGACCGGGAGCCGTTCCAGCGGCAATCGCTTCAGGAGCCGGACGAGGAGCTGTTCGTTGCCCGTCGCCAGCACTAGGAGGAGCGCCAGCATCCCGCCCGCGACGAGGAGCAGGAACAGCCCCCCGAGGATGCCTCCCGGTTCGAGCACCGACCGGTCCGGGCGGCGGGGATTGTAGCGGACCGTCACCTCGCTCCCCTCGGGGTAGTCCTCGAGCCACTCGCGGGCCCCCGAGCGCGAACCGAAGGAGGGCCCGCTGCCGACGGCGATGCGGGAACTCACGTACGTGTCACCCTCGACCTCGTACTCGTACCGGAGCTTCGGGTGATGGGTGGTCGAGCCGCCCTGCGAGGAGCTGCTCGTTGAGACGTCCTGCCCCCGGACGACGCCGGTCGTCGTCGGCCAGCGGTAGGTCCGGAGGGCGTTCACGACGGTGTAGAGGCCGAACAGCACGAACAGACCCCCGAAGGCGACCACGAGGGCGACCGGCGGGACGTCGACGGGCACGTCGATGCTGACGTTCGCCGCGAGCAGGACGGCGGGGACGAGGAAGACGACCGAGCCGACGAGGAAGAAGAGCAGTCGCGTCGACCAGGTCCACGTCCGGAGGAACGACCGCGACGGGTCCGACGGGTCGTAGGGTATCGTCACGTGCGTGCGCTCCGGGTACGCCTCGGCGATCCGCTCGGCGTAGCGACGGCGGCGGATGGGCCCGTCGAACGGGGACACGCGCACGTTGACGTGTGTCTCCCCGTCGACGCTGTACTCGTAGCGGACGAACGGGACGCAGCCGCCGGACGTCGAGGAGGTCGTGGCCAGGTCGCCGAAGCTGTCGCGCAGTTCGCGCAGCGTGAACACGGTCGACTCGAGCACGACGGCCTCGGTGGTCGGCCACCGGCGGGCCGCCAGCGCCGTCCGCGTGGGGCCGAGGCCCATCGCCAGCGCGACCAGTCCCACCGCGGCGAGGAAGGCGCTGAACGGGCCGAACAGGAGCCACCACGCCCCCAGAACGGCGAGTCCGACGAGCAGGTACCGCCAGTGCAGCGTGGTCCGACCCTGGTACACGTCGGCCAGTCGGGTCTCGACGGTGGCGCTGCCGTGTCCTCTCCCCCCATCCCCGCCGTCCGTGCCCGCCCCGTGCCGGCCCTCTCCTGATTCACCCCCCATCTCACCCCATCGTTCCGCACGACCCGTGTTAAAACATGCCACGGCCTCTCCCGAGGGATCGGTCCCCGTCGGCCGGCCCCCCGGGACGCTCGAACGGTTTCGCTCGACCACAGGCGGCTTTCCCTTGCCTGCAGCGGACTCCTGCACGTCGGGGCCTGAGTGTACTGATAGCACGTCGACCGGCCGGCCGTGGTCCGTCGACGCCTACTCGTCATGAAGCCCGGAGACATCGGCGACTCGTCCCTGCCCGACCGCGGCCGACTCGGCTGGTGGCTGCTGCTGCTCGTCCTGGCCGGCGTCGCGGCGTTCATCGCGCACGCGTTCGTCGGGATGCTCGTCCTCGGCGTGTTCGGCTACTACGCCACGCGACCCATCTGCCACCGCATCGACCGGGTGATCGACTCCGACCGCGTGGCCGCCCTGTTGACCGTCCTGGCGGTCCTCATCCCCGTCCTCGGTGTCATCCTCTACGCCCTCGCGCAGCTCGTCCTGCAGATACAGCGGATCTACAGCGAGGGGGCCACCGCCACCCTCCTCGAGCAGGTCGGCGGCATCGACGGCATCCCGGAGGCCCAGCGCGACCAGCTCCGGGAACTCGTCCAGGACCCGTCGACGCTGCTCGGTGGGAGCGGCGGCCTGAACCCGGACCCGGCGATCGCGGCCTTCCAGGGCCTGTTCGGCGGGCTGTTGCTCGTCAGCCTCTCGCTGACCGTCACGTACCTCCTGCTCGCCAACGACGGGGAGCTCTCGGACGTGCTCGTCCAGCTGTTCGGCGGCCGTGACACGGCCATCTACGGCTACGCGTCGGCGGTCGACAGCGACCTCGAGTCGGTGTTCTTCGGCAACCTCCTGTTCGCCGGCGTGATGGCGCTGGTCGCGACCGCGACCTACTGGCTCACGAACGCGCTCGCGCCGGGCGACCTCCAGGTGCCGATGGTGCTGGTGCTCGGCTTCCTGACGGGGGTCGCGAGCCTCATCCCCATCGTGGTCGGGAAGCTGGTCTACGTCCCGGTCGTGGTCTACCTCGGGGTCCAGGCGGCCGGCAGCGGGTCGGCCTCGCTCGGGTTCGTCGCGCTCGTCGCGGTGGCGTACTTCCTCGTCCTCGACATCCTCCCCCAGACGTTCGTCCAGCCGTATCTCTCGGGCCGGAAGGTGAGCACGATGCTCGTCCTGTTCGCGTACATCCTCGGCCCCATCCTGTTCGGCTGGTACGGGTTCTTCCTGCTCCCCATCCTGTTCATCCTCATGTTCCAGGCCGTGGTCACCGTCCTCCCCGAACTCCTCCACGGGCGGCCCCTCCGCGCGACGCCGGCCATCGACACCGAGGCCGGGTCGGACGCGGGCGACCAGTTCGACGTCGGGCCGGACGCCAACGGGACGGCGGACGCCGACCCCGACGCCGGTGACCGGGACGACGGAGGGCCGAGCACGAGCGTCGAGGATCAGGGAGGCTCCGGGAATCCGTCGGCGAGCGGGACGGACTCCGACTAACTCGGGAGCGTCACGGGTCGTCCATCACTACCCCTACTCCTAGGCGTGTGATAAGCGTTCGCAAGGTTTTCCCGGGATCGTGATACGTCTCGTGCGGACCCGTGGCCGGCGGGGGCACGCCCGAGAACCGGACGGAGCGCCTACTCGGCCGCCACGAGCCGGTAGACCGCGCCGTCGTTCGCCCCGGTACCGAGGACGTACAGTTCACCGCCGGCGTCGCGGCCGACCGAGAGGAGCCGGCCGAGTCGGTCGGCGTCGTCCCCGAGGTCGAGCGTCCGCGCCGGCCAGCGGCCGCCAGCGTCCGGACGGGTCGCCACGAACAGGTGGCCCTCGACCTGCAGGTCGCCGAAGACGTAGGCTCCCGCGAGGCCCGGCACCGTATCGCCGCGGTAGACCTGTCCGCCGATGACGGAGATGCCGCTGACCGCGCCGCCGGAGTGGGGGTACTCGACGATGGGGTCGACCAGCGGCTCGCCGCCGCGGACCTCGTCCGGCGTCCGGTCCGAGCAGTCGCCCGCGCCGTAGCAGTGGCGGCCCTCCTTCACGTTCCAGCCGTAGTTGCCACCCTTCTCGACGAGGTCGACCTCCTCGTAGTCGCTCTGTCCCACGTCGCCGACGAACAGGTCGCCGTCGTCGAACGCCATCCGGTACGGGTTGCGGAAGCCCCAGGCGTAGTGTTCGTCGAGTCCGTCGCCGTCGACCAGCGGGTTGTCGTCCGGAATGGCGTACGGCCGCCCGCCCTCCCGGTCGTCCACGTCGATACGGAGGACCGACCCGAGGAGGTTCTCGGTCACGTCCTGCCCGTTCCCGCCCGCGACCGCGTCGTACCAGTCGTCTACGTGGCCCGTTCCCTGATCGCCGCCGCCGCCGCCGTCACCGACGCCGACGTAGAGCAACCCGTCCGGGCCGAAGCGGATATCGCCGGCGTTGTGGTTGCTCTGTGGCTCGGGAATCTCCAGCAGCGTCCGTTCGCTACCGCGTTCGAGGCGTCGCCCGTCCGCGGTCGCCGTGAACTCCGCGAGGACGAACGTGTGCGAGTAGTCCGACGGGGTCCCCTCGCGGCTGGGGGCGCTGTATCGGACGAAGGCACGGCGGTCGTCGGCGAAGTCGGGGTGGAGCGCGACGCCGAGGAGCCCCTTCTCGCCGCCCGCCGTGACCGTGTCCCGGAGGTCGAGGAACGGGTCGTCGCGGAGGACGCCGTCCCCGTAGGTGTGGATGATGCCCTGCTGCTCGGCGACGTACGCGCGGTCGGCGTCCGGAGCGAAGACGATGTCCAGCGGGGCCCGGAGCCCCTCGACGAGCGGTTCGAGGCCGACCGCGTCGGGCAGATCCGTCTCCGCGGGGAGTTCGTCAGTCGGGGTGCCGTCGTCACCGTCGCCGCCCCCGCCGGGGAGCGTGCAGCCGGCGAGTCCGGCCGCGGCGCCGGTCGCCCCGAGCCGGAGGAGTCGCCGTCTCGTGTGGTCCATGCGGCCACGGAGGGGCCCGCGGCCCAAATACGTCCGCGTGGCGGCGGTCCACAGCGCCCCGGGACGCGTGGCGACGGTGCCGGCCGGGGCCCGTCGGTCAGTGCCGGTTCACGAAGTCGACGATGTGCTCGGCACAGCGCTCGCCGGCGTCCTCCTGGATGAAGTGCGCGGCCCCCTCGACCCACACGTTCGGTTCGTCGTCCGCCGTCGGGACCAGGTCGCGGAACAGGTCGCGGAACCGCTCCGTGATGGGGTCGCTGTCGGCGAACAGCGCGAAGAACGGCTTCTCCCACTCGCCGAGGTCCTCGCGGAGCTGCGCGTGGCGGTCGGCACCCGGCATCGAGGCGTCCTGCGGGACCATCGGCGGCCAGGCGTAGGCGCCGGCCTTCGACGCCTCGTCCGGGAACGGCGCGTCGTACCCGGCCCGCACCTCGGCGGAGAGGTCGGTCACGCAGCCACCGTCGACGACCCGGCTCACGTCGAGTTCGCCGGCGTCGACGACCATGTCGCGGAAGGCGTACCAGGTGTCCGGGAGCGCCGTCTCGCCGTCGGTCAGCAGCGCGTTCATCGCGACGATGCGGTCGAACCGCTCCGGGGCGTCCGAGACGGCGTACGGGAGCCCGAGGATGCTCCCCCAGTCCTGGCAGACCAGCGTCACGCCCGTCAGGTCCAGCGTCTCCACGAAGCCGGCCAGCGAGTCGTAGTGCAGGTCGAACGTGTAGGCGTCGCGGCCGGTGTACTTGTCCGAGCGGCCGAAGCCGAGGAAGTCGGGGACGACGACGCGGCCGCGCTCGGCGAGCGCGGGGACCATCTTCCGGTAGAGGTACCCCCACGTCGGCTCGCCGTGGAGACAGAGGAACGTCTCGTCGCTGTCGCCCTCGGGGTCCGTGTCGACGTACGCCAGTTCCGGGTCGCCGGGCGCGTCTGCCGCCACGTAGCGGGGCTCGTAGTCGTAGTCCGGCACGTCGTCAAACGCCGACTCCGGGGTGCTGACGATGTCCATGTCGGCCCGTCGGCGGTCGCCCTCACGAAGCTACCGGTGCGTCCCGCACCGGCACGTATCGTCTCATCGCACCCGGTGCGGTCGGCGTCGCCGAACGGTCATCCCGGAGGCGGCCGTATCCGGAGTCGATGGCAGACACACGCGTTCTCGCCACCGGCGCGACGGGCAACCGGGGCGGAGCCGTCGTCGATCACCTGCTCGTAGACGGATCGTTCAACGTCCGCGGTCTCACCCGCGACCCATCCAGCGACGCCGCACGGGCGCTGGAGGAGACGTTCGGCTTCGAGTTCACCGGCCTGGAGGAGTCTCTCCGCGACCACGGCTGGGCGGACGAGGACGGGATGGCGCCCGTGCCGGGGCGGGTGAAGGCGTTCCGATAGAGCTTTTTTACGCTGCGGGTTTCCTCGGCCGGCGGTGAGCCGCCCGCCTGCGGGAACCGGCTGGCCGGCTCCGCCGGCCAGCTGTCCGTTCGTCGGTGGAGCCCATAAACCACCTGCGCAGAAAGCGTTCAGAAAAAACGCCGCTCTCCGGCCCTACGGGTCTCCGAGCGGTGAAACCGCGCTCGTTTCGCTCGCGCGATACGCCGTATTACTGATTTATCTACCCTTCGTCCAGGAAATTCCTCTTTATCCCGTATTATTTGCCGATTTGACAGGATAGCTACGCTGTTTCTCACCGGCCGACCAGTCCGGCGCCGGCGGTGCGGACGGCGTCGGCGCTCCCGGAGAGGGCGTCACGGGCGCGGGGCGCGGCCGCCCGGGTGGCATCGGCGGCTCGACGCCAGGCGGTTCGGAGGGCGCTGGCGGCACGGCGGGTGCCGGTCAGGCAGGTCGACCTGAAGCGGCGGGTCGTGCTCGCGGCGCGGCGGCTCAGCCGCGAGGGCGCGACGGCGGTACCGACCGTGGTCAGGCAGACGGCCGCCAGGGTGGGAACCGCCGCGAGCGAGCGGAACCGCGCGCCAGCCGTCACACCGGGGTCGTCGGTCCCGGCGGGCGGGTCCTCGGACGTGGCGTACGGGTCCGGGTCGGTGAGGTCGGTCATCACGGACCGGGCGATGTAGTCGACGCCGTTGTCGAACGCCGGGGGCTCGGGCGGGTCGACGGCGGCCTCGAGGACGTCCAGCGGCTCCTCGGCCACGGTGAACCCGGATACGTCGAACCGTTCGAGCCAGTCCGCGACCGCGCGCTGCTCGTCGGTGGCCGGGTGGACCACGCAGGGGGTCCCCGCGACGGCGGCGTCCATGATAGTCGAGTAGCCCGAGCAGACGACCACGTCGGCGCCGCGGATGTAGGGCAGCAGCGACGGGACCGCCTCCCAGCCGTCGTCGGCCACGTCGAGCACGTCGTACCCCTGCCGCCGCAACTGGTCGGCCAGCCGCGAGAGCGAGGAGTAGTGGCTCGGGACGACCACCACGTCCGCCCCGTCGCGGACCGGCGGCGTGCCGCCCAGCGCCACCGGCGGGATTCGGGTCGCCTCGGCCGGGTCGGCGTCCGAGGCGGGCCAGACGACCGGGTAGAAGAACTCCCGGGCCGCCGAGAGCTGGAACAGGGTGTGGAAGCCGGCACCCGCGCGCTCGACCCGGTCGTCGTACAGTCCCGGTATGTCGTGTTTCAGGACGTACAGCGGCACGTCGGCGCGGGTGGCCGCCATCGCCGCGAACATGTCGTCCGTGACGAGCGCGTCGGGTTCGGTCGCGTCGAGCCAGGCCCGGTAGTCCGCGACCCGCCGGAGGCTCCTGGGGAGGCTCCCGGTCAGGGCCGACCACGGAGCCGTCCCCTGATAGGTGTCGATGAAGTCGACGACCGTCGGCTCGAACGCGTCGTAGCCGTTGAGCCCCACGAACTCGGCGCCGGCGCCGCCGCCGGCCATCCGGACGCGCCCGCCCGCGTCCTCGACGGCGTCGGCGATCGCCAGCATCCGTGTCGCGTGCCCCGCGCCCTCCGGATAGTGTGCGACGGCGACGGTAGGTGGCATCGCCGCGCGCCTTCGGCCGGTCCACCCATGTGCCTTGTGGCGGCGGGGCCCGGTCCCCCCGGCCGTCGCCTCGACCGGGCGAACGACCTAGCGCCGCTGTTCTGGCACGCGTGGTCCTCGTTCCACCCCGGGACCGAGGTGTACGGCGTGGACGCGAGGCGCGACTGAGACGGGGGCAGGTCGCCGGTCGCGGGGACCGCCCGGTCCGGATTAAACGCCCCCCGGATGGCTCGCACCGTGTTTATCCGACCGGGGCGAGAGGCCGTGGTATGCGAGCCGACGAACTGCATCCCGAGGTCGAACCCGTTCTCGAACAGCTGACCGCCCTGGAGGCGCTCCCGCTCAACCAGTACGGGGCGCGGGGGGCCCGCGACCTGTTCGAGCAGTTCAGCGCCGACGTCGACGAGCCGGAGGTGGGGCGCATCCACGACACGACGGTCCCGGGCTACCAGCCACAGGAGGGCGAGCAGCGCGACCCCGTGCCGGTCCGGCACTACCGACCCGGCGGGGCCGACGAGACGGCGCCGACGGTAGTCTACTACCACGGCGGCGGCTTCGTCATCGGCGGCATCGGCAGCCACGACGTGGTCTGTCGGCACGTCTGCGACCGGGCCGGGGTGAACGTCGTCTCCGTCGACTACCGCCTCGCGCCGGAGGAGCCGTTCCCCGCGGCCGCCGAGGACGCCTACGCGGTCGCCGGCCACGTCGACGCCAACCCCGACGAGTTCGCCGGCGACGGCCGGCTGGTCGTGATGGGCGACAGCGCCGGCGGCAACCTCTCGGCGGTCGTCTGCCAGATCGCCCGCGACCGACGGCAGGACGACGCCGCGCCCGACGACCCCGTCATGCACACGCCCGACATCGACCGGCAGGTGCTCGTCTACCCGGCCGTCGACGCCCGGCAGGACCGGCCCTCCTGGGAGCAGAACAAGGAGGGCTACTTCCTCGTCGAGGAGGACATGCACTGGTTCTTCGAGTGCTACTTCGGGAGCGACCTCCACCGGAAGAACCCCTACGCGTTCCCGCTGGAGGGCGACCTCCACGACCTGCCGCCCGCGACCGTTCTGACGGCGGGCTTCGACCCGCTCCGGGACGAGGGCATCGCCTATGCCGAGGCGCTCGAGGAGGCGGGTGTCGAGGTGGAGCACCGCAACTACGACGACGTCATCCACGGCTTCTTCTCGATGCTCGACGTACCGGTCGAACTGGAACGGGCCCACGAGGCCGTCGACCACGTCTGCGACAACCTCCGGCGGACGTTCGACATCGAGGCCTGACCACGAGGGACGTTCGACATCGAGGCCCGAACCCCGCGGCCCCTACGGGCCGCGAGTTCCGCTACCCGTCAGTCGGGCGTGCTCCCGCGGACGACGGGGAACGTCACCGTCGCCGGCGCGTCGTCGCTGTGCCGGATGACGAACCCGGCCGAGGAGCGTGCCTCGTTGAACATCGCGTCCGTGCTGGCGACAGTCACGCGCAGGACGTCGCCGGGCTGGAAGTAGCGCTGGAAGGCGACGAGTTCCCCCGAGACCGTGATGGCCTCGCCCGGGGCGTCGCGGTCGCGCTCGACCCGGAACGGCATCGCCTGGTTGTCGATGAGTTCGGCCTCGCCGTCGCGGACGAGCGAGCACTTCACGAACAGGTGGCTCGCCGCCCCGAGCGGCCGCACCGTCGCATCGATGGTGGGCGTCCCCGCCACCTCGAACGGCTCCTCGACGGGGAAGTCGAACTGCGCGGCCGTGGCGCCGGGGGCCGCGTCCTCGTCGCGGGGGAACAGCTGGCTCGTCGAGGTGGGGGCGGCGCTGTTGAGGACCACGGACTGGTCGCCGGCACCGGGGGTCTCGCCCAGCCGGAACGACTCCGGCTCGGCTGCCTGCGGCGGGATGGTCTCGGCGAGCCGCCACGACTCCGTCTGGTCCTCCCACCACTCCACGCGCTGGCGCCGCGTCGGCCCGACGGTCGGCCGGTTCGGCGCCGACCGCCGGACGTGCTCCTCGATGAACGAGAACCCGCGGTCGAGCGCGGCCTGGAACTGCTGCTGGAGGTACTCGCTGTCGGGATCGGTGACGAGTTCGAGGACGTGCCCGGAGTCGTAGAGCAGCAGCCGCGAGTCCACGTCGCGCTCGCAGAGGTCCCGGTGGATCCAGATCCCCTCGTTGGGGATGAACAGCGTGTCCGGCCACCCCTCGATGGTGAGCGTGGGCGTGTCCGAGGCCGCGATGGCGTCCATCTTGTAGCCCGGCGAACGGGCCCGGTAGAACGCGTCGGAGTCGTCGGAGAACCCGTTCAGCGCGGTCCCCTCCGCGAACGCCTGGTGGATGTTCGCGTCGAGGCCGGACTCGAGGTCGCGCTCGTTCGGCTGGCCGTCGCCGGAGGTCACCCCCCGTGAGCCGGTGACGCCGACGGCGTACAGGAGCGACCCCCAGCCGCGCTTGACCACGCCGTTGGGCTCCAGCGAGAACTTCAGGTCGTACCACGGGATGACCGGGACGATGGCGTCCAGCCGGTCGTCACGGGCGGCGGTGTTCAGCTGGATGCCGCCGGCGTACGAGGGCCCGATCATCCCCACGCGCGGGTTCGGCCGGCCGTCGACCGGCCGGTCCGTCCGGACCTCGTCGCGGTTCCCGAGCCAGGTGACGAGCCGCTTCGCGTCCTTGACCTCGTTCGGGCCGTCGCTGCCGGCCTCGCCACCGGACTCGCCGAACCCGCGCGAGTCGTAGGTCAGCACCACGTACCCCTCGCTGGCGAACAGCTCCGGCCCCATCGCCTCCGAGCGGTCCCCGCCCCAGCCGTGGGTCATCAGCATCGACGGGTACGGGGCCGACCCCGGCGCCGCGTCCGTGGGCGTGAACAGCGTGCACGCCAGTTCGACGCCGTCCCAGGACTCGATACGGAGGTCCTCCGTCTCGTAGTTCGCGTCGTCGGCCTGCGCCGCCGCGGCGTCGGCCATCCCGCTCGCGAACGCGGCGCCCACGAGGCCGCGCAGCACGGTCCGCCGTGTCGCTCCACCGGTGTCGTGTGACATGGTCGCTAGGGGTCGGCGGATTCCGTTAACAGTAGCTCCGGGATGACCGGGTTGTTCTTAACGGCGTTATCTTATCGGGGGTAGAACGCGGAACTGATTGATTGTTCAGTACCGGAGGCCGAGATTACCCACCAATCTCGAGAGTACGTCCACTACCGGAGCGATATCTTCGGAACCTGGCGGCGGACACGGTCGGCGGTTTACATCGTCTCCAGGATGTCCAGTACTCGCTCCTCGGCGGCGCGCTCGGGGCCGCGCTCGCCCTCGTGCCCCCGCTCGCGGACGTGCTCGACGGTCTCGGCGACTGCCTCCTCGTGCGGGGTCGAGCGCCAGCCCAGCGTCCGCAGTTTCGTCGTGTCCAGGACGTGCGGGTACGAGCGGTAGAGCGGGAAGTCGTCGTGGTCGAGGTCGCCGGCCTCGAGTTCGCGTGCGCCCGCGGGCACCACCTCGGGGTGGCTGTCGCAGGCGTCGGCGACGAGGTCGACCCACTCGCCCAACGTGGGGAGGTGGTCGTCGCCGCAGTTGTACGCCTCGCCCGGCTCGCCCCGCTCGACGAGGGTGACGACGGCGTCGGCCACGTCGGCGACGTAGACGAGGTGGCGCAGGTTCGTCCCGTCGCCCGGCAGGAGGACGCGGTCGTACCCGTCGATGCGGTCGACCCAGTAGTCGAACCGTTCCGTGTAGTCGTGCGGGCCGTAGACGACGGGCGGGCGGAGGCTCATCGCGTTGACGCCGTCCTCGGCCGCCCGGAAGACCTGCCGGTCGCCCGCGGCCTTCCGGTTGCCGTAGGTCTCCCAGGAGTCGTCCTTCGCCTGCGCCCGAGTGCAGTCGTGGAGTTCCGTCTCGCCCTCGCGTTTGGGCGTACGCTCGGCGCCGTACGCCGCACCCGAGGAGATGAACACGTAAGCGTCGACCTCGGCGAAGATCTCGCAGGCGACGCGCACGTCCCGCGGGTAGTAGGCGACGCAGTCGACGACCACGTCCGGGTCGACCTCGATGGCCGCGCGTTCGAGGTCGCCGTCCTCGCGGCGGTCGCCCTCCACGCGGTCGACCTCTGGCCCGAACGGGTCCTCGTGGGTGCCGCGGTTGAACGTGGTCACGTCGTAGCCCGCGTCGTAGAGCGCCTCGACGGTGTGGCGGCCGATGAAGCGGGAGCCACCGATGACGAGCGCGTCGGCGTCGGTCATACCGGCCGGACACGGCGCGCCGGCATGTGGGTTTCGCCGGACGCGGCGGTGGATCGCTCGTCGCTCAGACCCGGCGCCGCCCGAGCAGCCGGGCGGCGACGGCGATCGGGACGACGACCCAGGCGGCGAGCGCGGCGGCGACGACCGGCATCGAGAGCCCGGCCGCCGCCGGCACGCTCCCGAAGCCGCCCGCGGCCACGTCGACCTGCGAGAGCGCTAGCACGCGGAAGCAGTCCACCGGGTTGAGCAGGACGGCGGCGGCGACCGCCCGCCGGCCGTCCGTGGCGGCCGTCGACGACCTCGCCGAGGCGGCCGACTGCGACGCGTCCCCGGCGGTCGGGCCGGAGATCGACCACCTCGCGCTCGCGCGCCTGTGCTCGCAGGCGGGGTGGTGTCAGTACTCCCGCGCCGAGCCGCCTCCCCTCGTACGAGCGGCGGACGCGTGACGTAACGGCTAAGTTCTCGGCACCAGAGGGTTCACGCATGCGACGGCGCGCGTCCGCCCGGTGCCGCCCGACGGCCCCGAGCGGCGCGTCCGCCCGTCACTTCTCGGCGACCGGGAAGCGCAAGCGCGAGCGCCCGTAGTGGCTCGTGGCGGTGTGGCACCCCGTCCCGGGCCGGTTCCGGTCGCACGAACTACCAACGTACTTTGCGGAGCGTCCCGATTCGCTCCGCACGAACGGTCGCGGCCCGGTCGGCACGCCGGCAGTCCGGTCGCGGCCACCGAGACATACACCATGACACACGACACGTTCGACGGCGTGTTCCCCGCGATGACCACGCCGTTCCACGAGGACGAGAGCATCGACTTCGAGACGCTGCAGGACAACGCCCGCCGCCTCGAACGGGCCGGCGTCGACGGCGTGGTCCCCGTCGGGACGACCGGCGAGTCCGCGACGATGACCCACGACGAGCACATCGAGGTCGTCGAGGCCGTCGTCGAGGCCGTCGAGGACGTGCCCGTCATCGCTGGCAGCGGCTCGAACAACACCCGCGAGGCGCTCGAGCTCTCCCGGCGCGCCGAGGCCGCCGGCGCCGACGCGCTCCTCCTCATCTCGCCGTACTACAACATCCCCGAGCCCGACGGGATGGAGAACCACTTCCGGACAGTCGCCGACGAGGTGGACCTCCCGCAGATCATCTACAACGTTCCCGGACGGACCGGGCGCAACATCGCGGTCCGGACGGCCGTCAACCTCGCCAGCCACGAGAACGTCGTCGGCTACAAGGCCGCCAGCGGCGACATGGGTCGCATCTGTGAGGTCATCGAGCGCACCCGAAATGAGACGTTTACGGTCCTCTCGGGCGACGACGGGATGACCCTGCCCGTCGTCGCGACCGGCGGCACCGGCTGCATCTCCGTCGCCGCGAACGTCGAACCCGGGCGGACCGTGGAGATGGTCCACGCCGCGCTCGCCGACGAGATGGACCGCGCCCGCGAACGCCACTACGAACTGGGGCCGCTGTTCCGTGCGCTGTTCGTCGAGACCAACCCCATCCCAGTCAAGGAGGCCATGGCGATGCGGGGCCACCCCCCGCGGACGATGCGCTCGCCGCTGTCGTACCTCGACGAGCAGAACCGTAATCACCTCCGCGAGGTGCTAGCGGCGCTCGAACCCGTGGACGCCGAAGCATGAGGGTCGTCGTCACCGGCGCGACCGGGCGGACCGGCGGCGAGGTCGCCCGGGAGGTCCACGACCGGGGCCACGACCTGATTCCAGTGTCGCGAGAGCCCGCCGGCAGCGTGGCTGGCGTCGACCTCTACCCGGCGGCGGACCTGCCGGCGCTGCTGGCCGAGGATGGCGGCGAGGCGGGCGACG
This sequence comes from Halobacteriales archaeon QS_4_70_19, assembly GCA_003020985.1. Lineage (GTDB taxonomy): Archaea > Halobacteriota > Halobacteria > Halobacteriales > Haloarculaceae > Haloglomus. The sequence continues at coordinate 8,871 of PXRM01000003.1, read as the reverse complement.
ACACGGTCCTCGTCGACTTCACCGTCCCCGTCGCGAGCGTCGACTACGTCGGGCAGGCCGCCGAGGCGGGGGTGCCGGCCGTCGTCGGGACGACCGGCTTCGACGGCAACGAGCGGGCCGCCCTGGAGGACGCGGCCGAGTCGGTTCCCGTCCTCAAGGCCTCGAACTTCGCCCGCGGCGTGCAGGCGCTCCTGAACGTCGTCCGCGAGGCCGCGACCGCGCTCCCGGGCTACGACGTCGAACTCACGGAGACCCACCACGACGGCAAGCGCGACGCGCCCAGCGGCACCGCGACCACGCTGCTCGACGCACTCGACGGAGCCCGCGACGACGCGCTCGACCGGACCTACGGCCGCGAGGGCGAGGACCCGCGCGAGCCCGGACAGGTGGGCGTCCACGTCCGTCGCGGGGGCAACGTGCGCGGGGAGCACGAGGTCCTGTTCGCCGGCAACGACGAGGTGGTGACGCTCACCCATCGCGCTGAGTCCCGGGGGGTGTTCGCCGCCGGTGCCGTCGACGCCGTCGAGTGGCTGACCGACCGGCCGGCCGGCTGGTACGAGTTCGGGGACGTTATCGGGGACGGGGGCGACTGAGCACCCATGAGCACGCTGGAAGCGGACGTGACGGAACTCGCCGAGCGCTACGACGCGGGCAACGTCGACGAGGTCGGCCGCGAGGAGTTGGGCACGCTCGACGCCTTCCTCGACGCGCTCGAATCGGGCGAAGTCCGCGCCGCCGACTCCGGCGCCGACGGCTGGACCGCCAACGAGTGGGTCAAGCGCGGCATCCTGCTCAACTTCGGCCTGCGCGACATCCAGGCCTTCGAGCACGGCGGCGTCGCCTACCACGACGTGCTGCCGCTGCGCCGGACCGACGACCTCCCCGAGCGGGGGACCCGGAACACCCCGACCGGGACGGTCGTGCGCCGCGGGGCCTACGTCGGCGCGGACGCGATCATGATGTCGCCCGCGTTCGTCAACGTCGGCGCCTACGTCGGCGACGGCACGCTGGTCGACTCCTGCGACACGGTCGGGTCCTGTGCCCAGATCGGCGCGGACGTGAAACTGGGGGCCAACACGCTCATCGGCGGCGTGCTCGAACCCGTCGAGGCCGAACCCGTCGTCGTCGAGGACGGCGTGTCGCTGGGCGCCGGCTGCCGGGTCACCTCCGGCTTCGAGGTGGGCGAGGACAGCGTCGTCGGGGAGAACACGCTGCTCACGCCGCGCATCCCCGTCTACGACCTCGTCGAGGAGGAGGTCATCTACGGCCGGCTCCCGCCGGAGCGGCGCGCGTTCATCCGCTACGTCGAGTCGAGCGTCGGCGAGCACGACCTGTTCGACGGCGGCGCGTACAAGCCCGCCGTCGTGGCGACTCACGTCGAGGAGTCCACGCTGGAGGCGACCGAGCGCGAGGACGCGCTGCGGGACAACTGAACCACATCATGGACCCGAAAGAACAGGGACGACGGACGACCTCCCGGAAGCCCTCGCGCTCTGGTCCGGGGAGGGACGCGCCATGACCGACGGCGAGGGCTGGCCGACGAGCACGGACAACCCGCCCGTCCGGCGCCTGTCGGACTGGCCGGCCGAGCCCCTGCGGGACCTGGCCGACGAGTACGGAACGCCGCTGTACGTCCAGGACCTCGGCCGGGTGAAGGCCAACGCGTCACGGCTGCGCGAGGCGTTCCCGGGGGCGGACCTGAGCTACGCGGTGAAGGCCAACGCCACCCGGGCCGTCCTGGAGACGCTGGCCGATCGGGGCGTCGGCGCCGAGTGCGCGGCCGCGGGCGAGGTGAAGCGGGCACTGGCAGCCGGCTTCCCGGCCCGCCGGGTCCGGTACACGGCGGTCAACCCGCCCGCCCGTGACCTGGACTACGTCTGCGGGCTCGAAGCGGCCGACGAGCTGGTGCTCACCGTGGGGGCAGCGGACACGCTCGACCGGGTGGCCGAGCGCGGGTTCGACGGGCGGCTCTGCGTCCGCGTCAACCCCGGTGTGGGCGCGGGCCACCACGCGAAGGTCTCGACCGGCGCGGAGCCGAAGTTCGGCGTCCCGTACGACCGGGCCGCCGATGTCGTCGACCGGGCCATCGACCACGGGTTCGAGGTCGTCGGGCTCCACGCCCACGCCGGCAGCGGCATCTCCGGCGACGAGCTCTCGGCCCACCGCGAACTCGTCCGGCGGATGGGCACGCTCGCGGGTGAAGTCCGGGACGTGGGCCTGACGTTCGTCGCCGTCGGCGGCGGCTTCGGGGTGCCGTACCGCGGGGACGAACCGCCGCTCGACCTCGACGCGGTGGCGACGGCCACCCGGGAGGCGTACGCCGCGGGCTGGCGCGAGGGCGCCGGGGAGACGGCCGACGAGTCGGACCGGGCACAGCTCGCAATCGAACCCGGGCGGTACTTCGTCGCGGACGCGGGCGTCCTGCTGACGACCGTCAACACGGTGAAGCCCACGCCGGACACCACGGTGGTCGGCGTCGACGCCGGCATGACGACGCTCCTCCGGCCGGCGATGTACGAGGCCTACCACGAGCTCCGGAGTCTCGAACCGGGCGCCCCTCGCCGGGGACGGGTCACCTGCGACGTCTCCGGGCCGATCTGCGAGACGGCTGACGTGCTCGCGCGGGGGCGGTCGCTCCCGGACCCGGGACGCGGCGACCTGCTGGCGGTCGGCAATGCCGGCGCCTACGGCTACGAGATGGCCGGCAACTACAACTCCCGGCCGCGGCCCGCGGTGGTGGCGGTGGAGCACGGCGAGGCGCGGCTGGCAGCGCGGCGCGAGACGCTGGCCGGATTAACCAGGCTAGAACCAAAAGCGGAGGACTCTTGAGCGCGTCTCCCCTCCGACCGGTAACGAGCGACGTGCCAGGCAGTCTCACGGGTCGGTACGTCACCCACGCGAGGACCACGATGGTACACATCCAGAAATACCACGGAACGGGCAACGACTTCGTCGTCGTGGACGCCACCGAGCGGGTCGGGGATCGGCGGGCGTTCGCGCGAGCACTCTGCGACCGAACCACCGGCATCAGCCACCCGGACAGCCCCCGTATCGGGGCCGACGGCGTCCTCTTCCTCCATCTGGAGACGGAGTACGCTTCGCCGCGCGTCGTGATGACGCTCGTCCAGCCGGACGGCTCCGTGGCGGCGATGTGCGGCAACGGCGCTCGCTGCGCGGCGCGCTGGGCCGCCGAACGGACCGACAGCGACGAGGTGATGATCGACACGCAGTCCGGGACCCGCCGCGCGGTCGTCTCCCGCAAGGCCCCCGACGAGAACGACCGGAGCTTCACGGACGAGGTCACCATCGAGATGGGGCGACCCCAGTTCCTCCCCGACGCCGTCCCGATGCGGACGGCCGACCCGCTCGTCAGGGAGCACGTCGAGGGGCTCACCGTCACGGCAGTGAACACGGGCGTCCCGCACGCCGTCGCGTTCGTCGACGACGTGGACGCCGTCGACCTGGCGGACGTCGCACCGGCGGTCCGGCACGCGGACGTGTTCCCGGAGGGGGCGAACGTGACGGTCGCCTCCCGGGCGAAGGGGGAACCGGAGGACGACACCGTCGCGTCGGCGTTCCGCCAGCGGACCTACGAGCGCGGCGTCGAGGGTGAGACGGATTCCTGTGGCACGGGCGCGGTCGCCATCGGCGCCGTCGCTCACCGACTCGGAAACGTCGCGACCGGTGGGACCGTCCGGGTCAGTCCGCCGGGTGGCGACCTCTCCGTCACCGTCACCGGCGACGACGCGCTCCTCCGTGGGCCGGCGGTCCTCGAGTTCGAGGCGGAGGTTCCGGAGCCCGGCGTCGGGCCCGACGCCAGTATCGACGTCGACCCGACGGACGCGGGCACCAACCCGGGCGACTGACCGCGTGCCCTCCGCTCGATTCGACGCGCTCGACTTCCACGAGCGTGCCGTCCGGACGGCCTCGCACGACTCGGTCGACACGATGCGCGACCTCCTGGTCGAGACGCTCACCGACGCCGGCGTCGGCGGGGAGCCACGGGTGGACGCGGCCGGCAACACGCTCGCCGTCCGCGAGGGCGACCGCGAGGGCCCGCATCTCGTCATGAACACGCACATCGACACCGTCCCGCCACACGTCCCCTTTGCGGAGGCCGAGGACGGGGCCGTCGTCCGCGGCCGGGGCTCGTGCGACGCGAAGGGACCACTGGCGGCGCTGCTCGCGGCGTTCCTCGGCGCGCCGGTCGAGCGCGGGCGGCTGACGCTCGCCGTGACGCCGGACGAGGAGACCACCTCCGCGGGCGCCGCCGCGCTCGCCTTCGGCGACGACTCGCTGCGGGCGGACGGGTACGTCGTCGGCGAGCCGACCGACCTGGACGTCTGCACGGCCGCGAAGGGGCGCTTCGAGGGGACCCTCACCGTCACCGGCGAGGCCGCCCACGCCGCCGAGCCCGAGTCCGGGACGAACGCGTTGCGCGCCCTCGCGCCGCTCCTGGAGGCGCTGGACACCTTCGACGAGGAACGGGGGCCCGGGACGGACCCGCAGTTGGGCGCGCCGACGCTGACGGCCACCACGGTCGCGGGCGGGGAGGCGATGAACCAGCTCCCGGCGGAGGTCCGGGTCGGGATCGACCGCCGGAGCGTCCCGCCGGAGACGGCCGACGGGTTCGAGCAGGCGCTGAACGAGCACCTCCGGGCGGCCGCGCCGGCGGACGCGGGCGTAGAGTTCGCGCTGACCGAGCGCGAGACGCCGTTCCTCGAGGCGTTCACGACCGACCCGGACGACCGGCTGGTCGAGGCGCTGGTCGACGCCTCCGGCGGCGACACCCGGGCGTTCGGGGCTGCGACGGAGGCGTCCTACTTCGCCGCCGACGCGCCGACGGTCGTCTTCGGGCCGGGGGTCCTCGCGGACGACGAGGGGGCCGTCGCGCACGCCGAGCGCGAGTACGTCCGTCGCGAGGACGTCGTGGCGGCCGGCGAGGCCGTCCGGGAGACGGTCGCGTCGCTGCTGGGCCAGGGCTGACAGGCGGTGCTGTGGTCGGGGACCGGCGCGCGTCACACCGCGCGGCCGCTGGCGCACGCCGGGCGACAGTCAGGTCACACCGGGAGTGGTCCCGGTCCGGTATTTCAATCTACGGCGGACGGCGAACGGGCTCTCGGGGGAGCTTCGACACCACAATTCGAAAATAATCGATATTATTGACCCGGCCGCAGAATAACATCCATAGATAGCAATTTGATTACAAAGTCGGGGCGTAACGGAGAATCTACAACGGCATCGGGTCGCCCGACTCCTCGTCGCCGCCCGCGCCGCGGGCCGAGGCGAGCATCTCCGAGACGGGTGCCTCGTAGTCGTAGCCCGGCACAACCCCCTGCAGGTAGGTCCCCTCGACGTACTCGGCGAACGCCTTCGCGATGTCGGCCGCGCGGTCGGGGTCGCCCCACTCGAACCGGTAGGTGGCGACGGCGTCACCCGCCTCCTGGCTCACGTCGACGGTGGCGTCGACCGAATCGCGGACGGCGCTGGGGGCGTCCTCCAGCCGGAGGGCGAGGGTGTCGTACCAGCCCTCCTCGACGGCGGGGCCGACCTCGTCCGCGGTGGCCGTCGAGAGCATCGGGGCCCGGACCTCGAGTTCGTACGCCAGCGCCCACTCCGTGCCGGCGTCGCGGGCCGTGACGGTGGCGTCGAACCGGGTCGTCGTCAGCACGAACGCCGGTCGGCCCGCCGCCCGCTCGTAGGCGTCGTGCCGGTCGAAGGCGCGCGCCGCCGCGGCCGGGAGTTCGTCCGTCATGGGGTGCAGGTTGGACACCGAGCGACAAGAACACTCGGGGACAGGTCCGCTGGGCGGGCCAATCATTAAGCCCCGTCTGGCCGAAGCCGTCGTATGGCCCTCCCCGTCGTCCCGGCCCAGACCGGGGGCGTCGTCGGTGGTATCGTCACGCTGGTCATCCTGGCCATCGCGATCGTCGCGGTCTACAAGTCGGTCGTCATCGTGCAGGCCTACGAGCGGAAGGTCTGGACGCTGTTCGGTCAGTACCGCGGCATCAAGGAACCGGGAATCTCGTTCATCCCGCCGTTCGTCTCCGCTACCTACGCGTTCGACATGCGGACGCAGACGCTGGACGTGCCCCGGCAGGAGGCCATCACGCGGGACAACTCGCCCGTCACCGCCGACGCGGTCGTCTACATCAAGGTGATGGACGCGAAGAAGGCGTTCCTGGAGGTCGACGACTACAAGCGGGCAGTGTCGAACCTCGCACAGACCACGCTCCGAGCGGTGCTGGGGGACATGGAACTCGACGACACGCTGAACAAGCGCGGCGAGATCAACGCCCGCATCCGGAAGGAGCTGGACGAGCCCACCGACGAGTGGGGGGTCCGCGTCGAGTCCGTCGAGGTCCGGGAGGTCAACCCTTCGCAGGACGTCCAGCAGGCGATGGAGCAGCAGACCTCCGCCGAGCGCCGCCGCCGCGCCATGATCCTCGAGGCGCAGGGAGAGCGACGCTCCGCCATCGAGGAGGCCGAGGGTGACAAGCAGTCCGACATCATCCGCGCCCAGGGGGAGAAGCAGAGCCAGATCCTCGAGGCGCAGGGCGACGCCATCTCCACCGTCCTGCGCGCCAAGTCCGCCGAGTCGATGGGCGAGCGCGCGGTCATCGAGAAGGGGATGGAGACGCTCGAGTCCATCGGCCGGAACGAGTCCACCACGTTCGTCCTCCCGCAGGAGCTCACTTCGCTCGTCGGCCGCTACGGCAAGCACCTCACCGGCAGCGACGTACAGGCCGATGGCCACGAACTGGACTCCCTGGAGTTCGACGCCGAGACCCGCGAACTACTCGGACTGGACGACATCGAGGAGATCCTCGGCCAGATCGAGCAGGAGACGGAGATGGACGTCGAGCAGATGGAGGCCGAGGCCCAGGCCATCAAGGAGGGCGAGGACGCCGCGAACATCCGCGACCCCGACGCGGTCATCGAGGAGATGGATCAGGACATGGCCGAGGGTGCCGGCGACATCGACGTTGGGGCCGGCGACAACACGGGCGAGACCACGCCGGACCGCGACGCCGCCACCGGCGACGGGACGGGGGACGGGGACCGCGAGCCCGAGACGGAGTGAGGCATAACCCCCGGTATAGGCGACCGGGCACCACCGCCGACGCCCTTTTGTCCCGGCTTCTCCTCTTCCCCATCAATGAGTGAGGAGTCGGTCGACGAGGAAAAGCGCGCCACCCTCAGACGGTTCGCCGCCGTCGGCGCCGGCGGACCCCTGGCGCGACTCGCCGGCTCCGACGCGGACGCGCCCGCGGACGACGAGACCACCAGCGACGTGCCCGCTGCCATCCAGGGGTACCTCGCCACCACCCCCGGCGCCCACTTCTCGAAGCTCCGCGACGACCTCCGGCTGGGGACGGGCGAGACCCAGTACCACCTCCGCCGGCTCGTCGAGCGCGACGCCGTCGACTCCTGGAAGGACGGCGAGTACCGGCGCTACGCCCCGGCCGGCCGGTTCTCGGCGTTCGAGCGGCGCGCGCTCGGATTGCTCCGTCGCGACACCGCCCGCGGCCTCGTCGTCGAACTGTTGCGCGACCCGGACGCGACGGGGGCCGAACTCGCCGACCGGCTCGGCGTCTCCGCCCCCACCGTCAGCAAGTACGCCGCCGAACTGTCCGAGGCGGGCCTGCTCGACCGTGACGACGGCTACCGGCTCACCCGCCCGGAGACAACGCTCCTCCTGCTGGTCCGCTACGCCGACTCCTTCGGCCCCGACGCCGTCGCCCTGGCCGGCGAGGCCGACGAGCTGGTCGAGTTTTCCGAGTAGTTCCGGGAGGAACGGGCGACAGCTCCGATTATCAGCTCGATTTCCGTCAGACCGTGACCTTCCACGTCGTCCCTGATGAGTAGCCCCACTTCTCGATCTCGAACGGGGCCACCTCCTTCACCACCCGCATGTTCGCGCCGACCTCCTTCGCGCTGAGGTCGAGTGCCTCGCCGACCAGTCGCGATTTGAAGTAGGTCGTCCCGTCGGCCTCCGTGCGGAGGTAGTCGACGATGCGCCGCTGTTTCTCGGTCAGGTCTGCCGCGAGTTCGGTCTCCGTCTCGGCCGTCCCGGCTGCGGTCGCGCTCATATACAGGTGGTGGGGCGACCGATGAATAGGGAGTTTGGTACGGCGGGTTAATCGTCCGGTAGAAGACCTGCTACTCCAGCTGAACCGGTTCGACTGGAAAGGAGTGGCCCGCGGGAGGCGGTCGTGGGCCGCTGATTGGTACGACCGGGAAACTGGTGCGGCTGCGATCGGCGGGTAAGCAGGAACGTGCATACGTGCGAGCGGAGCGAGCGCGTCTCTCCGCTCCGAGCGGCGCGGCCGCGAAGAGCGGCAGCGTCTGTCCGAACGTTTTTGCGAGGAGTGGTTCGCGGGCAGAGCCCGCGAACGAATAACTGGCCGGCGAAGCCGGGCAGCCGGTTCCCGCGGCGAGAAAGCACCTCAGTGGAACGCGATGGGCGTCCCGAGTTCGTCGCCGTCGTGGTCGATCTTCTCCATCGCGTCGTCGAAGTCCTCGCGGCGGACCTCCGTGCGGTCGTCGCGGATGGCGAACATCCCGGCCTCCGTGGACAGCGACTCCAGCTCGGCGCCGGTGAAGCCCTCGGTGGCCTCGGCCAGGGACTCCAGGTCGACGTCGTCGGAGAGGTTCATCCGGCGGGTGTGGATGCGGAGGATCTCGACCCGGCCCTCGGCGTTGGGCTCGGGCACCTCGATGAGGCGGTCGAAGCGACCGGGCCGCAGGATGGCGCGGTCGAGCATGTCGAAGCGGTTCGTGGCGGCGATGATGGAGATGTCGCCGCGCTGGTCGAAGCCGTCCATCTCGGAGAGGAGCTGCATCATCGTCCGCTGGACCTCGGCGTCG
>PXRM01000002.1 GCA_003020985.1 Halobacteriales archaeon QS_4_70_19 | reverse complement strand
CCGCGAAGCGCGCAGCGAACCCCGGGCGGTCGAGCGCTGTGGGGCGTTCGACACGCCGGGTTCCGGGGCGGTGGCGTCCTCACTCAGTCCCGTCTCTGAACACTACCGAGGCAGTCGGCGCAATCGAGATACGGTCCGGAGTCAGCGACTGGAGCGAACGATCGGTCCGTCAGAACCGGCAACACGTGTACGTCTGCTCTGTCATGGCGGTCGGCATCGGAATCGGGTGCTCTACTGGGGACTCACCGGGAACGCGTGAATCCGCCGTCGCCGGGTTCAAGACCAGTCCCCGCCTGCCTCCGCTACATGGACTGGACGGAGAAGTACCGGCCGACGACCCTGTCGGAGGTCCGGGGTAACGACACGGCCCGCGACGCCTTCCACGAGTGGGCCCGGACCTGGGACGACCACCGCGAGGCGGTCATCCTCTACGGCGCCCCGGGCGTGGGGAAGACCAGCGCCGCCCACGCGCTCGCGAGCGACATGGGCTGGTCGGTGATGGAGCTGAACGCGAGCGACTCCCGGACCGCCGACAGGATCGAGACGGTCGCCGGCGGCGCCGCGATGAACCAGTCGCTCACCTCGACCGGGCGCCAGCTCGTCGTCCTCGACGAGGCCGACAACCTCCACCAGCACAAGGACCGCGGCGGCGCCCGCGCGATGACGAAGCTGGTGAAGTCCGCGGAGCAGCCAGTCGTCCTCGTCGCCAACGACTTCTACGAGATGTCCCGCGGCCTCCGCAACGCGTGCCGGGACATCGAGTTCCGCGACGTCTCGAAGCGCTCTATCCTCCCCGTGCTGCGGGACATCTGCCGGAAGGAGGACCTCGAGTACGAGAGCGACGCGCTGGAGGCCATCGCCGCGACCAACGACGGCGACCTCCGGGGGGCCATCAAGGACCTCCAGGCCGCAGCCGAGGGCCGGGACCGGATCACCGAGGCGGACGTCTCCACGGGCAGCCGCGACCGCACGCAGGACATCTTCTCGCTGCTCGACGCCGTCCTCAAGGAGCAGTCCCCGGAGGAGGCCCTCCGGACCGCCTACGACACCGACGAGACGCCGGACGACCTGCTCCAGTGGGTCGAGGACAAGGTGCCGAAGGTGTACGAGGGCGACGAGGTGGCCGACGCGTACGGCTACCTCGCGAGGGCGGACCGCTGGCTCGGCCGGGTGCGCGCCACCCAGAACTACACCTACTGGCGCTACGCGACCGACAACATCGCCGCCGGCGTGGCCGCGGCCCGCCAGCGCGACCGCAGCGGGTGGACCCGCTACGGCGGCGCCCCCTACCGCTCCTACCGGGACTCCACACGGGACTACGTCGCCGAGCGCATCGCCGAGTCCGCCGGGGTCTCGACGGCCACCGCCCGCCGGGAGATCATGCCGTTCCTGTCGGTGATGACCCACCACTGCAAGAACCGCGGGCTCACGGTGCGGATGGTCGCGCGCTACGAACTCGACGCCGAGCACGTCTCCTTCATCACCGGCAGCGGCGAGTCGACCAACAAGGTCCAGGACATCGTTGCCGACGCCGACGAGCGCCGCGAGCAGGCGGCCGTGGACCACTCCGGCGGCGCGTTCGCGGGCGGTGACGCCGGCGATGGGCCGGACGACGATGCCGACGGCGACGAGGCCGACGCGGACGGCTCCGACGAGGAGTCCGTCACCCAGGCGACACTCGGCGGGGCGGACGAGAGCGACGACGGGGACGAGGACGACCGGGCGGCCGACGCCGAGGCCGCGGCGGACGACGACCAGCAGTCAGGCCTGGGGGATTTCATGTGAAACTCTTCTCTCCGGAGAGAATATGCGACTTTGCGGTATTCTGTCGGGTGTAATCGGAAAGTTCTGGAGGTATCTGCTATACTAACGTCGTCCGTCCAACTGACGGAACCGGCAGCGGGACCGGGGTCACTCCCGCCCGGTCCATTTGGCCAGCAGGAGCGTCCCCTCGAAGAGGATGATCATCGTCGCGGCGACGATGATGGGCGCCATCCCGGTCGGGTCCGGGCTGAACAGGAACGCGAGGCCGGCGAACGCGCCCCAGAAGTAGAGGCGCTTGCGGGCCATCCACCGCCGGGTGACGAGCCCCATCATCAGCGCGAGGCTGACGAACAGCGGGATCTGGAAGATGATGGCGAACCCGCCCATCATCAGGACGATGAGGTCGAACGTCTCCGTCAGGCCGAACGCGATGACGGTGGCGCCCTCGGAGTAGTAGACGAAGTAGGTGAAGATGGCCGGCAGGACCAGGAAGTGCGCGAAGGCGACCCCGGCGGTCGCGAGGATGAGGCTGGTCGGGACGCTGGCGAGGTAGTAGCGCCGCTCGGTGGGGTAGAGCCCCGGGCGCATGAACAGGTACGTCTCGTAGACGAAGACGGGTAGCGAGACGACGAGGCCGGCGAGCGTGGCCATCTTCAGCCGGGCGAAGATGAGCGCGAGCGGGTTGTAGACCCGGGCACAGGCTGCACCGCCCTGCGAGATGTCCGGGTTCGCCGGGCACTGCGCCAGCGACCCGGGCAGGTAGGAGAACCAGAGGAAGTTGATGATGCGCTCCGCGAACGGGAAGACGATGGCCGAGACCACCGCCAGCACGACGATGACGACGCCCAGCCGGCGGACCATCTCCTCGATGTGGTCCGCCAGCGGCATCTCCTGGTCGCTCGCCGGTCCGTCGTGGTACTCCTGTTCGACGGTCGTCGTCGAGGTCGGGTCCGCGTAGCCGCCGTCGGACTCCGCCGTCGCCGTCGAGCCGCCCACCGTCCCGGCAGCGCCGCCGGCCGCAGCGGCCGCTCCCTCGGCCGCCCCGCTCGCGTCGGCGTCGGCCTCCTCGACGGCCGGGTCCTCGTCCGGGACGTTCGGGTTCGCCGGGTAGGCCTCGTCGGCCTCCTCGTGGATGTCGTAGTCCGGCGGTTCGACCTCGATGTCCGGGAACGGGTCCTCCCACTCCTCGTCGTCCTCCGGCCCCCAGTCCCTGTTCGGGTCGCCCGCCGGCTCCAGTTCGGACTGGGAGGGCGTCCCCGAGGCCGCATCGTCGTCCGCGTCGGCGGCGGCCGGTTCCGCTCCGGTCTCGTCCTCGCCTTCGTCGCGGCCGCCGGGGATCGTCCTGCCGCCGAAGTCGCCGTGGTGGAGGCCGTCGGCGTCCGGCTCGGTTCCGGCGTCGTCGCTCGGCTCCGTCTCGCTGTCGGTCGTCGACTCGTCGTCGTCGGTCGACGGCTCCCACGGCTCGTCGGCGGATTCCGAAGGGTACTCGTCGGGGTCCAGGGGGAGGTCGCCCACGTCCTCCGTGGGGCCGTCCACCACCTCGTAGGAGCCGTCGCTCTCGGACGGCTCCTCGGTGTCCGCCGGCTCCTCCGAGTCCGTCTCGGAGTCGGCCGGCGGCCCGTCGGCCCCCTCGTCGGTCATCGCTCGACTGTGGGGTCCATGCGCTTGTAAGCCTTCCCTCCTGGGTCACGAGCGGCTCTGTCCCTACTCGACCAGCCGCTCGATCTCGGTCACGAGGACGTCCCGCGCACCGGCCTGCTTCAGCCGCGTGATGGTCTCGAACACCTCGCGCTCGTCGACGACGACGTGGACCGCGACGGCGTCCTGCCCGTCGTCCGCGCCCTCGCCCCGGGTCGAGGACGCCCCGCTGTTCACGTCCATCACCGTCGGCCCGCCCATCCCCGGGATGACCTCCTCGACGGCCCCGAGCCGGTCGGTCGGGACGTTCATCATCAGGTAGCGCTTCCCGTCGGCCGCCAGCACGCTGCCGAGCGCGGTCTCGATCTGCTGGACTTTCGCGTCGTCGACCTGGTCGGGGTGGGCGTACAGCCGGACGGAGGACTCCAGCACCTCGTTGACGATGGCGAGCCGGTTCATCCGGAGCGTCGTCCCGGTCGAGGTGATGTCGACGATGGCGTCCGCCATGTCGACGTGCGGGGTGAGCTCGGTGGCGCCCGACACCTCGACGATCACCGGGTCCACGTCCGTCCCCGCGAAGAACGTCCGCGTCACGTTCGGGAACTCGGTGGCGACGGTCCCGTCCGCCAGGTCGGCCGTCTCGCGGACGGGGCCGCTCTCCGGCGCCGCGAGGACGAGCCGACACCGGCCGAACCCGAGGTCGAGCAGCTCCGTCAGGTCGCCCCCGTGCTCGTGGACCTGGTCGCGGCCGGTCACGCCGACGGCGGCCGCCCCGTCGGCGACGTACGCGGGGATGTCCGCCGCCCGGGCGAACAGCACCTGCACGTCCGGGTCGACCGTGTCCGCGTAGAGCTTCCGGTCGCTCCCGTCCTCGACGTGGAGTCCCGCCCGTTCCAGCAGCTCCAGCGTCGGCTCGTGGAGCCGTCCCTTGTTTGGTACCGCGATGCGCATACCGCCCCCTCGCGGCCGACCGGGGAAGGCGTTTCGGGCGCGGCTCCGGTCAGTCCCGCCGGCAGGCGCCGAGGATTCGCTCCGCGGGCCCGACCCGGCGCAGCCGATGTCGTGCACCACGTTCGAACGGGCTCGAAGCACGAGCACTTATCCCGGGTGCCGACCCAACGCCGGTCGTGCGTCTGGTCCACGTCTCGCTCCCGCCGGGGACGTACGGGAAGGTCATCTCCGCGCTCGACGAACAGGAGATCGACTACGTCGTGACCGAGGAGGCCAGCGACCGCTACACACACGTCGTGATGTTCCCCCTCCCGACGAACGCGGTCGAGCAGGTGCTGGCCAACTTCCGGGAGCTCGGCGTTGACGACGACGCGATCACCGTCGTGACGGAGGTGCAGGCGGTCGAGTCACGCCGGTTCGAGGACCTCGAGGAGCAGTTCGCCGAGGCGGACGTCAACGAGGACCGTATCGCCCGGGAGGAGCTCCGGGGGAAGGCCGACCAGCTCCTCTCCACGCCGTCGACGTACATCGCGCTCACCATCGTGAGTGCCGTCGTCGCGACGGCCGGCCTGCTGCTCGACTCGCCCGCCACCGTCGTCGGGTCGATGGTCATCGCCCCGCTCATCGGCCCGGCGATGGCCGCCGCCGTCGGGACCGTCGTCGACGACACCGAGCTGTTCCGCGCCGGCGTGAAGTACCAGATCATCGGGGTCGGACTCTCGGTACTCGCGGCGGCGGTCTTTGCCTTCTCGGTCGAGGCGACCAACCTCGTGCAGGTGACGGACCTGCGGAGCATCGAGGAGGTCCGTGGCCGGATTACGCCCGACTTCCTCTCGCTCGCGGTCGCCATCGGCGCCGGGACGGCGGGTGCGGTCTCGCTCACGACCGGCGTCTCGACCGCGCTCGTCGGCGTTATGATCGCGGTCGCACTCATCCCGCCCGCCGCCACCGTGGGGCTCGGCATCGCCTACGGGCTGGGCAGGGTCGCGCTCTCGGCCGGCGTCCTCACGCTCGTCAACCTGCTGTCCATCGAACTGGCGGCGCTGGTCGTCCTCTACCAGGCCGGCTACGCCCCGGAGGGCTTCTTCCGGGCGCGCGGTGCCCGTTCGGACACGGTCAAGCGCGTCGGGGTACTGCTGGTCGCCATCGCCGTCCTCTCGCTGTTCCTGGGCGGGGTCACGTACGACTCCTACCAGCAGGCCCGGACGGAGGACGCCGTCGACGACGCCATCGTCGAGACCCTCTCCTCCGAGTACCCGAGCCTCCAGCGACACGACATCTCCCTCATGGCCGAACAGCGGCTGCTCGTCCTCCGCCGGACGACCGGCGCGGTGGTCACGCTCGGCGTCCCCCCGGGCACGGACACCGGTGGATTGCTGTCCACCCTCGAGACGGCCATCTACGATGCCGTCGGGCACGACATCCGCGTCGAACTCCGATACGTCGCCGTCGAGTACACCGAGCCCAGACCGCCCGGCGGGGAGACGCCGTCCGGGCCGGCGGGCGGTGCCGGGCGGCTCTCCCGAGGCGCGGCCGGGTGAGCCACCCGACATATATTCCGTCACTTTCGATTCGGAACGCCGAATGCCGAAGGTATGCTGGAAACGTCTCTACGATATCTCCGATAACCAACGAGCGGGTCGAACTCGTCGACAGCGGCGTCAGTCGTCGTCCGCGACGCCGTGGCGGTTCCCGATGTCGCTGGCGGCGGCGAACACGTCGCCGAACTCCTCGTGTGGCTCGGCGTACTCCTCGCTGTGACGGTGACACAGCGAGTCCCGGCCGCGCTCCCCGACCACGTACTGCGCCGGTCGCTCGGCACTGCAGACGCTGCCGAACTCCTCGGCCAGAACCTCGAGGCCGGCCGACTCGTCGCGCTCCTGGACGACCCGCTCGGCCTCCTCGACGGTCTCGCGGACCCGGGGCGGCAGGTCGAGCCCGACGAAGACCTCCTCGTTGATTTCCGTGATGTCGGAGAACCGGGTCTCCATCCCCAGGAACTCCTTCGCGATCTCGCGGAGCGAGCGCTCGGCACGCTGGCGCTCGCGGAGGATCTCCTGGAACGTCTCGACGGCGTTCCACACGTCGTCGTCCAGGTCGGCGTACTCCTCCGGCCGGATCTTCACCGGACACCGCGTCGAGAACGGACAGCCCGACGGCGGATATCGTGGCGACGGCGGCGTCCCGCGGAGCGTGATTCGGTCCTTCTCGACGGCCGGGTCGGGTTCGGGGATCGCCGACAGCAACGAGAACGTGTACGGGTTGGCCGGCGCGTCGAACAGCTCCTCGGTCGGCCCCAACTCCATGACGTTGCCGAGGTACATCACCGCCACGCGGTCACAGATGTGCCGGACGACGCTCAGGTCGTGGGCGATGAACAGGTAGGTGAGGTCGAACTCGTCCTGCAGGTCGTCCAGCAGGTTGAGGATCTTCGCCTGGACGGAGACGTCCAGCGCGCTGACCGGCTCGTCCAGCACGACGAACTCCGGCTCCAGCGCCAGCGCCCGCGCGATGCCGATCCGCTGGCGCTGTCCGCCGGAGAACTGGTGGGGGTACCGGTAGTAGTGGGCCTCCTGCAGCCCGACCGTCTCCAGCAGGTTCCGGACGTGCGCGCGCTGGAGCTGTGCCCGCGACGGCCCCACGTCCACGCGGACCGTGTTCCCCTCGACGGAGACACCGATGTCCCCCTCCGACAGCGGCAGGGTCTCGCGGACGTCGACGGTGGGGCCGTCGAGGTCGACCGTGATGTCCGCACTCCGGCTGTCCGTGTCCTCGTCCGCCAACTGGACCTTCTTCCCGGAGACGGCGGTCTCGTCGGCCCCGTTACCGGTCAGCGCGACCGACAGGGTCGGCCAGCCGTGGACCTCCAGCGGCTCGCGGACGATCTCACCGACGGTCATCCGGTCGTTGAGCGACGACTCGGGGTCCTGGAAGACGATCTGTGCGTTCCGGCGCCACTGCTTCAGGTCCTTCCCCGAGAGCTCGGTGATGTCGGTCCCGTCGAACAGGACCTCGCCGGCGGTGGCGTCCTCCAGCTGGACGAGGGTCCGCCCCAGTGTGGTCTTGCCACAGCCGGACTCGCCCACCAGCCCCAGGGTCTCCCCCCGGGCGATGTCGAAGGAGACGCCGTCGACGGCCTTCACCGGGTTGCCGCCGAGCAGGCTGTCCTCGTCGTAGTACGTCTTCAGGTCGTTCACCTCGACCAGCGGCTCGCCGGCCGCCCCGGACCCCTGGACGGCTCCGGGCTCCTCCTCGCGGCCGGTTGCGGTCTCCCCGGGCGTATCGGCGCTCATCGGTCCTCACCCCCGTCGGCGTCGGCACCGGCATCGGCGCTCCTGCCGGAGCCGTCGGTCGCGGCCGTCGCGCCGTCGCCGGTGCCCGTGGCGGTTTCGGTCGGGTCGCCGACGGTCCGCTCGGCGGCGTTGCCGAGTTGGCTGTGGCGCTCGACGCGCTCCTCCTCGGTGGCGCCCTCGGGGTACAGCAGGCAGGCCGCCCTGTGTTCCGTGTGGCTCTGCCCGACGTCGACCAGGACGGGGTGGACGGCGTCGCAGGAGTCGAACGCCTCCGGGCAGCGTGGCGCGAACCGGCAGTAGGTCGCCGGCTCGTTCGCGGTCGGAACGTCGCCCTCGATGGTCCGGAGGCGGTCCTCGCCCGGGTGTCGCCCGGGGATCGAGTCGAGCAGTCCCTGCGTGTACGGGTGCTTCGGGTTGTCGAACAGCTCGTCCACGGGGGCGGACTCGACGATCTCGCCGGCGTACATCACGTTGACGCGGTCGGCGATCTCGGCGATGACGCCCATGTCGTGCGTGATGAACATGATGGCGAGGTCGCGCTCGGCCTGGAGCTCCTCCAGCAGCTCGAGGATCTGTGCCTGGATGGTCACGTCCAGCGCGGTCGTCGGCTCGTCGCAGATGAGCAGGTCCGGGTCGCAGGCCAGCGCCATCGCGATGACGGCCCGCTGGCGCATCCCACCGGAGAACTGGTGGGGGTACTCCGTGATGCGCCGGCGGGCGTCCGGGATGGAGACGGCCTCGAGCAGTTCCATCGCGAGTTCGCGGGCGGCCTGCCCCTCCAGCCCGCGGTGAAGCCGGATGGCCTCCTGGATCTGGTTACCGACCGTGTAGACGGGGTTGAGCGACGTGAGCGGGTCCTGGAACACCATCGCGATGTCGCCGCCCCGGAGCTTCCGGTAGGCCTTCTCGCTCTTGCCGACGAGCTCCTCGCCCCGGTAGCGGACGGAGGAGCCCTCCAGAATGCGACCGGGGGAGTCGACCAGGCCCATGATGGAGCGTGCGGTGACGGACTTTCCGGAGCCGGACTCGCCGACGATGCCGACGGTCTCGCCCGGCTCGATGTCGAACGAGACGCCGTCGACCGCCCGGATGACCTCCTTGTCGGTGAAGAAGGCCGTCCGGAGGTCCTCGACCTCGAGGATCTGGTCGGTCACGCGCCACCACCCGTCATCGCGCCCTCGGTGCTCTCGCCGCCCTCGCTCTGCGGGTCGATGGCGTCGCGGATGCCGTCACCCAGTGCGTTGAACGCCGTCACGACGAGGACGATCAGCACCCCCGGGATGGTCCCGATGTGCCAGGACTGGGTGGCGATGTACGGTTCGCCGATGGCCACCGCACGACCCCACTCGGGCGTCGGCGACGTGATTCCGAGCCCGAGGAAGCTGAGCGCGGCCGTCGAGATGATGATGCCGCCCAGCGTCATCGAGGCGTAGACCAGCAGGTAGCCCACCACGTACGGCAGCATGTGCTTGCGCATGGTGACGCTCGCGCGCTGCCCGTACGAGCGCGCGGCGTCGATCCACTCCTCGCTCGACACCTGCAACGCGGGGCCACGGATGGCGCGCCACAGCAACGGCCAGCCGGTGAAAGCGAAGATGAGCGCGATCAGGAACCCGCGGTTGTAGATGGCCGCGATCCAGTGGCCCCGGAACACCGCCACCGCCATCAGCAGCAACAGCAGCTGCGGGATGGAGATGATGGAGTCCCCGACCACCACCGTCGCGAGGTCGACCAGCCCCTTGTAGTAGGCCGTCAGCATGGCGGCGACGGTCGCGACGAAACCGGAGAGGCCGATGGCCATCAGCCCGACGAACAGCGACACCCGGGCCCCGTACATCATGAACGTGAACAGGTCCTTCCCGGAGTCGAGTGTACCGAACGGGTGGAACCGGCCGTAGTCGTCGTAGCTCAACAGCCCGTAGTTCGAGTCGCCGCCACCCTGCGAGCGGGAGTTGGTGTTCGCCTCGCCGACGAACACCTCCTCGACCTGGCCGGACTCCTCGTCGAAGTGCTCGATGGTGTAGCTGTACGGCTGCTCGATGTTGCGCTCGACGGTGGTCGGCGAGAGGGCGGGGGAGAACAGCGCCATCACGATGAAGATCAGCACGACGATCGCGCCGAACTGCCCCCAGGTGTGGCCGCTGAAGCGGTCGACCACATCGTCGCGGGGCGTCCAGTCGGCGTACCGGTAGTGCCGCCGGAACACCCGGTAGCCGTTGATGAACCAGGCGACCAGGGCGCCGGCGTAGAGGTAGACCAGCGCGAACCGGATGAACCAGGCGAACGCCGGCGGGAGCCCGAGGAAGGTCCCCGCCCAGGGACCGTCGTTCCCGCCGTTCACGTCGTACCCCTGGTTCGGGATGAACTCCCGCGAGAGCAGCGTCGGGACGTCCTTCGCGCTCTGGACCATCTCGTTGAGCCCGTACGCACCGGCACCCACGCCCGGGATGGCCTGGACCAGGCCGCGGAGGATCACCGCCAGCATACTCAGGACGGCCCCGCCCTCCAGCAGCAGCAGCACCGCGAGGACGCCGGCCCAGATCGCCGCCGGCCGCGGGTTGTTGGCGATACGCTCGAACAGACTGGCGTCTCGCGGCACCGCTGTCTCGTCGTCCGATGCGCCCGGGAGGATGGTTTCGTTGCTCATTATTCCTCGTACCCCACTCGCGGGTCGATGATGGTGTACAGCAGGTCCTGGACGATGTTCAGCACGAGCGTCAGGAGGATGAAGATGAAGGAGAGCGCACCCACCAGCGGGAGGTCACCCGACAGCGCCGCGGAGAAGAACAGCTGGCCCAGCCCCTGGTAGGCGAAGACCTGCTCCACGATGATGGACCCGCCGATGAGGAGGAACGCCTCGCCCGTGATGATGGGGACGAGCGGGATGAGCGCGTTCCGGAACACGTGCTTCCAGACGATGGCGCGTTCGCTCAGTCCCTTCGCGCGTGCGGTTTCGATGTAGTTCGAGTTGATCGTCTCTAGCACCGCGGTCCGGCCGATCCGCATCTCGTTCCCCATCGACGAGGAGCCCAGCACCAGCGCCGCCGGCAGCACCACCTTGACGGCTGCGAGCAGTCCGTCGGAGCCGAACAGCGCCGCCCCGGGCGACGTGATGAACATCGTCGGGTCGGCGAAGAAATCCAGAGCCGGCGCCCGGACGACCGTCGTGTCCGGGCCGAGGTCCTGCCAGGAGAAGCCGAACAGCTTCCGCGTGTTCGACAGGATCTGCAGCAGGATGACCGCCAGCCAGAAGTTCGGCATCGCACGCCAGACGATGCCGCCGAAGGAGGCGAGGTAGTCGCTCCGGGTGTTGGGGTTGAGCCCGGCGTAGAAGCCCAGCGGGATACCGATGAACAGCGCGATGAGCACCGACCAGAAGCCCAGCCAGATGGTCCGGGGCGCCCGCACCGCGACCAGTTCGAAGACGGACGTCGACGGGTTGAGCACCCAGGACTGGCCCAGGTCGAACGACAGCAGCTGCGTCATGAAGTCGACGTACTGCTGCCAGAGCGGGACGTCCACGTACCGGACCTCCCCGTTCACCATCACCTGCCGCTCGATACCGAGCCGGACGGCGATGCGGTGGTAGTCGCCGGGACCGCTGGTCGGGCCGATGATGTTGCGGACCGGGTCCGTCGGGCCCGCGCGCGTGATGAGAAACACCATCGACATGGCGAACAGCAGGATGGGGATCGACAGCGCGACCCGGCGGCCGAAGTATCGCCACCTGCTCATCGTTCCGGTCGGTCCCGTGGGAGCGAACTTCGCATGATTCGATACGCTGAAATGCTATCGGCGGGCGGGAATATACCCTTTGATTCCTGACCTCTCGATGTTCTCTTCGAGCCGCTGACGGGACTCATGAGTAGTGAAACGGCGGTTCGGGATCGCCGGCGTCACCCGCGACTTGCCCGGCGAGAGCAGGGGGGGTGCGTGCTTCAGTTACCGCCGCCTTCCTTCCACGTGGTGTCGTGGATCTGGCGCGACGGCCCCATCGACCCGAACGGCTGGACGTTCGTGTCGGAGTACCAGAAGCGATCGTCGGAGGCGTGGATGACGTTCAGGAGGATGACGTCCTCCCAGTTGGCCTGCTCCATCGTCACGGCCGCCTCGTCGCGGGCCTGCTGGGCCTCGTCGGTCGGGGCCTGGTTGTTCTGAATCTTCTCCCAGGCGGCCTGGGCGTCCTCGCTGGCCTGGGTGTCGGCGTCGTCCCAGTCCGTGTAGGTCGTCGCGGAGGAGCCCAGCTCGTCGACGTCGGTCAGTTCGGGCGCCATCAGCTGGAGGAAGTTGTCCGGGGCGGGCCAGTCGGCGATCCAGCCCAGCGTGTAGCACTGCAGGTTGCCCTGATTACCTTTCTCGATGATGGTCGAGAAGTCCGTCGGCTCCACGGTCACGTTGACGTACGCCGAGGAGAGCTTGTCGCGCAGGCCCTCCGCGAGCTGCTGGAACGCGCCGGAGTTGTACGCGTTGATGGTGAGGTCGAACGTGTTGTCCTCGCCGTAATCGGCGTCCTCCATCACCTGCTTCGCGTCGGAGATACGGGTCTCCTCGACGCCGTACGGGTAGTTCTCCTCGACGTCCTGCTGGTAGGCGGAGGAGCCGCCCGGGTAGATACCCGGCGGCGTCAGGTTGTAGCCCGGCTGGAACCGCTCCTTGAAGATGGACTGGTTGACCTCCTGCCGGTTGAGGACGTAGGCGGCGGCCTGCCGGACGGGCTTGGGGGTCTGCTTCGCGTTGAACGCGATGTAGTAGGTCAGCAGGGTCGGCGACTGGGAGTAGCGGACGTCCTCGCCACTGGCCTCACCGGAGTCGATCGGCCCGTAGCTGCCCAGTTTCTTGCCGTCGTCCGTCTCCTGCTCGACCGAGACCTTCCCCTTGTCGTACTTCGAGGTGGGGATGGCGAGGATGTCGGAGTTCTTGTTCGTCGAGTAGGTGTAGGAGGCCTGGTCCTCCTCGATGATGGACCAGAAGATGCCGTCGAGGTAGGGTCGGTCCTCGACGTGGTAGTCGCCGTAGGCCTCGACCTCGGCGTGGTCGCCCTCGGTCCACTCGACGAACTGGAACGGACCGGTGCCGACGGGGTCGGAGGTGGCGAACTCGGACTGATCCATCTCGCCGTCGTAGCCCTCGATGTCCCCGACGATGCCCTCGGGGATGACCGCGAACGAGGAGTAGGCCATCATCTCCATCGAGGAGTGGAACGGCTCGGAGAGCTCGATGGTGAGCTCGGTGTCGCTCGTCGCCTCGACGGCAATACTGCCGGGCTGGTAGCTCCCGTCGCTCGTCTCGTGCGCGACGCCGAGACTGTCGAGGATGAAGTACGTCCGGTTGGAGTTCTCGGACTGGGCCAGCCGCTCCCAGGAGTAGACGACGTCCGACGCGGTCAGGTCCGACCCGTCGTGGAAGGTGATGCCGTCCTCGAGGGTGACGGTGTAGGTGGTGAAGTCGTCGCTGACCTCGATCTCGCTGGCGAGCGAGTTCTCCGTCTTCGGCTCGCCGTTGGGGTACTTCGTTAACCCCTCGAACATCTGGCGGATGAGGACGCCACCGGCGGTGTCCGTGTTCTGGATGGGGTCGAACGTGGTGATGGTGGAGTTGATGAGCTGGAGGGTGCCGCCCAGGTCGCCGTCGCCCGGTTCGGGGACGGGGTACCAGTCGACACCACCGCCGCCGCCACCGTCGCCGCCGTCGCCACCGTCGCCACCGTCGTCGCCGTCGCCGCCATCGTCGCCGTCACCAGTACAGCCGGCGATGGCCGCTGCAGCGGCGGTACCACCGGTCGCTTTCAGGAATCTACGACGCGAAAGGTCGTTCTCTGTCATGGATCGTGTATTGTGTTGTCAGTTGTTACCGACGCGTCCGTGACGCGTCGTGGTCGAGTATCGGTACGCCGTGTCCGCGTGCCACACAGCCCAAGCGTGCCCGTATATAGGCAAGTACCTGTCGTAAGCTGAAATCGCGCTTTTACCTACAGTGCGAGCCAGCAACACACCCGGGCGATAACCGACCGTTCGTCCATCCAGTCCCCCCGGATACGTCAGCGAAGGGGGTCCGGTCCCGGCGTCGATATCCGGCACGTTTATATCGGGCTGTCAGTTACTATCATAGTATGGCACCCGACACCGCGCGGGCGTCCGGACTGGCGCCGGACTGTGAGGTGATGGGCTCCGTCGACGACGACCGGTTCGTCATCGCGGCCATCTGCCGTGACGGAGCGTGGCTCTCGATGCCGGCCACGGACGCACTCGACCTGGAGGGCTGGCGGTAGCTGTCCGCGGGTGCGATTCCGGTCAGCGCCCCGGCGCGCAGCCGGTGCTCGGGGGCGCGCTTCTCCGTCCGGTTCGCTGAACTAACCAGCCACCGTTTCGGCTCTCCCAGCCGTCGTTCCCGAACGCGTCGGGGCGGAGGCCGTCGCCGTATCCGGTAGTGCCAGATAGATAAGTTATGAAGGATTTCGAGTAAATATATGGCTCTCAACAGTGATGTTTCCCGGATAGGTTCCGAAGAATGGAACTTCGTCCTAAACGTCGATTCGGGGGAGTGGACCGCTGCTCACGGGGAGTCGGGTCGGCCCCCGTCGCCGACGATGTCGTCGTAGCGCGCGCCGGTCTGCTTCAGCGTCTCCGTCGAGTAGAGCCGTTCGTGGTCGTACGGGAGGTGGTCGGCGGCGAGTTCGTCCACCTTGGCGTCGACGGCCGCCGCCTCCCGCCCGTGGACCATCGTGAACAGGTTGTACGGCCAGTCCTGCTCGGGGCGGCGGGGCCGGTGGTAGCACAGCGTCACGTACGGGAGCGACCCGACCGCCTCGCCCCGCTCGTCCAGGTCCGCGTCGGGCACGTCCCAGACGACCATGCAGTTGGCGTCGAAGCCGGTGACGAGGTGGTTGACGACGCAGCCGATGCGCTTGATGCAGCCGTTCGCGAGCAGGCGCTCGACGCCCGCCAGCACCTCGTCGACGGGCGCGTCGATGGCCGCCGCCACGTCCCGATACGGCGTCCGGGTGAGGGGAAAGCCGTCCTGGATCTCCAGCAGGAGCCGTCGCTCCACGGGGGAGAGGTCGGCGGTCGCCTCCTCGGAGATGCGGGTGGCGTCCACCTCGGTCTCCTGCCGGGACCCGCCTGCTCGCGGCGAGGCCGCTCGCTCGTCCGGAGACGCACCCTCCGGTCGCGTCTCCCGAGCGAACCGGTCGCCGTTGACGACCGGGAACTCCAGGTCGATGTAGAAGTCCGTCAGCATCGGGAGGACGAGGACCGCACAGCCCGTCCGCGACTCGATGTCCGCGATGATGCGGTCGCGGGTCGCCCGGTCGCCGGCGGTGACGACGAACCACATGTTCCACTCGTGGCTGCGCCGGTAGTTGTGGTTCACCTGCCGGTAGCTGTTGACGACCGCGGCCACCTCGTCGAAGCGGTCCTCGGGGGCGCTGACGGCGGCCAGCGTCGAGGAGCCGATGACCGGGGGGTTGAGAACGGCCCCGAAGCGGCGGAAGACGCCCCGCTCGCGGAGGCGCTCGACGCGGGCGAGTGCCTCGGCCTCGTCGACCCCGAGGTCGTCGGCCACGGCCCGGAACGGCTCCTCGACGATGGGGAAGTCGGACTGGTAGCCGTCGACGAGCGCCGCGTCCGCCTCGTCGAGCCCGGCCCGCCAGTCGTCCTCGCTCCCGCCGGCCCCCAGCGAACTCATACCCACGAGTTGGGAACCCGGTGACTTCCCTCCGTCGGTCGCGGTCGCCCCGGAGAGTTCCGGCAGGACTCGCCACGGAGCGTGGGTTCGCAACAATCACCTACCCGCTCGTCGGACGTGGTGTATGCCGACGGCACTCATCACCGGCGCGACGAGTGGAATCGGACGGGACGCCGCGCGGCGACTCGGCGAGCGCGGCTGGCGCGTACTGGTCCACGGCCGGGACGCCGAGGCCGGCGCCGAGACCGTCGCACGGGTCGAGGACGCGGGCGGCGAGGCCTCGTTCCACGGCGCTGACTTCGCCGACCTCGACGCCATCCGAGCGTTCGCCGACACGGTCCGCGAGGAGGTCGACGAACTCGACGCGCTCTGCAACAACGCCGGGCTCGCCATCAACGACTACCGCGAGAGCGAGCAGGGGTTCGAGATGCACTTCGCGGTCAACCATCTCGCGGGCTACCTCCTCACCCACGAACTCGTCGACCTGCTGGCCGACGACGGCCGCGTCGTCAACACGGCGTCGGTCGCCCACCGCAACGGCGACATCGACTTCGAGGAGATCCGCGAGCACGGCCGCACCGGCGTCCCCGGCATCACGGGCGCGACGGAGCTGGCCTCCCTCCGGAAGCTGGGGCAGGCGACCGGCGTGACCGAGGCGACCGGGCTCAACGGCTTCGCCCTCTACTCCAACTCCAAGCTCTGCAACGTCCTGTTCACGACGGAGCTGGCCCGCCGGCTCGACGAGGGACAGCTCTGCAACTGCTTCCACCCCGGCATCATCCCGGGGAGCGGCGTCGGCCGCGACCTCGCGTTCCCGGGGTCGATGCTGTGGGAGAGCCTCGACCTCGTGCCCGGCGTGAGCGACACCGTCGCGGACGGAGGGACGGCGATGGCGATGCTCGCGGCCGACCCCTCGATCGACGTGACGGGACAGTACTTCAACAAGCAGCGCCAGGCCCGGGCCTCCCCGCGGGCTCGCGACGAGGACCGCGCGACGCGGCTCTGGGCGCTGTCGGCCGACCTCGTCGACGTGGACCCGAACTGGCCGTAGCGGCAGGGCGACTGGACGCCGGACCGTCGACGGGTCGTGCGGGACCCCCGCGAGCGCCGACGTGGGGAAAGCGTCTAGTCCCCCGCCGTCGACCACCGTCCCGTGCAGACCGAGCACGTCGTCCACGTCGCCGACGCACGGGCGGCGGTCGCCGATCTCGACACCGATTCGGTCGATCTCGTCGTCACCTCGCCGCCGTACCCGATGGTCGAGATGTGGGACGCCTCGTTCACCGCGCAGGACCCCGCCATCGGCGAGGCGCTCGACGCGAACGAGGGCGACCGTGCGTTCGACCTGATGCACGACCTGCTCGACGACGTGTGGCGGCAGCTGCCTCGCGTCGTCCGGCCGGGCGGCATCGTCGTGGTGAACGTCGGCCCGGCGACGCGAAACCTCGACGGGTTCCAGCAGTACCCCAACCAGGAGGCCGTCACCCGTCGCCTACGCGAGCACGGGCTCCAGTCGCTCCCGAACGTGCTGTGGCGCAAACCGACCAACAGCGCCGCGAAGTTCATGGGGAGCGGGATGCTGCCGACCAACGCCTATCCCACCCTCGAACACGAGTACCTGCTTGTCTTCCGCAACGGCGGGACGCGGTCGTTCCCGCCCGGCGACGACCGCCGCTACGAGTCGGCCTACTTCTGGGAGGAGCGCAATGAGTGGTTCTCCGACCTCTGGGAGCTGACCGGCGAACGGCAGGCCCTCTCGGGGGACGCCGCGGAGGCCCGTGACCGCTCGGGGGCGTTCCCGCTCGATCTCCCCCTCCGACTCGTCCGGATGTTCTCCGTCTACGGCGACACCGTGCTGGACCCGTTCTGGGGAACCGGGACGACGAGCCTCGCGGCGCTGGCCGCGGGGCGCTCGTCGGTCGGTGTCGAGCGCGACCCGGACCTCGTTGCGGCGTTCGACGAGCGGGTTGCCGACGCGCCCGCGCTCTCGACCGACCTCGCGCGCGAACGACTCGAACGGCACCGCGAGTTCGTCGCCGACCGCCGCGCCGACGGCGACGAACCGGGCTACGACGCCGAACACTACGAGTTCCCCGTCGTCACGACGCAGGAGCGTCGCATCCGCCTGTACGAGACGACGGCCGTGCGCCGCACGGCTGCCTCCGACGAACGCCGCCGATACGTCGCCGACCACGAACCGGTCTGACGCCGGGGCCGGTCGTCCCCGCTCCGAACCGGTGGCTATACGCCTGCCGCCGCGACACCGGTACGCATGGACCTCCCGTTCGACGAGTTCGCGCTGGCGGCCGCCACCGCCGACCTCGACGAGGAGCCCGCGGCCCGCGACCACGCCGACGCCGTCGAGTTCCGGATGGACATGGCCGGGGCGCCGCTGGACGCCCTGGACGCGTACGACGGGAAACTACCGGTCATCGCCACCAATCGCGCCGAGTGGGAGGGCGGCGAGGCCGCCGCGGAGGGCCGGCTGGCGACGCTGCGCGCGGCCGCCGAGTACGCCGCCGTCGCGGCCATCGACGTGGAGTTGGCTGCCGTCACCGGGGAGGGCGCGCCCGCGGACGCGGTGGACCCGGAGGACGGGCCCGCGGCGGTCAGGCACGCCCACGCCAACGACGCGCAGGTGATCGTCTCCACGCACGACTTCCAGGGGACGCCGCCGCGAGCAGGGCTGGACGACCTGCTCGCCCGCGCGGGCGAGCACGGCGACGTGGCGAAGCTGGCGGTCACGGCGACGGACCTCGACGACGCGCTCCGGCTGCTGGGCGCGACCCGGTCGGCAGTGAACGACGGCCGCACGGTCGCGACGACGGCGATGGGGACGGCCGGCAGCCACGCTCGCGCGGTCGCGCCGGTGTACGGCTCCCGCATCGGCTACGCGCCGGTCGACCCCGACCGCGCCACGGCGCCCGGCCAGTACGACCTCGCGACGCTCCGCGAACTGGTGGACGCGCTCCGGTGACCGGCGGCCCGTAGCGACCGTCTCGCGGCGGCTCTCCGCAATTCGGGCGTCAGACGAGCTGCACGGGGGTTTATTACTCCGGAGAGGCTACGGCGACGGAAGTGGTACCGAACGACCGAAAGCGGCCGTGGCTGGCGGCCATGCTCGCGCTCCAGCCCGGACTGGGCCACGCCTACCTGCGGTCGTGGGTCCGTGCGGTCCTCTGGTTCGGCCTCTGGGCCGCCACCGTCATGGTGGTCGTCCCGGCGCCGTCCGTTCCAGCCACGGAGCCGACCGCCTTCGTCGGGGAGCTCCTCCGGGGGATGCGGGGGCTGGAGTTCGAGGCCTCCCTCGCCCTGGTCTCGGTCACCGTGTTCAGCGTCCTCGACGCCTACTGGCTGGGGGCCCGCGACGGCGCCGGCGACGAGGGGCCCGCCGGCGAGTTCACCTGCCCGGCCTGCGGCCGCGAGACGGACCCGGACCTGGCGTTCTGCCAGTGGTGCACGACGGAGTTCGAGCGCCCGGAGGACACCACGGACGGCCCTCGGGCGAGCGGTGCCGGGGCCGGCGAGGCGCCGTAGCTGTCGGGTCCCGGGGACTGGGAGTGCACGACGCGTGGCCCGTGGCTGCCGGTGACCCATACGGATTACGCCAACCGTCTACCACGACTACGGAGACGGACGGCGCGACCGACCGCTCGTACGGAATCCACGTCGCGGACCTGGCGGTAGTGGCGCTGACGGGCGCTACTGCTCGATGATGCTCTCCTCGACCGCCTCGCCGAAGTGCCGTGCGACGGGTTCGTAGTAGACCAGCACCTCGTCGCCCTCCTGCAGGTCCGTCACGGCCGTCCGACCCTCCGAGGTGGCGACCTTGATGGTCTCGGCGTTCTGGAGCAGCGTCTCGATGAGGTCCGTCTCGCCGTCGTGCTCGACCTCGGCCTGCACCCGGAACATGGGGCGCTTCTCGATCTTCGAGCGGCCGACGATGGTCTCGCGGGTGGTGCCCCGGGTGTCGACGATCTGGATCTCGTCGCCGCTCCGGAGTTCGGAGAGGTACTTCGTCTCACCCCCGGGCGTGCGGACGTAGGCGTGGACGGCGCCGGCGTTGACCCGGAAGGGGCGGCTGGCGACGTAGGGCGAGTCGGCGGTCTCGGCGTGGACGAAGAAGAGGCCGCGGGACATCGAGCCGACCAGCATCCCCTCGTCGTGTTCCATCAGCGAGCCGGTGTCGACGCAGACGCGGTCGGCGCTGCCGACCTCCTCGACCGCCGTGACGGTGGCGGTCGTCAGCTCGAGCGACTCGCGGTCGGTGGCGTCGCGGGCGTCGACGGTTTTCCGGATTTCGTCGGGGTCGTCCGTGTCCAGCAGGACGGCATCGGCGCCGAGTTCGAGCGTCTCGAAGGCGGTGCGGGCCTCCTCGGCCGTCTGCACGCCCGCGACGAGGTCCGTCTCGTTGCCGATGCGGGCGATGAGGTTCTCCAGCGGGATGATGGACCAGTCCTCGCCGACGACGACGGTGTAGTCGGCGTCGCGGGCGGCCTCCTCGGCGAGTTCCTCGTAGCCCGGGCCCAGCACGCGGACGTACGCACCGGTGGTGTCCTCGGTGCGACGGAGCGTGGTCAGGTCGGCGCTGCCGGAGAAGTCGGCCGGCAGGTCGACGGTCCCGTCGCCCTCGCCGTGCTTGCCGACGACGATGGCGTCCGGTTCGGCCTCCTCCCCGGGTTCGGCGTCGTCGATGACGTGCACGTCGTCGCCGGCGAAGGCGGCGACGTCGACGCGGCCGAGTTCGCGGACCTTCGCCACGTCCTGCTGGTCGACGAGCATCCAGTCGACGCCGGCCTCGAGGCCGGCGGTGATGCGGCGCTTCCGTTGTTCCCAGTCGCCGACCGAATCGTCGGCCTTCAACCAGACGGCGCGTGACATGTATGTCGTCGGAGTCGGTTGACGGGTGGTTAAGCGTGGCGGAAGGTGCAGTCCGACGGAATCGCCAGCGAACGGACGGTTCGGCGGCCGCGTTTCGGTCGCCGGCGGCGATGGAGTCCGGAGCGGGCGGGGGTCGCTGTCTGCCCTGCCGGTTCCAACCGGCCTTTGGCGTACTCCCACCAACACCGCCCATGACAGACGACCACGGCGAGGCGGACCTGTTCACCCCGCTCGAACGCCGCGGGACCACGGCGCGCAACCGGGTGATGGTGTCGCCGATGTGCCAGTACTCCTGCGACGGGGACGGGCTGGCGACGGAGTGGCACCACGTCCACCTCGGGTCGCGGGCGGTGGGGGGCGCGGGCATCGTGATGGCCGAGGCGTCGGCGGTGTCGCCGGAGGGCCGCATCACGCCACACGACCTCGGCATCTGGTCGGCGGAGCACGCCGACGCGCTGGCGGAGACGGCCGCGTTCGTCCGCGACCACGGTGCGCTCGCGGGCATCCAGCTCGCCCACGCCGGGCGCAAGGCGTCGACCGAGCGGCCGGCCGACGGCGGTGGCCCCATCCACGACGAGCGCGGCTGGACCACCGTGGCCCCCAGCGCGGAGCCGTGGCCCCACGACGAGGACGAGGGTGGGCCCGTCCCCACGGAGCGGCTCTCCACCGCGGACATCGAGGCGGTCGTCGACGACTTCCGGACTGCCGCCGAGCACGCGCTGGACGCCGGCTTCCAGGTCGCAGAGGTCCACGGCGCGCACGGCTACCTGCTCCACGAGTTCTGCTCGCCCGTGACGAACCACCGCGAGGACGACTACGGTGGCGGCTTCACCGGCCGGACCCGGCTCGTCAGGGAGGTGACCCGGGTCGTCCGGGCAGTCTGGCCCGACGACCAGCCGGTGTTCGTCCGGCTCTCGGCGACGGACTGGCTGCCCGACCGGCCGTCGTGGACCGTCGAGGACACCGCACGGCTGGCGCCGCTGCTGGCCGAGGACGGCGCGGATCTCATCGACGTGAGTGCGGGCGCCATCCACCCCGCCCAGCAGGTCCCCGACACCGGGGCGCACTACCAGGTGCCGTACGCCGAACGGGTGCGTGAGTCCCTCCGGGAGGCTGACGCCGACTGCGCGGTCGGCGCCGTCGGCGGCATCACCACGCCACACGGCGCCGACGAGGTGGTCCGCAACGACCGCGCGGACCTGACCATCGTGGCCCGCGAGCACATCCGCGACCCGTACTTCACACTCACCGCCGCGCGCGAACTCGACGCGCTCGACCGGGTCGACGTCCCGCGCCAGTACTACCGGGGCTACCCACACTGACCCGGTCGCCCCGCGGTGCCCCGCCACTGATAAAGGACCGTATCCGTTCGCCGGTGGCGGGAGGGTGGATGGGACTGTATCCGGATGTATGACGACGCTCGTGATCGGCGACGGGGCTGCTGGGGCGACGGCGGCACACATCTGTCTGGACGCGACCGTGGTCGGGGACGGCGGCGGCGGAACCGGTCGCCTGGCGACCCGGGCCCGGGAGGCGACGACCTACGACGTCGGGACCACCTGCGTCCCCGACCGGGGCGACGAGCGGTCGACGCTCGTGCGGGAGGTACTTGCCGAGGACTGCGTCTCCTTCGAGGGCCGCGTCGACCCGCTCGGCGAGGCGACCGACGGCGGGGTGAGCTACCGCCGACTCACCGGCCGCTGTGGCCTCCAGGGCGTCGTCGACCGACTGCTCGCCGCCGAGCACTGCGACCACCGGCCGGACACGACCGTCGAGCGCCTGGAGCGGACCGACGACGGCTGGCGGGCCCACACCACCGAGGGCGTTATCGACGCCGAGCGCGTGGTGACGGCGACGGACGCGGACCGGACGGCGTCGCTCCTGGCGGAGTCGGAGCCCCTGGGTACGGACGTCCGGCGCGAGGCCGAGCAGGTCGAACACCGGACGGTCGACAGCGTCGTGCTGGGCTACGAGCACGCCGTCGACCGCGACTGGTACGCGCTGGCGGCCCCGGGGGACGACCACGACGTCCGCTGGCTCTCCCGGGAGTCGGCCAAGCCCGGCCACGTCCCGCCGGGACACGAGGCGCTCGTCCTCCGCCTGGGCGACGACTGGGCGACCAGTCACGACCCCGACGCCGCCGTCGAGCAGGCCCGGACCGCCGCGGCCCGGCTGCTGGACGACGACCGCCTGCTGGACCCCGCGTGGACGGACCACGAGCGCTACCAGTACGCCCGTCCCGGCCACCGGGTCGACCCCGTGCTGGTCGAGCGCGCCGCCGCGTCGGACTGCTACCTCGCCGGTGACTGGGTCGCCGGCACCACCCGGACGTTCGCGCCGCTAGAGACCGGGCTCGATGCCGGCCGGCGCGCGATGGGCTTCGCACAGCAGGTCGCGCTCCAGTAGGCCGCCCTGGCGGTAGGCCGCTAATCGAGCTGGCGGCCGCTCCGACGTCCTCTTCCCGTGCGGCCGGTGCGGTGGGATTCCCCGACCTCGACCTCGTTCCCTGCTCGCTTAAGTCGATACTTGGAGAAAATCGAAAACAGCTACGAAAAACTCGGTATTATTCGGTAATCCTCGTCGCAGAGCGAGGAAGTAGCGGATAATCAGAACAGCGAGAGGTCGCCGGTCACTTTATCGATGATGTTCTCCGGGCCCGGCCCGACCGCGAGCGCGGTGACGGTGCCGGAGTCGAGCTGTGTGTGGCCGGCGTCCCGGATCAGCGCGTAGGGGAGCCCCTCGCGGCGGGCGGTGTCGGCGAGCTCCTGGAGCTGCGACTCCGACTCGCCCTCGAGGACGATCTTCTTCCCCCCGCTGCCCTTCCACTCCCGCCGCGTCCGGTCGTCGGCGTCCTCGTACGCCTGCAGGGAGGCGTGGGCGACCTGTGCGGCGAGCTTCCCCTGTCCCATCCCGATGTCCGTGCGTGCCACGATGGCCTGCTTGGTTCCCATACCCGACGTGGCGTGTCGAGGGGCTTAGGCGCGACGGCTCCCGCTTCCGCCGGGGAGGGGTGAGCCCGCTGGGTGAGCGGGAACACGCCGAACGCGACGAGCACGATACTGTACTTCAGGCCCGTGGGCACCTGTTGTCGGAGAGCGTCCCCGTCATGAGGCCGGTCCCGACGACCTGTGATGGCCGAGTGGACCAACAGCGTCCGGTAGGCGTCGGCGGCGCTCCGGGAGATGGAGACCGGCCCCCGCGCGTTCGTCGCGAAACCGCTGCCGGTGATGGGGCCGAGAAAGCTTCTCCGTTGATGACGACGATGACGCCCGGGTGGACGAGGAGCACACGGCTTCCGACTGACACTCGCCACAGCCCGGCCCTGGTGGCTCACGTCGTACACACGACAAGGGCTAAGTGGACTGGCTCACAACGTACACACAATGAGTAGCGACAAGAAGCGCGTCCAGTTCCGGGCGCCACACCGGCTCATTGACCGAACCGACGCCCTCGCGGAGGTGCTTGGCGAAGACCGGACGAACATCCTCGTGACCGCGCTCCGAGAGTATCTTCAGGAGGCCACGCACGACGACGCGCTGACCCAAGAAATCGCGGCCGCCTACTACGACGACGAGATCACCGTCGAGCAACTCAAAACACTCCTCGGTGCCGAGGAGGCGGCAAATCTCCGGGTACTGAAACAGCAGCTGGACGAGGACTTCATCGACGAGGTCGCCGACGCATAAATGCCGACACTCGTCGCCGATGCCTCCGCTCTCGTCAGTCTCGGGATCGTTGCTGACGACGATCCCGATCCACTCGCGCTCTGTTGCGCCCACTACGAGGTCGCTGTTCCAACGGCGGTCGTCGAGGAACTTCAGGAGATCGCCTCATACGATAACGCGCACGGTCGTGCTGCATCCGTCGTCCTTGATCGAAGCGAAGCGCTTGAGACACGGCCAGTCGCCTTTGACGCCGATTTTCCGCTCGACGACGGCGAGAACGCCGCCATCACCCTCGCGAACGATCTCGATGCCGAGCTCTTCCTCTGTGACGAGTTCACCCAGCTCGGTTTGATTCACGCCTCACTCGCTGATACGCGGCTCGTCACGACGCCGACGCTCCTCTCGGTGCTCGTTCGAACTGAACAGCTATCAGCGGCCGATGCACTGCTGCTCCTCAATGCGATCAGCGACGCCCGTAGCTGGGGCGCGAACAGCTACGTGCAACGGGCCCGCTCGCTGTTCGAGGAGCCCTGACACCGACGCTGTCGCCGCCCGTCCTCTGGATATCTGCCCGTCTTCCGTCCCGTAAGTAAAATGTATGTTATACGCACCAATAGGCTCGTAAGTAAAATGTGTGTTGTACGTACGAACAGATCATTACCCATGCCCTCGTATTTGTACTCATGAATCGTAGACAGTTCCTCCTTACAGGAATCGCGTTTATCGGGGCAGGATGTATCGAATCATCGGATTCACCCAACGATGCAGGAACGCCAAACACTGCCGAATCATCAGCATCCCCTACTACATCTCCTAAACCAACAGAAAACTGCCCGTCATATTTGATGGTCGTCGGAAACGAAATGGGTCGGAAAGTCACTGTAGATCTATCAATTACGGCGACAGGTAGTCGGTACAGAGCGATGGACTCCCCAACGGCGACGAGAGCAGAAGATTCGACGCCGGAAGAGACGCCGGTTGAAACGTTTTCCGACAGGTTCACGCTCCCTATTGACGCTTACAAACGGTATGACAGTATTCAAATGAAGGACGGCGATCATATTCTCAGCGTGGATGTCGAGAATGGACCGGAGGGAAAATGGGAGATCAATCGAGGTATGTTCGGCCGGAATGAGGCAATTAACGTGAATCTAGCCGGAGAAGAGGAGATCTATTTCAGCTATCCGACCATCGACAGAACGTGTAACGGCACGGAAACCCCGTAGATGCTGGACTGACAGTCCTGTTCAGGATATCGGCCGCGCGTGGGTAACTCCGCGCTGGAACGAGATCTAATCTCGTCACAGTGAATGAAATCTCCGGAAGTCGAAAGCATAGAGAGTACGTCCTTTAGTTCCGTGAAAGTGGACGCGCGAACGGCGGTGATCGTCCGACCGGAACGCTTTCGGTAGCGTCGGCCCCGCCCACGGGCATGATACTCTCGGACACCGACATCCTCCGGCGGCTGGAGGCGGGTGACCTGGTCGTCGAGCCGCTGGACGACATCGACCTCCAGGTCCAGCCCGCCAGCGTGGACCTCCGGCTCGGGCGGGAGTTCCTGGAGTTCCAGCGGACGAACATCCCGTGCATCCACCCCGGGGCCGAGGCCGAGGTCGAGGAGTACGTCTCGGAGACGGTCGTCGACGAGGGTGACGACTTCATCCTCCACCCGGGTGACTTCGTGCTCGGGACGACCCACGAGCGCGTGGAGATCCCGCCGGACCTCATCGCGCACGTCGAGGGGCGCTCCTCGCTGGGGCGGCTGGCCGTAGTCGTCCACGCCTCGCTCCCGGCCGACGAGGAGGTGTTCCTCTGGACACCCGAATCGGGGTTCGGTTTCTACCCCATCGGCGAGGTCGTCGAGACCGAACCGGAGGCGCGTGCGGTCTCGTTCGACCCGCGAACCCTCCGTGTGAGCACCCACCGTGTGACGGACTACATCACGAACCCGACTCAGCGGATCTACCGCGTGACGCTCGAATCCGGTCGGGAAGTACTGGTGACGAAGGACCACAACCTGTTCACGCTCGACGAGCACGGCGGGGTCGCGCGACTGCCGAGCGAGGAGGCTAGCGGAGCATACGTGATGGTCCCGGGCATGATGCCGTCGCCGCCGACGCCCGAGACGTCGCTCGACCTCGTCTCGATGTTCGGGGACAGCAACGAGGTCATCGGCTACGCGACGGACGGGTTCGCGGACGTACAGTGGACCGATGACACCCCTCCGTCCTCACGGCGACATTACGAGTCGCGGTCGGGCGCGCCGCTCGAGAACGTATCCGTGGCCCGTGCGCCGGCTGCGGTCGAAGTCGCGTTCAAACGGAGCGACTACCGTCTCCCGCGACACGTCGACGTGACACCGGAACTCGGGTGGGTCCTCGGGTTCTACATTGCGGAAGGGCACGCGAGACGAAAACAGCTCCAGTTCGGCAGTACGAACGAGGCGTATCTCGACCGGGTCGCGGCGTGGTTCGAGCAGTACGACGCGAGTCTCAGCTGGCAGACACGGGAGAACGGCGTAACCGTGTTGACCGTCTGCTCGGCGCTGTGGTCGAAGGTGTTCCGACGGCTCGTCGGTGACGGGAGCGAGAAAACCATCCCCGGCCGGGCCTGGAACTGGTCCGATGACGTCGCGACGGCGCTGCTGGACGGGTTGCTGGACGGAGACGGATGCCGTCGGGAGACACGGGGCACGCTCTACACCGCGAATCCGGATCTGGTGAACAGGACACAGTATCTCGCCACGCGACTCGGACGGATCGTCTCCGTCTACGACAGGGAACGGGAGACGTACATCGAACCCAGCGACGTGACGAATAGAAGTGTCGAGTGGACAGTCGATATCAGCGAAGACGCCCACAGGAAGGGCCAGTACGTCCCGACGCCGAACGCTCTGCTTCGTACACTCCGCGAGGAGGCTGGGCTGACGATGCGGGAGGCCGCGGACGCGATGGACTACGCGTCGAAATCTAGCGTTTCGAACGTCGAGAACCGCCAGTACGAGACGGTGAAGCGGGAGACGTTACAAGCGTTCCGAGACGTGTACGCCGACGAGGGCGCTGACACGACCCGTCTCGATCAGATCCTCGCCGACGATGTCCGGTTCGAACGGGTCACCGCGGTCGAGGAGACCGACCGCGTCGAGCCGACGTACGACCTCGAAGTTCAGCCGAACGGGCGGCCGGTCGAAAACTTCCTCGGTGGACGCGGCGGGGTGTTCCTCTCGAACACCGCCGGGCTGTGCGACCCGGGCTACCGGGGACAGATCACGCTGGAGCTCTCGAACCTCGGGAACGCGCCCGTGGCGCTCACCCCCGGGATGCGCGTGTCGCAGCTCACGTTCACGGAGCTCTCCTCGCCCGCCGAGCGGCCGTACGGGGAGGAGCGGGGCTCGAAGTACCAGGACCAGTCCGGGCCGCAGGCCTCGCGTGTCGGCGGTGACCGGGAGTTCGGTGGCGACCAGTGAGGGGTGACGACGGATGAAGTTCGTCGAGGAGGTCGTCGTGGAGGAGTTTCTGCCTACCTACCGGTCGCTGCTGGCGACCGACCTGCGCGACCGGGGGCTCACGCAGAGCGAGGTGGCCGACCTGCTAGGGATCAGCCAGAGCGCCGTCTCGAAGTACGCCACCGGCGCGGTCGAGGTGAACGACCGCGTCGCCGGCGACGACCGCGTCCGCGACCTGGTCGAACGGGTCGGCGCGGGGCTCGCCGCGGGGGAGCTGTCGCCGGTCGGGGCGCTGGCCGAGGCGGAGGTGCTGATCCGCCAGCTCGAGCAGGGTGACCTGCTCGCACAGCTCCACGAGGAGGCGTTCCCGCCGCTGGCGGCGTACGAGGGGAGCTTCGCCGTCCACGACCCCGACTCCGGCCTGCGGGCGAGCGAGCGCGTCCTCGCATCCGTCCGGCGGGGACTGCGGTCGCTGGAGGAGTCGCCCGCCTTCGCGGCGCTCGTCCCGGCCGTGGGGTCGAACCTCGTGGAGGCACTCCCGGACGCCACCGGCGTCGAGGACGTGGCCGCGGTGCCGGGTCGCATCCTCGACGTGAAAGGGCGGGCGACGGTCCCGGCCGACCCGGAGTTCGGCGTCTCGGTCTACGTCGCGAGCGTGCTGCTGGCGGCTCGCCGGGCCGGTCACGACGCCCGCGCGGCCTGCAACATCCGGTACACGCCGGCCATCGTCGAGACGCTGACCGGCCTGGGGTACGAGGCCGTCGAGTTCGACGCCGTCGGCGAGGCCGCGGGGGCGGGCGGGGCCGGGGCACCCGCCGGCCGCGAGGGAGAGCACTCCGACGACGGTGACATCGACGGGGCCATCGCGACGGCGCTCGCCGACGCGCCGGACGCGGACGCCCTCTACCAGACCGGCGGGTTCGGGGTCGAGCCCATCGTCTACGTCCTCGGCCCGGACGCGGCGACCGTGGCCGACCGGGTCCGCGAACTGGCCGAGCACGTTCGATGACAGCGGTCGCGGAGTTCTACGGCGACAACGCCGCCCTGTACGATCGAGTCGCGACGCTCCCGCCCGTGGGCCGGTGGCGGGCCCGCGCGGTCGCGGCGCTCGACCTCGACCCGGGCGACACCGTCGTCGAGATGGGCTGTGGCACCGGGGCGAACCTGCCGTATCTCCGGCGGGCGGTCGGTCCCGGCGGACGGGTCGTGGGCCTCGACCTGACCCGACCACTGCTCGAACGTGCCCGTGGCCGGATCACTCGTGAGGGCTGGGTCAACGTCCACGTCGTGCAGGGCGACGCGACCGAAGCGCCCGTCGAGACGGCCGACGCGCTGCTGGCGACGTTCGTCGTCGGGTTACTGGCGGACCCGGCCGACGCCGTCGCGGACTGGTGCGACCTCGTGGCCGGAGCCGCCGAGGGCGGGCGCCTCGCGCTCGTCGACGCGACGGCCAGCGACCACCCCGCCGGGCGGCTGCTGAATCCCGCGTTCCGGGCGTTCGTCGCCGCGGGGGCACCCTCCTCGTCGCCGGCGGACGTGGCCCGCGCGCTCGTCCCCGGGAGCGGATTGGCTGCGCCGCTCTCCGAGCGCGTGCGGGCGTCCCGGCGCGCGCTCACAGCCCGGGCACGGGACCGCCGGTACGAGCGGATGGGGCTGGGGTTCGTCGGCGTGCTGTCCGGACGAGTCGGTGGAGTCTGAGTCTCCGCCGAGCGACTGTGGGCTCCGGAGTGCGTGGTTGAGAATCCAGGGAGTGCCACGTCTTCGTCAGCCGCGCGGTTCATTGACGGACATCGGCGTGTGCCGTCGATCCATGCCCGGTTGCACGTCGTCGGTGGGCGGCGCATGCGTGTCAACGACGTAGGTCTCCGCGACGCGGTCGAAGAGGCGCTGGTGGCGGTCGTCGGTGGCGATCGCCGCGAGCCCCACGAGCGCCGGGAGCCAGCCGAACACAATGACGGCTGGGATGTTGCGGAGCGCTGCCGAACCGAACGACGGCGTCGACCCGTACGAATCGACGACCCGGACGCCGGTCAGGCGCTTGCCGATCGTCTGCCCGTTCCAGTAGGCCTCCAGCAGCCCCCCGTACAGCGGCAGTGTAAGCGCCGAGAACAAGACGTATCCCGCCGCACCGCCCTCGGGCGGGCCGACCAGCGCCGACAGTCCACCCACGCCCGCGATGAGCCAGACGAACGTGATCACGATATCGATGGTCTGCGCGATGACGCGGGCGCCAATCACGTCAGTCGTCCGGTCGGTCGGTTTCACGTGAGTATCGGAGGGCATTCGTTCCTGGGACGTTCAAACTCCCGATTAACAGTTCCGGTCGGATGACCGGCCGGTCAACGGGTGTACTGGTTCTTCAGTCGTCGGCCGGCGTCGGCGCGGTCGACACGTCGGGTGCGTCGACGCCGAGTTCGTCGATGGCGGCCTGCGCGGCCCGCTTGCCCGACAGCAGCATCGCGCCGAACGTCGGCCCCATCCGGGGGAGGCCGTGGGCGGTGGCGACGGCCATCCCGCTCGCCACGAGGCCGGGGTGGACGACACCGGTGTGTTCCACGACGGCGTCCTCGCTCTGCGCGACGTGCATCGAGTCGTGACCCGGCGAGTCGTGGCCGGGGGCGCCGTAGGACTCCTCGTCGGTCCGGTCCATCCCCGTGGCGCGCTCCTCGGCGCTGGCGATGCCCTCGGCGTCGAGGACGCCGCGCTCGTGGAGCTTCGAGAGCGCGACCGCCTCGTGGCCCGTCGCGTCGATGACGAGGTCCGACTCGACGGCGACGGGGTCGACGCACGTGATTTCGCGGGGGAGCGCGTGGACCGGCGTCCAGTTCATCACGACGCCGCCTACCCTGTGTCCCTCGCGGCCATCCGCCGCTGCGGTGGTATCCTCGCGGACGACGAGGTCGGTGAATTCCGTCATGTTCTGGACGTTGACGCCGGCATCGCACGAGGCCTTGATGAGGCCCGAGCAGGCCTCCGGGCCACTGGCGACGTGGAGCCCCTCGGCCTCGTCGCTCTCCTCGTGGTCCACGTCGAGGTGGTCGAGCACGCGGTCGGCCGGCTCGCGCACGGTCACCTTGTTCATCAGGAAGCCGCCGAGCCAGAAGCCCCCACCGAGGTAGTTGTTCTTCTCCAGCAGCAGCACGTCGACGCCGCGCTCGGCGAGTTCCTTCGCCGCCATCAGCCCGGAGGGACCGCCGCCGACGACGATGACGTCGGACTCGGTGAACTCCATGAACTCGTCGTACCACTCGCCCGCGATGGCCTGGGTGACCTGCGCCTCGCTCGCGTCGCTGAAGCCGTCGAACCGTTCGGGGTTCTGCATACCACTCGGTGATATTCACGGGTGGTTCTTAGTCGTTGGGGAACGGGTGGCACGACGGCCGGGGGCGCCGCTGACGCTGGTGGATTCGGAGGCAGGACGGGGCGGGAGTGCGTCTCGGTCAGTCCAGGTCGCCGCTCCGGATGGCATCCTCCGCGGCCGCCAGCGCCGCCTCGCGGTCGAACGAGTCGACGACCTCCCGCAGCTCCTGCTCGGAGGCGCCCCGGAGGTCGCGTGCGTGCTCGGCGACGTTCGGTACGGCCCGAACGACGTTGTCCACGATGGGGACGCTCGCGGTCCGGGCCGAGCGCGAGAGGGGGTTCAGGTCGACGACGAGCTCCGTCTTTCCCATCGCCGCGAGCGCCGCCGCACGGTCCCCGTCCTCCAGCGGGACGAGCACCACGTCGGCGCTGCCGATGCCGTCGGCGTCGACCGTCGCGCGCTCGTGGTCGAGGCCGGGGATACGGCCGTCGGCCTCGAGGCCCAGCACCTCCTCGGCGCCGTGCTCCCGGAGGTGGTCGACGATGCGCTCCATCCGCTCGCGGGTCCGGTTGAACAGGTTCACCTCGATGTCGGCGCCGGTCGCCTCGGCCAGGTCGACCACCTCGCCCGGGCAGAGCGCCGCCACGTTGCCGTTGACCGAGATGACCGCCTGCTCCGCGAGGAGGAAGTGGGCGGCGGCGGCACGCTCGGCCCCGTCCGCGGACGGGATGGTGCGCTCGCCGAGCAGGTAGTCGTACGCCTCGCCCCGGCCCTGGGCGATGAGCCCCTGTTTCGAGGTGATGCCCTTCTCGACGCCCTCCTCGATGCGGTGGCGGGTCAGCAGCGACTCGTACCGGGGGTGGCTCTCCGGCACGTCGACCTCCGTCATAGGTGGGGGTGGGGAACCGGGGGTCAAAAGGGACACGTCGGCTGCCGACCGGCGTCGGCTCTCCGGGGCTCGTGCGACCGGCCCCGACGAGCGCGCTCGGACGACCACTGAACCGCCGTTCACTGTTTGAACGACCACGTTTCCCCGGCAGCAGAGCCACCTCGTGGGCTCACAACCGGTGACCATGACAGACAGGACCGAGCCGAGCAGACGGGCGGTGCTCCGGGGGGCGGCCGGCGTCGCGTCGGCCGGACTCGTCGGGGTGGCGGGAACGGGAACCACGGGTGCGCGGCCGGCGGACGAGTTCGCGGCCGGCGCGGCGCGCGTCGACGCGAGTCCGCGCCCGCGACACCTCGAAGCGGGCGTCTACCTCGGCGGGTTCGGCATCGGCCCCCAGCCCTCGCGGCGGGCGACCGGGAACCACGACGGCGCCTCGGCCCGGGCCATCGCCGTCTCGGCGGGTGACGAGACGGTCGTGCAGGCCACGTTCGACGCCACCGGGCTGGGCAACCGCCAGCAGCGTGCGGTCCGCCGGCGGGTCGCCGAGCGCACCGGGCTGGACGAGTCGCACGTCCTTCTGGGCGCGACCCACAGCCACGCCGGCCCGGACTTCCAGGGACTCTGGGGCGGCGTCCCGGAGTCCTACCGCGAGTTCGTAGTCGACCGGCTGGCGACGGCCATCGAGCGGGCGGTAGCGAGCCTCCAGCCCGCCGCCCTCGCCGCGGGCAGCGTCGACGCGGCCGGCCTCGCCGGCAACCGCCGCTACGACGAGGGCGACGAGTTCTTCCAGGGGACGGACTCGACGTTGACGGTGCTCCAGTTCACCGCGACGGACGAGGCCGGCGGGCCACCGCCGGTCGCCGGTGCGGCCGGCCGCGCCGCCCGCGCCGCCCGCGACCCCGAGACGCCGGACGGGACGATCGTCACGCTGGTGAACTTCGCCGCGCACCCGACGACCATCGGGTCGGGCAACTCGCTCGTGGCGACAGACTACGTCGGGCCGTGCGAGCGGGCCATCGAGGCCGCCCACGGCGGGACCGCACTGTACCTCATGGGCGCCATCGGCGACGCGAGCGCGAGGGGACCGGGCGGCGCCGACGACTACGCCGAGGCGCGCAACTACGGCGAGGCCCTCGCCGGTCGGGCCGCCGACGCCCTTGACGCCGCGAGCGAGGTGTCGCCGGGACTGGGCGTCCGCACGGCGAACGTCCGGCTTCCCATCGACAACTGCCTGTTCAGGGCCGGCTTCGAGGCCGGGCTCCTCCGGCCGTACTACGACAGTGAGTCGGCGGTCGACGTGGTCGCGACCCCGGTCCAGCGACGGCTCGAGGGCATCGCGGAGCCGCTCGGGGAGGCCGTCGGGCGCGCCCGCGGGCCAGTACCCGACGCCGGCGCACTGGCCATCCGCTCGCCCGTCGCCCGCCTCACGTTCGGGACGGGGCCCGACCGCGTCGAACTGCTCACCGCTGTACAGCGCGGAAGCCCACGGCTTTAGCCGTGGGAGGAAGCGCGTGCGTCTCGTGGCACAACTGGCGCCGATGGCCGGGGCGCCAACTCCACCGCAACCACTATACTCGCCACAACCGAAGGACGAGCCGGCTGATTGGGATGATGCACCACGGGACGACCGTCCGACGAAGGCACTCGTTGCGGCCACCTCGTGAGCGGCGAGAAAACCGCTTCGTCGGGCGGTTGTGTGGCCTCGCCGTCGAATCATCCGAAGTCCAGTATGGAATCGAACTGTACCAGCGGGCAAACGAGCCGCAGGCGGTTGCGCCACCTCCGCACTCGGTCGATGGACGCTGTTTTGGCTATGTCCGTGCGAGAGACGCGCTCCCGCTGGGTTGGGTCGCTCGTCAGGAGGCCCGCGAGACCGAGACGCTGACCACGAGTGGTAGCTCCATACTCCCCCGCCACGGTGGCGGTCGAGCGCGAGTCTACGGTCAATTAAATTGCCGACGCGGTTGGCCCACCGCCGACGCAAGCCCACGACTTTAGTCGTAGGTACCTGACGCTGTTGACGCCCGCTGTATGCGGGGAGGAAGGCCCCCTTGACAGGGCTACACGCGCTGAAAAGTACGTCCTTGGTCACAACTGGACGGCGACCTTCGACGTTCCACGCGAAAGCGTACTTGAGAACCGAGGAAACGCGCAACCTGAATATCCCCTTCGGGGAATCCTCGCCCTTTAGGGCGGGGAGGATGTCAAGACGCTATCGAATACACGTGTGGTGATAGATTTCAAATTCACTCCAGAGCGCTAAGTATAATCATACAGAAGATACTTATTAAACTGAGCATCTCTTGAAA
Source organism: Halobacteriales archaeon QS_4_70_19 (assembly GCA_003020985.1). Lineage (GTDB taxonomy): Archaea > Halobacteriota > Halobacteria > Halobacteriales > Haloarculaceae > Haloglomus. The sequence goes on along the minus strand of PXRM01000002.1, from coordinate 22,174 downwards.
CATGAATCGACGAAGGTTCGGTGCCATAGTTCTGTTTAGTACTCTTATATCAGGGTGTACCTTCGGAGAAGACACGGAGTCAGAGTCTACGCCGACCGACAGTGCCACTGAAACGAAACCTATCGACCAACTATTGCCGGAAGAAGATAGTAATTGGAGAATAAATGAAAAACGGCAGTACTCGTGGGGGGCTATTGGAGCAGATCGAGGAGTTATAGGAATATATGACAACTCTGACGGGGCCGAGTTCCATGTGCTAATCATGGATCTAAAAGAACAGTATAATGTCTCCGGGAAGGCGACCGATCTTTACTGTAACGTCGGGTGGCAAGTCGTGCTTCCCAAGGAGAGGTTCGTGTTTGCAGCTTCCACCGGAACGAACCAACGGGAACAGACACCAGAAGCCCCCCCTACGATTGCACGCACACCCATCCCGGAAACAAACGAGAAGTGTATTGATCTTCTAGGAAAATCTCCGAATCTAGACGTAGAAGAGGTCACAAGCTCGAGAATAACTGACTCAGACTGCAAGGAATAAACGAATCCCGGTCGGACTTCCGGCCTTCGGGACCGGGAAGTCGATCGGCAGTGCGAGGCCGGTATTAATCCGGTTGAAAGGCTGATCAACGGGATACGAGCGCTGGCAACGTGCTGAGCGGCCGGGATACGGTGGGTGACTGACTCGGGGATGGAGGCCGAGGGACTGGGATACCTCTACGCATTCGACGACGACTTCGACGCCGCCTCGGATGTCTATCGACTCGACACCGCGACGAACCCGTACGAACCGGAATGATCTGTCACGCACCGAGAATCCCGATGAGCCCACTCACTCCTTTAGGACGGCCCCGACGGGTCGCTGTCCGGTCCCGTGGTCCGACCACTCGCGGATGGTCACGCGCCCCTGGTCGCCGAACACTGTCCGGGAATCGGGGACCCGGCCGAAGGTCCTTCTGGCCGTGCCGGCGGCCTGATTGACCGCCGGCGGTGTGGCGCTCGGCGGTGACTGACGCCCGTCAGACACGGTGTGGATGTCTGACGCAGGTTTAAGGATAGGCAGGGACCGTGTGGGTGTATGACCGGCAACCGGGTCGAGGAACTCGAGGCGAAGGTGCGCTCGCTGGAGGCGACCGTCGACGGCCTGACGGACGAACTCGTCGAGTGCAAGGAGCGCATCCAGCATCTGGAGGCCGAGATCGAGCCCGAACCGAACGGGAGCGACATCATGGCCCCCGAGCCCACGGGCGGCCAGCCTGGGATGGACGGGACCACGTCGCAGGAGCCGGCCGGCGAGGAGGCCGCACTGGCCGACGAGGCTAAGGACGAGGCGAGCGAGGACGCCAACGAGGACTCCGCGTCGGACGACATCATCGTCGCCTGAGCGCGGGGCACGAGCGCCCCATGCACATCAAAGAGCTCGTACTGGACGACTTCAAGAGCTTCGGACGAAAGACGAGAATCCCGTTCTACGAGGATTTCACCACCATCAGCGGCCCGAACGGCTCGGGCAAGTCGAACATCATCGACGCCGTGCTGTTCGCGCTGGGACTGGCCCGGGCCTCGGGCATCCGCGCGGACAAGCTGACCGACCTCATCTACAACCCGGGGCACGACGACGAGGCCGACGACTTCTCCGGGGAGCGCGAGGCCAGCGTGGAGGTCATCCTCGCCAACGAGGACTGCACCCTCGAGCGGTCGCAGGTCGTCTCCGCCGCCGGCACCGAGGACGTCGGCGACGTGGACGAGATCTCCATCCGCCGCCGGGTGAAACAGACCGACGAGGACACCTACTACTCGTACTACTACCTCAACGGTCGCTCGGTCAACCTCTCGGACATTCGCGACCTGCTCGCGCAGGCGGGTGTCACGCCGGAGGGCTACAACGTCGTCATGCAGGGCGACGTGACCGAGATCATCACGATGACGGCGGGCCGGCGCCGCGAGATCATCGACGAGATCGCCGGTGTCGCCGAGTTCGACGCCAAGAAGGAGGACGCCTTCGAGGAACTGGAGACCGTCCAGGACCGCGTCGAGGAGGCCGACCTCCGCATCGAGGAGAAGGAAAAGCGGCTCGAGGAACTCGAGGACGAGCGCGAGACGGCGCTCCAGTACCGCGACCTGAAGGAGGAGAAGGCCGAGTACGAGGGGCACCTGAAGGCTGCGGAGCTGGAGACCAAGCGGAGCGACCTCGCGGAGACCCGCGAGGAGATCGAGACGACCGAGGCGACGCTCGAGGGGCTCCGCGAGGAACTCGACAGCCGCCAGGGACGAGTGAGCCGTCTCGAGGAGGAGCTCGCGGAGCTGAACCGCGAGATCGAGCGGAAGGGCGAGGACGAGCAGCTCACCATCAAGCGCGAGATGGAGGAGATCAAGGGCGAGATCTCCCGGCTCGAGGACAAGACCGCCAACGCCGAGGAGCGCATCGAGGCCGCCGAGAACGAGCGCCGGCAGGCGTTCGTCGAGATCGACCGGAAGAACGAGGAGGTCGAGGAGCTGGAGGGGGAGATCCGCCAGCTGAAGGTACAGAAGTCCTCGCTGAAGGCCGACAAGGTCGAGAAGCAGGAGTCGCTCGCCGACGTGGAGGCCGAGATCGAGGCCATCGACACGGAGTACGACGAACTCCGGGCGGAACTCGCCGACGGACGCGAGGCGCTGGACGAGCTGAAAGACGAGAAGAACGAGCTCCAGCGCCAGCAGGACCGCCTCACGGACGAGGCCCGGCGGCGCTCGAACGAGGAGCGCGAGAAGCGCGAGGCCATCGAGGCGGCCGAGGCCGACCTGCCGGAGCTCCGGGCGGAGCTGTCGGACCTCGAGACCGAGCACGAGAAGGCCGAGAAGAACCGCGAGACCATTACCGAAGTCGTCGAGGACCTCAAGGCCGAGAAGCGGTCGCTGACGGACGACCTCGACGACGTCGAGGACGAGATCAAGGCCAAGCAGTCCGAGTACGCCGAGCTGGAGGCCAACGCCGGCCAGAGCGGCGACCAGTCGTACGGGCGCGCCGTGACGACGGTCCTCAGCGCCGACATGGATGGCGTCCACGGCACCGTCGGGCAGCTGGGCGGCGTCCCGGGCGAGTACGCGACGGCCTGCGAGACCGCCGCCGGCGGCCGACTGGCACACGTCGTCGTCGACGACGACGGCGTCGGCCAGCGCGGCATCGAGTACCTCAAGTCGCGGGGCGCGGGCCGGGCCACCTTCCTCCCCATCGACCAGATGGACGACCGCCCGCTCCCGAGTCTGCCGAGCCACGACGGCGTGGTCGACTTCGCGTACGACCTCGTCGACTTCGACGGGCACTACTCGGGTGTCTTCTCGTACGTGCTGGGCGACACGCTCGTCGTCGAGGACATCGAGACGGCCCGCGACCTGATGGGCCAGTACCGGCTCGTCACGCTCGACGGGGAACTCGTCGAGAAGAGCGGCGCGATGACCGGCGGCTCCTCGTCGGGGTCGCGCTACTCGTTCACCAAGAGCGGGAAGGGCCGCATCGAGCGCGTGGCCGAGCGCATCAACGAGTTAGAGGATCAGCGCCGCGACCTCCGCGAGGGACTCCGCGACGTGGAGGACCGCCTCGAGGACGCCCGCGACCGGCAGTCGAACGCGGCCGAGCAGGTCCGCGACGTGGAAAACGAGATCGACCGCGTCGAGGGCGAGATCGAGGACACGGAGGCACACATCGGGGAGCTGGAGGACGAACTCGTCGAGATCGAGACGCAGCGTGAGGCGGTGTCGGCGGAGATGGACGAGCTGGAGGCGGAGATCGCGGCGAAGACCGACGAGATCGAGACGGTCCGGGCGGAGATCGCGGAGCTGGAGACGGAGCTGGAGGAGTCGGAGATCGCCGAGCTGAACGCCGAGGCCGACGAGTTCCGCGAGGAGATCGCCGACATCGAGGACCGGATGGACGACATCGACGGCGAGCTGAACCAGCTCGGCCTCGAGAAGCAGTACGCCGAGAATGAGATCGACGACCTCCACGACACCATCGAGGAGGCCCAGAACCGGAAGGCCGAGGCCGAGGAGGCCGTCGAGGAACTGGCGGCCGAGATCGAGGACCAGGAGGCCCTGCTAGAGGAGAAGGAGGCGCAGGTCGCCGAGCTCGAGGCGGAGCTGGCCGACCTCAAGGAGGACCGCGAGGACCTGAAAGACGACCTCCGCGAGGCCCGGCAGGCCCGCGACGAGCAGAAAGAGCAGGTGACGGCGGTCGAGTCCGAGCTCTCGGAGCTGGAGAGCGAGGCCGAGCGCCTCGAGTGGGAGGTCGACGAACTGGAGGACGAGGTCGGCGACTACGACCCCGACGAGATTCCGGACCACGGCTTCGTCAAGGGGCAGATCACGAAGCTGGAGAACCGGATGGCCGAGCTCGAACCGGTCAACATGCGCGCCATCGAGCAGTACGACGCCGTCCAGGACGACCTCGAGGACCTGCAGGAGAAACGAGAGACGCTGCAGGAGGAGGCCGACGGCATCCGCGAGCGCATCGAGGGGTACGAGGAGCGCAAGCGGGCGGTGTTCATGGAGGCCTACGAGGGCATCGACGAGCACTTCCAGCGCATCTTCGCGAAGCTGTCGGACGGCTCCGGGGAGCTCCACCTGGAGAACCGGGAGGACCCGTTCGACGGCGGCCTGACGATGAAGGCCCAGCCCCGGGACAAGCCGGTCCAGCGGCTCGCCGCCATGTCGGGCGGCGAGAAGTCGCTGACCGCGCTCGCGTTCATCTTCGCCATCCAGCGGTACAACCCGGCGCCGTTCTACGCGCTGGACGAGGTGGACGCGTTCCTCGACGCGGCCAACGCGGAGATGGTCGGCGAGATGGTCGACGAACTCGCGGGCGACGCGCAGTTCGTCGTCGTCTCCCACCGGGCGGCGCTGCTGGAGCGCTCCGAGCGCGCCATCGGCGTGATGATGCAGGACGACAACGTCTCCGCCGTCACGGGTATCGACCTCTCCGAGGAGGGCCCCGATGGGGACGGCGAGGTGGTCGCGGATGACTGACCGCCCGACCGGGACCGGTCGAGGTGGGCGGCGATGAGCGACGACGACATCCCGCTGGACATCTCGGGGCACGAGGACCGCACCCCGCCCGGCGAGGTGGCCGACGACGCGGACGATGCCGACGGACCGGCCGAGGGCGAGGAGGGGGGTGGCTCCCCACCGGACGCGGAGCCGGGCGAGCCCGCCGTCGACGCCCCGGGCCTGCCCACCGGCGACGCCGGCGGTGACGACGCGGTCGAGACTGGGTTCGGCGGCTTCTCCGTCGCCGACGAGGTCGATGCCCTCGACGAGAGCGACGTGGACGACGACGCGGTGGAGCCGGTGGAGCTGCTCGTCCAGCTGGCCGACGAGGACCGTATCGACCCCTGGGACATCGACATCGTCACCGTCACCGACGCCTTCCTCGACCGGCTGGACGAGGCCGATCTCCGGACGGGCGGGCGGGCACTGTTCTACGCGAGCGTCCTCCTGCGGATGAAGAGCGACGCGATGCTGTCCGACGACGAGGAGGACGCGTGGGGCGACGAGCGCGAGCCCTGGGAGGTCGCCTGGGACGAGGAGGGTCCGGAGGGCGCCGCGGGCGACCCCTCGGTCGACCCCATCGCCGGGCTGGAGCAGGAGATGGAGCGGCGGCTCGACCGGAAGAACGCCCGCGGGATGCCCCGGACGCTGGACGAACTCGTCCGGGAGCTCCGCGAGCGCGAGCGCGAATCCCGGTGGAAGGAGTCACGCACCTACGACACCAGCGGCTCGCCGAGCGGCTACGCCCGGGGCACGCAGACCCTGGACTACCGCTCGGGCGACGACTTCCGGATGGACGACGAGCCCACCGTCGAGGACGTGACCGGCACGGCCCACGACGAGCAGATGGAGGACATCATCACGGACGTCTACACGGCGCTGCGCGAGCAGTACGACCAGGGCCGTGCGGAGGTGCTGTTCGCCGAGGTCGACGAGGCCGGCGGCAGTCGCGTCCAGACGTTCCTCGGGCTGCTCTTCCTCGCGCACCGCGGGCAGGTCCGGCTCGAACAGGACGAGACGTTCGGCGACCTCTGGGTGCAGGACCCCGCGGCGGTGGAGACGAGCGGCGAGGCCGTCGCGGACTGACCGCCGGGCCGCTCCCCGTTCCGCGCGTTCCCGTTCTCAGTCGCCCGGCCGCCAGTCCCGCTCCCCGGTCGCGTCGGCGAGGTAGAGCTGCTCGGTGAGGTCCATACGCCCCCCGCGGACGCCGACAGTTAGTGGTTGGTGCCGGGCGGTCCCACGGACTCCCGCCGGGGGAGTCGTTCCGGACAGTCACGGGAGAACCACCGCGAACGACGGTGACTGGTCGGTTCACCGGAGTCGTTACCCGACGCGTAAGCAAACACCGGAGTCCGCTAACCGAGGGTATGTCGACACTGACGCCCCGATTCGCTCCCGGGACCACCGCCGAGGGGGTCCAGCTCACGATCATGGTGGCGGGCACGGTGCTGTTCGCCGCAGGGGTGGTCATCGCGCTGGCCGGGCCGGGCCTGGTTCCCACCGTGGGCAACCAGACGGACGCCCCGGGGCCGGTCCCCAGTCCCTCGCCACCGGCGGCCGAGTCGGGGACCGCCACTCCGTCGACCGGGGACGGGTCACCGACCGACGGGGACGCCTCGGCTCCCGCGACGGAAGCGCCACTGGCCGCCGACACGCCCACTGAACAGGGTGAGCCGACCGCGGAGGAACGCGAGTCCCTCGAGGAACTCCGGGCGACCCACCAGCACCTCGTGGACGAGTACGCGGAACTCCGTGGGGAACACGCCGACCTCCGCGATGAACACGAGCGGCTGGAACGGACCGATGCCGGCGAGGCGGCGTGGGAGGAACACCGGGAGCGCTACGAGGAGCATCGTGACCGGTACGAGGAGCATCTGGAGCGGTACGAGGAGCACGTCGAGGACGTCCGGGACCACGTCGAGGAGTACGGCTCCGACGAGGCCTACGACCGGCTGCTGGCCGAGCACGAGGCGGCGCTGGAGACCCACCAGGACCTGCTCGACGAGCACCGGCAGCACGCGACGCGTGACGGGGGTGGCGACTCGGCAGACGGGGCGGACCCGCAGGACGAGGAAGATGACGACGACGAGACCGACGAGGACGACGACGCCCCCGGCAAGAGCGGCGACGCGCCGGGCAGAAACAAGGGTGACTGAGAGCCGTCGACAGGTGGTGACGACCGGGGACCGCGGACGCGTCGGGACGACCCCTCAGAGGCCGTCGGCGCCCGCCTCGTTCAGGTAGTCGCCGACGAGCAGCTCCAGCGGTTTGCGCGTCTCGACCGGAATCGCCTCGGGCGGGGTGGTGACGGCCCCCGCAAGTGCGGACCCACAGTCGCAGTCGCGCTCGTCGGGGAGGTCACGGATGGCCCGTTCGAGGACCGCGTTGATGGCCGACTCGTTGGCCGCGGCGTGCTTCTGGACCTCGGACAGCGTGACGGACTGCTCGCGCCAGACGTCGTAGTCGGTGACGCCCGTCAGCGGGGCGTAGCAGAGTTCCGCCTCCCGCGCCAGGTTCGCCTCCGGGACGGTCGTCATCCCGATGACGTCCCAGTCGTTGGCCCGATAGAACTCGCTCTCGGCCCGCGTGGAGAACTGTGGCCCCTCGATGCAGACGTAGGTCCCGCCGTCGACGACCTCGGCGTCGGTCGCGTCCGCACACGAGTGGAGGTGCTCGCGGACGTGCGGGCAGTACGGCTCGGCCATGGAGAGGTGGGCGACGACGCCGTCGCCGAAGAAGCTCATCGGGCGGTGCTTCGTCCGGTCGAAGTACTGGTCCGGCAGGACGAGCGTGCGGGGCGGCAGGTCCTCGCGGAGGCTCCCGACCGCGTTCGTCGCGAGGACCCGCTCGACGCCGACCTGCTTCAGCGCGTGGACGTTCGCGCGATACGGCACCTCCGTCGGGTCGAGCGTGTGGTTGCGGCCGTGCCGGGGGAGGAAGACGACCTCCTCGCCGGCCAGTTCGCCGACCGTGAGCCGGCCGCTCGGCTCGCCGAACGGCGTCTCCACGTACCGGGTCGCCTCCCCCTCCAGGTCCAGGGCCTCGTAGACCCCGCTCCCGCCGATGATTCCGACCGTCATAGCGGGGCTGGCGGCGTGCAGCCACTTGACTGTAGGTGCCAGGCGCGGGGCGGCCCCCGGGTCGACCTGAACGCCGGGACGGGCTCCTCTCCGCGCTGTATGGCCACTACGTGGTAGCGCCCGGAGATAACTCGGAAATCGGGTGGATCTGGATCGTACTCCGCGAATTATCACGAAATACGCTCCGGACTACTCCCACCAGTCGCTCCGGCGTTCGGAGTAGGAGGCGCTCTCGCGGAGGGGTTCGGGGTACTCCTCGCCCTCGAGGCCGAAGCCGACGCCGAGCCAGCGGCCGACGTGCCAGCCGATGGCCTCCGTGTCGAGGTCGGTGACGGTGATCTCCAGGCGCGTGTACCACTCGCGCGCGCCGTCGCCGTCCGGGTCGGTCCCGAGGAGATACCCGCAGGACCCGGACGAGGTGCTGCAGGGGGACTCCGCCGTGGCGCGGACGGTGATGTCGGCGGCGCTCTCGTTGTCCGTGCGGACGAAGCTGACGTTCTCCGGGACGGTGCCGCCGGCCTCCTCCCCGAAGTAGCCCAGCGCGCCGTCGACCTGCCGGCGGGCCTCGTCGCGCTCGTCCGCCGGGATCTCGGACATGTCGACGTACACTGAGAGCGTCTCGGACTGCCAGGGGAGTGCCCGGTCGGTCGCGTTCTTCTGCGGGGGCGTCGTCAGCGCCGACGAGGCCGCCATCACCTTCCGGGGCTCGTCGCTGTGGTGGAGTCCCAGTGTGTGACCCAGCTCGTGTTCGAGCACCTGTACGGTGGAGTTGTCGGAGAAGCCCGTCCGGACGGACACCTCGACCGGCGGGTCGAACTGCCCCGGCTCGGTGATGACGGGCGCACAGCCGGCGGCGTGCGTCTCCGTGCCACACTGCTCGACGGCGTTGACGAACTGGACCCGGACGTCCGGGTCCGTCGCGTCGGGGTCGAGCTCGTACTCGATGGGGTACCCCGCGTACCGCTCGCTGTTGGCCTCCCAGTAGTCCAGCGCCTCGCGGACGAGCGGCGCGTACTCGCGCGAGTCGTTGGCGCTCCTGTCGATGGCGACCACGAGTCGCTCCTGCCGGTAGGGGTTGTCCTCGTCGCCGCTCCAGGCGGGCTCCTCCCCGCCGGGATCGACACTGGGCCCGTCAGCGCCCAGCGAGGACGTACAGCCGGAGAGGAGTACCAGCGTGGCGATCAGCAACGGTCCCGCCCGTTCTCTCATCGGCTCCCGATTCGGCGCGGGTGCGTATGGGGCTTGCGGCCCACAGCCGCGGAACCGCCGTGAACCGCCGTCGCGGACGTTACAGCTCCCCGGACAGGTACGGCCGTGTGGGGTGTCGTCGGCGTCCGGGCGCTCACTCGAACGTGGCGTCGAACGCCTCGGCCCCCAGCGGTTCGTACCGACCGGCGCCGACGTTCTCGGCGACGTACTCCGGGCTGCCCATCCCGACGAGGGCCGCGGTCACGCCGGGGGCGGAGCGGGCGAAGTTGATGGCCCGCTGGGCGGGGGTCTCGCCGGCCAGCTTCGACGCCACCGCCTCGGGGATGGCGCCCTCGCGGGCGAGGGCGCCCTGCTTCAGCGGCGCACTGGCGAACACGTCCAGTCCGGCCTCGTGAGCGAACGTGAGCGCGCTCTGCGGGCCGTCGGGGCCGGGATGGGCCTCGCGGGTGAACGCGTCGGCCATGTGGACGTTGAATGGGAGCTGCACGGCGCGGAAGCCGGTCGCGCCCGTCCCCGCGCGGTCGCTCGCGGTCCGCGCCCGCCGGACGATCTCGGGCAGCGACAGGTAGCTGGGATGACCCTCGGCCACGCGGAAGCACTCCCAGGTCGCGACGCCGTAGTACCGCAGGTCGCCGGCCTCGCGGCGCTCCTCGAGTCGGACGAACGCGTCCTCCAGCAGGTCGTACACCGTCTCGCGGTCGCGCTCCTCCAGTTGCGTCTCCGGGTTGTGGACGTAGTAGCAGTCGACGATGTCGAGTCCGAGGTTGTCGAGCGACAGGTCCAGCGAGCGGTCCAGGAACCGCGGCGCGAGGCAGTTCCCCCGGACCATCTCCTCGGGACTCGCGTCGTCCGGCTCGAACCACTCCTCGCGGACGTGGGCGGCCGGGTCGTCCGGCCGGTCGCCGTCGAAGGGGACGAAGCCGCCCTTCGTCGCCACCAGCAGCGCCTCGCGGTCCGCGTCGGCGGCCTCGATGGCCCGGCCGACGGCCCGCTCCGAGCGCTGCGCCCGGTAGTTGACCGCCGTGTCGACGACGCTGACGCCGGATTCGACGGCCTCCCGGACCGCCCGCTCGTAGCGGTCGTCCGCCTCGTCCGTGGGCTCGCCGAGGTAGGTGCCGACGCCGACCGAGGAGACGACGCCCGGCCCGAACCGCCGGAAGTAGGTCCGCGCGAACGCCTCGTCGAACGCGTCGCGGTAGGCCCACGACGCCTCCTTGGTGACCATCGGTGCCGGGGCTTGGGGTGGTGACGGCGTATGTCTGGCGTTCGGTTCCGGGTCGGGGCGATCAGCCACCGAGCAGGGCCGCCGTCCCGTGGGCGACGAGCCACCCGCTCCACGCGACCAGGACGAGCACTCGCAGCGCCCACCGGGCTCTCCGTGGCCCGAGGAGGCGTTCGAGCGTTCGGGGCCAGCCGTGTTCGACGAACGCGTTGCCGTAGAACCGCTCCGGACGTGCCGCCAGGTGGAGGCCCACCAGCGCCAGGACGACCCCAGTGGGGATCGCCAGCCTGCACGGCCAGCGTGCCGGCGCTCCAGGTCCCGAGCCAGGACGACCCCAGTGGGGATCGCCAGCCACGGGTCCGTGTGGCCCGTACCACGGCCCGGCCGACGAGCGGCTTCGATCGCCACAGTCGTCCACGGCGTCGCCGGGAGACCCGGCGGCCGCTACTCCCGCAGCTCCCGCTTCACCTCGTCGGCGTACGCGTCGGCCAGCCGCGTCGGTTCCGGGAGCTTGTAGTCGCCCCCGCACCGGGCCACGAGGGCGACGGCGGTCCCGGCGCTCACGCGGTGTCCGGGCGAGACGTACAGCGGGTTGATGCGCCTCGAGTCCGGGAACTGGCGGCTCTGGTAGGCGTAGCCGACGACGGTTCCGACCGGGGCGTCCAGGTCGTCGCCATCGCGGACCTCGACGGGGACCCGGGCGCCCGCCGGGAGTTCGTCGACGGACTCGCGGGGCGTCCCGCAGAGCAGCGACTTGGCGACGCCGACGCTGGGCAGGTCCAGCGCCGCGCCGACGTGGGTGGCGAGGCCCGCCTGTCGGAAGTGGATGCGGCCGCTGCCGTCGAACAGCGCCACGTCGGGGTCGCGGTCGAGGGTCCGGAACGCCGCGAGGATGGAGCCGGCTTCGCGGAAGGAGAGCAGCCCCGGGATGTACGGGAGGTCGACGTCGAGGACGGCGTGGGTCCGCTCGACCACCTCGCCGCCGCGCCACAGGACGATGGCGCTGACGGCCCGCTCGGGCTCGCGGTCGGTCAGGAACGCCTGGTCGACGCCGGCGACGAGCGGGGCGTCCGGGCCGGTCTCGCCGACCCGCGCGGGGTCGAAAGGCAGGTCGTCGTCGAAGACGGCCGCGTCGGCGATCTCGCACTGGAGCGCCTCCATCGCCGCACGCGAGAGGGACGGGTCCGGGTCGAAGCGGGCTGGCGGGTCGCGCATGGTCGAGTTCTCGGTCCGCGCCGGGAGGAACCTGTTGGACGGTACGATTACCGAGGGGACGGCGGGCGGCGCCCGGTTCGAGATAACCGGAACGTCGGTCGAGTAACCAGGATAGATCGAGACGTGTCCTCGAGAACGAGGGATTATCGGCAGGAGCGGCGGATAATCAAGGAACTCGCTAGAACGGCCCGCGACCGCCACCGCGTCGCATCCCGCCGCCGAGCTGGAGTTCGTCCGAGGGGCCCCGGACCTTGCCCTTGACGTGCTGGCCGTAGGCGAGTCCGAGCACGAGCCCCGAGAGGTGGGCGACGTGGGCGACGTTGCTGAGGGCGTTGGTGGTGCTGAGCGCGCCGAACACGGAGAGCCCGGCGTAGCCGAGCGTGAGCACCCAGATGGGGACGGGGAGGATGAAGTAGAGGTACACCTTGAGATTGGGGTTCAGCACCGTCAGGATGCCGAGGATGGCCATGATGGCGCCGCTGGCCCCCAGGACGCCCGAGACGGGGTCACCGATGAGCAAGCCGAAGGTGATCTGGCTGAGCCCGGCGATCATCCCGGTCGCGAGGAACAGTGCGGCGAAGCGCCTCGAGCCGATGCGGCGCTCGACGACCGGCCCGAAGAAGTACAGCACGATGCCGTTCCCGATGATGTGGAAGAAGGTCTTCGGCGAGTGCGAGAACACCGAGGTGACCCAGGTCCAGACGTACTCCGGGTGGGCCGAGGTGAGCACGAATACGTCCCGGAACGCGTCCCGACCGAGCGTGGCCAGGACGAGGAACTCCAGGACGAAGACGACGAACATGATCGCCAGGAACAGGTAGGAGACGTTCCCGCGGACGTAGCTCAGCGGCCCGCCGGTGCCGAACAGGCCGGAGGCCCGGTCCGAGAGCCCGCCGCCGGAGCGGCCGCGGTTCCGGACGCTGTCGTCGAACCCCGAGTCGAAGACCCCGTCGGGGTCGTCCCAGTCGTTCAGGCCGGCGCAGGAGTGGTTCTCGGGCAGTCGGTGTTCGGAACAGTAGTTCTGGCCGCACCGGTTGCAGCGGTACGGCATGTCGACGTGCTTCCCACAGACGGCGCACGTTGCCATTACGCTACGAGTGGTATGGACCACGCAAAGGGGTTGGGGTCCCCGGCGACGACCGGACACAGCCCGCGATGGCGCGGGAGCGCCCCCGACGCGGCGTCGCACGAGCGTCTGACGCCCGTCGTGCGCGGCGTCAGGGTTTATGAGGAGGGTCTGCCAACCCGACGGCGTGTCCATCCGCTCGGACCCGCTGGACCGGTTGCAGATCCCCGACGGGACCACCGTAGAGGAGCACGCCCTCGTGGCAAACGGGGACGTGGTCGTCGGCGGGCAGTCGACCGTCGAGTTCGGGGTCCGCGGGCGGAACGTCTACGCGGGCGAGCGCGTCCGCTTCGGCGGCGACATCGAGGCCGGCGGCGAGTGCCGGCTCGACGTCTGGTGCGACGTGGGCGGCAACGTGCTCGTCGGCGGCGACGCCTACCTCGGCGAGCGCGTCCACGTCGCCGGCCAGCTCATCGTCTCGGGCGACCTCGACATCGGCGACGACGTCGACATCGAGGACGGCTTCGAGGCGAACGGCTGGATCGTCATCCGGAATCCGATGCCCACCATCGTCTTCCTGTTCATCTACCTCTCGCAGCTGCTGCGACTGGGCCGGGACGAGGACGCCGAGGAGGTCGTCGACGAGTTCCTCACCAACGACCGCGAGCACGAACCCGTGCTCGTCCCGCGCGGCGCGCGCGTCTCCGACGACGCCTGGCAGGTCTCCACCGAGGCGACGGTCGGCGCGGACTGCCGGCTCCACGGGAACCTCCGGGCCGAGTCCATCGAGGTGGGCGAGCGGACGGAGCTGTTCGGCTCGCTCCGCGCGAAGGGCGACGTCACGGTCGCCCCCGGTGCCGTCATCCACGGCGACGTGACCACGCGGGGCGGCGACGTGACCATTGACGCCGACGCTCACGTCCGGGGTGACGTGGCCTGCGAGAACCTCGACCTCCACGACGAGGCCGAGGTCGACGGCGCCATCCGCGCCCGCGGGGCGATGAACATCACCCGCGAGGACGGGGCCGACGCGGGGGAGCCGCCCGCCGCGGACGATGCCGCAGACGAAACCCCCGAAGCCGACGCGGACGCCGTCCCCACGGCCGCCGCCGACCCGGCCCGCGCGGAGCCCCGCGAGGTGGCGGGCGAGCCCACGCCGGCCGTCCGCTGCGTGACCTCCCCCGACGCCGACGTGGCCGGGGACGACCTCACGCCGGCCGTCCGCCGGGTCGCGGGGGACGACGAGTCGACCGACGACGACCCCGACTCCGAGGACGACGGATCACCGAGAGAGCCCGACTACAGCACCTCCGCGCCCGACCCCGCGTCGAACGGGCACGGCCTCTCGAACGCCATTGCCGAGGCGGAGAAACGCTGAGTCCCCTTCTGCCGCCGTTCGCGACCGATAGCGGTGCTACCCGCCCCGGTCCTCGACCGGCCTGCCGTCCTCCGTCGGGGGTGCGACGTGGTCGACGTACGCCTCGACCGACGGCTCGTGGACCGTCACGCGGACGTGGATGTCGCCGAGCTCGGCCGGCTCGCCCACGGCGAAGTTGACGACGCCCTGGAGCGCGGCCTGCTTCTTCAGGTCGAACGAGAACGTGTCCCCCTGCTGCCCGCCGAAGAACTGGCCCCGGGCGGTGTCGAGGATCTCCTGCTCGTGGACGCGCTCGGAGAGCGTCTCCAGGCTGTGGGCCTCGCCGAGGAGTTCCCCGTGGCCCTCCTCGATGTCGGCCTCCGGGAACAGGTCGGTGACGGCGTCGTGGACGCGGTCGGTCACCTCCGTCGGCATGACGGGCGCGGTGATCTGGACGTCGACGCGGTAGACCTCGGTCACGCCGGGTCACCCCCGTCGGCGGTCGGCTCCGTCCCGTCCAGCCGTTCGGCGCCGGGACCGTCGCGCCAGTCGAAGCCGTCGTCGCTTTCCACGGCGCCGACGCCCTCCTCGACGACGGCCCGGGCGCGCTCGCGCAGGCGTTCCAGCGACGCGACGTTCCCGACCACGAGGTCCGCACGGTCCATCGCCCGGCCCATCCCGAAGCCGAGTTCGCGGGCGTCGCGCTCGGCCAGTGTCTCCCGGTCCGTGTTGTCCCGCCCGCGCTCCTGGACCCGTTCCTCCCGCACGTCGTAAGGTGCCTCGACGCTCACCAGCGAGAAGGTCTCGCCGAAGGCACCCTCGAAGACGTCGACCTCCGCGTCCGAGCGGATGCCGTCGACGAGGACGACGTCCGCGTCGTCGAGCGCCTCGCGGACGTGCGGGAGCGACCGCCGGGCGATGGCCGCGGGGCCGTCCTCCTCGCGGAGCGCCCGCGCGACCTCGCCGTGGTGGTCGGCCGGGTCGAGCCCGCGGTCCCGGCACGCCGCCCGGATGACGTCGCCCATCGTGACGACCGGGACGCCGGCCTCGCGGGCCACCTCGGCCAACTCGCCCTTCCCGCTCCCCGCCAGCCCGACGGTTCCGATGACACGCATTGCCCCTGCTTCTGCGTGTCCGGGGTTAACGGCTACGCTCTGGCGGCGACGGTGCCCGCACCCGGGCTTTATCGCCCCGGCCCACCGACCGCCTCCCATGCCCAAGGAGATCGTCCACACCGACGAGGCCCCCGAGGCGGTCGGCGCGTACAGCCAGGCGACGACGGCCGGCGAACTGGTGTTCACCGCCGGGCAGATCCCCCTCACGCCCGACGGTGACCTCCTCGCCGACGCGCCGGTCGACCGGCAGACCGAGCAGGCGCTGGACAACCTCGTCGCCGTCCTGCGGGAGGCGGGTGCCGGCGTCGAGGACGTGCTGAAGACGACCGTCCTCCTCGCGGACATTGACGACTTCGAGACGGTGAACGAGACGTACGCCACGTACTTTCGCGAGGAGCCGCCCGCCCGGTCGGCGGTGCAGGCCGGGGCGCTGCCGAAGGGCGTCGCGGTCGAGATCGAGGCCGTCGCCGCCGTCGACTGATGCGCCCTCGACGCAGGTCGGCGCTGCTGTGGGGTCTGGTCGGCGCGCTCGTCTTCCTCGTGGGCGTCCAGACCCTCCGGCTCCTGACCGACGCCACCGTGACGCTCCCGGTCGCGCTGGGGGTGGCCGCGCTGGTCGGCCTCGCTGCCGGGGTCGTCTCGCGGCTGCTGGAGCGACGGGTCGGTCCGGCGTTCGTGGCCGTGGAACCGGACGACGAGAGCCGACCGGGGGGAAAGGAACAGTCTTAAGCGGCAGAACGGGTTAACCTCGCCCGAGCCGGGATGGCCGAGTGGTAAGGCGCACGCCTGGAAAGCGTGTTCCCTCTGGGATCCAGGGTTCAAATCCCTGTCCCGGCGTTCCTGATTTCTGAGACAGGTTGTCCGGAAACGAGGCGGATTACCGCGCAAGTATCCGACTTCCGACGTTCTCTCCCGAACCCCCGTGCCCGGAGGAACCCCGGCCCGGGGGGGAGAGCGCCGCATCTATACAGCCGCCCGCCGACTGTCGGGACATGACACGCCGGGCAAACTACGCGCTGGTGAACTTCATGGAGCTGCTGGCCGAGGAGGAGACCGATCTCGACACGCCGTGGGCGGAGTTCGCCGGCAACCGGACGGACCAGCACCGGTTCACCGTTCCGACGGACGACCCGACGGAGGGGTTCGTCCAGTTGCAGGCCTACGACGTGGCCGAGTTCGGCCACGAGATCCTCGTCAACGGCCGGCCGCTCTCGGGGTTCGACATCCCGCCGTCGTCCGGGTGGCAGTGCTGGATGGACTCCATCACCGGTGCCCCGCTCGTGAACGGGGAGAACACCGTCCGGGTCCGGCGCGACGACACCACCGACGACGCGTTCGTCATCGGCACGGCGACGGTCCACTGGAAGGAGCCCGTCGACTGACCGGCCGCGCGCCCCCGGCACCCCGACGGTCGACCCCCGAACTGGTACTTAAACCCCGGCACACACTTCCGTTCCCCTCCGGTCGTCGTTGTCATTCGTTCACACGGTATTCCCCGTTCTCCCCCTGCCGTCCCCCGGTTCGCGGCCGAACTGTCCGTGGGGGGTGCTGACGAGTCCGACGGCCGTGAACGACACTTTTATATAGAACTGCTCGCAATCCTTCGCTTGACCATGAGCCAGCAGCGAATGCAGGGCCAGCCGATGATCATCCTGGGAGAGGACTCCCAGCGGATGAAGGACAAGGACGCCCAGAGCCACAACATCGAGGCGGCTCGTGCGGTCGCCGAGTCCGTACGGACCACCCTCGGGCCGAAGGGGATGGACAAGATGCTCGTCTCCTCGATGGGTGACGTGACCATCACGAACGACGGTGTCACCATCCTCCAGGAGATGGACATCGACAACCCGACGGCCTCGATGATCGTCGAGGTCGCCGAGACACAGGAGGACGAGGCCGGCGACGGCACGACCACGGCCGTCGCGGTCGCGGGCGAGCTCCTCAAGAACGCCGAGGACCTCCTCGAGCAGGACATCCACCCGTCGGCCGTCATCCGCGGCTTCCACCTCGCCAGCGAGGAGGCCCGCGACCTGGTCGACGACATCGCCACCGAGGTCGAACCCGACGACACCGACCTGCTGCGCAAGCTCGCCGAGACCTCGATGACGGGCAAGGGCGCCGAGCAGAACAAGAGCCTGCTCGCACAGCTCATCGTCGACGCCGTCGAGGCCGTCACGGTCGAGGCCGACGACGGCTCGCACGTGGTCGACCTCGAGTTCGTCAACATCGAAACCCAGACCGGCCGCTCGGTCGGCGAGTCCGAACTCCTCCACGGCGCCGCCATCGACAAGGACCCGGCCCACCCGGACATGCCCAGCGAGGTCGAGGACGCCGATGTCCTCCTCGTGAACGAGCCCATCGAGATCGAGGAGGCCGAGGCCGACGCCCAGATCAACCTCGACTCGCCGGACCAGCTCCAGGAGTTTCTCGACAAGGAGGAGGAGCGCCTCCAAGAGAAGGTCCAGCAGATCGCCGACGCGGGTGCCGACGTCGTCCTCTGCCAGAAGGGCATCGACGACCTCGCCCAGCACTACCTCGCGAAGGAGGGCATCCTCGCCGCGCGCCGCGTCAAGAAGTCGGACCTGCAGTTCCTGAAGGAGGTCGCGGGCGCCAACATCGTCTCGGACCTCGACGACTTCGGCCCCGAGGATCTGGGCCACGCCGACGTGACGCGCGACGACGCCGACGACATGTTCCTCGTCGAGGGTGGCGAGGACGCCCACGGCGTCACGCTCGTCATCCGTGGCTCCACCGACCACGTCGTCGACGAGACCGAGCGCGGCACCGGTGACGCGCTCGACGTCGTCTCCACGACCGTCGCCGACGGTCGCGTCCTCGCCGGCGGCGGTGCCGCCGAGGTCGAGATCGCCAGCCGCTTGCGCGAGTTCGCTGACGGCGTCGAGGGTCGCGAGCAGCTCGCCGTCGAAGCGTTCGCCGACGCGCTCGAACTCGTGCCCCGCGTCCTCGCGGAGAACGCCGGGCTCGACTCCATCGACACGCTGGTCGACCTGCGCGCGGCCCACGCCGACGGCGACGCCCACGCCGGCCTGAACGTCTTCAGCGGCGACGTGGTCGACACGTTCGACGCCGGCGTCGTCGAGCCGGCCCACGCCAAGGAGCAGGCGCTCTCCAGCGCCACCGAGGCGGCCACGCTCGTGCTGAAGATCGACGACATCATCGCCGCCGGCGACCTGTCCACCGAGGGCGAAGAGGAAGAGGGCGGCCCCGGTGGCGGCATGGGCGGCGGTATGGGCGGTATGGGCGGTGGCATGGGCGGCATGATGTAGGCCGGCCCGGACCCATCACGGGTCCCGTCGTCCCCGTCGACCGAATCGCTGATTCTCTCTATCCTCCGTTTCGGATACGAAAATCAGCCACAGGTGAGTCGTTTCTCGTATATCTGGATAAGGGAGCGCGTTCTCCACCTCCGTCTCACACCCGGCTCCTCGTCACGTCCCCGACCAGCGGGAGCACGATGACGCCCGCGGTGACGAGCCCCGCCACCGTGAACGAGGTGACCGGCGTGGTGTCGGCGGTGTAGAGGAGGGCCAAGGGGACACCCAGCAGCGGGAGTCCGACGGCCGTGAGCGCGAGCCCGGAGCGACGGGTCGCCGGGACCCGGAGGGCGTCACCGCCGACGGCGCCCCAGGCGATGCGGGCGCCGAGCGTCGCGCCGAAGACAGTGAGGCGGGTCACGTCGAAGTTCCCGATGGCGCCGACGAGCGCGACCAGCGCGGCCAGCGAGAGGGCCCGTCCCGGCTTCCGGTCGGCGCCGACCCGGAGCAGGAACGCGAGGATGAACCCGCCGACGGCCCAGCCGACGAGGACGTCGACGAGGAAGTGGACGCCGAGCACGAGTCGGGAGAGCCCGACGAGGAGGACGACCAGTCCGCCGACGGCGAACCGGAGCCGACGACTGCCCCCGAGCGTGAGGGCGGCGGCGCCCCACACCAGCGCGGACCCCAGCGCGTGCCCGGAGGGGAAGCCGGGGCCCTCGGCCGTCGCCGCGTCGAGGTAGAACGCGCGCACGAGCCCGGAGAGCTGGTTGGCGCCCGTGGCGACGGACGAGCCGGGCGGCCGCGGGAGGTCGAAGACCCCCTTCAGCGTGGTCGTGACCGCCAGGGCACACAGGGCACACCCCAGCAGGAGGGCGGCGGTCCGGCGGTCGTTCCCGCGGACGGCGTCGCCGACCCAGTAGGCGGTCGTGAGCGTCAGGAAGTAGAACCAGACGTCGCCCAGCTGCGTGACGACGGCGAACAGGAAGGGGACGGGCAGCGGGAGCCCGGCGAGCAGCGACTCGACACCCACGGCACGGGCCGCGACGAGGAGGCCGAGCCGTCCCTCCGGGGAGCCGGAGCGGGCACCCATCTCTCAGGAGCGGAACTCCTCGATGCGATCCCGCACACGTCCCGGCGCGCGGGCGGCGCCGACGCCGGCGCCGACGAGCAACATCAGCGTGTACAGGCCGAGCGTCGAGAGCCAGATGACGAACATCGCGAGGACGGCCGCGATGTCGCCGAGGAAGTAGAACGCCCCCAGCGTCATCGCGGTCCCGTACAGGAGGACGAGGTAGGGGCCCCAGCCGCGGGCCTTCCCCTTGCGGACCTGCCCGCGGACGTACCGCTTCAGCTCGGCCGTGATCTCCTCGCGGTGGACCGTGCGGTCGTCGATGCGCTCCTCGAAGTCCGCGAGGTCCTCGCGGAGCCCCTCGACGGCACGGCGGAGTTCCTCGTCGTCCAGTTCCTCGGTGTCGATGTCCAGGTCCAGGTCGGTGTCTCGGTCGGTCATGTCGTCGGTGGCCCGTTGCTCGCTGTCGATGCTATCCATCTCGTCCGTAATGTCCTCCTCGTCGAGCCGCCCCGCGACGACCGCGTTCAGTACCACACCGATGAGGAGGATGAGGCCGCCGAAGTAGAGAAACGTCACCAGCAGGAGCGCGGCGCCCAGCACGCCGTAGGCGGTGGTGCCGGCCTGACCGGCGTAGACCCGGAAGCCGGTCTGGAGGCCGGTCCAGCCGACGGCGGCGAACAGGGTCCCCGGCAGCGCCTCGCGCGGCGCGACGTTCCGGGCCGGGAGGAGGTAGTAGAGCGGGAAGAAGGCGGCCGCCAGCCCGAGCACCAGCAGGAGCGTCCCGATGATGCCGGCCAGGTCGATACCCAGTGCGGGGATGTCGACCCGGGCGATGACCAGCCCGAGTCCGACGGTCGCGACGACGCCGAGCGCGACCGCGGCCAGCGTGACGACCGCGTCGCGGACCTGCTCGACGATCCCCTCCGGAAGCGGCGCGCCGTACACCGTCGAGAAGGCCACGTCCATGCCGCGGAACAGCTTCAGCCCCGACCACAGCAGCACGGCGACGCCGACGACGGTGGCACCGCCCTGCCCCGTCTCGGAGGTGAACGCCCCGCGGACGGCCTCGCCGGCCTGTTCGCCGAACGCGTCGGCGGCCCGGTCGGCCAGGCCGACGGCGAACTGCTCCCCGCCGACGGCGCTGGCCACGACGAGCCCCAGCAGCAACAGCGGTACCAGCGAGATGAACGCGTAGTACGACAGGCTCGCCGCGATGAACGTGATCTGGTCCGACCGGACGGCCCGGACGGTCGTCCGGCTCACGTCCACGAAACGCGACGCCCGCTGGTTCATGGCCCGCCGTTCGACTGACGGTCACATAAAACGGGTGGAAGGGAAACCGGGAGCACCGCCGCTGCGTCCGGGCGCCGTCCGTGCTTTCGGTGACCGTCCCGGTCCGGTGGACTCCACGCCGCCGACTGTTCCGGTCGGGCGGATCCGGTTCCGAGAACCGTTCAGCCGAACTCCGGGAGCGGCCCGTCCCCGGCCCCGACGGCGATACGGTCGTGTGCAACGGCGTTGATGGTCGCGCCGACGAGCAGGAGCAGGCACCCGACGTAGAGCCAGGTGAGGATGAGCAGCACCAGCCCGAACGCGCCCGCGCCGCCGAGCGTCTCCGGGCCGAACAGGAGCGACTGGAGGCCGACGTGGAACAGGGTCCACGTGCCGGCGGTGAACAGGGTGCCCGGGAGCACCTCGACCGGCTCCGGGTCGACGTTGGGGAACAGGTAGTACATCGGGAAGAAGACGACGCTGAGGCCGACGAACAGCGCCACCGGTTCGAGGGCGTTCTCGAGCGGCGTGGTGGCGCGCACGATGAACCCCACGACGATCATCAGGGCCGCCCCGAGCGTGACGGCGACGAACACGACCGCGGCGTCGAGCAGTGCCGCCGGGAGAGAGTTGTGGTCGTCGCTGCCGTACACCTCCTCGAACGCCGTGTCCAGCCCGCGGAACGTCCGGAGTGCCCCCCACAGCAGCACGGGGAGCCCGACGAGCGTCACCCGCGCGCCCAGCGCCTCCTCACTGAGCACCTGGTAGAGCAGGCCGTCGACCTGCGGCCCGAACAGCATCGTCGCCTGGCTGATGATGACGAGCGCGACGTCCGTCCCGCCCAGCGTGGAGGCGACCACGACGAGCACCACCGCCAGCGGGAGCAGCGAGACGGCCACGAAGTAGGCGACCGCCGCGGCCAGGAAGGTCACGCGCCTGTCCCGGACCCGCGAGACGACCTCCCGCCCGACCGCGACGGTGCTGTCGAGGTGCTCGCGGGCGGCCGCCGGGAGGTCGGACGTTGCCACTGGACGGTGGTTCGCCCTACCCACACAAATGGTTCACGCACCGGCGCTATCCGTCGGTCTGCCCGGCGAACGTGTCCGCCAGTTCGCCGACGTCCGCGGTCGTCTTGAACGTCGTCCCGCCGTAGTGTGCACGGGAGGCGTCGAAGCCCGCCTCCCGGACGCGGTCGAGGAACTCGTCCATCCCGATGGCGGGGGCGCCCCAGTTGCCGAACAGCCGGTGCTGGTCGTAGTGGGTCGGCTC
>PXRM01000001.1 GCA_003020985.1 Halobacteriales archaeon QS_4_70_19 | reverse complement strand
GGGGTTCGGCCAGCGCCCTCGCCCTTTCAATCCGCCAGGAATGCGGTTTCGTGGCCGGCTATCGCTCGTATTACTTCTGGTTTTAACTAAACACGACCCCCGGCGAGGTAGTGTTCAGATGAGGAACTGAGTGTGGACGCCACCGCCCCGGAGACTGGAGAGTCCCGCCCTGTGACTGATTCGCCCGGCCATCGCGGGGGCTTATCTGAACACCGCCCCCGGCGACGGGAGCGGGGGTCCGAGCGCCATCGACGACCCCGGAACCGGGACGGCGGCGCGTCCCGCTCAGGCGAGACCGATCTTCTCCTGATAGGCGCCGTGGCGCTCCTCGAAAACCTCCATGATTTCGCCCATCGTCGCGTACGCCTTCACCGCGTCGATGATGTAGGGGATGGTGTTCTCGTCGCTCCGGATGGCCTCGTCGAGTGCGTCGAGGCAGTTCTCGACCGCCTCGTCGTCGCGTTCGTCCGTGACGCGCTCCAGTCGGTCCAACTGCCGGTCGCGCGTCCCCTCGTCGACGTGGAGGATGTCGAGGTCGGGGTCGTCGTCGATCTGGTACCGATTGACCCCGACGACGACCTCCTCGCCCGCGTCCACCCGCTGCTGGTACTCGTAGGAGGCCTCCTGGATCTCCCGGTGGAAGTAGCCCCGCTCGATACCGGCGAGCACGCCGTCGCGCACGGAGCCCTCGCCGATCTCGCGGATCTCCTCGATGTACTCCATGATCTCGGCCTCCATCTCGTTGGTCAGCCTCTCGATGGCGAAGCTCCCCCCCAGCGGGTCGACCGTGTCGCCGACGCCCGATTCCTCCGCGAGAATCTGCTGGGTCCGGAGTGCGACGCGCACGGCATCCTCGCTGGGGAGAGCGAGTGCCTCGTCGTACGAGTTCGTGTGCAGCGACTGCGTGCCACCCAGCACTGCAGCCATCGCCTGGACGGTAGTGCGGACGATGTTGTTCAGGGGCTGCTGGGCGGTGAGCGACTGCCCGGCCGTCTGCGTGTGGAACTTCAGCCGTTTCGAGGCCGCCGCCTCGGCGTCGTACCACTCGTCCATGATCCGGGCGTAGACCCGGCGCGAGGCGCGGAACTTCGCGACCTCCTCCAGCATCGAGTTGTGTGAATTGAAGAAGAACGAGAGCTGGGGCGCCACCTCGTCGACGTCCAGCCCGCGGTCGGTGGCGTCCTCCACGTACGCGAACCCGTCCGCCAGCGTGAACGCCGCCTCCTGGGCAGCCGTGGAACCGGCCTCACGGATGTGGTACCCCGACACCGACACCGGGTAGAAGTTCGGCGTGTTCTCGATGGCGAACTCGACGGTGTCGGTCACCAGGTCCAGCGAGGGCTCGGGCGGGATGACCCACTCCTTCTGCGCGATGAACTCCTTGAGCATGTCGTTCTGGAGGGTCCCGCGGACCTTCTCGCGGGGGACGCCCTGCCGGTCGGCCAGTGCGACGTACATCGCGTAGATGACCGCCGCGCTCGGGTTGATGGTGAACGAGGTGGAGACCTCCCCGAGGTCGATGCCGTCGAAGAGGATCTCCATGTCCGCCAGCGTGTCGACGGCGACGCCCTCCTTGCCGACCTCGCCGAGGCTCATCGGGTCGTCCGAATCCAGGCCCATCAGGCTCGGCATGTCGAAGGCGGTCGACAGCCCCGTCTGGCCCTCGTCGATGAGGTAGTGGAACCGCTCGTTGGTCTCCTCGGCGGTGCCGAACCCCGCGAACTGCCGCATCGTCCACGTCCGACCACGGTACATCGTCGGGTACGGCCCACGGGTGTAGGGAGGCTCACCCGGCATCCCCAGGTCCTCATCGTAGTCCAGGTCCGCGACGTCCTCGGGTGTGTAGAGGCGGTCGACCTCGTGGTTCGAGACCGTCACGAACTCGTCTTTCCGCTCGCCGCCCCGTTCGAGCCACGGGTCCAGGGTCTCTGCCTCCCACGCCTCGCGGGACTCGCGGATGGAGTCCAGATCGTCCTCGTCGAACATGGACCCCGATTCGCGCCGTTCCGGCAAGAAGGTTAGCATGAGTAGTGTCAACGAGGACCGCATCTCGGCCCTCGGCCGCCCGAACCGACTTGTCCGCGTGGGCCCTCGGTCCGGCCGTGCTCCACGTCGAGGACACCGTGTACGTCGACGCGCCCCGCGAGGCGGTGTTCGCCTTCATGGACGACCCGGAGAACCAGGTCGTCATCACCCCCTCCATCACCGACGTCCGGGACGTCGAGCCGCTCGACAACGGTGGCAAGCGGCTCGCGTACACCTACACGATGGCCGGCGCCGACCTCGACGGGACCCTGGAGACGCCGACGTACGAACGGGGAGAGCGCATCGTGTTCGACCTGCAGCAGGGCCCGCTCGCCGGGACGATCACGTGGACCTTCGAGCGGGAGGGGTCGGGGACCCGGGTCACGTACGCGGCCGACTACGAACTCCCATCGCGGGTCCTCGAAACGGCCGCGAGACCGTTCCTGGAACGGTACAACGAGCGGGAACTGGAGACGACGCTGGCGAACCTGCAGGCACAGTTCGAGGACTGATACGGATTACGCTACCTGTTTACCACGACGACCGCCTGAGTGCGGACGGTCGATGTGGGAATGACGTAGCGTAATCCGTACGAGCCGGGACCGACCGGGCCTCAGTACTTGCCGAGCTTCCCCCCGTCGCGCGCGCGCCGGGCCAGCCAGCCGAAGACGACGCGGCCGACCGCTACGTACGCCACGGCCTTCAGCACCAGCAGGCCCAGGTCGCCGGCGGGGAGTGCCCACAGTCGGACCCCCTCGCCCATCGCCGTGCGGAGCAGGTCCGCGCCGAGCGCGAGAGGGAGTGCCTTCAGGAGGGGGTAGGCGTCGACCGGGGCGGCCACGAGCCCGACGAAGCTGAACTGGACGATCTGGAAGACGTTCTCGACCCGCTTGAACAGCAGCGCCAGTCCGCCGAGAACGTAGCCCACGCCCACGGCCGGCCCCATCGCCAGCAGGCCCAGCGGGACCACCGTCAGCGGGTCGAGCGCGAGCGTCGTCCCCGTGGTCAGGAGCATCAGGCCGAGCAGGACGGTGCCGAACGCGAACGCCACGAGGATGTTCACCGCCGTCTTCAGGAAGACGACCCGGCGGAACCCCAGCGGCGACATGTAGAGCTGTTCCAGCGTCCCCCACTGGGCCTCGCGGATGAGTTCCCACGAGAGGTCCGAGTACGCCACCGTCGCCATCAGCAGGAGGAAGAACCCGACGATGATGCCCGTCAGCGAGTCCGTGATGGCCTGCGGCGCCACCGCCCGCCCGCCGAAGAACAGCAGCGCGAAGAAGACGTAGATGGTGACGAGGTTGGTGACGGTGTTGAACGCGTACCGGACCCGGAGGACGAGCGACTTGTAGGCCACGGCCCGGGCGAGGACGTACGACTCCCGGAGCCCCGCTCCACCCGTCCGGACCGTCGTCGGGAGGTGGTCCCGGGAGACGGCCCCCCCGTCGGCCCGGCCATCGGCCTCGGTCACTCGGCCGTCACCCCGTCACGGACGGCGGCCCCGCCGGGGTCGTCCTGCCGGGTGAGCCGGAGGAACGCCTCCTCGAGGTCGGTCTCGCGCGACGACACTCCGACCACCGCGACCTCCGCGTCCCGGAGCAGGTCGACGAACTCGTAGAACCCCCCTTCGGGGACCGTCGCAGTGAACCGGACCCCGTCCGGTGTTTCGCGGAAGCCCTCAGCGGCGAAATCCCGTTCGAGAACCGGTCGCACTGCCCCGAGCGTGCCTGCGACGGTCACCTCGTAGTCGCGGGTGCGGAACAGGCCGACGAGGTTCTCCACGGCGTCGTCCGCGACGACCCGGCCCTCGTTCATCACGACCGCGCGGTCGCAGACCGCCTGCACGGTGTCCATGTCGTGGCTGGAGAGCAGCACGGTGCGGCCCTCCTCGTCGGCCAGGCGGCGGATGCGGGTCCGGAGGTCCCGGGTCGCCTCGACGTCCAGTCCGAGCGTCGGCTCGTCGAGGAAGACGACGGGCGTCTCCCGCGCCAGCGTGGCCGCGAGCGCGACCTTCCCCTTCATCCCGCGGGAGAAGTCGTTGACCGCGTCGTCGGCACGGTCCAGCAGGCCGAGCGAGTCGAGGAGCCGATCGTGCTCCTCCCGGCGGGTCCGCGGGTCGATCCCCTGTAGCGAGGCGAAGAAGGAGAGGTTCTCGCGGGGCGTCAGCCGCCAGTAGACGTTCCGCGCACCCTCTAGCATCGCGCCGACGTGTCGGTACGCCCCCGCGGTGTCGTCGTGGACGTCGCGGCCGAACACCTCGCAGGTCCCCTCGGTCGGGAGGAGGAGACCGAGCGCGGCCTTCAGGGTGGTCGTCTTCCCGGCACCGTTGGGTCCGAGCAGCCCGACAACCTCGCCCCGTCTGACGGTGAACGAGGCGTCGTCCACAGCGACGACGCGGTCCCCGCCGCTCCCGTACGTCTTCCGGAGACCGCGCACCGCGACCGCGGGCGTGTCGGCCCGTCCCCTCCCGTCGGCAGTCGGTTCGGTCACTACCCGTGGTAGGGGTGATACGACCAAAAGGCCGCCGCCGTCGGCACTATCGCTCCTGCAGTCGGTGGGTCGTCTCCACGAGCGGGTGGTGGGCGTAGTCGACCTCCTGGATGTCGTCGATGGTGTCGAGGTTCTCCTTGCGGGCGGTCTCGGCCATCCCGAGTTCGACCCGCTCGTCGAGGACGATGATGTACGCGTCCATCTCCTCGATGCCGAGCTTGTAGGCGGCCTTGACGCGGTGGTGGCCGTCGGCGAGCAGCAGTTCGCCGTCGTTGTCGATGACGACGAGCGGCTCGGCCAGCCCGTTCTCCAGCTCGTAGCTGCGCCCCTCCAGCTCGTCGGAGTACACCTTCGACTGGGTGGGGCGGAGGTCGTCGAGCCGGACCGTCCGGCGCTCCTCGCGCGCGCCGATGTCGTGGATGTTCTGGAGGGTCTGTTTGAGCTTGTCCACCTTCCCGGGCGTGGCGCGCTCGATCTGCGACCGGATGACATCGGTGTTCGAGATGATGCCGACGAGGTTGCCCGCGTCGTCGACGACGGGGAGCCGCTGGATGCCCGACCGGAGGATGACGCGCGCGGCGTCCGTGATCTCCATCTCCGGATGCGCGACGACGAGGTCCCGGGACATCACCGTGAAGATCGGGTCGTTGTCCTCGGCGAGTAGCATGTCGCGGGCGGCGACGAACCCCTCGACGCGACGGCCGTCACAGACCGGGAAGCCGCCGTGTCCCTCGCTCTCGGCCATTCGGCGCGCCACCTCGGCGACCGTCTCGTCGGGCGACACCGTCTCGACGTCCGGCGTCATGTAGTCCCGGACACGGGGCTTCTCGTCAACGCGGTTTACCATCGTCCGGTGGTGGGACGCGAGCAGGCAAAAGCGCTCCCCCAGCGAGGCGTCGACGGCCGGCGGCCCCCGTCAGCTGTCGTCGGCCGTCTCCGGGTCGCTCCCCCGGTCCCGTTCGTCGGGCGAGAGGCGGCCCTCGGTGCCGCCGCCGAGCGGGAGCGCGGTGATGGCCGCGTAGCTCCCGGGTCCGAAGCCCGAGGTCGTCCCGAGTTCCGGGGTGATGTCCAGCGCCTCGAGGAACCGCCCGTCGATGGCCTCGCGGAGGTCGTCCTCGGGGTCGTGGTCGACCCCCTCGACCTCGTCCTCGCCGAACTGGACCGCGAGAGAGCCCACCGGGAGCTGTGCCCCCGCCATGTCGGCGTGACCACCGGCGCTACCGATCCGCGCGAAGGCGTCGCGGAGCACCTCCCCCAGATCCAGATCCGTACCGCGGGCGCGTGCGGAGGCGTAGACCATCTCGTCCGTGTAGCCGTAGATGAAGGTGACGGAGATACCCTCGAGGTCGAGCAGCGTCTCCGCGGCCTGGGCGAGCGCGTCCCGGTCGGTCATCCGGCCGATACAGGAGATGACGACCCGGTCGTGGACCTGCCGCTTGCGGACCGCCCGGCCGATGCAGTCGATGGTCTCAACGCTCATCGACGGCGACTCGACGCGTTCGAGGACGCTCGCGTCGACGTAGGGGACGAGCGTCGCGGCGGCCCGGAAGTCCTCGACGGAGACCTCGCGGGAGAAGTCCTTCGTGTCCACGCGGATACCGAACAGGAGTCCCGTCGCGATGGCGGCCGTAGGCTCGACCGTGAACCCCTCCAGGTAGCCCGTGAGGAGCGTGCTGGTCGCGCCGACGTCGCTCCGGAGGTCGACGAACGAGGCCTCGACCGGCCCCCGTGGTGGGTGGTGGTCGATGACCACGTCGACCGCCGTCTCCGGGGGGAGCTGGTCGTTGACACCCGGGCGCGAGTGGTCGACCAGCGCGAACCCGTCGTACGTGTCCCGCGGGTCGTCCTCGGGGTCGAGGTTCTCCAGGTCGAAGTCGAGCAGGTTCACCAGGGCGCGGTTCTCCTGGTGGCTGATATCACCGTAGTAGCAGGCGTCGGCATCCAGCCCGGTCCGCTCCGCGAGTTCCCTGAGCGCCACCGCCGAGGCGATAGCGTCCGGGTCCGGATTGTCGTGCATGACGACCGCGAGCCGGCCGTCGATGTCGCCGAGGACGCGGTTCAGGCGACGGAGCCGATACCCCGGGTCGCCGACGCGGTCCAGCAACGCGTCGACGACGGCCGCGCCCGGGTCGACGATCCGGTCGGCCAGTCCGGCGAGGGCCTCGCGGTCGCCGGGTGTCGGATCGACACCGGTGTACGCCAGCAGGAAGGCGTCGGGGTAGACCTCGCGTGCGGCCAGCGCCATCTCGCGGTTCCGGGCGGCCGCCCGCCCGTCGATGACGATGCTGTCGACGTGGCCGGCGCGGGCGCGGATGGCATCCGAATCAGTCGGGTCGGCCATCTCGGCGGTGACGCCCTCCTCGCGGAGCGCCTCGACCCGGGACTCCACCTCGGTGAGAACGAGGACGTCGCTCTGCGGGTCGGCGCTGGTGGCGAGCTGCCGACCGATGGCTCCCTCGCCCAGCACCAGCCGGAACACCATGGCCGGAGCGAACACGGCCAGGCGCTAAAACCCACCGTCAGGCGTCGGCTCCCGGGTCGCGTCGAGCGGAGAGCGAACCGACTAAGAACGCGACCGCCGACGCCGACCGTATGCGCGTCCAGCCCCGCTTCGTCGGCCGTATCGGTCCCGCCGACGTGGTGACCGTGGCCAACGCCGCGCTGGGCTTTGCCGCCGCGGCGGTCGCCACGGCCGACCCGGCGCTGGCCGCCCGCCTCCTCCTGCTGGCCGCCATCGCGGACGGCCTCGACGGCGTCCTCGCCCGGCAGTTCGGTGGGACGGACGTGGGGCAGGTGCTCGACTCGCTGGCAGACGTGGCCTCCTTCGCGATCGCGCCGGCGGTGTTCGTCTTCGCCGTCGCCCGCGCCGAGTGGGGGCTCGCCGGCGGTCTGACGGGCGTCGCGACGCTACTCGTCCCGGGGCTGTTCGTCGCCGCGGCGGTGCTCCGGCTGGGGCTGTACACCGCCGAGGACGTCGGCGAGGCGGCCACGGAGGGCGTCCAGACGACGCTCGCGGGGACGATCCTCGCCGCCGGGTACCTCGCCGGGCTGGGGCCGCTGGCGACGGCGCTGGGGACGTCCATCGCGGCCATCCTGCTCGGCACGACCGGCCTGTTCGTCTACCTGATGCTCGCTCCGGTGACCTACCCGGAACTGTTCGCCCGGGACGCACTCGTCCTCGGCGGGTTGCAGGCGCTCGCGGTCCTGTTCCCGGACGCGTTCGGCGGGACGTTCCCTCGCAGCCTGCTGGTCGCGGCACTCGCCTACCTCCTGCTCGCGCCGCGGCTCTACTGGCGGGAGATTTGAGGCAGCGTCGTCCGGGCGGGTCCCACCGTCCGCGCCGGTCCAGGCCGACCCACGTCCAGGGTGGGACGAGAACGGAAACGCCTTTGGCGCGAATGGACAACCCCCACGCATGAGCGACGAGGAAGCGCCCGACGACGCCGGGGACTCGGACGGGGAGGAGGAGTTCGAGTTCGAGAACACGTCATCCGGGGACGGAGCGCCCGCCGACGGCGGCGAGGCATCCCCCAACGAGGACGAGACCAACGAGGCCGACGCGGAGGACGGAAAGCTGGCGGTCGACGCCGGCCCCGAGGAGCTGAACGAGCGCCTCGACGAGGTGGAGTCCGAGCTGGAGACGGCCGAGACGGAGGCGGACCTCGACGCGGTCGAGGCGGACCTCGACGACGTCGCCGCGATGGTGGAGGCCGCGGACCTCCCCGAGCCGGACGAGGACGACGAGGACGCGGCGGACCCGCGCGCGGGCCTGGAGGACCGCATCGAGGGAATCCGCGGCGACATCGAGGACGCACGCGGCCCGTACGCCGAGGACGTGGTGACCGACGTCGAGGAGGCCCGGGGGACCCTCCGCGAGGCCGAGTGGACCGACGACGGTGAGGCGGAAGCAGTGGCGGCGGTCGAGACGTTCCTCGCGGCCGTCGAGGAGGCCGGCGTCGCCGTCGACGCGGACGCCGGGTCGACGCCCGAAGCGGCTGCCGACGCGCTCGACGAAGCGACCGCCGCCATCGAGGGGGCCGGGCTCGACCCCGACGAGGACGACGAGACGCTGGCGGCGCTGGTCGAGGCCGCCGAGACCCTGAACGACGACCTGGAGGCCGCAGAAACCTGGGACGATCTGTCCGTCCGGGAGAAGATGACGGCCCAGGGGTTCTACGACCGGCTGACCCCCGAGAACCGCAAGGATTTCCCGCCCGAGCGGTCGGTGGTCCGCATCGCCGAGCAGGAGAACGACCCCGAGCGGGTCCTCATGGCGCTGGAGTACTTCACCAGCGAGTTCATGGAGGAGCGAGCCATCGACGCGCTCCGGCGGATGGGGTCCGAGGAGGCGTACGACGCGATGATGGAGCGTGCCCGGAAGCGCGACGTCCCGGCCATCGAGGTTCTGGGGAAGATCGGCGACGACCGCGCCGTCGAGACGCTCGTCGACTTCATCCAGGACGACGGCAATCCCCCGCTCCAGAAGGCCGTCCTGCGGGCGCTCGGCGAGATCGGCAGCGAGGAGGCCACCCAGGACGTCGCCAACCGCCTCGTCGCCGAGAGCCCCGCCGTCCGGTCGAACGCGGCGCGCGCGCTCGGGATGATCGGCGACACCCGCGCCGTCGACCCGCTGGCCAACCGCATCACGGAGGACGACGACGACTCCGTCCGCGCCGCGGCCGTCTGGGCGCTCAACCGCATCAGCACGGAGGAGGCGCTCGAATCCGCGGCCGCCTACGCCGACGCCGACTCGTTCATCGTCCAGCACGAGGCCGACCGCGCCGCGGACGCGCTCGGCAAGGCGAAGCAGGAAATCTGAAGCCGAAGTTCGGATCGTGATTCCACACTAACTCCGCCGTTCTTGGGATATGTCCGCAACCTCGGGTTTTCATAGGTAATCTGTCCCCTATTACCGTTTCTCCCGTCGCGTAGATTCAAGTAGGGTGCCGGGACCACAGTCCCCGTGCCGGTCCGACTGACGTGGCGGATCCCCGTCCGAACGCTGGCCGCGGTCGTGGTCGTGGGGGTAGCAGCGGCACTGCTCTCCGCGGCGTCCCTGTCGCTCGCCGGGGCAGCCACCGGGGGCGGGAGTGGTGGTGCCCACGACGTGGATGACGGGAACGCCAACAGCACGAGTCCGCCCGAGGGACCCACGGGAACGGTCGAGGTCGTCCGGGTCGTCCCGAACCCGGTAGCCGCGGAGGACCGTGGTGAGTCGGTCACCCTGTCGGTCCCGCCGGGGACTGCACTCGGGCAGTTCGTGCTCGATGACGGCGAGCAGCGCGTCCGCCTCCCGAATCGGACCGTCGGCGGTCGGGTCACACTCACCGCCGACCCGGACGCCGTCCGGAACCGGTCCGGGGCCGGGACGACCGACTCGGACACCGACGCAGTCGCGGGCCCTCCCGGGACGGGAGCCATCGTTCCCGTGGCCCTGTCCGCGCTCGCCAACGGGGGCGAGGACCTGCAGCTGCTCGTAGACGGGGTCGTGGTCGACTCGGTCGGCTACCGGGACGCGCCGGAGGGCGCCGCCTACCGCCCCGAAGTCGGGTCGTTCAGCCCACTCGGGGCGACGACGTTCCCGGTTCGCGCAACCGGCAACGCGTCGGCGACGGCGTACGTTCTGCCGGATGCCCCGGAGCCGCCGGTCGCGGCGCTGCGCGAGGCGAACGAGCGTCTCCTGCTCGCGGGCTACACGCTGACCTCCGAGCGCGTCGCGGACGCCCTCGTCGCGGCCACCGAGCGAGGCGTCCGAGTCCGCGTACTGGTGGAGGGTGGCCCGGTCGGTGGCCTCACCCACGCGGAGGCCCGGACGCTGGATCGGCTCGTCGCCGCCGGCATCGACGTCCGCCTCGTCAGCGGTCCACACGCCCGCTACGCCTTCCACCACCCGAAGTACGCCGTCGCCGACGACCGCGCGGTCGTGCTGACCGAGAACTGGAAGCCCTCGGGCGTGGGCGGGAACGGCTCGCGTGGCTGGGGCGTGACCGTCCGCGACGACGAGACGGCGGCCGCGCTGGCCCGGACGTTCCACGCCGACTTCGGGGCACGCGGTGCCCGCTCCTGGTCCGCCATCCGTCCGACACGGGGGGAGTTCCGGCGGACCGATGGCGCGAACGGCTCCTACCCGACCCGGTTCGAACCGCGGGCCGTCCCCGTCGAGCAGGTCCGGGTGCTCGTCGCCCCGGACAACGCGGAGCGCGCCGTCGTCCGACGGATCGACGCTGCAGAGGAGTCCGTGCGGGTGCTACAGGCCACCGTCGGCGGTCCCGACCAGCCGTTCGTCCGCGCGCTGGTGCGAGCGGCCCGGCGGGGCGTCAGCGTCCGGTTGCTGCTGGACGGCGCGTGGTACGCCCGCGAGGAGAACCGGGCCGTCGCCCGGGCGCTGAACGAGCGCGCGGCCAGCGAGGGCCTCGACCTGGAGGCACGGATCGCCGACCCGCGCGGGCGCTACGGGACGGTCCACGCCAAGGGGCTCGTCGTCGACGGGGAGACGGCCATCCTCGGCTCGCTCAACTGGAACAACCACTCCGCGCGCGAGAACCGGGAGGTAGTCCTGACGCTCCGGAGCCGAGGAGCGGCACGCTACTTCGGCCGCGTCTTCCGCGCGGACTGGCGTGGCGGCGCCTGGCGGCTGCCCGTCGGCCTCCTCGGGGTGCTACTGGTCGCTGTGGGCGGGGCGCTGTCGCTCGGGCGCGGAATCGAGTTCGAAGCGAGAGAGAACGAGGACGGAGCAGCGGTCGCGGAGGACCGCGTGGGCTGGTGACGGGCTAGAGCGCGGTGAAGACGAGGTACGGGACGACGAACAGCAGGACGAACATCGTCACGAGGATGACCGTGTAGCTGACGAGCGTCCCGGCCGCCGTGAACCAGGTCGGGTGGTCGAACTCCTGTAGGTCCATACCACGGCCTCCGGGCGCGCACGCTTCAACCTACCGTCTCGGGAGCGGCCCGGCGCGGGTCTCACGGGGTCAGGACGGCTCGTGTGTCGACCTCACCCGCGCGGAGGCGGTCAAGCGTCGACTGCAGGTCGTCGAACCCGACCGGCTCGGTCCGGACCGTCAGGTCGCCCCGTCGAGCGACCGTCAGGACGTCGCGGAGCTCCGGCACGCTGCCCCACTGGACGGTCCGGTAGGTCAGTTCCTCGCCCGCGAGCGGGTTCCAGGAGAAGTCGATGGAGCCGCCGCCGATGCCCGCGAGGACGAGGTGACCTCCGACGCCGAGCGCGTTCGAGGCCCACTGCAGGGTGTCGTCGCTTCCGACGAAGTCGAGCGCCGCGGCGACCCGGCCAGCAGCCACGTCGCTGATGGCGGCGGGCACGCGTTCCTCGGCGGCGTTCACGGTCGCGTCCGCCCCCAGCTCCCGGGCCCGTGCGAGCTTCGACTCGTTGAGGTCGACTGCGACGACCTGCGCGCCCGCCATCGCGGCGAACTGGACGCCGAACTGACCGAGGCCGCCGATTCCGATGCAGACGACGGTGTCGGCGGGCACGAGGTCGCCCGCCTGCCGGACCGCCCGGTACGGCGTCAGCGCGGCGTCGGTCAGTGGCGCCGCCGTCGTCGGGTCGAGCCCGTCCAGGGGGAGGACGTACTTCGCGGCCGGTACCCGGAGGTAGTCGGCGTAGCCGCCGTCGTTCCCGATGCCGAGCCAGTTCGCGAGGTTGCAGAGCTGGTCCTCGCCGCGCTCGCAGACCTCGCAGGCCCGACAGCCCCAGCCGCCGAAGACGGCGACACCGGTCCCCTCTGCGACATCGACGCCCTCGCCGGTCTCGACCACCGTTCCGGCTACCTCGTGACCCAGCGTCGTCGGTCGCGGGATGGGCATGTCGCCGTCGAGCAGGTGCAGGTCGGAGTGGCAGACCCCGCAGGCGGCGATCTCGACAAGCAGGTCGCCGGGACCGACGTCGGGCCGTGGGACCTCCTCGATTCGCAGTCCGTCGCCGGGGTGAAAGCGTGCGGCGCGCATGGTCGGGGGTCGACCCGGTGGCTGAAAAGTGTGGCCGGCACCGGAGCCGTCGGGTCAGCGCTGGACGCGGACGCGACCGGTCGCGTTCTCGCTCACCCGGTACCGAACTGTCTGGGACCCCCAGTCGGCGTGGAGGACGGTCCGCGTGGCCGTCGACGTCGCAGTTCCCTGCGTATCGGAGTAGCCGGAACAGGTGACGACGACCTCGAACCCGTACGACCGTTCGGTGACCGAATCGACGCCACAGTCCAGCGACACCTCGGTCCCGTCGTCGTACCACAACTGGTTGTAGGCCAGGCGGTACTCGAACGTGCGGGCGTACTCGCGAACGCTCGACTCGTTCGGCGTTGCCGGGTGCGCTGGCCGGTCCTTCGGTCCCTGGGGGAAGTCGACGGGGCTCCCCGGCAGGGGTGTGGGCGTCGTGGACGCTGGATCCTCAGGACTCCCGTCAGGTGACGGCGGAGTGTCACCGAGTGGGGACCCGATACAGCCCGCAGAGAGGACCAGTACGAGCGTCAGGAGGGGGAGGGCTCGTTCACGGGGCACGCCGGGAGGCGGGGCGCGGGCGCGGTAAGTGTCTTCTCCCGGGCTCAGTCGTGAACCAGGACATCCAGCACGTCGGGACCGTCGCTGTTCAGGGCTTCCTCCAGTGCCGGTCCGATCTCGTCGGGCGTCTCGACCAGTCGCCCGCGGGCGCCGTGGCTCTCGGCGTTCTTCGGGATGTCGACGTGCGGGTCGAAATCCATCCCGACGAACTCGTAGTCCTCCTCCGTCCCGCCCATCATCTCCAGCGTGTTGTCCTTCAGGATACGGTAGTTGCGGTTGTCCGGGACGACGACGGTCACGTCCAGGTCCAGCGCCGCGGCGGTGTACATCGTGTTCGGGTAGTAGAGGTAGGAGCCGTCGCCGATGTAACCGATCACGTCGCGCGGGTCGTCGGTCATCTCCTCGGCGAGGGCCGCACCGACGCTGGCGGGGAGTCCGTACCCCAGGCCGCCGCCCTTCGTCGCGACGAACGACTCGGGCTGGAGCTCGTACCGCGTGAGCAGCGCGAACTTCGAGGTGACGCCCTCGTCGACGATGTGGGCGTTCTCCACGTCCAGCACCTCGCTCATCGTATCGACGAGTTCGGCCTTCGAGGCGCGGGGGTCGCCCTCGGGCTTCGGGTCCTCCCCGAGCTGTTTCATCGTCCCCGCGAGCATCTCCTTCGTGTTGACGACGTTCTCGACGCGCTCCGTCCGCGTGTCCTCGTCGAGCCGGTCCTGGAGCTTCTCGGCGAGCTGGGTCATGACGCGCCCCGGGTCGCCGAGGACGCCGGCGTCGACGTGGAAGTTCTTCCCCAGCTCGTGGGGGTCCGGCGTGACGTGGATGGCGGTGGTGTCCGCGTCCAGCAGCGGGCTCTCGTGTTTGAGCAGCGTGGTGTGGGTCGAGCAGCCGACGAAGACGATGGTGTCCGTATCCATCAGCATCTTCGCGATGTTCTCGCCGGTGCCGACGAACGACACCCACTGCTCGTGGTCGGTCGGGAAGTTGACCTCGCTGGCCAGGATCTCACCGTGGACGCGAGCCCCGCTCGCCTCCGCGAGGTCGACCGCGGCCTCCACGGCGTCGCGCCCGGCGCGGGCCACGCAGCCCGGGGATGTGGTCCTCGAAGTCGAGCCCCCACAGCCGGCTGCCCGAGGCGAGGTCGAGGGCCACGATGCCACCGTGTCCCTCGGCCGTCTCCTCCATCATCACGTCGACCGGGAGCCCGAGGAAGACCGGGCCGGTCGGCGGCGTGAGCGCGGTCCGCATCGCGCGCCGCAGGAGCAACGGGAGCGCGTCGACGTCGGTGACCTCCGCGGAGTCCTTGCAGAACTGGTCGACGAGCCGTTCGAGGTCCCCGTCGAGCAGTGGCTCCTCGTGGCGGAAGTCGAGTTCGTGGTCCCCCGCCGTCACCACCAGCGGCGCGCCGGAGAACTCCGCGTTGAACACGTTCCCGGTGCCGTGGGCGAGTCCGGGCGTGATGTGGAGGTTGACCACGCCGACCGGGTTGATCGAGGGGTCGTGGTGGGAGTGGTACCGCCGGGTCTGGGCGTAGCCGGCGGCCATGCCGACGGCGATGTCCTCCTGCAGGCCGAGGACGTAGTCCAGGTCGCCGTGCGAGAGGGCCTCCATCACCGGCAGCTCGGTGGTGCCGGGGTTACCGAAGACGTGCTCGACGCCGTACTGCTCGAGGGCGTCCACGAACAGGTCCGCCCCGGTGTAGTCGTCGCTCATACCCCGGCACGCGGACGCTGCCCTCAAGTAGTTACCCCCGTGGGTGGAAGTCCGTTTATCCGGGGATGGCGAGGGTATCGGGAAGGACGAGGAGGCCCCGGCGATGGCAGGTCGGGTGGTGGACAGCCGCGCCACTGGTGAAGGGGCACGAGGGGGGTCGAGGCGGCGCCGGCGCTCAGTCCAGCGCGAGTCAGCCCGGGGATGTGGTCCTCGAAGTCGAGCCCCCACAGCCGGCTGCCCGAGGCGAGGTCGAGGGCCACGATGCCACCGTGTCCCTCGGCCGTCTCCTCGACGGAACGGTCGTGCGTGAGCGCGACGGCGGTGTCGCCCGCGCCCGCGAGTTCGATCACGCTGCGGTCGAACCGCCGGGTCCACTGTATCTCGCCGCCGTGGTCCAGCGCGACCACCTGCCGGTCACCGAGGCTGGTGACGACGAGGTCCTCGGTCACGGCGGGGGGCACGGGCTGGTTCACGGGCTCCGGGGCCTCCCGGGCTCCTCGCCCGGGTCGCGTCGCCCCCGCGACGCGACCGCCCAGCGCTCGTCACCGTTCGTCCGTGCGAGCGCCCGGAGCTCGCCGCCGGTGTCACGGGCGGCCGTCGCGAACACGAGCGAGTCCGTCACCGCGGGCGCGTGGTAGAACCGCGGCCCGGCCGTGGTCACGTCCGGCGGGTCCGACCACTCCCGTGCGGCCTCGCGTTCGGCGTACGGCGGCGCGTCGTCGTCCGGGTCATCCCACGGCCACTCGCGGGCCGTCGCGGTCAGGTCCAGCGCGGCAACCGTGAACACGGTGGCGACGTACGCCGTGTCGCAGACGATCGCGGGAGAGGCCTCCGCCTCGTGGCTCGTCGCCCAGCGGACGCGACCCGTGTCGTCCAGCGCCGAGAAGTAGCCCCCGTACTCCAGGTACAGCCGGCCGTCCGCGACGGTCCCGCTGGCCGCGTTGGCGCCGTGACACGGCTGCCCGCGCCACGTCTCCTCGCCGGTGTCCAAATCGACACCGTAAGTGCAGTCCGGCCCGGTGACGTAGGCACGGCCGGCACCCAGCGTCGGCGTGGGATAGCCCCACGGCTCGGACGCCGAGCTCCAGACCTCCATCCCGTCCGTCGCGCGGAGGCCGAGCGTGAACTCCCGGTCCTCGTTCCCCGTGTTCAGTACGACCCGTGTGCCGCGGATGACGGGGTCGTGGCAGAACCGGAAATCGCGTGTCCAGCGCGGCTCGGGAGTCGACCGCGGTGGACTGGCGCCGGCGTTGTACCGCGTGTTCCGGGCGTCGTAGCCGTCACTCGGCCAGTCATCGGGGCCCGGGGTGGCGTCCGGCAGGGGGACGGGTTCGGCGTCGCCCGCGAGGACCGAACAGCCGGCGAGACCGGCCGCCGCTGTGACCGCACCGCTCCGCAGGAGGGCTCGTCTGGAGGGCATCGGCCGGGATTGCTCCACGACCGACAAGTGTCTTCCGCTGCGACCGGACAGGTCCGGAGCGGCCGCCGTCCTCGGTCTCTCGTCCGGGACGGGGACAGCGATATATCCGAGATATGCGCAGATCCGTTCTGAAATCCGGAGTGTTCTGGATAGAGAACGGACTTCCGATGGATATTGCCGGAGTACCGTAGCTGTGTGGGGAGTCGTAGCGCGGCGGTCAGGCGTCCGGCGCCAGCGCCTCGACCGTCCGCAGGATCTCCTCGACCTCGGCGCCGCGCGGGAAGGAGACCGAGACGCGGTCGACACAGTTCATCGCCTCCCACTCGGCGACCCGCTCGCGGCACTCGTCGGGAGTGCCGCCGACGGCGAGCGTGTCCAGCAGGTCGTCGTCGATGGCGGCGGTCGCCTCGCCCTTCTCGCCCTCCTGCCACAGGTCGTACACTTCGTGGGCGGTGTCCTCGTACCCCTGCCGCGCGAGGTTGTCGCGGTAGTAGGTGCCCATCCCCCCGACGTAGAACGCGCAGTGGCCCCTCACGAGCTCTCGCGCCCGTTCCCGGTCGTCGAGCGCCATGCACGTCAGGGAGAGCGTCACCTGCCCGCCGTCGGGGTTCTCGTCCGCGAGTTCGCGGCCGCGGCGGAAGTCCTCGTAGCGCTCCGCGAGGCCGTCCTCGGTGAGCATCAGGGCGTGCCAGCCGTCGGCGAAGCGACCCGCGAGTTCCACGGCCTTCGGACCCATCGCCGCGGTGTCGATGGGCGGCCGGGGCTCGGGCGGGTCACAGCGCAGGCGGAAGCCGTCCAGGTCGAAGTACTCCCCGTCGTAGGAGACCGTCTCGCCGGACAGCACCTGCTTGACCACGTCGACCGTCTCGCGGGTGCGCCGGAGCGGGTTGCCGAAATCGACCCCGTGCCAGTTCTCGATGACGATGGGCCCCGAGGGGCCGAGCCCCAGCCGGAGGCGACCGTCCGAGACCTCCTGCAGGGTGGCGGCGGTCATCCCGATGAGGGCGGGCGACCGCGAGTAGACGGGCATGATCGAGGAACCGATACCGATCCTGTCGGTCCGCTCGGCGATGCTGGTGAGGACGACGGCGGCATTGCGGCCCCAGGACTCGGGGAGCCATGCGCGGTCGTAGCCGAGTTCCTCGCCGCGCTGGGCCTGTTCGACCAGCGCGTCGACGGACGGCTGGGCAGCGACCGGCAGGAAGACGTCGCGTTCGGTGGACATCGGGCCAAGACGCTCGTCGCGGCGTATTCAATCCGGCGACGGATCCGGGGGCCGAACACTCCCCCGGGTCGGGCCACACGCCGACCCGAGGTGATGGCCCGGGACCATCGGCCGAACCGAGCGTGTCCCCGGACGGTGAAGTATATGTTTACCCAGTATACCTGATGCAATATTTGTCTGACGCCGCGCGTAACTAAATCGGAGAACGACCGATGAGCGGCCCTATTATATCTTTGGACGATCTTGTGAGAATCGTTAACGGGACAAGTCGTCCGTATCAGGGTATGAGTTCGCAACCAGACGGCCACCGATCCATTCGGGACACGGAGACACCGTCGCTCCCGAAGGACGACGCCTACCACGTCCTGCAGAACTCGCGGCGACGAGCGGTCCTCCGCTACTTCTTCGCCGAGGACCGCGAGACGTTCTGGCTGCGGGACATCGCCGAGACGATTGCCGCCTGGGAGTACATCTCCCGAAGTTCGACGATCTGGACATCGCGGAGTACGACGCCTCGGCCGGCCGGGTCATCCTCCGCCCCAGGGCGTACGCCCTGGAACCGCTGGTGGGTGACGAACTCGACGCGCCGGAGTCGCTCTGGGTGGGGGAGCCGAAACCGACCACGGAGAACTCGGCCGGCCTCCTCTCGCAGTTGCTCCCGCGCTGAGTAGCCGTCCGAACTGCAGTGGTCGTTCGAACGATCCTTCCCTGCTGTCGTTCGAGCAGTGGCCGTCGGGTCCCCTACACCTCGGGCGACTCCTCGATGTCCGGGACGCCCTTCGCGGTGATCGTCTCGCCGATGATGTAGGAGGAGGCGTCGCTGGCGAGGAACTGGACGATGTCGGCGATCTCCGCGGAGACACCCATCCGTCGCTCGACGTCGTCGCGGTCCACGTCGTCCGCGGAGACGCCCATCTGCGTCTCGACGCCGGGCGTCGCCACGAACCCGGGGGCGATACAGTTGACACGGACGTCGTGGCCCGCGTACTCGTAGGCGAGCGTCGTCGTGAGGTTGACCACGGCCGCCTTCGCGGCGCCGTAGTGGCTCATGTACGGTGACCCGTCGGTCCCGGCGACCGAGGCGA
This sequence comes from Halobacteriales archaeon QS_4_70_19, assembly GCA_003020985.1. Lineage (GTDB taxonomy): Archaea > Halobacteriota > Halobacteria > Halobacteriales > Haloarculaceae > Haloglomus. The sequence goes on along the minus strand of PXRM01000001.1, from coordinate 12,701 downwards.
AGTTGATGATGGTGCCGCCGTCGCCCTCCTGCATGTGTTGTCCGGCGACCTGCGAGCAGTGGAAGGTGCCGTGCAGGTTGATGTCGACGATGGTCTTCCAGCCGTTCTCGGAGATGTCGTCGAAGCCGGCCATGAACGAGGCGCCGGCGTTGTTGACCATGCTGTCGACGCTGCCGAACTCCTCGACGGTGGCCTCGACGAGTGCCTCTACGGACTCGCGCTCGCGTACGTCGCACTCGACGGCGATGGCCCGCCCGGGGGCGCCGGAGTCCTCGATGCCGTCGACGACCTCGTCGATCTTCTCCTGGGACCGGCTCGTGACGACCACGTTCGCCCCCTCCCGGGCGAACTGCTCGGCCGTCTCCCGACCGATCCCCTGACTGGACCCGGTGATGATGACGTTCTGTCCCTCGACGGAGAACCGCTCGTTGACGCTTACCATCGGTAACGACTGTCGGCGAGTTTGCTGGCATCGTAAATAAAGGTGTGCCATGTCACTCCGTGGACCGATGGCCGCCCGTCGCCGGAGACGGCGGTCTCGGGGGCGCTCCGGGGGAACCGGGGCGAAGAACGAAGCCTTATACGAGCGAGTCGTCAGTTTCCAACGAATGAGCGAGCGCCGGTTGCGCGCCGGAACGGAGTCCGTCGCGCGCGTCGAGTTCGAGGTGGAGTTCCCGCCCGGTCACGTCGCCTGCTACGTCGTCGACGCCGGTGTGCCCGTCTTGGTGGACGCGGGGATGCCCGACGAGCGCGGCGTGGGCGGCCACGGCGAGGCCTTCCGCGAGGGACTCGCGCGGCACGGGTACGAGATCGTCGACATCGAGCACCTGGTGGTCACCCACCCCCACGTCGACCACATCGGGCAGGTCCCCGCCGTACTGGAGGAGGCCACCCCAACGGTCCACGCGCCGGTCGGCGTCCGCGAGCGGTTCTCGCGCGACGCTGACGCCCTCGCGGAGCGCGTCCGTGAGAACGCGTCCAGGGCGGGGCTCTCCGGCGACCGGCTCGCTGACGCGGTCGAGATGGCCCGCGAGTCGCTCGAACGCGACCGCTCGCTGCTCCCGCCCGCCGCCGTGGACCACTGGGTCGATCCGGACGAGGCGTTCACCGTCGGTGACCTGACGCTGACCGCCACCCACGCGCCCGGCCACCAGGCCGACCATCTCGTCTACGGGACCGCCCTCGACGGCGAGTACGCGCTCCTCTCCGGCGACTCCGGCATCCAGCCGTTCCGCCCCGTCGTCATCCACGACGGGCTAGACGACGGCCACCGGGAGGCCATCGCGGCCTTCCGCCGCGGGCTGGACCGCCTCGACGCCCTCCTCCCGACGCCGGACCGGGTCTACCCCGGCCACGGCCCCGTCCACGACGACCTCCGGGGAGTCATCAGGCGGCACCGCGGGTCGCTGGATCGCCGCCTCGAGGGCGTGTTGGAGCAGGTCGCGAACGGCGTCCGGACGGTCCCGGGGGTCGCCATGGGTATCGCTGGCGACGACCGCAGCGTCCGCTACCTCCTCCCGGAGGCGATGAGCGCGCTCGCACACCTCGAACGCGAGGGCGAGGTCGTCGTCACCGTCGAGGACGACGTCCGGTACTACGACCCGGCCTGACGGGGCGGCCCCGTGTCCCCCCGGGCCGTCGTGTTACGAACCCCCGTCAGTTAATCCGGCGGCCGTCCGAGGCCGGGTATGGCCGCCGTCCCACCGTTCGTCTGGTACCTGGTCATCGCGGCCACGGCGCTCCTCTCGGGCGGGATGCTGTACGCACTTGCCCGTCCCGGGGGGCGCTGGGGCCACCACCTCCGTTCGCGGTTCGTCCTCGGGGTCCCGTGGGGAACGCTCGTGGTCGTGGCGCTGGTCCTCCTGTTCTACCTCCTCCCACAGGGGGGACTCGACCACTGGTTCCGGCCGCTGGTCATCCCGTACCGGGCGTGGTCGTACTTCTACCCGCTGGGGATTCTCTCGGGGGGCTTCGCTCACTCGGGTCCCGGGCACCTGATCGGCAACCTGATCGGGACGCTCACGTTCGGCGCGCTCGCGGAGTACGCCTGGAGCCACTTCCCGACCGGCCGCGGGAGCCAGTCCTTCCGGTCGTCCCCCGAGGACCCCCGGGCTCGCATCGCGGCCTTCGTCGGTGCCACCCTGGTCGCGGGGGTGTTCATGGGGGCGTTCTCGCTCGGACCCGTCATCGGCTTCTCCGGTGTCGTCTTCGCGTTCGCCGGCTTCGCACTGGTCCGGTACCCGCTGGCGACCATCGGCCTCCTGCTGGCCGGGGACCTGCTGGATCTGGCCTACCAGGCGCTCCAGCAGCCAGTCCTGACGGCCAGCCCGCGCCCGACGTTCTCGACGCCGTTCTGGGCGGAGATCGCCATCCAGGGCCACGCTATCGGCTTCTTCTTCGGGGTCCTGCTCGGCGCGGCCGTCGTCGCCCGACGCGCAGAGCGGGCCTCGCCGCCGCTCGTCTGGTTCGCAGCGCTGCTGTTCGCCACCGACCGCGGGCTCTGGGCCGTCTACACGTTCGGCGAGGGGAACACGTTCGTCCTCTACCGGGCCGGCGGGGTCGCGCTCCTCTTCCTCGTCGCGGCACTGGTCGCGAGCGGCGCGGGCGCGACAGCACGCGACCTCGTTCCCAGCATCGACCTCTCCCGCCGCGAGGCCGCACTCGGGCTCCTGGCGAGCGTCCTCGTCGCCCTCTCGCTCGTGGCCGTCCCGTACAACCTGCTGACGATCGCCGACACCGGGACCGGCCTCGACGAGGCCACCGGTGTCGAGGCGGGTGACTACACGGTCTACTACGCCGAGGACGTGCCCGACCGCTTCGTAACCGCCTTCGACGTACCGGGCGTCCGGACCTCGAACGTCACCGTCTCGGGGGCCATCGTCGTCAGTGAGCGACGCAACATCTGGTGGGAGGAGGCGAGCAAGCGCCGGCTCGCGTTCAGCGGTACACGGCGGATTCGGGTCGGCGGTCCCACCTACCGGCGGATCGTCGTCGTGAACCGGACGGGCTGGTCTGCCCTCGGCGGTGGGACGACCTACCGCATCCGCCTCCGGGTCGACGACCGGCCCTGGAAGTTCGCCTACCGCTCTCTCCCGGCCACCGCCGACGCCACCGTGGCCGGCCGGAACGTCACCGTCGAGCCGCTGCCCGGCCAGCCGGGGGACCCGGACGCGTTCGCGGTCAACGTCTCGAACGGGACCGAGCGACTCGGCCGCGTGCCCATCCCCGCGAACGGGAGCCGGGTCGCGGTCGGCGGCCTGGAGGTGAGCCGGGAGGGCCGGGCGCTGTACGTCGCGCGGAACGGGACCCGGGTGCAGGTGGCCCGGAAGGAGAGCTACAACTGACGGGCGGACGCGGGGCTACCCGTCACGCCAGCGGATCCGGAAGACCTCCGCGTTGACGACATCCGCTGCCGCCTCGTGGTGGTCGAACTGGTGGGGAAGCTCCAGCTCCGCGCGGAACGCGTGCGTGACCTCGCCACCGTTGTCGGCGGCGAACGACTCGACGAACGACTCGCTGCCCTCGTTGTGGACCGAGTAGGAGACCCGGGCCACCGTGGCTGCGGTCTCGAGGAACGCACGGTCGGCGTGCTCGTTGCCGCCCTGCGCGCCGAAGGGCGGGTTCATCAACATCGTACACGGCGGCGGGTCGAGCGGGAGTCGGGTCGCGTCGCCGCGCACCCACGCCGTGTCCGCGCGGGCACCCACCCGGCGCTCGTTGGCCCGGGCGGTCGCCAGTGCGTCGGCGCCCAGCTCCACGCCGACGATCTGTGCCGGCGAACGCAGCGCCGCCGCGAGCGCGAGCATCCCCGTCCCGCAGCCCAGGTCGAGGACGGTCTCGTCCTGGATGTCGCCCTGGAGGTCCGCGACGTGGACGATGTGGGCCGCGAGGTCCGGCGGGGTGTGGTACTGCTCCAGGGCCGCCACGGGGTCCTCGAACCCCGTGACGACGCCGAGTTCCTGGGCCAGCCGCCGCCGCGTCTCGGTCACGCTCGCCACCCGCCCGATGTGGAGCGCATGTCTCTGGGCAATTCCTGCCAGATATACTAATACGTTGCCGTATTCCCCGTGCGCATCCCACGCGCCCGGACGCCCCTCGCTGGTCTCGACCGTTCCCGGACCCGGCCAATCACCGCCCGTTTTTAAGTAGGGGCGGCGAGACGGGTGGGGTATGACGCGCTATCTGGTCGGCGTGGACACGGCGGAGACCGCGGAGCGGCTGGGCAACTATCTCGACGGCCGGGTCACCGACGAGGACACGGTGTTCGTGGTCAACTCGCTGCCCGGTGGCGAGGACACGACCGACGAGGACGTCATCGAGGGCCGCGAGGCCACCGACTACTTCGAGGGCCGGTTCCCGAACGTCGAGACCCACCAGCTCATCCGCGGCAACAGCCCGCAGGAGGACATCGTCGAATTCGCCGAGGAGAACGACGTCGACGAACTCGTCATCGGCATCCGGAAGCGGTCGCCGACCGGCAAACTCGTCTTCGGCTCGACGGCACAGGACCTCCTGCTGGAGACCGACCGGCCGGCCGTGGTGGTGCCGCTCACCGATTCGCTCTGACCGAGCGACACCGTTTTATCGGTCTCCGCGGAACCGCCGCGTATGAGTGACGACCCACGCGAACACCTGCGTACCGCGAGCGACCGCATCGCCGAGGCAGCCGCGGAGACCGAGGGCGAACCCGCGGAGCGACTGGAGAACCTGGCCGACCGCGTCGACGGGTTCGCGGACCGCGACACGGGCCCCGACCACGGCGCGCTCGACACGGTGATGCACAAGCTCACTGAACTCGCCGACGAGGTCGGCGGCGAGACCGGCGAGAAGATCAGTCGGGCACGCTCGGACGTGCTGGAGTTCCGCAAGACCGTCGAGGGGGTCTGAGGAACCGACGGCCGACGAAGGTAACGATTCTATCCCCTGCGTCCGAGAGAAATTTCGCAATCTTAGAAGGTAGTAGGGATTCTGACCGGATATTCCGGCCCTACGCGGCCTGCACCGCCTCCAGCACCGAATCGTAGTCGGGTTCGTTCGTCGGGTCGTCGGCGACCCAGGCGTAGGTGACGGTGCCGTCCTCGTCGAGGACGAAGACGGCACGGTTCGCGATGTCGTGGAGCCCGAGGTCCCCGATGTCGATTCCGAGGTCGTAGGCGTCGATAGCGTTCCGGTCCATGTCGCTCACGAGGTCGAACGAGAGGTCGTACTCCTCGCGGAACGCTCCCAGCGAGAACGGCGAGTCCGCGCTGACGCCGAGCAGGGTCGCCCCGGCAGCCTCGAAGTCGCCGATGTGGTCCTCGAGCGCTACCATCTCGTTGCTGCAGGGAGGGGTGAACGCGCCCGGGAAGAACGCCAGCACGACGGGGCCGTCACCGAGCATCGCCTCGAGGTCGAACGGTTCGTGGTCGCTGGTACCGTACGTCGCCGTGAACGTCGGAGCGATGTCGCCTTCGAACGGCATCACCCGAATCGAGGGGCGGCGGCCGGAAAAGCGTGGCTACGAACGACGCCGAGCGGACACGGCCAGGTCGGCAGCTGGCGTCGGACCTGCCCGGATTCGGTCGGTGCCACCCGGGGGTCGGGTTCCCTTCGATCACCGCTCGCGGACGGGGGGTTCCGGCCGGAGCGGAGCCCCGCTACTCGTCCAGGATCTTCTCCGCCAGGATGGGCACGAACGTCCCGATGTCAGTGACCATTCCGACGGCCTGCGCGGAGCCACGGTCGAGCAGCTGTGTGACGGTGGCCGGGTTGATGTCGACGCAGACGACGCGGGTGGTGGAGGGGAGGCAGTTGCCGACGGCGACCGAGTGTAGCAGCGTCGACAGCATCAGCACCATGTCGGCCTCGTGGGCCTGCTCGCGGATGGCGTCCTGGGCCTCGACGGCGTCCGTGATGGTGTCGGGGAGCGGGCCGTCGTCGCGGATGGACCCGGCCAGGACGTACGGCCGGTCGTTGACGACGCACTCGTACATCACGCCGGACTCGACGAGGCCGTCCTCGACGGCGGCCTCGATGCCGCCCGCGCGGATGACCTCGGAGATGGTGTAGATGTGGTGCTTGTGGCCCTCGCGGGCGTGGTCGAGCGTCTCCGTGTTCATCCCCAGCGAGGTGCCGTAGAGGTCCCGCTCGATGTCGTGGACGGCAAAACCGTTGCCGGCCGAGAGCATGTCGATGTACCCCTCCCGGACGAGGCGGGCCAGTTCCTCGCGGGCACCGGAGTGGACGAGTGCGGGCCCGCAGACCGCGAGTACGTCCCCGCCCTCGCGTTCGGTCTCGACGATGGCATCGGCGACCTTCTCGATCGTCGACTCGGAGGGCCGCTCCGAGGAGATGCCGCCCTGCATGAAGCCGAAGGCACCCTCGCTCCCCCGCGGGCGCTCCGGCGGCCGGACACGGATGCCCGCCTCCCCGGTCACCACGAGGTCGCCCGCCTCGACGGCGTTGAGGACCTTCGTGTACGCGCGGGGCTTCTCGGCGTCCGTGTCTGACTCGGCTGCCTCACCGGTCACCTCCTCGCCCCGTGGGGCCGCTCCCTCGACGACGACCGCACAGTCCATCTCGACGTTCTCGACGGGAATCCACTCGCCGCCGACCCGGACGTCCGTCGGGTGGTTGGTAGTGGAGTAGAACCCGGTCGGGACGACCTGATCGTCGGGCGCCGGGGTCAGTTCGGCGTCGTTCGGGTCGGCGGGGTTGGCACCGTTCTGATGGAGCTCGTGGACGATGGTCTGGAGCGTCGCCTCGTCCTCGGCCGTGACGGTGAGCCGGGCGTAGGAGGTCTCGGTCTTCGACCGGCCGATCTCGAACGTCTCGACGTCGAACGAACCCCCCAGATCCATGATGATACCGAAGGCCGACTGCATCATCCCCGAGTCGATGATGTGGCCCTCCAGTTCGACCTCGCGGGAGACGGTCATGGGCCGTCAGAGAGGTGCCGATGGCAAGTCGCTTGCGGGTTCCGACACGGCGGAGAGAGAAGACGGGACGGGGCAGCGTGACGCGGCGGGGGTCAGTCGTAGGTGATCCAGGCGAGGAAGGTCAGACCGGCGAACTCGAGGACCCGGAACGCGGCCATCGCCTGCTGTGCCGGCGGCGGCACGAGTTGGGGGTCGCCGATCCACGCCGAGACGGTCGGGTCCCACACGAACAGGTAGGCCCCGAGAGCGTTCTCCCCGATGAGGAGGACGGCGAACAGGAGCAGTCCGAGGGCGTGCTTCGAGCGCAGTTCCCACCAGTTCCGGCCCCAGATCGCCGCGAGACCCAGAAGTAAGAGGAGGTTCAGTACGGTCAGCAGGCGAACGGCGTCGACGAGGGCTGAGGCCATACTACGTGTCTGTTAATGGGTTAACCCCATCGCCAGGTATACGTTTTCCCAAATCCGGCCCGAGTTGGACTGGAGCCGATACCACGTTCGACCTGCGAGGCTCAGAGTGCATCCTCGATTATCTCCTCCACGGTGTCCCAGTTCCGGCGCGCGCGGTCGGTCGGCAGGTAGACGGCACCGTAGTCGTCGCCCGTATCCCGGACGATGTCGTTCTCGAGGAGGACGTCGAGGTGATGGCGGATCGTCTTGTAGTCCAGGTCCAGGTCCTCTGCGAGTTTGTTCGCGTTGCGAGGGCGCTCATCGAGGGCTCTGAGGATACGCGCACGGTTGACCCCGCCGCGCGTCCCCGTCAGCACGTACCAGAGAACGCCCTCCATGTTATCCGGTTCGCGCGTCCCACTCCCCTAAACGCACCGAATACCACGGAATCGGCGATATATAAACTTGCTACTCCCGGCAATCTGGATGGGCCACGGGCGAGAGTTCTGTCACACCCCGGAAAACAGCAATCAACGCTCCGACGTGTCGTCTCTGGCGCAGTGGCACAGGCAACGGAGACCAGTACGAAGGATGGTATCGGAAACAGCCCCCAAACGCTCGTGGCCATCATCTTCTGCGCCGTCCTGGCGCTCGTCACCGTCCTCGGGCTCGCGGCGGTCGACCGGCTGGCTGGTCTCGTCGCGCTGAACACCGCGGACAGCTTCCTCCAGCTCGCGCTGACCCCCGTCTTCCCCGGCGTCGGCTTCGCGATGGGTGACAGCGACACGCGATAGCCGGACTCCCCGGGGCACTTTTCGCCGCGCCGGTACGAGGAGTGGCTCCCGGACAGGTAGCGCGTCCGCCCGTACTCGATGCGGGCGGACCCGCTGCGGACGGACAGCCGTCTCAGTCGGTCCGGCGGGTCGCGCGCCAGTCGGAGGGGCCCGACTGCGTGCCGCCGGTCGCGTCGGCGAGCCGGTCCCGGAACGCCCGCAGGCCGGCCGCGCCGGTCTCGGAGCGGACGTGCAGTTCGATGGCGTCCTCGCGGACGGCGACGCGGAAGGTGTCGCCGGTCTCGTCGTCGTGGACGAGGAAGACCGGCAGGGGCAGGTCGAACCAGTCTCCGACGCGGTAGCGGTCGGCGGACAGGACGTCCTCGGCCAGTGCTGCCAGCGCCGCCTCGTCCGTCGGCCCGTCGCGTGGCCGTAGTTCGATGACCGTCGCCCCCTCGTACTGCATCCCGCCGGCGCGGGGGAAGGACCGCTCCGGGTGCCGGAGGTCCGCGAAAGCGTCCTCGTCGTCCCCGTCGGACGCCTCCCGGAGGTCGGCGGCGGTCGAGAACGACAGGTCCGGGTCGGCCTCCGACTTCTCGCTCATGGCCCTCTCGGCGGTGATGAGGGCCGCTTCACGTTTAAATTCGCGGGCGGAGAGCGGGGCGAGGTGACGGTTCGGTGACCTGCGGCGACGGGAGCCGTCAGAAACTGCTCTTGATCTTCTCGAAGAAGGTCTGGTCCACCTCGAGGTCCTCGTCGGAGGCCTCGGCGAACGCCTCCAGCGCCTCGCGCTGCTCCTCGTTGAGGTCCCGCGGGGTGACGACCTGGACGTGGACGAGCAGGTCGCCCTGCCCGCGGCGCTGGAGCCGGGGCATCCCCTTGCTGCGGAGCCGCCGGGTCTCGCCGGACTGGACGCCCGCGTCGAGGTCCATCTCGACGGGGCCGTCCAGCGTCGGCACCTCGACGGCGTCGCCGAAGACGGCCTGCGGGAACGACACGGGGAGCGTGTAGTGGAGGTCCGCCCCGTCGCGGTCGAAGTCGGGGTGGTCCTCGACCTCGATCTCCACGAGGAGGTCGCCCTCGGGTCCGCCACCCTCGCCGGGGGCGCCCTCGCGCTCCATCCGGAGGGTCTGGCCGCTCTCGATACCCGACGGGATCTCGACCTCCAGGCTGGCGTCCTCGCGGGTGATGCCCCCGCCGCCGCAGGTCGAGCAGGTCTCGTCGTACAGCGTCCCCTCGCCCTCGCAGCGGCTGCAGGTACGGGTCTGCTGGACGCGCCCGAGCGGCGTCTGCCGGACGGTCGTCTCCTGGCCCCGGCCGTTACACTGCGGACAGGTCTGCGAGTCCGCGCCCGGCGGGTGCCCCGACCCGTCGCAGTCCGGACACCGCTCGGGCCGTGTGACGTTCAACTGCTTCGTGACCCCCTCGTAGGCCTCCGCGAGCGTGATCGACAGCGACGTCCGGAGGTCGGCACCCTGTCGGGCACCCCCGCGACCGCCGCCACCGCCGCCACCGAAGAACTGCTCGAAGATGTCGCCCATCCCGCCGGCCCCACCGAACGGGTCGCCGCCGCCTCCGCCGCCGAAGGGTCCGGCACCCGCACCGCCGGGACCACCGTCGAACCCGCCGCGCTTGTCGGCCTGCTCGAAGCGCTCGTGGCCCATCTGGTCGTAGGCGCGGCGCTGCTCCTCGTCCGTGAGGACCTCCTTCGCCTTCCTGATCCGCTTGAACTTCTCCTCGGCGTTCGGATCGTCGCTCACGTCGGGATGATACTCCGCCGCCTTCTTCCGGTAGGCCTGTTCGATCTCGTCCTGGCTCGCGTCGCGTGACACCCCCAGTACCTCGTAGAAGTCCTCGCTCATCTCGTTGGAGGACGTAAGCGACTTCCACACTTGAACGGAACGGGTACGCAACGAGCGGACCGGCTCCTCCGGGCTGTCGGCATATTACCCGGATATCACCAGTATAGGACAATAGTGTGGTGTAGAATACAGCTACCAGCCACTTGCGGATTTTACTCCATCAACCAAGGCATTATTCCCGTCTTTGCGCCCATCGCACGCTAATTACGTCCCGACGTGCCGGTCCGGGAAGCACCGACGGGGACCGTCCGGGTCGCCGCCGACGGAACCCTTTCACGACGACCGGCCCTAGCGGAACTCGATGACACGCATCGGGTTCGTGGGGGCCGGCGCAGGGACCGCCGCCGCCGCGTACGCGCTCCGGGGGACGGATGCAGACCTGACCGTACTGGAGAAGTCCGGCGGCGTGTGCGGACGTGCGGCCACCCGGCGCCGGAACGGCTACGAGTACGTCTACGACTACGGCGCTAACTACGTGAAATCCGAGGACGAGCGCGTCACCCGGCTCCTGACCGAGGAGCTCGACACGGACGGGCTGGTGGACGTCACGGCGCCGGTCTGGACGTTCGATGCCGACGGCGACATCTCGGAGGGCCGGGACGCCGACGACCACAAGTGGAGCTACGAGCGAGGCCTCACGCAGATCGCCAAACGGCTGTTCGCGGCCACGAACGCGACGGTCCACCGCCGGACCCGGGTACCCCGCCGGCACCGCAGACGGTCGACCTCCTCCGGGACGCCGCCTGGGACCACGACCTCCGGAGGACGCTCGTCGAGACGGTCGCGGCCGTCCCCTACCGGAGTATCGTGACGGTCGTCCTGGGTTACGAGCGTGGCATCGACCGGCCCTGGTACGCCCTCGTCAACACGGACCGGGAGCACGACGTGGGCTGGCTCGCACGCGAGGAGTGCAAGGACGGCCACGTTCCAGCGGGCGAGTCGCTCCTCGTCGTCCAGATGGCGCCGGACTGGTCGTGCGAGCACTACGACGACGACGCCGACACCCTCTGCACGGCAGCCGTGGACGCGGCGGCCGAGTTGCTGGACGAACCCCACCTCTCGGACCCGGACTGGACCGACCACCAGGGCTGGCGGTACGCCCTCCCCGACGACGGCGCGGAGACGGACCTCCTCGACGAGGCTGCCGCGCACGACCTCTACTTCACCGGGGACTGGGTCGCCGGGGAGGCGCGCCTCCACGCGGCACTCCGGGACGGCCTGGAAACCGGCGAGCGACTCGCGGCGGACATCTGAGAGACGGACAGCCGCATCCGTCCCCGGATATCGATGAGTGTCCGCCCGTGGGACTCGGCCGTCCCCCTCCGGACAGTTCTCGACCGACGAGCGCTGTATCGGCCAGTGAACTGCCACCGAGACCCGAGGAGGAGACGCCTGCCCACCGTCTTCGCGCGTCGTTGTGGCTACCGGTGGATCCGACGGCCCCGAACGGAAACCGGCGAAGTTCACCGGTAGACCCCTCGAACTGACTCGAAACCGACGACTCCCGGCCGGGCTACGGTTCACTGACTGGGGCTCCAGACGGGGTCACGGGCCGTGCGCGGGCGCTCTTGCAACCGTCAATCGACGGGTAGTTCTTACGATAGAACGATACGTCGAGACATATAAACCTCCACCGACCCGGCTACCGACGGGCCCTCATACCGTTAGGCAGTGGTTTACCGCCGCACTCCGGCGGTTTTCCTCGGGCTCGCAACAGTCGTTACGCCGTCCATAGTATTCCGGAGAAGTGTCGTGGTACCGTGTTGCATGCTTCGTCCAGACCGCCCGCCAACGGGCACGGTATCCACACTACTGGTCGTAACTGCACTGTTCATCTCTGTCGCCCTGACGGGCGCCGCGGTCGGCAGTCCCTCCGCGAACTCATCGGTTGCCGACTCCGCCAAGCACGGTACCGAGAACGGGAACTACACGGTGGTGATCCCGGAGCAGCAGGATCACTACCCCCGCGACAAGAACCCGGACGGGACCAACGACGCGACGGTCCACCACCTCTCCGGGTTGACGAAGACCCTCTTCGAGAAGGCCGGGACGCCGAAGGGGACCGAGAACGCCTCCTGGATCTGGATCAAGAGCCAGGACATCGACTTCTCGGAGTGTACCCCTGACACCACCCGGGCGTTCGGCATCGACCGGGACGGTGACGACCCCGGAACCGAGACCGACATCGACCTCCTGAGCTACCGGGAGGACACGATCTACAACAAGCACTCCATCTACGTGGACTTCTTCGAGAGTAACGAGATCGCCGCGCCGCCTCGGGATGACCGGGGCGGTCAGGGTGAAGGTCAGGGCGAAGGCCGTGAGGACGGCGACGCGAACCTGGAGGTCTACCCTGACGACCAGATCATCTCCGTGCAGGAGGACTGCTACGGGATGCCCGAGGAGCCGGGATGGTACCAGATCGAGGGCTACGGCAACGGGACCGGGTTCAACGGTCAGTTCGGTCAGACCTATCTGCCCTCGCACTACTTCTACATCTGCGAGTGCGACTCCGAGCAGGAGGCCCGCGAGCAGCTCGGCCCGCCGCCGAGTGAGCAGGACGGTGAGGACGGTGGTGACTCCGACGAATCGACGCCCACCGCGACCGAGACTGACGACGGCGGTGACGCAACCCCCACCGACGACGGGGGTGGTGACACGACCACCACCGACGACACGACGACTGACTCGACGCCCACCGACGACGGGGGTGGTGACACGACCCCCACCGACGACGGGGGTGGTGACACGACCACCACCGAC